>NZ_LLZG01000187.1 GCF_001509475.1 Streptomyces regalis
CCCGCCGCCCCTACCCGTCCCGTCCCTGGGGGCTGCCGCCCCCAGACCCCCGCTTCGGCCCTGAACGGGCCTCGTCCTCAAACGCCGGACGGGCTGAAATGCCCGGACCGGCGCTCAGAGGCGAAGCCCTCAGCGGGTGGGTGGGGCCAGGGACGGTGTGGTCTCGCTCCTCGAACGCCGGGGGCCGATTCAGCCCCTCCGGCGTTTGAGGAGCGGGGGTCCAGGGGGCAGAGCCCCCTGGGGATGGGACGGGTAGGGGCGGCGGGGGCGAAAAACCTCTGCGGCGATCCCACGTCACCCGGACGGCTCGGCGCGCTGGTGGTCGTACTCCCGGGGTGATGCCTTAAGAGCACGCACCCGACCTTGAGCGCACGCCTGACCCCAGCCCAGGAGGCCCGCGATGCCCCGTCCCCCGGCCCGCGCCGTCGTCGCCTCGACGCTCTCGGCAGCCACCCTGCTGACCACCGCCTCCGCCTGCTCCCTCGCCGGACCGGAGAGGGCGGTCCCGGCCGCCCCCGCCGCGGTCTCCCCAGCGGCCACCGCCACCGGGCCCCCGACCCCCGCTGCCGCCCCGACCCTCACCGAAGCGCAGGCCCGGGCCGCCCTCATCACCGAGGCCGACCTCGGGGAACCCTGGGTCCCCACCCGGGGCGTAGCCACCTGGCGGGACGCCATGCTCAAGGCGAGCGCCGAGTCGGCCGAGTGCCGGCGGCTGCTCGACGCCCTGTACGCGGAGGAGCTGTTCGGGCCCGACGCCCGTACGCGCGCCTCGGTCGGTCTGGACGACGAGTACGACGAGGCCCAGTTGCGCTACCAGGTGGTGGCCCATCGGCCCGCGGAGGTGGACCGGACGTTGGAGTGGCTGGGCAGCCTGCCGCGCACGTGCGGGCAGTTCATGGCCAGGACCGTGCGCGGCGGCCTGATGACCGTGGAGGTCGGCGAGGCGCAGATGCCGGAGGTCGGCGACGCCCGGCGGGGCCTGCACATCGTCCTCAGCGGCGTCTCCGAGGACGAGAGCGAGGACGGGAGCGAGGACGGGAGCGAGGGCGAGGACGAGAGCGACGACGAGGGCGAGGAAGCACCTACACCCACGCTCACCCTCCACGTCGCCGCCGTCCGCGTCGGCGACGACGCCATCACCGTCACCAACGGCGGCCTCGGCAAGGTACCGGGCGACGCCACCCTGGCCGCCGTCGAGCTCGGCGCCCAACGCCTGGCGGAGGTCAGGAAACGGGGGCGGGTGGAGGTCTGACCTCCTGTGTCAGACCATGCGCTCTGCACTAGCCCATACGCTCGACCGCGTCCTTGGCCTCCTTCAAGCCCACCCCCGTGATCTCCCGATAGACCTTGATCGCCTGGATCTTCTTGTCGTTCCGCAGGAGCGCGAGGACCTCGTCCATCCGTGGCTCCTCCTCGCGAAGCCCCAAGTGATCAAGAACCAGGTCGAGTTTGCGCTCGACCCGGGCAACCCGCTGATCCGTCTGGGAAATCCTGCTCTGGATGGTGATGATGCCCACGAACGCGGCCAGTACCAAGAAGAGACCCACTATGTCCATGGTCGACGATCTTAGAAGGGCCCGCAGGACCTAATCCCGGTCGAACCGCACCCGGTGTTCCACCACGTCCCGTGCCACGTCCAGTGCCGTACTCCCGCCCGCGAACGCGTGGGCCCGCAGCCGTGCCAGCGCCTCGTCCGTGCCGACGCCCAGCTGGGCCATGATCATGCCGGCGGCCTGGTAGACCTGGTCGTGGTCGGTGGCGAGGCCGCTCAGCCACCGTTCGCCGCCCGGGTCGCCCGTTTCCTCCGCGCGCGGCAGCGCCATCAGCGCCACGGTCATCATCGCGGCCACCAGCCGCGCCGTCCGCAGGTCCCGGCCGTTGAGGTCGCCGGGGGTGTCGCAGTACAGGTCGAGCGTGCCGACGCACACCGTGTCGCTGCCGAGCGGCATCGAGTACACCGCCCGCACCCCGGCGGCCGTGGCCTGCTGGGCGAAGACCGGCCAGCGCAGTACGTCCCGCCCGGCCGTCAGGTCGCAGGCCAGCACGGGCACACCGCTCTGCGCGGCGGACTGGCAGGGGCCGTCGCCCAAGGTGGCCTGGATCTCGGTCACATACGCGGCCTGCGCACTGCTGGCGCCCAGCTGCACGGGCATGCCGTCACTGTGCAGCGACACGCTCGCGCCGGTCACGGGCAGCAGCTCGACGGCGACATCGCACAGCCGCGCCGGGATCTCGCTGGGTCCGACACCGCGTACGCCGTCGGCGATCGCTTCCGCGGCACCGGTCCGCTCTCGTCCCCGCTCATCACGATGACCGTCTTTGGGCCGCACGGCAGCCTCCTCATGAGAGCGGCCTGCTGGATCCAGGGCTCTCGGGTGGCCGTTCCACCACTCGCCCGGACGCCGCCCGACTACCCGTGGCGCGCCCCGCGAAACCCGGCGGCCCGGTAGCCCCGGGGGGCGCGGGGCTGTCGAACACGCGGCTACAGCCGCGCGGGCTCGACCGGCCACCACTGCGAGCGGCGCGTCACCGCTTCTCGTACGGCTTCGCGGGCTGCGCGACCCGCCGCACCGACGCCGCGTCCAGAACGGGCGGCCACGCCTCGTCCGTGCCGGGCGCGCCCTCGGGGTGCCAGGTACCGGTGACGGCGACCCAGGCGACGAGGAGGCGGGTGACGTACCAGGTGCCGTCGCCGGCGCGGGTGACGAAGCCGGTCAGCCGGACCGTGCGGCCGGCCAGCGACCGTCCGCTGTCGTAGATCGCCCGCGAGCTGAACTCGGCGAGTGTCAGCTCCACTGGGTTCCCGGACGCCGGCGCGGGGAAGGCCCCGACCCCTTGCGCCGCCTGCTGCGCGGCCTCGCGATCGGCGCTGTACGAGCCGAGGGCGGGCGGCGGGGAGAGGAGGAGCGCGAGGGCGGGGAGGGTGAGGAGCCAGGCGAGGCGGGGGCTATGGTGGCCGCCGTGCTGATCGTGGGCGTGGGAATCGTCGCCGGACTCGTCGTGCTCGCCGTGCTCTGTGTGCCGGCCCTGCTCGGCGTGCGGTTCCTGTTTCGGTCGCCCGACGACCGCCGCGGCCACCGCCAGCAGCACCAGCAGGAACCCGGACACGACCAGGTATGGCCGTAGTCCCGCCTGCACGTACCGCAGATACAGCTCGCTGAACAGCGAGATCCGCAGGATCGCCGCGCCCGTCAGAAGCAGCACTGCCGCCGGTCCGTAGCGCCTCACAGCAGCCAGCACCCCACCAGCGCGCTGCTCACCACGGCCACCACCCAGGTCACGGACGAGAACCGCAGGGCGAAGGATCGTCCGAAAGTGCCCGCCTGGAGGGCGATCAGCTTCAGGTCCACCATCGGGCCGACCACCATGAACGCCAGCCGCGCGGTCGGCGGGAACCCGCTCAGTGAGGCGGCGACGAACGCGTCCGCCTCGCTGGGGGCGGGCGGGACGCAGGCCGACCCGGGCGGTCTGCGGGTGGTCTGGGTTCTTCACGCAGGGGGCTGGGCTTGCGCAGGGGCGGTGCTCACAGAGGGGGCTGGGCGGGGGCCGGGCCGAGGGTGGTGGTGCCTGGGGCCGTGCGGTGGCCCAGGCCCGTCCGGTACGCGTCCAGGGCTGCCTCCACCCGTCCCGTGCGGCGCAGCAGGTCACCCAGCAGGCGGCACAGGTCGGCCAGGTCGCCGGCCGCTCCCGCGCGCTCCAGGAGGCTGAGGGCGCGGACGTAGTGCTCCTCGGCGGTCTCGGTGTCGTGGGCGTCCTCGGCGATGATGCCGAGGAGGCGGTGGGCGGCTGCGGAGTGGAGGGCGCCGCGTTCCGGGCTGAGGTGGCTGAGCACCTCGTGGAGGAGGGCGGCGGCCTCGTCGGACTTGCCGCGCCGGTGCAGTACGTCGGCGAGTTCGACGGCGACCTGGCTGGTGTAGAGGGCGGCGCGCTGAGCGGTGAGCATGGAGCGGGCCTCGCGCAGTTCGGCCTCGGCGCGCTCCAGCTCGCCGTTCTGTGCGCAGACGTAGCCGCGCATCCAGTGGCAGTTGGCGAGTTCGGTACGGATCTGGAGTTGCCGGTACAGCTCGGCGGCCTTGGCGAGGGAGGCGTCGGCCTCCGCGACCCGCCCCTCGGCGAGGAGGGTGCGGGCGACGGACCGGTGCATACGGGCGACCAGGGCCGGGTCCGCCGCCTGCGGGGCGAGGGCGAGGGCGTACTCGGCGGCCTGGGCGGCGCGGGCGTGGACGCCCATGTCCATGTAGGGGCCGATGACGCTGGCGTAGAGGAGGAGCAGCGCGTCGGGGTCGTGCAGGCCGCCGCGGTTCAGCTCGTCGAGGGTGGATTCGAGGAGGTAGACGGCGTAGCGGAGCTCCCCGGCGAGGTAGTGGGACACGGCCCTCCCGCGCAGGGCCGGGACCCGGGCGGGCAGTGGGGCGTCGGCTTCGGCGAGCACCTGCTCGGCCCGCTCGAAGTGACGTCGGGCGGAGTCGAGTTCGCCGGTGTCGATGCCGCATTCACCGAGTCCGAGCAGCGCGACCGCCTGCTCCTCGGCGAAGCCGTGCGCCTGCGCCTCCGCGAGCAGCGCGGCGTACTGCCCGGCCGCCGCCTCCGCATCGCCGGTGGCGAGGGCGCGCTGGGCCTCGGTCAGCCGCAGGCGCAGGTCCGTGACGAGGTGTGCGGGGCGCCCGGTGGCGAGTTCCTCGAAGGCGACGCCGAGCCGCTCGGCGATGTGCCGTAACGCGTCGTCGGAGGCGCGGACGCGGCCCGCCTCCAGGGTGGAGATGTAGGCCGGGGTGTACGCCGGTTCCGCCAGCTGCTTCTGCGTCAGTCCGCGGTCGGCCCGCAACTGCTGCACTCTTCGCCCGATGGTCTCCGGGTCGTCACGGTCCGACATCGCTCAATGCCCCCAACTCGCCCTGCGCCTCTTGCCGTTCGAGCCCGACGACCCTAGGTTAAACCGAGTATTAAGCACGTTTAACCCATGGCTGTTGCGAGGTCGCCGTGCAGGAACGCACCAGCACAACCGAGCGCTACACCCGGGGCTTCGCCGCCGCGGTGATCGCCGTGGCGACGCTGATTCTGGCGGCGAACGCGGGCCCAGCCCGGGCGTCAGTCCTTCATGCCCAGGACGCGGAGCGGGCTCAGAACTCCGCGGTGTCCAGCTCGAACCCGAGTGGGGCGGGCAACGGCACGGTGAGGCCCAGCTTGTACTTGGGGCTCTTGGCGTAATCGTCGCCGGACGGGTCGGAGTAGACGGTGACCTCCGCCTCCTCCCGGTCGATCAGCAGGTAGACGGGGATGCCGGCGCGGGCGTAGCCGTGCATCTTCTTTTCGCGATCGCGGGCAGCGGTGCTGTTGGAGGTGACCTCGGCGACCAGGACGACGCCCGACGGCTCGTGCCACTCCTCCTGGTCGCCGAAGCTGCCCTTGGGGGCGATAACCAGATCAGGGATGACGTGGCCGCTCTCGGAGGCGCCGGGGACGTTCAGACCAATGCCTGTGTAGCGGCCCGATCCCTTGTCATGGTCCCGGACCTGGCCACTGAGCTCTGACACGATCTCTTCGTGCTCCCCGTTAGCCGGTGGCGTCACGTGGATCTCCCCTTCGATCAACTCCACGCGCCAGCCCCTGGGGGCCGCCGCACTGATGCGCTCGAAGGCTGTCTCTGTGCTCGAATCCGAGTTGTCGGTCACGCCGCTGTCCGCGTCGCTGTCGCCGTCCGGGTCGTCATACGGACCGTGAATGGCCTCGCCCTGATACCCCGGCACGATGATCGGCTCCGCCACCGCCATGACAAACCTCCTTCGCTCGACGCGACCCTCCCAGGGTAGACGTGGAGCTCACACAAGGAATCCGGAGCCGTTCACTCGAACGAGTGTGCTGTTACGTTTCCGCTCGGTCCGGGCCGGTCAGGACCCGGCGACGTGCTCCACGAACGCGCGGTACGCCTCCGGGGAGAGCGTGAGGATGCCGGCGTCCGGGTCCTTGGAGTCGCGGACGGCGATGTGGGGGGTGAGGTCGACGACCTCGACGCATTCGCCGCCGCTGGTGCCGCTGTACGACGACTTACGCCATGCGGCGCCGCCGAGGGGGGCACATTCGACGCAATCGCCGCCGCTGGTGCCGCTGTAGCTGGACTTACGCCACGCCGCTGCCTTCAGCTGCTGGCTGGTCTCCATAGCGTTCCTCCATCACGCGGGCGATCAGGGCCGCCGATTCCCGCTCGGAGAGGGCAGCGGCCTGAAGGCGAGCGTAACCGACCGAACGCTCCCTGATGACCTGCGGGTTGGCCGTCATGTGCCCCTGGTCGTAGCTCTCGCTGTAGTGGATGTCCGGGTCGTCATCGAAGCGCAGGAGATTGAACGAGCCCATCATCCCCGCGTGGGCGCCCACGTCGAACGGCAGCACCTGGATGTGCACCCACGAGTCGTCCCGGAAGCTCAACAGGCGGCCGAGTTGCTTTCGCATCACCTGGCGGCTGCCCACAGTCTGCAACAGCACCGACTCGTCCAGGATGACCCACAGCGCGGGCGGTTGCTCCCGCTGCAGAATGCGCTGCCGGTCCATGCGGGCCGCGACCATCTCCTCGGCCTTGTCCGCATGGTCGAAGCTCAGCAGCGCCTCTGCGTACTCCGGCGTCTGGAGAAGCCCGTCCACCAGCTGGCACTGGTACTTGGAGATGTACGTCGCCTTCGCCTCCATCTCCGCGTACGCCTGAAACCACGTCGGCAGTTGGCTTCGCAGCACCAGCCCGACCAGCCGCGAAAAGCACCCGTCCGTCATCAGCGCCGCATCCGCCCGCTCGGCGAACTCCCGCGTCGGCACCTTGTGGGCGGTCTCGATCTGGCCGATCAGCGACCCGGTGCAGAAGATGCAGTCGCCGAGCGCCTGTTGGGACATCCCGGCAGACTCCCGGTACCGGCGAAGCTCGAAACCGAAGTAGTCCAACGGCGATGCGGTGGGGTCGAGTTGGCGGATGTTGGGCATGCGGCGGTCACCCCCAGGTCAGAACGCGGCGCGGCGTTCATTTCGGTCTATAGCCGAGAGTAACCACATGACTCCACGCTGCTGGCATGAATCACGTAACCGACCAGCAGGAGCCAGGACTTGGCGCCAGGTACGGCACCGACTTCGCCCTGGGCGAGCACTCCGCCCGGCACCTGCGCCGCATCCTCCGCGTGTATCTCGCCGCCTGGGAGATGGCCGACCTGTACGACTGCGCCGCCCTCGCCCTCACCGAGCTGACCGCCAACGTCGTACGCCACACCGCCGACCGGCGCGCCGCGGTGCTGATCCTGCGGCGAGGTGAGGAGCGGGGGCTGCGTGTCGAGGTGACCGACACGAGCCCGTTCCCGCCGTTGTCCACAGCTGTGGACGAGCTCGGCGAGAACGGGCGTGGAGTGATGATCGTAGGGGCCGTCACGGACCGGTGGGGGTGGGTCCCCTTGACCGACCGGCCCGGCAAGACCGTCTGGTTCGAGTGTGACGTCAAGAGACCCGAATAGCGCCGGACAACGCCGACTCGGCTCTGGTCAGCACTTCCACGTCGCCCAGTACCACTTGCCCTTCATCTCGCCGTCCGAGTTGAACACCGGCGTGTTGATCTCCACGCCCGTGGAGCCCCTGCCCGGGTAGTACCAGAAGTAGTGGCCGTGCTTCCGCTTGCCGTAGTGGACCTCGATCCAGCCCTGGGACTTGCGCCAGTACGGTGCGAACCAGTACCCGCCGGCCATACCGGGCCGGACATGGGCCGTGAGCTTGTTGGAGGTGGTGCTGGTCCTGCCCACCTCCCACTTCTCGGTCTGCGACGAGCTGGCGCTCACGCCCGCTTCAAGCTTGTCCGAGAAGCCGGCGCTGACCGACACGCTCGTCTCCCGCTGGAAGGAGTACGAGGTGGTGCGGGAGGTCGTCCACCAGCGTTCGACGTCCACGTCCCTCTGGCCCGTGCAGTTGTACACCGGGTTGCCGACCTGACGCCGCTTGCCCAGCTGGGTCCACGCCTTGACCTCGTGGTACTGGCACAGGTCGGTCTTGCCGTTGTTGCAGTCCCAGATCACGTCGGGCCTGTCGTCGCCCCAGCCGGGGCTGGTGTTGGCGTTGGCCGTGCCCGTGGAGAAGGGGATCAGCGCGAGGGCGAATGCGGGTGCCAGCATGGCCATCCGGCGGCGGCCGGACTTCAGGATCTTCATGGGTGGTTCTCCCGTCGGATTCCTCGACCCGTTGGTCTGGTCGCGGGTCGCGCCGCCGCCCCGGCCGATGGGGGGAGTTCGGACCGGGGCAGCGACGGGACGATCGTCACGGCCCGGGGAGTTGATCAGCCACCCTTTCCATCACTCCAATCAATCGCCGCTCACCAGGCGAATCAACGCCGGTCAATGCCGGACGCGTCAGTCGGCGCACACCTTGCGGTACGGCACATCACGCACGTACGTCCGCCACTGCGCCCGCGTCAGACCACCCCGGTCACCCGCTCCCGCCCGCGTACACACCGACTCAACCGCCCGCGACGGATCGATCGTGTAGCGCTGGAGGGGCACGTGCGCGCTTCCCGCGTACACCGTGCCGCTGTCCGCGGCGAAGGCCACCGTGTCGATCGCCTCGCCCGGTGTCGTCAGCGGGTCGCCGAGTGGTTGCTGGGTGGCGATGTCCCACAGCTGGAGGCTTCCCGCCTCGCCGCCCACCGCCAGCGTGCGGCCGTCGGGGCTGACGGCGAGGGCGCTGACGGCTTCGGAGGTGTCGTCGGTGATCGCCAGGGTCATGCTCTGCGGGAGCGTGGGGAAGACGTTCGGCAGGGTTCCCTCCTGCTGCCGGAGCTTGCCGTCCCACAGCGCCACCCGGCCCGTCTGGTCTCCCGCCGCGAGCCGGGAGCCGTCCGCGGCGAAGGCGAGGGCGCCGATCTCGTCGCCCCGGACGAGGTCGCGTGGGATGGCCTTGCCGCCGGGCAGGGCGGCCGTGCGGTTGTCGCCGACCAGCAGACGGCCGTCGGGGCGGACGGCCAGATGGGCGCTGGACAGGGCCGGGACGACCGCTGTCCGGCGGTGGTGGGTGACGTCCCAGGTCTCGTTGCTCAGCTCGCCGACGGCCGGAGTGCGGGTGAGGTGGAGCGTTCGGGCGTCCCGGCCGAGGGCGATCGTGATCACCGCCCCGGCCGAGATCTTCGTCGCCAGGTCCAGCGTCGTGCGGACCCGGCCCCGGGTGACGTCCCAGAGCGTGAGGCGCTGCGGGGAGGCCTCGTAGCCGGGCGCTGAGACGCCGTATGCGAGCGTCTTGCCGTCGGGGGCGAAGGCCAGGAGCGGGGAGGTGTCCTCCGGGAGCACCGGCCGGGAGGGGGCGCGGGAGACGGGGAGCGGCGTGGCCGGCAGCGTCCTCAGCAGCCGTCCGTCGCTGGTGTCTCTCAGCTCGAAGCGGTAGGTGTCGCTCGTGCGGCGGGCGGTGGCGAGGGTGCGGCCGTCCGGACTGATCAGCACCTTGTCCAGGGGCTGGTCCTGCCAGGCGGACGTCACGGCCGTCGTGACGTCCAGCGAGTGGACCGTGCCGGCCTCCAGATAGCGCAGCACCGGGCGCTCGGGGTCCCAGGCCAGACCGCCGTAGATGTGCTGGTTGTTGAGGGGGTGCCGGAACACCGGGCCGGCGGGGTCGACGCCGAGCCGCCACACCCTGACCTCCTCCGCGTCGGCGGTCGCCAGGAACTTCCCGTCCTTGCTGAAGGCGGCGTACTTCACTCCCGTGTCAGCGATGTCGGCCAGCTGCTCGCCCGACCGGACGTCCCAGACGTGCACCCCGCTGCCGGTCAGTGCGGCCAGCCTCCCCCGGCCTTCGGCCGGGGGGACCCCCATCTCGCTTCGCTCGCCACCGCCGAGCGTCAGCAGTGACCGCTCCTCGCCGCAGATGTCGCCGACGCGTTCCCAGCGCCCGTGCAGCGTGCGCCCGGCCGTCAGGTCCCGGACCTGAACCGGGCCGTCCCCGAGGGGGCAGACCGCGAGCAGCCGGCCGTCCGTGCTCGATGCCACCGTCGCCGTGCTGTCCGACTCCGTCGCGAACAGCGGCTTCCCGTCCGCCGACGACCGCACCTGCACCCGGAAGTCGTCCATGCTGCTCACGGTGTACGTGCGCGCGGCGAAGTCCACGAAGGACGACTTCGGCAGCCGGTCACCGAACCACCGTCCGGCGGCCGTGTCCCAGATCGGTACCCCGTCGTCCCCATGGATCGCCAGCAGCCGCCCGTCCGGGCTCGCCGCGAACGCGCTGCCGCCCTCCGGCAGCCGTCCCGAGGCGATCGGGCGGTGCCGTGCCACGTCCCAGGTCTGCCAGGTACGGCCCTCGACGCTGAGCAGCGTGCGACCGGAGTCCGTCAGATGGCGGGAGGGGCCGTCGCCCGGTGCCGGGTCGCTGAAGGAGTCCAGTTCCTGCTGGCCGAGCGAGCCCAGCAGCGCCCGCCGGGTCTCCGGCAGCTCGGACACGCGCCAGGCGGCGACGCCCAGCAGCTGTGCGGTGCGCGGGTCGGTCGTGCGCAGGGCGTCCGCGACGGCGGCGATACGGCGGGCCTCGTCGTCGGTGCGGCGGCGCTCGTTGTCCCGGCGCTGCGTCCAGGCGGCCAGGCTCGCGACCAGCGCCACCGCGAGAACGGCCGACAGTACGCCCACCGCGGCCCGCGCCCGGCGTGTGGAGCGGGCGGCAGCCCGGCGCTCCGCCTCACGCGCGTCCAGCGCGGCGGTGAGGAACTCGCGCTCCGGCACGGTCAGGGACTGGTCGTGCTCGTGGTCGGGGAACAGCTCCTCCACCCGGGCCAGGCGGGTGCCCCGGTACAGGCTGCCGGGGTCACGGTCGTGCTCCAGCCAGACGCGGGCGGCCTCGGTCAGCCGCCGGTGGTGGCGCAGCCGCTCGCGGTCCTCCTCGGTCCAGCCGTGCAGCCGCGGCCAGGAGCTGATCAGCGCCTCGTGTGCGAGCTGGACGCCCTCCTCGTCGACGGTCAGCAGCCGGGCGCGGGCCAGCCGCTCCACCACGGCCGGCACGTCGGGGGACGCCCATTCCTCCTGCTCGGCCCGGCTCAGCGGACGCCGGGTGTCGGGGGTGCCCTGGCCGGGCTCGACCATCCGCAGCAGCAGGCGCCGGGCGGCGTCCGCCTGGGGTGCGGTCAGCCTCCCGTACGCCTCCTCGGCGCTCGCGGCGATGGCGCCGTGCACGCCGCCCGCCGCCTCGTACGCGGCGAGGGTCAGCAGCCGGCCCTTGCGGCGCCGCCAGGTTTCGAGGAGGGCGTGCGAGAGCATCGGCAGCCCGCCCGGCTCGTCGAGGACCTCCTCCACGATCCGCGCGGTCAGCTCCCGCTCCACCAGCAGCCCGACCTCCTGGGCCGGCTTGACGACCGCCTCTCGCAGCTCATCCGCAGTCATCGGCCCGACCAGCAACCCGGCGCCGTTCAGCGCGTCCGCGAGGCCCCGGTGCTCGCCGCAGCGGGAGTAGAAGTCGGCCCGTACGGCGATGAGGACGCGCAGCCGACTGCCGGGGTCGCGGGCGGCGAGCAGCAGGTCGATGAACCGGGCCCGCTCGGACCGGTCCCGGCACAGGGTGAACAGCTCCTCGAACTGATCCACCACCACCCAGCTCTCCGGCGCGTCCTGCGCCGGGGTCAGCAGATGACCGTAGGTGTCGGCCGGACGGTCCCCCGGGGTCAGGACCCGCAGCACGGCAGGGCGACCCCGGTCGGCGATCTCCCGCTGGAGCCGGGGTATCAGACCGGCCCGCAGCAGGGACGACTTTCCGCTGCCGGAGGCACCGAACACTGCGGCGAAACGGTGCCCGCACACCAGCCGCAGCAGCTCCTCCGCCAGACGGTCCCGGCCGAAGAACAGCCCCTGGTCGGCCGGCTCGAACCGGGCGAGCCCCCGGTAGGGCGGCGGCGCGTCCTCGGCGTCCTCGCGGGCCGTCCCCGCCGCTTCCGCCTCGGCGTCCTTCCAGCGAGCCTCCCACTCGCCGGGGTCGCCGCCGCACGCGCGCACGTATCCCCGGACGACGGCGAGGGACGGCAGCCGTTCGCCGGCCGCCGCCTGCGACAGCGTTGTCGCGGAGAAGCCGGCGGTCTCGGCCATACGCCGGTACGCCGGGCTGCCGGCGGCCCGGCGCAGCTCCCGCAGCTCGTGCGCGAGGCGCTGGACGGGGCCGGCGTTCGGGTCCACCGGTCTCTCAGGACGCGCCATACGTACGTACCTCCGTACAACTGACGAAAGCGGCATCAGGAGCGATGACCATACGAGCCGTCCCGTAACGCCCTGATGGACCCGAGGTGACGGACAGGTGACACCGCATGTGACGTCAATCAACCCGCTTCCACCCACGGAATTGATTGACCTGACAAAAGGGACGTGGCAATCAACGTTCCGGTTGCGAGCGTCGGTGGGGCAAGGCCGGCATCCGGCACACCGAGTCACCGGGAGAGCAGCGCATGTCGCACTCAGACGTCATCGAAGCAAGACCTGGCCGCCGGGCCCGAAGGGTCACCGTCGCGTCGGTCGTCACCACCCTGCTGCTGTCGATCTTCGCCACCCTGCTGGGCCCGCTGGGCGTCCTGCAGAGCGCGAGCGCGGCCGACGGCAATCCGACCTTCCGGATCGGGACCGACGGGACGGCGGCCTACAGACGCTTCATCGACTCGATCCGCGGCCGCGTCAACGACGGAGGGAGCACCAGCGTGCGCAACGCCGGCGGCTACCGGGTCGACCACACGCCCAGCTGGGTCGACCCCAAGTCGACGAACGCGTACATCCGCGTGGACGTCCAGGCGTGGGGCAACGACGCCACCGTCCGTCTGAACCTGCGCCGCTCGGACCTCTACCTCATTGGCTGGTGGGACAAGTACAACACCTACCACTACCTCGGTGCCCGCGACACCGATGCGACCAAGACCAACAAGAAGGACAAGCCCTACGAGGCGGAGTCCGCCCGCTGGGACAATGGCAAGTGGCGCAAGTCCAAGGTGCAGGAGCAGACGAGGTTCGGCGAGAACTACGTCGATCTCGAGCGGATCACCGGCCGACCGCGCGCCGGCCTGGGGATCAGCCGGGGCACCGTCAACTCGGCGGTCTGGAATCTGTACAACGGGCACGGCGACGAGCAGATGGCGTGGGGCGTCCTGGTGATGACCCAGTTCATCTCCGAGTCGGTACGCTTCCGGCTCATGCGGGACCAGATCGCCACCGTCATGAGCGTCGACGGCACCTTCTACATCCCCCGCGAGTACGCCGAGCTGGAGAACGACTGGGGCACCCTGAGCTCTCACTTCAACCAGCTGGTCCACCAGGACCAGGCCCAGGGGCGGGTGACCCGGGACTCCCACCCGCTGGTGGGATACCGGCGGGACATCTTCGGCGACCCCACGAGGCTCATCCTGGAAGCCGCGTACCTGTACGCGACCTACGTCCTGAACACGGCGAAGGGCCGCTGACACACGGCAGCCGCTGACCCAGAAACAAGCGACGGCCGCCGACGGATCTGTTTCCGTCGGCGGCCGCTCGGCGTTCGGGCAACGCGGGATGAACGGCGGACGACGCGACAAGCCCGGCCGGTGACGCCGCCGCGAACATCCCTCCGAAACCCCGAGAGGAATTGTTCGCCCTGGTCAAACGTGCCGCTGATCAATTCTCCGCGCCCCAGTCTCGGTCTCGTCCCGCCGGTTTCCCCGGCACCGGATCCGTCGGACCCCCGGCACACCGAGCAACTGGAGAACCCCGCATGTCCCAGTCGGCCAAGCCCCGCAGAAGATCCCGTCTCGCCAAGGCCGCCCTCGTCCTGGGCAGCGCCGCCGCGCTGACCGCCGGCCTGACGGGCAGCGCCAACGCCGCCGTCCTGAACCCGCTGCCGTGGAACGCGGACACGTTCCAGCAGAAGTACATGCCGCTGTTCGACTACGACGGGGACAGCTGCTTCCCCGCCGCGGCGGTCGACGCGAACGGAAACCTCAACGGCGGCCTCAACAACTCCGGGTCGATCACCGGCGGATGCCGTGACAACCACCTCGGCAGAGCCAACACGTACTCTCAGTCATGGTGCAAGAACGGGTGGTGCGCGTACGTCTACGCGCTCTACTTCGAGAAGGACCAGACCCTGAACGGGGCCGACGCGTTCGGGCACCGCCACGACTGGGAGTCCGTCGTGGTCTTCCAGAAGCAGGGCGAGGAGCGTCCCCGGTTCCTCGCCGCCTCCCGGCACGGCGGTTACAGCACCCACCCGATCAACGAGGTGCCGATGAACGGCAACCGCGTCGAGATCGTCTACCACAAGGACGGCGCGAGCACGCACGCCTTCCGCTTCGCCAAGTGGGGCGAGAGGCCGGAGGCCTGGGGCAACGGCGGCTGGGACGAGCCGGCCCTGGTCACCATGCAGAGGATGGCCGACGCTCCGCGCAACGCCCTGTGGAACTCCCAGTGGGGCCGGGCCAACTTCCCGCTGACCGGCAACCTCCAGAGCAACATCAACAAGGCCCGTGACGCCGACTCCAGGGCCCAGAGCGCGATCCCCGCGTTCTGACGCACGGCCCGAGCCCGAGCCGCCCCCGGCGGGACACCCCCCCAGTCCCGCCAGGGGCTTCCCCTGTTCACCTGCATCTGGCGAGGATGCCCCGGCGTTCGCACCAGGGAGGAATCGCCTCCCGTGGCCGCGACGCGAAGCATCGCCGCATCTCAACCGCTGACCTGCAGCTGCCGCAGCCGCTGATGGACGTTCTCCAGAGCGCCCCGTCGGCGGCCCGGCACCCGGCCCCTCAACTCCGCGAGGGCGGACCCCAGCTCGCGTACTGCCGCCGTGTCGTGGATCTGACCCCACTGATGGTGGGCCCGATCCACCGCGGACTCCACCGCGGGCGTGTCCGGGGCCTGCCCCGCGGAGAGCCGAGCCGAGGCAACCGTCAGCCAGGTCCGGCAACTGCGCACCGAGTCTCCGGCCAACATCGCCAGATCCGCCCGGACCTCGATCCAGTGCAGGGCCTCCTCGGAGTAGGGCCCGTGACTGCGCACGGCAACCTGCTCATGATGCGCAGCCAACGCATCAGCCTCCCCGGCCCGCCCGGCCTCGAGAGCGGCAGCGACGTCGGCGTGCGGGTCACTCGGCGGGGCGCTGTGCGCAGGGCTCAACGCGAAAGCCGGCGTGGGGGTGGGCGCGGAAGTCGGTGCGGAGGCCGGCGCGGGAGCCGATGCGGGGCTCGGCGGCGCGGAAGTCGGAACAGAGGTCGGTGCAGGAGTCGGTGCGGGGCTGTGGGCAGGGATCGGCGGGAGATTCTGCACGGAAGTCGACGCGGAAGCCTGCGCGGAGCTCGGCACGGAAGCCGACGCGGAACTTGCCGCGGACGTCGACGCAGAGCTCAGCGCGGAAGCCGCCACGGAGCCCGGCACGGAAGCCGACACGGGACTATGAGCAGAGACCTGCGGCGCACTCTGCGCCGGATTCGGCGGGAGATTCTGTGCAGCACTCGACGGGAAAGCCGACGCAGAACTCGGCACAGGGGCCGGCACAGAACCCTGCACGGAACCCACCACCGGGACCGGCACAGAACCCTGCCCACCACCCGCCACCGAACCCGGCACAGGAAGCTGCGCCGGTCCCTGGGCCGTCAGGATGATGTCGGTGCCGGGGCCGGAGTCGGGGGCGATTCGGGACAGGGCCTGCTGGTGCAGCTGGTCGAGGGGTGGGCGGTGGCCGCTGCGGAGGAGGGTGGCGACGGCCTTCATGTAGGCCGGCGTAGACACCGTGCGGCGGTTCGGCGGTGGGGCGATGCGGCCGTACACCGTGGTGTTGCGGCCCGAGTCGAGGGGGTTGGCGAGGAGCCACTCCCAGGTCTCGGCGTCGGCGTGCAGGTCGAGGAGCAGGGTGGTCGAGCCCGGTGCGCGCAGGCGCAGTTCCTCGCGGAACCAGTGCCAGGGGAAGCCGGTGTAGCGGACGGTCGCGGGGGTGGTGCGGGCCAGCGCGAGGTGGGGCAGGTGTTGGCGGCGGTCCAGCTGGAGTTGGCCGGTGACGAAGACGGTGAGCGGGGCGGGCGCGGCCGCGGCGGCGCGCAGGCGGGTGAGGACGGCCTGCGGTTCCAGGGGGTCGGCGAGTTCCACGACGTTCGCCGTGTCCGTGCCGGACAGCACCGTGGGCGGGACCGCGGCGAGGACGGGGAGCACGGAGGCGGCGTCCACCAGACAGCCCCTGCCCGCCGGCGCGGCGGCCAGCAGCAGCACGGTTCCGGGCATCGGTCCCTCCCCATCCCCCGTCGATCACGTACGGCAGCACCGTAACCGCTGCGGCTGCAAAGGGGGGATCTCAGGACCGCAAACGTCCATTTCCGCCCCCATTCCCCCTCATCCCGTCCCCCCGCATCCCCGCTCCCCGCCGTACCGCGAACACGGTCGTGTCGTCCTCCAGATGCCCGCCGCAGTGCCGCAGCGTGCGCTCCCGCACGAAGGCGACCAGACGCCGCGGCTGCGCGAGTCCCGGGTCGGCCGCGACGGCGGCGGCGACCTCGTCGGCGAGCGGGTAGAAGGTGCCGTCGCCGTCCCGGGCCTCGGTCACGCCGTCCGTGGTCAGCAGCAGCGTCTCGCCGGGAGCGAGGGGCACCCGCAGCACCGGCGGCGGGCCGTCGGCGGGGGCGAGCCCGCCGTAGCCGATGGGGAGGCCGTGGTCGGGCGGCAGGGACCGTACGCCGTCGGGGCAGACGACGAGCGGGGTCTCGTGGCCGAGAACGACCGCGTCCATGGCGTCCCGCTGCTCCTCGGGGAAGCCGAGCAGGACGGCGGTGGCGAACCGGTCGCCCTCCTCCTTGCCGAGCGCCCTACCCATACGGATGTGCCGCTGCATGCGCACCTCCAGCCGCACGGCGATCGTCGTCAGATCCGCCTCGTGATAGGCGGCCTCGCGAAACGTGCCGAGCAGCGCGGCCGCCGCCTCCACCGCCCCGAGCCCCTTGCCCTGGACGTCGCCGACGATGACGCGCGTGCCGTGCAAGCCGGTCTGGATGTCGTAGAAGTCGCCGCCGACCCTGGCCTCGGAGTCGGCCGCGAGATACACCGCCGCGTGGTCGAGGCCGCCCCAACCCGCAGGCAGCGGACGCAGCACGGTACGGCGGACCGTCTCGGTGACGTCCTGCATGTGCAGCATGCGCTGCTCGCCACGGACCCGGACCACGCAGGCCAGCGTGGCGAGGACACCGCCGATGCCGGCGAGGACGAGGTCGGGCAGGCCGGCCTGGTACTCGTGCGGAAGGACGGCGTCCGCCGCGACGTACGTGGCGGGCGCGAGCACCGCGAACATGGCCGTCCCCCACACCCCGCAGATCGCGGCGGCGATACCGGGCACCAGCACGATCCAGGACAGGATCCTGAAGTCGCTGCTGGTCCTGAAGTCGACCGCCACGATGCCCACGAGCAACAGCAGCGGCGGCACCCAGGCGACGCTACGGCCCCGCAAGCGCAGCAGCTGCGGCCGACGCGCCTCGCCCTGCGGGCCGGCTCCACCGTCGCTTACGGCCCTCATGGGCTTCAGCGAAACACGGCGTTCGACGAGCCGCATCCGGGTACCCGGGGTCCCCCACGACTTGCCGAACGGCCGCCCTCAGGTGTGCCCTGGATGGCGGGGGCGAGGAGAGAGAGGAGTGCTCTCATGGCTCATGCGGCACCCGCGCCCGGCGGGCGGACTGCAAGGACGGGCACGAGCGGCCTGCCCGACGTGTTCAGCGCGCGGGCGCACCGCGTCGCGAGCGTGGCCGTACCGATCGTCCTGGGGCTCGTCTACGGCTACTGGGCCGCGGCGAACCGGCGTTCCGGCGGTGAGATCACCGGCTGGAACCTGCTCTTCGGCTTCGTCACCGCGGCCGCGTTCATAGTGCTGTACGTCGCCGTGCGCTGGGTCGCCGAACGCACGATCCGCGAGGTGCACGCGATCCTGTGGGCCTCCTTCGCGGGCGGCGCGTTCGGGTTCCTGTACAGCCAGACCGACAAGACCGTCCTCAGGTCGGCGCTCATGGGGCTGGTGATCGGCGCGGTCTTCTTCGCCGTGCTGTTCTACCGCTACTACACCCACGAGGACGCCCAGGGCCGCCGTATCGGCTGACGGACACGACGCGGACACGGACAGACGGGGGCACAGGTCGGCCCCGGCCGCCACTGGAGCCGGGGCCGACCCGTTCCCCTTCATCCACCCACGGAACCAGGAGCTGTCCTTCCGCTCCTTGCTCCTCTGATCCATGAGACACCCGTTCGGGTGAACGCTCCACCGGAGAGCGCAATAGTGCCGCCGTCTGCAGGCACAGCACTGGCCCGCCCGCCCCGATGACCCTTGCCTGAAGACGTGCTCACCCGTCTGCGGAACGCCCTGTCGGCAGCGCTGATCGCCCTGTCGTGCCTCCTCGCACCGTTCGGCGTGCTGGCGGCCTGGGTGACGTATGGGCTGGCCGACACCGGCCGGTACGTCACCGCGATGGCGCCGCTCGCCGCGGATCCGGCCGTGCAGGGCGCGGTCGCGGACACCGTCGGGGCCGGGATCACGCAGGAGGTCGACCGCAGGCTGGCCGAATCCCCCGCGTCGCCCGAGCTGCGCACCGTGCGCCCCTTCGTGCACGACGCGGTGCGCTCGTTCACCCGGACCGAGGCCTTCCGCACGGCGTGGGACGCGGGCAACAGGGCGCTCCACGACGCCGTACTGAGCGCCCTCCAGGACGGCCGCGACCGCACGGTCACGGTCGACATCGCCCCCATCACCGCCCAGGTCAAGCACCAACTCATCGACGACCACGTCTCGTTGGCGCACCGCATCCCGGTCGAGCACACCGAGGTCCCCGTGCTCCCGGCCCACGAACTGGACCGGCTCCGGAAGGGGTACGACGTGCTCGAAGTCGCCGGTTTCTGGCTGCCCGTCTCGGCCGGCGTGCTCGCCACGGCCGGCATCGCGGTCGCCGCCTGCCGCCGCCGCGCGGTCACGGCGACCGCGCTGGGCACGGCCCTCGGCGGCGCGTTCCTGGCGCTGGCGGTGGCGATCGGCCGCCGGCTCACCCTGGCCGACCTGTCCGAGGCGGCCCACCGCCCGGCCGCGGGCGCGGTCTACGACGCCCTGACGCAGACCCTGCGCACGGTGTCCTGGCTGCTGATCGCCCTCGGCCTGACGGTGGCCCTCATCTGCCGGCTCACGGAGCTCCTCGCACGACGCCGGCGAGCGTCCGCAGCGCCCGCCGAAGATCAGGCTCGGCAGCCGACGCGAGCCCGAGTCTGACGGCGTCGGGGGTGCGGTTCGGGTCGACGACGAAGGCGGGTCCGGGCGTCACCGCGATGCCGTGCGCGGCCGCGGCGGCCGTGAAGGTGTCCGCGCGCCACGGGGCGGGCAGCTCCCACCAGGCGAAATAGGCGCGCGGATCGGACCGTACGGCGAATCCGCGCAGTTCCTCGCCGACGATCCGCTGCCTGCGTGCCGCATCCGCCCGCTTCGCCGCGACCAGCCGCTGCACCGTCCCGTCCCCGATCCACCGCGCGGCCGCCTCCACCGCGAACCGCCCCGCACTCCACCCCCCGGACCGTACGGCCGCCGCCACCGCCCCGGCCCGCGCCCGCGGCACGACGACGAAGCCGACGGTGAGCCCCGGGGCGACGCGCTTGGAGAGGCCGTCGACGACGTGGGTGAGTTCGGGCGCGTGGGCGGCGAGGGGGTCGTCGTCCGTGAGGAAGGACCAGATGCGGTCCTCGACGACGGGGATGTCCAGGGCGCGCACGGCGGCGGCGAGTTGACGCAGCCGCTCGCCGCTCATCGTCGAGGACGTCGGATTGTGCAGCGCCGGCTGGAGGTAGAGCGCGGACAGCGGGGCACTGCGGTGCACGGCGGCAACCGACTCCGCACGCACCCCGCCCTCGTCCGCCGCCAGCGGGACCAGGGTGACGCCGAGCCGGGCGGCGATCTCCTTGACCAGGGGATACGTCAGCGGTTCGACACCGAGCCGCCCGCCGGGCCGGACGAGGGAGGCGAGGGTGGCGGCGATGGCCTGGCGGGCGTTGCCGGTGAAGAGGAACCGGTCAGGGGCAGGGTGCCAGCCCGGGGTGGCGAGCAGGGCGGCCGCCGCTTCCCTGGCCGCGGATGTGCCGGTGGCGGCGGCCGGGCGCAGGGCCTCGGTCAGCACGTCGGGGCGCAGGAGCGGTGCGAGGGCCGGGGCGAGGAGCTCCGACTGGCCCGGCGCGGACGGGTAGTTGAGCTCCAGGTTGACCGGCGCCACGGTCGCGGCCTCGACGAGCGCCCGCCCGTTCCCCGCCGGAGCGGCCCGCACGAAGGTGCCGCGGCCGACCTCGCCGACAACCAGTCCCCGCCGCACAAGCTCGGCGTACACCCGCCCCGCCGTGGACCCGGCGATCCCGCGCCGCCGCGCGAACACCCGCTGCGGAGGCAGACGTTGACCCGGCTCCAGCCGTCCGGCGGCGATGTCGTCGGCTATGCGGTCGGCGAGACGCCGATAGTCGTCCACGAGCCATCCCCCTGACACTCTGCACCCTGACACCCCGGCATCCCGACATCCCGACATCCCGGCATCCCGACATCCCGGCATCCCGGCATCCCGGCATCCCGGCATCCCGGCATCCCGGCATTGCACCGAGGGCAAAGATCTTATTGCACCGAGGAGTTGGGCCGATCTAGGGTCGACCACATGAGCCCCTTCCTCGCATTCGAGGACAAAGGCGTCGATACCTCGCTGACTCCCCTTGTCCTGGTCCACGGCCACCCCTTCGACCGCACGATGTGGACCCCGCAGATCGAGACGTTCTCCGCCACCCGCCGCGTGATCGCCCCCGACCTGCGCGGCTACGGCGCCTCCCCGGTCGTACCGGGGATCACCCCGCTCTCCGCCTTCGCCGAGGACATCGAGGCCCTCCTGGACGACCTGAAGGTGGACACCTTCGTCCTCGCCGGCCTCTCGATGGGCGGCCAGATCGTCATGGAGTGCTACGACCGCTTCCCCGACCGCATCCGCGGCCTGGTCCTCGCGGACACCTTCCCGGCGCCGGAGACGCCCGAGGGCAAGCAGGCACGGGGCGCCATGGCGGACCGGCTGCTGCGCGAGGGCATGCGCGGATACGCCGACGAGGTACTGGAGAAGATGGTCGCGCCGTACGCCGACGCCGAGGTCAAGGCCCACGTCCACCGCATGATGACGGCAACGCCCCCCGAGGGCGCCGCGGCAGCCCTGCGCGGCCGCGCCGAACGCCCCGACTATCGCGCCCTGCTGACCCGGGTCACGGTCCCCGCCCTGGTCGTTGTGGGCGCGGACGACGCCTACACCCCGGTGTCGGACGCGGAGGCGATGCACGCCGCGCTTCCCGACTCGACGCTGCGGGTGATCGAGGGGGCGGCGCATATGCCGAACCTGGAGAGGGCGGGGGAGTTCAACGAGGTGCTGGGGGAGTTCTTGGGGCGGGTGGACGGGTAACTCGTCGCGATGGGCTCGTTGAAAACGGCCACGCCCTGATCTTCGCCGCCGGAGCCCGAAACCGGCCGGAGCCGCTGCTCAAGGTCAGCGAGGAGTAAGGAGGCAGAATTCGTTGCCTTCCGGGTCGGCCAAAACCGTCCAGGAGATTGCGGACTGGTCGATACCAGGGACGGTGGCGCCCAAGGCGCGCAGTCGGGCTTCTTCTGCTTCCAGGTCGTCACCGGGGTAGGGGCAGACGTCGAGGTGGACGCGGTTCCACACGCTCTTGGTGTCCGGGGTGCGGAGGAACTCGAGGTAGGGGCCGACGCCTTTGGCGGATCGCATGGACGCGTGGTCGTCGGTGACCTCGTGCAGCGTCCAGTCCATCGCCTGGCCCCAGAACCGGGCCATCCCTCGTGGGTCGGTGCAGTCGACCACCACCGCGGCGATCGGCCCGGTGTCCTGGTAGATCGGGCGGGGCTCCAGGACGCAGAACTCGTTGCCCTCCGGGTCGGCCATGACCGTCCAGGGGACGTCGCCCTGACCCACGTCGGCGAGCGTCGCGCCGAGATCCTTCAAGCGCGCGACCAACTCCGCCTGATGGGCGGTCGAGGTGGTGGCCAGATCAAGGTGCACCCGGTTCTTCACCGTTTTGGCTTCCGGGCGGGCGACGATGTCGATGCAGACGGCCACGGGGTCGGGGTAGGCGAAATCCACGGGTTCGAGGTTGGTAACGCCGGGCCCCTCGCTGTCGACGCCCCAACCGAGTGCCTCCGCCCAGAACCGGCCGAGCACGGAGTCGTCCTGGGCCTTCATGTTGATCTGCACGAGTCTTGTTGCCATGCCGCAGATCCTAGAAGCGGCCGACGACCCAGGCCGAGGGGGCGGCGCACATGCGAACCTGGCGCGTGCGGGGGAGTTCAACGAGGTGATGAGAGCGTTCCTCGCCCGCGTCGGCGCATGACGCTTCGCGTGCTGCCCCACGTGCTGTCCCGCCCGCTCACGACCCGCTCCAGGCCATGTTCATCAGGGCCATGAGCAGCACGAACGCGATCGCCACCCCCTGGACGACCTTCCCCCAGCCGGGCATCGGCTCGCCCTTCTTGGCCGCCGACCGGGCCGCCGTGAAGGCGACCACCAGCCCGACGACGGCGAGGGGAGCGAGCACCAGGGTCAGCCAGTTGACCTGTACAGGCGTCATCGCGAGTCTCCTTGTTCCACGGCGGTGACCGACGGCTCATCATCGGCACGCACGACCGGGACCCCTCCCCGACTGCCTCAACATCTGCCTCCGCGCAACCTCCGCCCCACAGGCCTCGTCCTTGAGGGAGGATTCGGGCATCCCCACCACCCCCCGCGAGCGGAAGGCCGGGACTTGAAGACTGCGGCTACCTGGTCGGCCGGCCTGCTGTTCCTGGGCGTCAGCGTGGTCGTCGGCTGCCGGGTCGCCGGCATCGACGGCATCACCCCCGTCCCGCAGTTCCTCGCCTTCCTGCCGTGGCTGCTCGTGCCCGCCGGACTCGGACTGCTGTTCGCGCTGTTCTCACGCTGGTGGTTCGGCGTCGTGTGGGCCGTCGCCCTGTTCGGGCTGCTGGCCTGGTTCATCGAGCCGTACGGCAAGACCGGTGAGCCGAGTGGGCCCGCGCTCGTCTCCTTCCGGGTGCTGACCTCGAACGTCGAGTTCGGGCACGCGACCGACGACCTGGTCGCCGCCGTGCGCCGGGAGAAGCCGGACGTCGTGTTCGTCCAGGAGTGCGAGTACACCTGCGACGCCAGGCTCCGGGAGGCCCTGGGCACCGGCTATCCGCACCGGGCGGCACAGGTGGCGGGCGGCTCGGCGGGCTCGGTCGTCCTCAGCCGCTTCCCGCTCGACCCCGCCGACGGCGACGGCATCGACGGCACCATGGCCATGCCCGGCGCCGTCGCCGACGTACGCGGGCATGCCGTACGGCTCCAGCTCGCGCACCCGATGCCGCCGCTGCCCGGCCGGACCGACCTGTGGCGCCGGGAGCTGGGTGAGCTGCGCGACTTCGCCGCCGAGGACGCTGAGAACACCGAGGGCGGCGGGACGCCCCTCGTCCTCGCCGGTGACTTCAACGCCTCCCAGGACCACGCCGCCTTCCGCCGCATCCTCGACACCGGCCTGCGCGACGCCGCCCGGCTCGCCGGCCACGACCGCACGCCCAGCTGGCCCGCCCGCACCACCCCGACGTTCGGCGCGCAGATCGACCACGTGCTCCTCTCGCCGGACTTCTCCGCCCGCACCGCCCGCTTCCTCGACCTTTCCGGCACCGACCACCGCGCACTGCTCGTCGACGTCACGCTTCACCAGCGCCGATGAGGTCGGCGACGAGCTGACCGAGGGTGCCCATAATGGGCCGCATGTCCCGCGAGTTCCCCATCGGCCGCACACCTCCCGACTGGCTGGTGCGGAACCTGCGGGCCCAGCCGGCCCCCGTCAACTGGCCGGCCGTCGCGCGCGCCGCGATCGCGATCGCCCTCCCCCTGGCCATCGGGCTGGCCGCCGGCCGTCCCGCCTACGGCGCCCTCGCCGCCATGGGCGCCCTCAACGGCGTCATCAGCGACACCGCCGCCGCGTACCGCGTCCGCATCCCCACCATCGCGATCCCGCAGCTCTTCGGCGCCGTCGGTGTCACCGTCGGCGCCCTGGTGTACGGCCACGGCTGGGTCGCCGTCGCCGCGGTCACCGGCGTCGCGCTGGTCTCCGGGATGATCTCGACGATCGGCGCGGTCGCCTCCGCGGCGGGGCTGGTGCTGCTGCTGACCTGCGTGGTCGGGGCCGGGTTGCCGATGCCGGGCGAGTGGTGGCTGGCGCCGCTGCTGATGTCCGGCGGCGGGCTGCTGGTGCTGGCCCTCGCGCTGCTCGCCTGGCCGCTCAGGTCGGGGGTGCCGGAGCGGGCCGCCGTCGCGGACACCTACCGGGCGGTCGCCGAGCTGCTGGCGGCCGGGGGCAGCGGCAGCACGCCGGCGTACGACGACGCCCGGCACGCCGTCACCCAGTCCCTGAACCAGTCGTACGACATCGTCCTCGCCCACCGCGCCCGCCACCACGGCCGCAGCCCCGAACTGGCCCGGCTGCTGGCCCAGTTGAACGCCATCACCCCGGTCGTGGAGGCCGCCCCCGCCGCGCGCCTGAGCGGCAGCCCGCTCCCGCCCGAGGTTCCCGAGGCCGTGCGGCATCTCGCCTCCGCAGTGGAGTCCGGCTACACGGGACCGATAGGGCTGCGGCTGCCCACCCCGACCACCGAGACCGCCCGCGCCGTCGACCACGCCCTGCGCCACGCCGCCGAGGTCGTGGCCGGCCGGGACGTCGACCCCCGCGGCACCGACGACCGCCTCGGCCGACCGGCGGCCCTGAGCGTCCGCGCCGCGCGCGCCGCCCGCGACGTCGCCCTGTCCGCCGCCTCCTGGCGCTACGGCCTGCGCCTCGCCCTGTGCATCGGAATCGCGCAAGCGCTGGTCTCCCTCATCCCGGTCCCCCGCTCCTACTGGGTCGCCCTCACCATCACCTTCGTCCTCAAGCCCGACTTCGGCTCGGTCTTCTCCCGCGCCCTGCTGCGCGCCCTCGGCACGGTCGCCGGGCTGGTGATCGCTGCGGCGGTGCTCGCGGAGGTGCCGCGCGGCTGGTGGGACGTACCGGTGCTGCTTCTGCTCGCGCCGCTGATCCCGGCGTTCACCCCGCGCGGGTACGGCTACCAGACGGCCGCCATCACGCCGGTGATCCTGCTCCTGTCGGACGTTCTGAACCGCGCGGGCACCGCACTGCTGCTGCCCCGCCTGGTCGACTCCCTCATGGGGTGCGCCATCGCGCTCGTCGCCGGGTATCTGCTGTGGCCGGAGAGCTGGCACACCCGGGTCGGCGACCGGCTCGCGGACGCCGTTCAGGACACGGCGCGCTATGTGGAGGGTGCCTTCGGGCCGGACGCCGTCGATCCACCGGCCCGCGCCCGGATGCGCCGCCGCCTCTACCGCAACCTCTCCGCCATCCGCACGGAGTTCCAACGCGCCCTGACCGAACCCCCGCCCACCGGACGCCGGGCGGCAGCGTGGTGGCCGCTGGTCGTCGCGGTGGAGCGCATCGTGGACGCGACGACGGCGGCACGGGTGCGGGTGAAACACGGGGCGACTCCGCCATCGGCGGCCGAGGTCACCCAAGTGGCGCGTCAGCTACGGGAGTTGGCGCAGGGCGTACGGGAGGCCGAGACCCTGTACGAGGTCCGTACGGACCTCACCGGCCCGGCGGACAGCGTCCTGGAGCCGCTACGGCAAGAGGTGGCGGCAGCACGCGCGATCGCCTCCCCGCACTGAGCAGGAAGGCGCGGCCGCCCCGTGCAGGAGGGCGACCGCGCCATGTGGGGGGTGGGTCCTGGAGAACCGGCGCTACTGGCGGCCGGCCTTGTGCAGGGCCTTGTCCATCGCGGCAGCGAACCCGTTGGCCCACAGCTGCTCGACCTTGGCCCGCTCGTTCGCGTCCGGGTTGGAGTTCGTGCAGGACGGGCCGGGGCCGCCGCCCGACATCAGCTCACTGCACGGCCCGTCGTAGTGGTCCGGCAGACCGAGGACGTGGCCCGTCTCGTGCGCGGTGACGCGAGTCGAGTCGTACTCCTGGTTCTGCGCGTAGTCGAGGAAGATGTAGCCGTTGCCGTGACCGTCGGTCGAGGCGTAGGAGCCGCGCGAGTCGTTACCCTCGCGGTAGGTGAAGTCGGCGCCGGCGCCCTCCTGGAGCTTCACGTTGGACACCGAGCTGTTCCATATCTGGGTGCTGCGGGCTATCTGGGCGCTGAACGTGGGCGCGGCGGACGCGTCGTAGGTGACGGTGACGGCCGCGGCCTTCGGGTTCGCGGCACGCTTCTCGGCGACCGACTTCAGAACGGCCTGGAAGAAGGCGCGACTGGCGTCGGATTCGGCCGACTTGGCGACGTAACCGGCCTGCTCGGCCTGCACAGGGGCGGCCGGGGCCGCCGTCGCCGGAGCGACCGTGCCGAAGCCGAGGGCCGCGACACCGAGACCGACTGCCACCGCCGAACGGGCGGACAGGGAAAAGGACATACGCATCGATGACTCCTAGGTGGGGGGTGAGTCGTCAAGGCGAGTGTCGGCTCCTGTGCGGCGGCTGTGATGATGGCAACCGGCGATAGCACGGCCCTATCAGGGCCCCAATTAGCAAGGTTCAGGGCGGATTTGTGCGGCTGGTGAAAGCTTTGATTCCGCTTTAGTGTCCGAGGGCATGGACCTCGAGGTGAGACACCTCCGCGCACTGTGTGCCATAGCCGACACCGGCAGTCTGCACCGGGCAGCCCGCCAGCTGGGCGTCGCCCAGCCGTCGCTCAGCACACAGCTGCGGCGGATCGAGCAGGAGCTGGGCGGCGCACTGTTCCTGCGCGCGAGATCCGGCTGCCGCCCCACCCCGCTCGGCCGCCTGGTCCTCAGCCGCGCCCGCCCGCTGGTGGCCGATATGCGCGCCCTGGTCGCCGAGGCGAGGGCCGCCGCGGTGGGCGGCCCGGAGCTGCGGGTCGGCTCGACGGCGAGCAAGGCCCTCGCGGGCTGGCTGCGCCGGCTGCGCGGCCACGGCCAGGACCCGACCCTCCACATGAACGTCTCCCCGAACGCCCTGCTCCGCATGGTCGCCGAAGGCCAGCTGGACGTCGCCTTCGTCCACGAGGTGGAGGGCAGCCCCCTGCGCATCCCACCCGAACTCCGCCTACGCGTGCTCATGGAACGCGAGCCGCAGTTCGTGTCACTGCCGACCGACCACCCCGCCGCGGCGAAGTCGGAGGTCACCCTCCCCGACCTGGCCGAGGACCGCTGGATGGTCGACCCGACGGTCGACGGCGAGTGGGACGCCGTGCAGCGGATGTTCCGCGCGGCCGGCGTCAACCCCCATGTCCTGCACGGCGACTACTACACGGCGGACGCCCTGGTCGCCACCGGCGAGGTCGTCGCCGTCTGCCAGCCGACCCACGCCGACAGCCCCACCATGGCGGTACGGCGCCTGCACGGCGACCCGCTCGGCGTACGACTGCTCCTCGCGGCCCGTACGGAGACGGACCTGGACGGCGTCTATCCCGCGCTGGAGGAGGCGTACTGGGAGGCGGCGCGGCAGGCACCGGCGTACCGGGAGTGGCTGGAACGCGACGGTGAGCGGCAGCCGCCGGTCCCAGCACTCCCGTAAGGGCATCTGTTGCCGTCCCTTGTCGATCAGACGCCGATGTCGCAGCCGTCCTTGCGCCAGACGGCCACGACCGACGGGCGGACGAGCTTGCCGGGGCCGTCGGGCCAGGCGCTCGCGGGCTTCTCGACGGAGGCGCCGTCAAGCTCACCCGGGTGCTGGACCGCGACGAGCACGCGGCGGTCCTGGACGATCGGCCCGCAGGTCTCGGCGCCGAGGGGCACCGTCAGGAACTGCTTCACCTCACCGCGGCGGGATCCGGCGGTCGCGACGCCGAACAGGCCGTCGTTGCTGCCCAGGGCGTTGCCGTCGGTGGAGATCCACAGGTTGCCGTACGCGTCGAAGGTGATGTTGTCCGGGCAGGAGATCGGGCTGACCTGGTCCTTCGGGAAGCCGCCGAAGTAGGTGCTCGGGTCTTCCGGGTCACCGCAGACCAGGAACAACCGCCAGGAGAAGTGGTCGGCGGCCGGGTCGTTCCAGCCCTCGGCCAGCTCCAGGATCTGGCCGTGCTTGTTGGCGTTGCGCGGGTTGGCCTCGTCGGCGGGGGCCTTGCCCGCGGCACCGCGGTCCTTGTTGTTGGTCAGCGCGATGTAGACCCGGCCGGTGCGCGGGCTCGGCTCGACGTCCTCGGGGCGGTCCATCTTCGTCGCGCCCACCTTGTCGGCGGCGAGGCGGGTGAAGACGTACACCTCCTCGGCGGTCATGCCCTCGACGTACGACTTGTTGCCGCTGGCCAGCGGAATCCACTCACCGCGGCCGTCGAACTCCCCGTCCTCCGGCAGCTTGCCGGAGCCGTCGATCTCGGCGGCCGGGCTGTCGCCGATGAACTTGGCGACGTACAGGGTGCCCTCGTCGAGCAGGGTGCGGTTGTGCTCGCGCGCGGCGCGGCTGGTGCCCTTCATCATGCGCTTGGACGACACGAACTTGTAGAAGTAGTCGAAACGTTCGTCGTCACCCATGTACAGGACCGGGCGGCCGTCGTCGGTCAGCCGGGGCTCGGCGGCCTCGTGCTTGAAGCGGCCCAGGGCGGTGAGCTTGCGCGGGGTCGACTCCGGGTCGAACGGGTCGATCTCGACGACCCAGCCGAAGCGGTTGGTCTCGTTGGGCTCCTGCGCCACGTCGAAACGCTTGTCGAAGCGCTCCCACTTGCGCTCGGAGGCGCCGCCGCTGATGCCGTAGCGCTTCAGGCGCGCCGCGGTCGTCGGGTCGGTCACCTTCTCGGCGTTGCCGAAGTACTGGTTGAAGTTCTCCTCGCCGGACAGCACCGTGCCCCACGGGGTGATGCCGCCGCCGCAGTTGTTCAGCGTGCCGAGGACGCGCTTGCCCGCCGGGTCCGCGGAGGTCCGCAGCAGCTCGCTGCCCGCGGCCGGGCCCGTGACCTCGAAGGGGGTCGTGGCGGTGACACGGCGGTTGAGGCGGTGCCGGGTGATGGCCGTGAGCTTGCCGCTCCTGCGGTCCTCGGCGGCCACGAGCACGGAGAGACCGTGGGCGGCCCAGGCGATCTCGGCCTGCTCGCGGGTGGGGTTCGCCGCGTCGTACCCGGCGAACATCAGCACCTCGTCGGTGTACTCGTGGTTGATCACGAGCACCTGCTGGTGCCGCTCGTGCGGCATGTCGAGCACGGCCATGTAGTCGCAGTTGTAGCCGAACTGTCCGGCCTGCGCCTTGGCTGTCTGGTTGTCCGGGTCGAAGGCGGGCGCACCGTTCAGGATGGGCTCGCCCCAGCGGATGACGATGTTCTGCCCGTAGCCGTCGGCGACGGTCACGACGTCGTTCTTGTTGGGGGCGACGGGGTTGAAGCGCAGGCCGCGCGCACCGCGCGAGAAGGTGCCGGTCCGCTCGGTCGTGGCCGCCCCGGCGGCCACGGCGGCGTCGGCCTGCGGCGCGGCGACGGTGGCGGCACCGCCCACGGCGGCGGCCGCGGTGACGACGGCGGCGGCGCGCAGCGTGGTACGGCGGCTGACGGCATCGGCAATGACGTCACCTACGTACGGGTTCGTGGTGGTATTGGGCACCTCGTGGAAACAGGCGTCACCACACCGGAACCGACAGGTCAGGGCGGATCGGCCACCAGGGTGCGAGTCACTGTTGGTCCGGATGATCGGCAACTGAATGCGCATGGCGTTTTGTACTCCCCTTGCTTCCCCTTGAGTGCAGCGTGACGGACGGTAGGGGCACGTTTGTGCGGGAGCGGGGCGACCGCATGAACTAAAGGTGAATCAGAAGTAGACGTACGGCAGTTGGGTGCGGGACCGGACTCGGCTCGATGCAGCCCTTGACGTACCAGGGGGCCCTGTGACCGCCCCTCCCCAAGATCGCCATCTGGGGCCGCTAACCTTACGTGTCCGTCCTGGCCAGGGATCTACGGGCATCAACTCACGCGAAGGGTTGCGCACATGGGCATTCTCACTCTCCTGCGGAACGCATTCGGCCGGTCACGCAAGGGGACCACCGCCGAAGCAGAGGGTGCGACTCCTTCGCCGGAGCCACAGCCGACGGTCCCGTCCCCGTCCCCGGAACCCCAGCCGACCGCTGCCGCGCAGGTACCGGAACCGCGGGGGGCGGAGGGGTCCGCGAAGGCTGACAGGCCCAAGAAGGCGGAGACGGCGGAGACAGCCGAGAAGGCGGAGACGGCCGAGAAGGCCGAGAAGGCCGAGAAGGCCGCCAGACCCGAGAAGGCTGACAGGGCGGTGTCCGCCGAGAGCGCGGAGAACGCCGAGCAGGCGGAGGACGGGGAGCACGACCTGGTCGCGGCCGCGTTCGACAACGTCACGGTGCCGAAGCCGGCGACGCCGGTGGAGTCGACGGTGGCGGAGTCGGCCGTGGCGGAGACGCCGGTGGAGTCGGCCGTGGCGGAGACGCCTGTGGTCGAGGCCGAGCCTGTCGCTGAGACGCCGGCCGCCGAGGAGACGGCCGCGGAGACGCCGGCTGTCGAGGAGGCCGTGGCGGAGACGCCGGCCGCCGACGAGCCCGTCCAGGCAGAGCCCGTCGCCGAGGTGCCTGCGGCTGAAGAGGTCGTCGCGGAGACGTCGGTGGCAGAGGAGGCCGTGGCCGAGGAGACCGTCGCGGAAACGCCGGTCGTCGAGTCGGAGCCCGTCGCGGAGGCGCCGGCCGAGGCGCCGGTGCTGGACGAGCCGGTGGCTGAGGAGCCCGCGCCGGTTGCGGCGGGCGAGGAGTCGGCACCCGAGCCGGAGGCGAGCGCGGAGGTCACCCCGGAGGCGGCACCCGAGCCCGAGGTGTCCGCGGAGGTCACACCCGACCCCGAGCCGGTGGCCGCCGAGGCCACGCCTGAACCGGTCGCAGAGCCGGTAGCCGCCGAGGCGACCGACGAGCCTGCAGTCGCCGACGGCGAGGAAGCCCCGCAGGAGCCACTCGCAGCCGACGACGAAAGCCGCACGGGTGGTACGGGTGGGAACACGGACGCCGAAGGCGAAGCCGAGGCCACGGCCACCGGCGCAGCGGTCGGCACAGCCGCCGGCACGGCCCCCGCCCCCGACCTCCCCCCGGGCCTCCTCACGGCCTACAAGTCCGCCGGCACCGCGCTCGACAAGCTCAACCTCACCGGCACCCGAGCCAAGGTCTACCTCGTCCTCGACCGCTCCGCCTCCATGCGCCCGTACTACAAGGACGGCTCCGCCCAGGCCCTCGGCGACCAGACTCTCGCCCTCGCGGCCCACCTCGACCCCGAGGCCGCCGCCCCCACGGTCCACGTCGTCTTCTTCTCCACGGAACTCGACGGCACCGGCGAGCTCACCCTCACCGAGTATGAGAACAAGATCGACGAGCTGCACGCGGCCCTCGGCCGTATGGGCCGCACCAGCTATCACGTCGCGATCGAGGAAGTGATCGCCCACCACACCAAGACCGCGCCCTCGGACACCCCGGCCCTGGTCGTCTTCCAGACCGACGGCGCCCCGGACGCCAAGACCCCGGCCACCCAGGCCCTTACGGACGCGGCAAAGAACCACCCCTCCGTGTTCTTCTCCTTCGTCGCCTTCGGTGACCCCGAGAACAAGGCCTTCGACTATCTCCGCAAGCTCAAGACGGCCAACACCGCCCACTTCCTGGCGGGCGAAACGCCCCGCGAGCTGACGGACAACGAGCTCTACGAGGGCGTACTGGCGAACTGGCGCCCGTAACCCCCAGGGGGGTGGACAGGGGGACCGGCCGAGTCCACCCCCCGTCCACCCCCCGAAACGCGTGTGAGTCGATCTTCACGGGGCCAGTAGGATTTCGACCATGGCGGCCACTGGATCCGAGAAGCAGGGTGGAAAGGCGTTCTACGTCACCACCCCCATTTATTACGTCAACGACGCTCCTCACCTGGGCCACGCCTATACGACCGTCGCAGGCGACGTGCTCTCCCGCTGGCACCGTCAGCGCGGCGAGAAGGTGTGGTACCTCACCGGCACGGACGAGCACGGTCAGAAGATCATGCGCACCGCGAACGCCAACGGGGTGTCTCCGCAGGAGTGGTGCGACAAGCTCGTGGAGGAGGCGTGGAAGCCCCTCTGGGAGCACCTGGAGATCGCGAACGACGACTTCATCCGCACCACGCAAAAGCGGCACACCGACCGTGTGCAGGAGTTCGTCCAGGACCTGTACGACAAGAACGAGATCTACAAGAGCAGCTACGAGGGCCCGTACTGCGTCGGCTGCGAGGAGTACAAGCTCCCCGGTGAGCTGCTCGACGGCGAGGGCGAGTACGCGGGTCAGAAGCTGTGCCCGATCCACAAGAAGCCGGTGGAGCTCCTCCAGGAGGAGAACTACTTCTTCAAGCTGAGCGAGTACACCGAGAAGCTGCTCGCCCACTATGAGGCCAACCCGGACTTCATCCAGCCCGAGTCCGCGCGCAACGAGGTCGTGAACTTCGTGAAGCAGGGGCTGCAGGATCTCTCCATCTCCCGGTCGACGTTCGACTGGGGCATCCCGATCCCGTGGGACGACAAGCACGTCATCTACGTCTGGATCGACGCGCTGCTGAACTACGCCACGGCGGTCGGTTACAACGAGAACCCGGAGAAGTTCGAGTCGACCTTCCCGGCGGACGTCCACCTCGTCGGCAAGGACATCCTCCGCTTCCACGCGATCATCTGGCCGGCCATGCTGATGGCGAACGGTCTGCCGCTGCCGGGCAGGATCGCGGCCAACGGCTGGCTGATGGTCGGCGGCGAGAAGATGAGCAAGTCCAACCTGACCGGCATCAAGCCGCAGGACCTGACCTCGCACTTCGGCGTGGACGCGTACCGCTGGTACTTCCTGCGCGCGATCGCCTTCGGCCAGGACGGCTCGTTCTCCTGGGAGGACTTCTCCGCCCGCTACACCAGCGAGCTGGCGAACGACTACGGCAACCTCGCCTCCCGCGTGGCGGCCATGGTCGGCAAGTACTTCGGCGGCGAACTGCCGGCGGCGACGGCCGACGGCGAGGCCGAGAAGGCGATCCACGACGGCCTGGCCCACGCGGTCGCGCAGGCCGACCGGAAGATCGGCGACGAGCTGGACTTCCAGGGCGGCATCCTGGCGGTCTTCGACTTCGTCAAGCAGGTCAACGGCTACATCACGGAGCAGGAGCCCTGGAAGGTCGCGAAGGACGCTTCCGCCGAGGGCCAGGCCCGCCTCGCCACCATCCTCTACACGGCCGCGGAGTCCCTCCGGGCGGTCGCGGTCCTGCTGAACCCGGTCATGCCGGAGACCTCCCAGAAGCTCTGGGACTCCCTGGGCGCCGAGGTCTCCCTCGGTGCCCTGGCGGACCAGCAGATCCAGGAGGCCGGCGACTGGGGCAGGCTCCCGGCCGGTACGACGGTGACGAAGGGCGCGGTCCTGTTCCCGCGCCTGGAGGAGAAGCCCACCGCGTAGTACGACCGCGTAGACCGCGTGGTACGACACGCGCACGCACAAGGGCCCGGAACCGCACTCGGCTGGTTCCGGGCCCTCGCCATACCCCAACGGCCGTACACCTCTACGCGAGAGCGAGCGCGCCGACGACCGGCGCGGCATAGACCAACGGGAACGGAATGTGCGCGTACCACCGGGCCCGTGCCACCGTCACCGCCGCCCCGAGGAAGTAGAGCACCAGCCCCACCCCCGCCAGCACCCCGATCACCGGCACGAACAGCCCGACCAGCAGTCCCACGGCCCCGGCGGCCTTCGCCAGGCCCAGCCAGGTCCACCACGACCGGGGGACTCCGTAGTCGGTGAGCGCCTGCACGATCCACTGGGCGCGCAGGAGCAGGACGGCGCCGGAGAAACCGGCCATCAGGGCGGCGACGACGGTGACGACGACATGGGCGATCTGCATGAGGACCTCCTGGTCAGCTGCGGTCGGTACCGCACGGCCGGTGCCGCGCGGCGGGTCCACTGCCTCCCTGACGCCGAGCACCGCGGAAGTGTGACGGCAACGGACCAGGAGAGTTCAGGAGAGTTCCTCAGCCGTACGTCAGCCCGGCGTCAGGACAGCACCCCGGCGCCGGTCGTGCCCGCCAGCTCGGTCAGCAAGTTCTTCGCCGACGTCTGACGACCCGCCGTCAGCGTCGGCTTCCAGTTCACCGTCGTCTTGATCTTCTTCGAGCGCGCGGCGTTGTACGCGGCCACGATGTCGGTCGCCGTGCCGTTGACGAGGTTGCCGCTGCCGGCGATCGAGCCGGTGCCGTCGCCGCTCAACAGCCCCGCGACCTTGGTGCCGGAGGGCAGCTTCCAGGCGTTGTGCTCGGCGACGACCTGGGCCTTGGCGCGGGAGTCGATGCTGTACTTCGGGGTGTAGCCGTTGAGCGTGGTCGTGTCGTAGAGGTTGTTGTACAGATGGATCTGGCCGATGCGGGCCAGCGGGGCGCGCTGGACGATGCCCTTCCACACGTTGTGGTGGATGCTGACCCGCAACTTGCCGGTGCTGTCGCTGTCGCTGCTGCCGATCAGCATGGTCTTGTCGTGGCAGTCGAAGACGTTGCGCTCGACCGTCACCAGGTCGGAGCCGTTGGTGATGTCGAGGGCGCCGTCGTGGATCTGGTACTTGCGCCCGAAGTACGTCTTCAGCGACCTGTCGAAGTTCGGGGCGTCGGTGAACGTGTTGTGGTCGGCCCAGACGTTGGTCACGCCGCGCAGGGTGACGGCGTCGTAGTTGGAGTTCCACTCGCCGGACGAGCCGTCGGTCGGGTCCCACTGGGGGAAGCAGTCCTCGGTCGCGGAGAACGTCAGGTTGCGGACGATGACGTTCCGCACGTTCTGCACCAGAAGGCTGCCGCCCTTGATGCCGGCTTTCGTGCCCGGGACGCCCACGAGGGTGGTGTTGGCGGGGACCCGGAAGACGATGTTCTTCTTCTGCTTGTCCGCGGCGGCCTTGCGGGCGTTCTCCTGCGTGCCCGACGGCGCCTTCTTGCCCCACGTGGCCGGGTCGTAGGCCTTGAGGTAGGCGGAGAGCGAGTAGCCGGTGCCGGAGGCGTAGTCGGCGCAGGTCAGCGCCTTGCCGGCGTCGCTGGTGTTGGCGTCGATGGTGCCCTTGACCTTGATGATGCGGGGCGTGGTGTCGGAGACCGACCCCAGCGCCTTCACCAGCTGGGCACGGGTGCTGACGGTGAAGGTGTGCGCGGAGTCGGCCTTCGAGCCACCCGTCGTACCGGAGCCGGAGGCCGCCCAGCCGTCCTTCGCGGGCAGCGACTGGTGGTACAGGTCGACCGCGCGGGCGTTCGCGTTCATCACGAGGACACCGGCACCGATGCCGGCGGCCGCGACGGCGGCGGTGACGACGACGGTGCGGCGACGGCGGAGGGAGCGGCGGTGGGAAGGGGATGCCACGAATGAGTCCTTATGCGCTTCGGAGATGTGCTTCGGAGCGGGCCCGCGTGAACGGGGCTGCGACTCATCTGTGGTCATGGAGATCGGAAAGGTTGCCGTGGATTTTTCGGCGGACTGGTGATCAAGTGATGGAAGAACAGCGGAAATTGGCCCGCTGGCTGGTTTTGAGGGCGCCCCGGCGCCACCATGCCCCCGGCACCTCCGTATGGTTCCGCCATGGCAGTCCCTGAGGTCATCCCGATCGCCTACGAGCCGCGCGGCCGTACCGAGGCGATCGGTCTGTATGCGGACGGGCAGTTCCTGGGGTCGGTCACCTACGGCTTCCCCAAGGGCTTCCGCCTCGACCAAGGCTGGGAAGAGCACAAACGCCTGTACTCGGTCCTGCACACCTTCGACGCCGACGGCCGCTACCGCGACTCGGAGATCTGGTGCGCGGGCACCTGGGCCGAGCAGCAACTCGCCCCCCACGGCCCCGACTCGGTCCTCGCCCGCGCCCGCGCCCACCTCGCGACCCGGCTGCGCAGCCTGCCCCGGCGCACCTACACGGACATCGCGGTCCGCCCCTTCCAACTCACCGTCGACGGCGTGCTGTTCGGGTTGGTGACCGGAGAGGACGACGGTGAGCCCTGGGCCGAGCTCTACCCGGACCACCTCGGCTTCGGCGCACCCTGGGACGGTTCGTACGACACCTGATCGTTTACGCCTCTATGCCTGGACACCCCCCAGGCGCTATACATTGCGAAGATCACGCAAGGCCATCAAGTGGGGGGATCCATCCATGGCACTGTTCGGGAACGCGCACACGATCGACCAGGGACAGGCGCAGCAGGACTACGCGCGTCTGCTGGGCCACGGTGAGCAGGTGCACGCCGCGTACCTGCTGATACGCGACACCATCCTGTTCACCGACCGGCGTCTGATCCTGGTCGACAAGCAGGGCATCACCGGCAAGAAGGTGGAGTACCACTCCATCCCCTACCGCAGCATCACGCACTTCGCGGTGGAGACCGCCGGCACCTTCGACCTGGACGCCGAGCTGAAGATCTGGCTCTCCGGGTCGGCGACACCCATCCAGAAGACGTTCACCAAGGGGGTCGACATCTACGAGGTGCAGGCGATCCTCACGCAGTTCGTGGCCAAGTAGCCCGTTCACCCGTTCACGCGTTCGTACGTTCTCTACCCTCGTCCGCCCGGTCCTCCGCCGAACCCGCCCTCCGGCGCCTCGCCCGCGGTGACCGTGACGATCTGGTCGGCCGAGCCGAGGTCACCGGCCTCGGTGAGGCCGCCGGTGGAGTCACCGGACGCCGATCCGCCGGAGCGGATGCCGTACTCCTCGCCGCTCTTGATCGCGGAGGACGAGAAGACGACGTTCTGGATGGTCTTCGACGTCACGTAGGTCGCCACGACCTTGCCGTCGGCGTCCACGACGTGGAGGGTCGTGCCCGCCGGGACGGACGAGTCCAGGGTCGCGGACAGCCAGCCCTGCTCGGACTCGGTGTCCGGGGCGACGACCATGCCCGCGCTGCCGGCCGCGAGCAACGTGCCGCCGCTCACGGTGAAACTCCCGTTGACGTCCAGGGCGCCGTTGCCGTTCATCTCCGGACCGTTGACGACGACCGTGCCGCCGGTGATCTCGGCGGTGCCGTTGGAGTCGAAGCCGTCGCCGGACGCGTTGATGACGAGGGTGCCGCCGGTGACCTTGGCGGTGTAGTCGCCGACCGATTCACCGCCACCGCCGCCACCGAAGCCGCCCTGACCGCCCTGGTCGTCGGACGACGCCTCGCTTCCCGACGCGTTGACGCCGTCGTCGCCGGCCGTGACCGTCGTCGAGCCGCCGCTGACCAGGATGTCCTTGCCTTCCAGGCCCTCGTTCGACTCCGTGATCTCCAGTGTGCCCGCGCTGATCACCAGGTCGCCCTCGGCATGGACGCCGTCGTCACCGGCGGCGGCCTCGACACGCGCGCCGGCCAGGTGGACGGCCCCGTCGCTGTGCAGGGCGTCCGCGGAGGAGTCGACGTCGACCGTGCCGCCCTCCAGGACCGTGATCACGCCCGACTTCAGGCCGTGCGCGGAGGAGTCGTCGGAGGCCTCGCTGCCGACGGTGAGCTTGCCGCCGGTGACCACCAGGTCGGTGGCCGCGTCCACGCCGTCGCCCTTGCCGCTCACCTTCACGGTGCCGCCGCTGACGGCGATGTAACCCCGGTCGGCGTCCTCGGTGTTGTCGGCCTTGAGCCCGTCGCCGCCCACCGTGACGGTGACCGTGCCACCGCTGACGACCAGGTAGTCCTTGCCCCGGATGCCGTCGTCGGCGGCGTTGACGGCGATGGTGCCGCCCTGGATCACCAGGCCGTCGGTGCTCGCGATGCCGTCGTTGCCGTTGCCCTGCACGGTGAGCGAGCCGCTGCCCCCGATCGTCAGGTCGGCGGCGCTGTGCAGGGCGGCGTTCGCCTCCGCGTCCTCGGCGTACGAGTCGGTGTCGCCGAGCGTGTTCTCGCTGCCGTCGGCGAGGACGACCACGGCCTCGTCCGCGTCGGCGATGTCGATCGCGGCGCCCTTGGAGTTCGAGATCGAGACGCCGTCGAGGATGAGGGTGACCTTCACATCGGGGGCGTTGACGACGACCTGCCCGTCGTTGAGGCTGCCGCTGAGCCGGTAGGTCCCCTCGGCCGTGATGGTGACGGTCGACCCGTCGACGGTGACGCCGTCCGCGTCGGCGGACGCGGAGTCGCCGTTCAGCTCAATGTCCACGGCGTCGGACGCGTCGACGTCCGTGTCCCCGTCCTCGGCGTGGACGTCCTGGTTGTCGGCGAGGACGGCGGCGGCCTTCAGGGAGCCGTCCACGGACGCGGCGGCCGACGACGACGTACTCGACGAACCTGCGGCGGCCGACGAGGAGCTGTCGCCGGACGAGCACCCGGCCAGCACAGCCGTACCGAGCGCCACCGAGGCGACGGCGGCCATCAGCTTCGTACGAAATCTCTGTACTGCTCTTCTGTTCACGCGGGGCTCCCGTTCAGTGCGAGTGCGGTCGGAAAGTGGCGCCGCAAAACGGGCAGCCAACGATGTGCGGGCAGTTCGGAGCGCAGGGCCGCGAGCCCCGTGCCGTACTTGGAGACCGGGCAGGGCCGGTGCTTCAGCGACCACAGCAGCCGGTCGGCACCGGACCCGGCCCGCCCCGACTTGGTCTCGACGATGGCCCGGTCAGGGGTGCGCAGTTCGGTCCCGTCGGGAAGAGCCCAGGTCAGGCCGGTGTCGATAGTCACGCGGCTGTCGCTCGCGGGCAGGAACAGCGTCGTGCGCCGATACGAGGTGACCAGCGAGGGCGAGAACCGGAACCCGTCGGAGTTGATCCCGGCCTCGGCAAGGAACTGGTCGGCGTACGCCCGCGCCTCAGGTCCGAGCCGCCACTGGCTTCCCTCGTACGGGATGCGCTGCTTGACGGTCATACCGCGTGGGCCACGGGTCTTGACCTCGAAGTAGTGGTCGCCGGAGTCGAGGTAGGCGCGGATCCGGAGCTTGAACCGCCGCCGGCGACGGCGCGCGGCGCCCAGGTACCCGTCGAGCTCAGGCGTGTCGAAGTACACAGACCGGTACCCGAAGCAACGTTCCCGGTCCATCTCCAGCACCTGGACGTCATCCCCCAACCCGGCGATGAAGTAGGGGAGTTCACTGGCGGGCAGCATGTACTTGCGGTCCAGCCGGGTCAGCAGCGAGGCGCGTTCGACGAGTTCGCCGAGCCCGATGGGCCGCAGGCCGCCGATCAGAGGGGTGAAGGAGTCGATGGCGGTCACGCCCGGACTCCCTGCCGCGTGACGGCGGAGCCGGCCTCCTCGGGAGCTCGCGCGCCCTCGGTCACCACATACCGCACTTCGACCTGAGTGGTGTCGTTGACGAGGTCGATGCCCTTGACCGACAGATTCACCACGCGCCCGCCCAGCAGCACCTCCAGGTGCGCGCGCAGGGCGTCCTCGTCGGTGTACGCGGAGTCGAGCTTCAGGCTCTTCTGCCGGTACCGGCCGAAGAGGCGGGGGTGGTCGCCGACGTACATGGTGAGGACGATCAGCCCCATCAGGGCCATCGTGAGGACGTTCACGCTCGCGGGGAGCCCGGCGAGGAGTCCGAGAGCGAGGGCGGAGAAGTAGTAGGCGATCTCATGCTGCGCGATCTCGTACGACCGGAGCCGGATGATCGACAGGACCCCGAACAGCCCCATGCCCAGCCCGATCCCCACGGACGCCGAGGTGAGCGTGATCGCGACGGCGAGGACCCCCATGTTCACACCGAGGAAGGCGGCGATCAGGTCCCGGCGGTGGTGGCGGGGGAAGTAGACGCCGAAGGTGAGCAGGGAGATGGCGGCGAGGTCGACGGCGACAAGGACCAGCTGATTCATGGCGGTTACCGCTCCCCGGGTCTGTGGTGACGTGGGCTGTTCGGGCTCATGTCCATGACGATCGGGGAGTGGCCTGTGAGAACCCTTTGCGTTCCCTTAACCGGCCTTGAGAAATCCGGGAGGAGAAGGTGAGGTGAACTACACCTGTACGGCGGCATGGTGACGCCGCACTGACCCGGATACGACCGCGATAATCGGGGCCACCATGCAACCCCCGCACCGCCACCTGCTGACCGATGTCCTCACCGTCGGCGCCCGCTACCCACTGGTCCTGGCCGGTGACTGCGCGGTCCGGGCGCATGACCTGACCGCACGGCGTGTGACATCGGTGGAGGCCGCGACCGAGAACCCCGAGCCCATGGACCAGATCGCGGCCATGGTCCGGCACGGCCTGACGGAACGGGGCTGGCGGGTACGCCCCCTGGAGACGGACCCGCTCTCCGCCCGCCTCCTCGTCACGGACCCCGACACGGGTGAGGAACGTACGGTCGACCTGTTGAAGGAGACCCTCTGGCGGCCCCCGGTGACGACCGCCCTCGGCCCGGCCCTCTCCCTGGCGGACCTCATCGGCACGAAGGTCCGCGCCCTGACCGACCGGGGCGCCGCGCGCGACCTCGCCGACGTCTATACGGCCGCGGCCGACTGGAGCTTCCCCGACCTGGAGGAACTGGGCCGCCGCCACGCCTGGGACGAGCTCGACCTGGCCGACCTGCAGTCCCGCCTGGAGGCCACGGAGCTGTTGGACGACCGGGAGTTCATGGTGGCCGGGCTGGACGAGGAGTCGGTACCGGTGCTGCGCCGGTGGGCCCGGGCGTGGGCCGACGACATCGCGGAGCGGCTGCTGGAGGAGGAGGCGCTCAGGCCGCCGGGGGACGGGGATGAGTGACAGGGGCTTGGAGGAGGGCGGCGAGGGCGGTGGGGGTGACGGTGATTATTCGGGTGGGGTCGTCGCTTTCGCGGAGGAGGAGCGAGGTGTCGTCGTGAGCGAGCTCGACGCAGTTGGCTCCGTCACTACCGCTGGAGAAGGTGGACTTCTGCCACTGGATCACTGCTACAGCTCCTTCGCCAAGTGGTGGATGTAGTCCCGGGACCGAGACGGCTCGAGGGACACCTCCTCCACCTTACGAAAGAGCGTTCGCATCGACAGGAGCTGTGCCGGCGCGTCCACGAACGCCGGGCCTTGCGGGGTGTCCCGCTGGGCCGTGTCCAGCGCGGACACTCGGCCAGCCGCATACAGCAACTCCGCACTCGCGCCGGCGAAACCGTCCACGTCGAACGGGATCACCCGAACGGTGACCTCAGGCGCCTCCGAGAGCCCGAGCACGGCGTCGAGCTGAGCCCGTGCGACCCGACGGTCGGCCACCCTCGTGCGCAGCGCCGGTTCATGCAGCACCGCCAGGTACGGGGTCGTCCCGAGGACCCCCTTGCGCCGCATCCGGTGCTCGACCCGCAACTCGAGGGCACTCTCGGGGAGTTCCGGACGCCAGTAGGCGAACACCGCGCGGGCGTACTCCTCGGTCTGGAGCAATCCCGGCACGTGCGCGGTGGCGACCTCCTGAAGGAACGACGCGTGATGCTCCAGTTCGGCCAGATCGCAGAACACGGGAGGAAGCGAGTCCCCGACGCCACAGGGATCCCTGCACTGGAGGTCGCCCCCTCCGAGGATGACGCGTTCCTCCTTGCCATTGAGGTCCAGAGCGAGCCGGACCCCGACAAGCCCCTGGACTGGGCCTGCCACGTGGCCCGACTCCACCTCATGTACGAGCTGCCCATACTGCTGCTCGTGGTCTGCCGGAACCGGACCACGGCGACCTGGGCCGCCGGCCCCTTCGAGTCCCGCTTCGGCACCTGGACGTTCCAGGTCCTGCGTCCGCTGGTGCTGGGGCCGGATGACCTGCCGGAGATCATGGACGCGTCATCGATCGCCCAGCAGCCGGTACTGGCAACGCTCGCGGCGATCACGCACAGCGAGGGCGAGAAGATCACCGACGCGCTGGAAGCGCTGGCTCGCGGAATGCGGTCGCTCGACCGGGACACCGCTCTCTACCTGTGCCGGCTACTGGAAGTCGGGCTGGGCGACACTGCGGCCCGGGAGACGTGGATACGACTGCTCACAGCAGGTGTCTTGTGAATCCGGGCCAACTGACCACCTGCCTGCTTCCGCCCCCGCCACGTGCCGCGTCGCTCCCGCCTCGATCGTCGAGTCGAGGCTCGTTGACAGCCGGCACTGCTCCGAGTCGGACCGGACTCACCCCTACCCGATAGGAATCCCCATGGTCAGCTCGCCCCACGAGGCGATGCACCGCATCTTCCAGGACCACCCGGACCTCTTCTCCCGGGTCTCCGAGGTGCTCGGCGTCGACTTCCCCCCGCCCACGTCGTTCACCATCCTGCCGAACGACCTCACCGAGACCAGTCCGGTCGAACGCCGCGTCGACACCCTTGTGCGGCTGGAGACGCAGGACGACGAGCCGTTACTCCTCGCCGTCGAGGCCCAGGGCGCGAAGGACCCGGACAAACCCGCAAGCTGGGCGTACTACGCCACCCATCTGCTCACGAAGTACCGGTTGCAGCCGATGCTGCTGGTCGTCTGCCAGGACCGCGCGACCGCCGAATGGGCAGCGCGCACAGTCACCTTCGGCCCTGCCAAGTGGCCGCTGATCACCCTGCGCCCGATGGTCGCGGGGCCGCACAACATGCCGGTGATCACCGACCCCACCGAAGTCCGCAAGGACCTCGCGCTCGCCACACTGGCCGCGGTCACGCACGCCAAGAGCCCGGACATCGGAGCCATACTCAAAGCAATGACCAACGTGCTGCGAGACACACCCGCAGACCTCGCCAACCCGATCATCGAATACGTCGCACGCGGCATGGGCAAGCACGCCGCCGCAGAGATCTGGAGGAAACTGGTGGCCGTGGACCTCTCTTTCTACAAGTCGTACATCTTCGAGGAAATCCGTGACGAAGCCCGGGCACAACGCGCTGCCGAGGACATCCTGGACGTCCTGGAGGTGCGGGGCATCGACGTCCCTGAAGCGGTCCGCGAACGCATCACCAGCTGCGATGACCCCGAGATCCTGCGCCGCTGGCACCGGCGCGCAGTCATCGCCCCCTCCGCCGAGCAGATCTTCACGGATGAGTAGCCCCGCCACGCCTGGGCGCGCCCCCGCGAAGACGACCGACTCAGCCGGCTGAGCCCGGAGCCGCGGGAGAAGCCGGCAGGGCGTGCCATGGTCACCGTAACGGGCCGACGGCTTGGTCCTCGGCCCGCGCAACCCCGCCGAGACGAGGCCAGAGTCCCGGGAATCCGGTTGAGGCGGCGGTTGGCGGACCCGCAGAATCGCGAGATGGACGACAACCCTTTTGACGATCAACTCCCCGCCGCCCTCCCCGCGTTGAAGGCAGCCGCGCGTGAGGCCGGGTTCACGATGTCGTGCGATGCGCGCACGGGCAGCCTGCTCGCCACACTCGCCGCTGCCCGGCCCGGCGGGCGGATCCTGGAACTCGGAACCGGCGTCGGCGAAGGCACCGCCTGGCTGCTGAGCGGTATGGACAGGACCGCCGGACTCGTAACCGTCGAACTCGACGACGCCGTGCAGGCCGTCGCCCGTGAGCGATTCCGCCACGACGAGCGGGTCACGTTCGTGGCCGGGGACGGCGGCACCTGGTTGGAGGAGTACGTCGGCCAGCCCTTCGACCTGGTCTTCGCGGACACCTGGCCGGGGAAGTTCACCCACCTCGACCGCGCCCTGGAACTCGTGGCCCCTGGCGGCACGTATCTCATCGACGACCTGCTGCCCCAGCCCGGTTGGCCGGACGGCCACCACGCTGCCGTGACACACCTGCTGGCCACGCTGGAGCGGCGGCCCGACTTCCGTACGACCCGTCTGGCCTGGTCGAGCGGGCTGCTGATGGCCGTACGGTCCGCCCACGAACGCGGCTGATTTCCCCCTCCTCCCCACCGTCGGCCGTGGCCCACCGCACCCCCGTTCACCTGGGCGGACACCAACCCTGACGGTCACCGAACCCTGATAACATCCGGCCACTTGTGCTAGGGCACGGGCCCTCGCAGGGGAGGGAACCTCACGTGGGCAGACACGCCCTGAGACGGGGCGGTCTCGCCGCCGCCGTCTCCTCGCTCGCGGTCGCCGTCGCGGCCGCGTCCGTCGTCGTCCTGTCGGAGGGCGGCGGCACCGCGGAAGCGGCCGAGGCCGGGACCACCACGATCACGCTGGTCGACCCCAGCTCCACCACACCGCGCACCGACCGCCCGTACGTCGCGGGCGACACCGGCTTCCTGCACCGGCAGACCGGCAAGGACGGGCTGCTGTGGACCGACTACGCCACCGGCAGGAGCGTCACGGTCGAGAACGCCGCCGGCGTCTACACCCCGGGAACCGGCTGCACCTACATCGGCTCCACGTGCTACAGCGCCTGGTACGGCTCGGACAGCGACCTGGTCGCCCTGCCGACCGGCACCGGCGACGCGTACGCCACCTTCTGGGACCCGGCGACGGCCACCTCCAGGAAGGTGAGCTGGAACGGCTCCCTCCAGTACGGCCAGGGCTCCTACCGAGCCCTTGCCGGCGACACGATCGTCACCACCAACTCCCTGATCGACAAGGTCGACGGTGCGTGGCGGGTCCGCAGGGTGACCGGTGACGCGACGAACGTGTCGGCCGGGGACGTCCTCGGCGCCGACTCCTCCGGTGTGTTCGTGTCGAACAGCACCTTCGGCTCGCTCCACTACATCGACATCGAGTCGGCCGTGAACACCAAGGTCTTCGCGGACGCCACCACCAACTCGACGTTCCTGATGAGCGCGGACCGCGTCGGCTGGTACTACAACGGCACCGCCGAACTGCACCTGAAGTCCCGTACCGACCTCACCGCCGCCGAGCAGGTCGTCACGCTGCCGTCGCACCCGGGCGCGCTCGACGGCGACCCGGTCCTGGTCGGCGACTGGCTGCTGCTGCCGCTGTCCTCCAGCGACCTCGGCTCGAAGCTCCTCGCGGTCAACGTCACCGACCCCTCGGTGCAGCAGACCCTGCTGGCGAGAGCCGGCGAGTACACGCTGGCGGCCGGTGACGGAAGCGCCCTCGTCTCCGGCGGCACCGGCGCCACCGACTGGTGGGTGCAGCGGGTGAGCCAGGCCGAGGACGGCACGCTGAAGCTGGCGAAGGTCCAGCAGGCTCCGGCGGTGGAGAACGCCAAGACGGGCCTCGCGCTCAGCCGCGGCCGCCTGCGCGTCGCCGAGGACGACCCCGACACCGCCGCGCACCTCACGTCCGTGCGCACCCTCACCACCAACGGCTCCACCGAGCTGACGGCATCGGACGCCACGGAGAGCGGCAAGGTCTACAGCCCCGTATGCCCGTACGCCGGCACCGCTTGCGCGGCGCTGTGGGGGAACCTCGCCGCCGAGGACGTCTACCTCGGCAACTATTACTACGACGCGGAGCTGAAGCAGGACCGGCTGGTCGCCATCGGCGGCCATGAGCTGGAGTTCGGCACCACGGGCGGCTCGATCGTCGACGCCGGCGACGACTACGCCGTCTACAACTCGGGCGGCACCACCCCGGCGCAGTACGTCGGCGAGTTCGGCCAGGGCCAGAAGCTGAAGCGGTCCGTGCGTGCCGCCGCCCTGAACGGCTCCACCCTCTGGAGCGCCACCACCACCGCCGGCACGCTCACCTCGTACAGCATCCCGCTGGCGAAGACGCTCACCACGGTGAGCGTCCCGGGCCTGGCCTGCGTGCCGAGCGAACTCCAGGCGGCGGGCCGCTGGGTGTACTGGGCGTGCGGCACGGGCTCGGCGGGCGTGTACGACACCAAGGCGGGTACGTCGACGGCGGTCACCCCCGGTGACGTGCTCCTCGGCGACGGCTTCACCGTCCGCCACGACCACACCGCGGGAACGCTGGTCCTCACCGAGGCGGCCACCGGCACCACCCGGGTGATCGCCTCCGGACTGCCCGACAAGGGCCTGACTGTGGACCGCCGCTACCGCTGGACGGTCGACGAGTACACCGGCCTGGTCGCCTGGTTCGACGACTACGAGCGCACCCACGTCACCACCACCGGCATCGCCCCGTCCTCGATGACGGCCTTCAAGACGACGCTGGCGGGCGACAACGTGTACCCGAACGTGCCCTTCGAGGGCCGCTGGGTGCTGTCCCGCCCGGCCACCTCCTGGTCGCTCACCCTCACCTCCGTCCAGAGCGGCGCGAACGGCAAGGGGACCCGGACGATCACCGGCGGCGCGACCGCGGAGCTGGTGTCGGTGACCTGGAACGGCAAGACGGCGAGCGGGAGTTACTTCCCCACCGGCCACTTCACCTGGGCGCTGAAGGCCACCGGCCTGGGCACCTCCACAGCGAACACGGTCTCCACCGGCAAGGGCTATCTCCTGCGAGGAGCCGCTGTCCGGCACGACTACGCCAGCCCCGACGGCCCCGACGGCCGCGGCGACCTGCTCACCCTCAACTCCTCCGGCGGCCTGACGATCCACGCCGGCACCGGCACCGGCAAGTTCAGCGACAAGAACACCGGCACCGGCTGGCCGACGACCGTCACGGTGATCCCGTTCGGCGACCTGAGCGGTGACCGCTGCAACGACGTCCTCGTGCGCTACAGCAGCGGGGCGCTGCGCCTGTACAAGCCGGGCTGCGGGGCGGCGGTCAAGCCGTCGACGTCGTACACGACCCTCGCGACCAGCGGCTGGACGCAGTACAACGCGCTCACCTCGCCCGGCGACGTGAGCGGGGACGGGCGGCCGGACCTCATCGCGCGCAACTCCTCCACCGGGGCCGTGTACCTCTACAAGGGCACCAGCGACGGCAAGCTGTCGTCCCGCGTAAAGCTCTACGACAACTGGAAGGGCTACAAGAAGATCGTCGGCGTCGGCGACATCACCGGCGACGGCAAGGCGGATCTCCTGGCCCAGGACACGTCCAACAACCTCTACCGCTACAACGGCAAGGGCGACGGCACCTTCGCCGCCCGAGTGAAGGTGTTCGCCAACTGGGGCGGCAGCTACAACGCCGTCGTCGGCGTCGGCGACATCACCGACGACGGCCGGCCGGACCTCGTCTCCCGCGACACCAGCGGCAACGTGTGGCGCAACAGCGGCAACGGCAAGGGATCGTTCGGCTCCCGTACGAAGATCGCCACCGGGTGGGGCGGCTACAAGTCCCTGTCCTAGACAGGTGGTTCACCAACCGAGGCGCCCGGGGTTCCCGTGATCCCGGGCGCCTTTACACTTCACGCGTGATGGATGGGGTGGGAGGGGATCACATGCGTAGATGGGGTGTGGCCGCGTTCGTGGCCGCGGGATTGACGATGGGCACGTTGCTGCCGGCCGTACCGGCGGCCGCGGTGCACGGCGGGGTGCCGGGCGACTTCAACGGCGATGGCTACAAGGACGCCGTCCTGCCCGCACCGGGGGCGAATGTGTCCGGCAAGGAGGCGGCCGGGGCAGTGATCGTGCTGTACGGCTCCTCGTCCGGCCTGGCGGCGAGCCGCCGCAAGACGATCACACAGAACACCTCCGGGGTGCCGGGCGCGGCCGAGGCGTACGACCGTTTCGGCGCAGCCACCGCGACGGCCGACCTGAACCGGGACGGGTACGCCGACCTGGTGGTGGGGTCGCCGTACGAGGACACGTCGAAGGGGACGAACTCCGGGGCGGTGACCGTCCTTTGGGGAAGCAGGAGCGGGCTGACGAGTGGGACGGATCTGCCGTCGCCGTCCGGCTCCCCGACCTACTACGGACAGGACATCGCCGCGCTCAGCACCGGCGGCGGCACCAAAACCAGGGTGGTGGTGAGCGGTTACGACGCCTCCGTGCACATCGTGGGGCCCTTCTCCCGCACCGGCACCTTCGGCTCCGCCACGCTGAACATGGACACCGCTTCCGTCGAGTCCGTCGCGCTGGGCGACTTCGACGGGGACGCCGTCCCCGATCCGGCCGTGGCCGGCTCCCGGCTGGGCGACCTGAGCGGCGGCGAGGTCTACACGCACCTCGCGTACGGCAACGAGCTGCAGGGTAACGGCCTCATCGTGGCCGCCGGCGACCTCAACGGCGACGGATACGCCGACCTCGTGGCCGGCGACCCGGACGAGCCCGAAAAGGAGGGCGTGGACGGGGCGACGGGCGGCCGGGTCCTCGTCTGGTACGGCTCGGCGAGCGGCATCACGAAGGACACCGCGCCCGTCCAGATCACGCAGAACACCGCCGGAGTCCCCGGCGCGAGCGAGAGCGGCGACGCCTTCGGCGGCGCGCTGACCGTGGCCGACCTCAACCGGGACGGACTCGCGGACATCGTGGTCGGGTCGCCGTACGAGGACCTCGCCAAGAACCGGGCCGGCCAGGTGACCGTGATCCCGGGCCGCTCCTCGGGCGCCCCCGGCACCGGCTCGTACTCCTTCTCCCAGGACACGTCCGGCGTGCCGGGCGCCGCCGAGACCGACGACTTCTTCGGTACGACGGTCTCGGCCGGAGACGTGAACAAGGACGGCAGGCCGGAGCTGTTCGTCGGCGCGTCCGGCGAGAACAACTCCACCGGCGCGGTCTGGGTCTTCCCCGGCGGCTCCACGCGTCCGACGGCCGCCAACAGCCGCGTGTTCACGGCGAACGCCGTCGGCCTCACCCAGCAGAACGGCACGCTCCTCGGCGGCAACGGGCTGCTCTGGGTCATCTGACCCCGGTCGTGTCCTTGAGGTAGCCGAAGAGGGTGGCCGCGCACTATGGAGTCCCTCCTTCCGGGTCAACGGGGTGAAGGGTGTGCGCACGTTACGTCCTCCGTACGCACACCCCCCTCTCAGGTGCCGGTGTTCGTGGCCTCGGGATCGACGCCCATCGTGAGCGTGGCCACGACACCCTTGGCGATGTCGTTCTTCTTGTACTTCAGCTTCAGCAGACCGCCCTCAGTGCCGTTGTCCGGGTAGATCGTGTCCTCGTCGAGGGTGGTGCGGGTCGCGGTGTTGGTGGAGTACGGCTCGACCTCGGCGGAGGCCAGCACCGACTCCTCGTCGAAGAAGAGCTGACCGGTGTGACAGGTGTTGCCGCCCTCGTAGCCGGCGTCCGTCCACTCGCCGCCCACGTGCACCTTGGTGTGGATATGCACACAACGGCCCTGGTACCAGCCCGGGAAGACGGTCCGGAAGACGACCTCGCCCCTCTTGTCCGTCTTCCAGGTGCCGCGCAGATAGCGCTCGTCGTCGGTCGGCTCCTCGTGGACGCCGCCTCCGCCGCCCGGCGCACCTGTCGGCTCCCCGGACGGGGGCTCGCCCGTCGGCTCACCGGACGGCGGCGTACCGCCCCCGCCCCCGCCACCACCGCCGCTGCCCATCGCCTCGTAGCCCGAGTACACGCCCAGCGCGTTGCAGTGCCAGATGTCGACCGCGGCGTTCTTGAGGGGCTTGCAGGTCTCGGAGTCGATCACCTTGAGGCGGAGGGTGAGTGCAATGCCCTCTTCGTCCTCGGTGACGTCCTGGCGGAGCTTGTCCGCGTCGATGTAGTAGGGGCCCTCGGTCGTCTCGGAGGTCAGCTTGTAGCAGACCTCGGCAGCGCTGGTGGAGGCGGTATTTTTCTCCTCGCCGGCGAAGGCACCGGCCGCGAGCGTGCCGCCCACGCCCACCGCGGCCACGGCGCCCGCACCCGCCACGACGACCTTACGGCGTGTCAGATCCCGCTTGTGTTTCGGCCCTTGGGCCGTCTGGTTTCCCGTCATGGGCAGGGAAATTAGGGACCGCGCCTGTCAGGACCATGGGTAAGAGCTGGGTGAGAGCCCTGCATACGAAAGTGGCTCGGAACCATCGGTTCCGAGCCACCCCGCGCGCTGACGATTACTTCGGCTGCGGCTTGCGCACCGACAAGTGCAGCTCCTTCAGCCGCGCCTCCTCCAGCTCCGTCGGCGCGCCCATCATCAGGTCCTGGGCGTTGCCGTTGAGCGGGAAGGCGATGGTCTCGCGGATGTTGGGCTCGTCGGCGAGGAGCATGACGATGCGGTCGACGCCGGGGGCGATGCCGCCGTGCGGCGGGGCGCCGAAGCGGAAGGCGCGCAGCATGCCGGCGAACTTCTCCTCGACGGTCTCACGGTCGTAGCCCGCGATCTCGAAGGCCTTGAGCATGATCTCCGGCTCGTGGTTCCGGATCGCGCCGGAGGACAGCTCGACACCGTTGCAGACGATGTCGTACTGCCAGCCCAGGATGTCCAGCGGGTCCTGGGTCTCCAGGGCCTCCAGGCCGCCCTGCGGCATGGAGAACGGGTTGTGCGAGAAGTCGATCGCGCCGGTCTCCTCGTCCTTCTCGTACATCGGGAAGTCGACGATCCAGCAGAACCGGAAGACGCCCTCCTCGAAGTGCCCGGCACGCTTGGCGGCCTCGACGCGCACCGCGCCCATGATCTTCGAGACCTCGTCGAACTCGCCCGCGCCGAAGAAGACGGCGTGACCGGCGGCCAGCGAGAGCCGCTTGGTCAGCTCGGCGACGTTCTCCTCTGTGAGGAACTTCGCGATCGGGCCGGAGAGCGAACCGTCCTCGGCGACCCGGACCCAGGCCAGGCCCTTCGCCCCCTGCGAGACCGCGAAGTCACCGAGCTGGTCGAAGAACTTCCGGGGCTGCGCGGAGACGTCCGGCACCGGCAGGGCACGCACGTGCTTGCCGGCGAAGGCCTTGAACTCCGAGCCCTCGAAGATGTCGGTGATGTCGACGAGCTCCAGCTGGGCGCGCAGGTCCGGCTTGTCGGAGCCGTACTTCAGCATCGCCTCGCGGAACGGGATCCGCGGGAAGGGGGAGGTGACGTGGCGGCCGTTGCCGAACTCCTCGAACAGCTCGGTCATCAGCTTCTCGACGGGCTGGAAGACGTCTTCCTGCTCGACGAAGCTCATCTCGATGTCGAGCTGGTAGAACTCGCCCGGCGAGCGGTCCGCACGCGCGTCCTCGTCACGGAAGCAGGGCGCGATCTGGAAGTAGCGGTCGAAGCCCGAGATCATCAGCAGCTGCTTGAACTGCTGCGGGGCCTGCGGAAGGGCGTAGAACTTGCCCGGGTGCAGACGGGAGGGGACGACGAAGTCGCGGGCGCCCTCGGGGGAGGTGGCGGACAGGATCGGCGTCGCCATCTCGTTGAAGCCCAGCGCCGTCATCTTGTGCCGGATCGCCGAGATGACCGCCGTACGCAGCAGGATGTTCTTGTGCATGCGCTCGCGGCGCAGGTCGAGGAAGCGGTACTCCAGGCGCCGCTCCTCGTTGACCCCGTCCTCGGTGTTGATCGTGAAGGGCAGCGGGGCGGCCGCGCCGAGCAGCTCGACCTCGCCGACCTCGACCTCGATCTCGCCGGTCGGCAGGTCTGCGTTGATGTTCTCGGTGCCGCGGGAGACGACCTTGCCGTCGACGCGGACGGTCGACTCCTTGGACAGCTTGTCCAGGGCCTCGTACGCGGGCGTGCCGGGACGGGCGACGAGCTGCGTGATGCCGTAGTGGTCGCGCAGATCGATGAAGAGGATGCCGCCCAGGTCGCGCCGATTGTGCAGCCAGCCACTCAGCCGGACGTCGGTGCCGACGTCAGAGGAGCGGAGCTCGCCGCAGGTGTGGGACCTGTACCGATGCATCGTCGTTCATCCAGTCTTCGCGGATCGGGGGGCGTGTTTCACGTGAAACTCTCCCCAAGCCTACCGGGGACCCCAAGATCGGCTCCCCACCATTTGACAGCACCCGTGAGCACACCCGTGGGCACACCCGTGGCGCCCTTCCGACCGGATGCCCCGTACAGCTTCGGTGGCAGTGTGCGATCACCTCTTCTTACAGTGGGGCAATGCGCACTGGTGAGGCCCTGCCCGCCGTGGGGGAGGTTCTCGCCGCCCTCGCGACCGGACTATGGCACTGGAACACCGCCACGGGACTGGTCACGGTCGACGCGGAGGCGGCACGGCTGCTCGGGCTGCCCGCCGAACAGGCCACGCTCAGCCAGGCCCAGGTGCGCTCCCGCCTGCACCCGGTGGACTGGAACGAGATCAGCGGAGTGATCCAGCTCGCCGTGGCCGAGGGCACCCTCGGCGAGGCGCGGGTGCGGATCATGGACGAGCGGGGCCGCGTCGTCCGGGTCGGCCGCAGCCGCTTCCACGCCTCCTTCGACCGCGAGAAACGGTCGTACGAGGTGACGGGCTCCCTCCAGGAGGTCACCGAACCGACGCCGGGCACCCCCGCCGGGCGTACGGCGGTCACCGGCGACTGGCGGCGCTCGCGGGAGGCGTTCCTGCTGGACGCGGGCCGGGCGCTGGCCGAGGCGCGGTCGACGGCGGAGGTGCTGCGGGTCGCGGCCGGCCTGTCGATGCCGGGCTTCTCACCCGACGGCCTCGCGGTGTTCGGCGTCACGGGCGACCGCCTGACGATCATCGGCCACCACGGCCACCAGCCCGGCGACGAGAACCCCTTCTCGCACATGTCCCTGGACACCGACTACCCGGCCGCCGAGGTCGTCCGCACCGGCCGTGCCGTGTACCTCTCCTCACCCGAGAAGTACAAGGACCGCTACCCGGTCACCTGGCCGCTCGCCGCGCACTTCAACCGCCAGTCCTGGGCGTTCCTGCCGCTGACCGTGGCCGGCCGCACGATGGGCGCCTGGATGGCGGCCTTCACCTATCCGGTCGCGTTCACGCCCGACGAGCGGTCCGTGCTGACGACGGTGGCCCGCATGCTCGCCCAGGCCCTCTCCCGCGCCGAGGCCGCCGAGTCCGCGCGGGAACTGACGGACGGCCTCCAGCGCTCGATGCTGCCCAAGCTGGGCCCCGAGATACCGGGCATGAGCGTCGCCGCCCGCTACGTCCCGACGGGCGGCGGGCTCCAGGTCGGCGGCGACTGGTACGACATGATCCCGCTGCCCAACGGCCGCTTCGCCCTGGTCATCGGCGACGTCCAGGGTCATGACGTCCGCGCGGCGGGCCTGATGGGCCAGCTCCGCATCGCGCTGCGCGCCTACGCCTCCGAGGGCCACCGCCCCGACGCCGTCCTCTCCCGCGCCTCCCGTTTCCTGCACGGCATGACGTTCGGCTCCCTCGACGAGGACCCGTCCGACCTGCGCTTCGCGACCTGCCTGTACGTCGAGGTCGACCCCACGACCGGTCTGCTGGACATCGCCCGCGGCGGGCACCCGGACCCGGCGATCCGTATGACCGACGGCACGGTGCTCGCCCGCTCGACGGCCGGCGGCCTCCCGCTCGGCATCGACCCGGACGCCGACTATCCGACGACCAGGATCACCCTGGAACCCGGCGAGACCATGCTGATCTGCACGGACGGCCTGATCGAGACTGGCGGCCACGATCTGGAGACCGGCTGGAAGCGCATCCGCGCGATCCTCGAGGAGCACGACGGCGACCTGGAGGCGCTCGCCGACGCCCTCGTCCAGGCCGTGCACGGCCCGTCCTCCCACCACACCACCGGCCCGCTCGCCGACCGGCGCGAGGACGACATAGCGGTGCTACTGCTGTGCCGGGAGGGGGAAGGGTGCGGCTGCGGCAACACGGTGGCCGTCCGGCCCACGATCCGCCGCACCATGCTCTCGGTGGCCCAGGCGGAGCCGGAGCGGGTGGCGGTGGCCCGGCAGCAGCTGCGGGAGCTGCTGCACGACTGGACGTCCGAGGACCAGGTGGACTCGGCCGTCCTCCTCCTCTCCGAGATGCTCACGAACGTTCTCGTCCACACCGACGCCGACGCCCTGCTCCTCGCCGAGGTGCGGGGTGAGCCGGGGGACCGCCGGATACGCGTCGAGGTGACCGACACCAGCGACGACCTGCCGCACAAGCGCCGCCCCGGGGAACTGGCGTCGTCCGGGCGGGGCCTGATGCTGATCGAGCTGCTGGCTCAGGCGTGGGGGGTGGACCCGCGGGGCGAGGGCAAGAGCATCTGGTTCGAGCTCTACGAGTCCGAGGGCGCGGACGGCTCGGGCGGCGCCGACGGTTCCGGGGGCGCAGCCGGCTCGGCGGGCTCCGGGCTCGCGTAACGGTCCTGCAGTTCGCGTACGACGCCGAAGGCCGCGGCGGTCAGCGGTACGGCGAGCAGCATGCCGAGGACGCCTGCCACGGACGCCCCCGCGGTGATCGCCACCATGACGACGGCCGGGTGCATCTGCACGGTCCGGCTCTGGATCATGGGCTGCAGCACATGACCCTCCAGCACCTGCACGGCGAGCACGATCGCCAGCACCCACAGCGAGATGACGAATCCCCGGTCGGCCAGCGCGACCAGCACGGCGACGGCCCCCGAGATGAAGGCGCCGAGATAGGGGATGTAGGCCCCGACGAAGACGAGCGCACCGAGCCCGACCGCGCCCGGGACGTCGAGGACGAGCAGCCCGACGGTGATGCAGAGGGCGTCGATGAGGGCGATGAAGGTGGTCCCTCTCATGAACCCCTCCACCGCCTGGAACGCCCGCCGGGCCATGGCCTCGACGGCGTCCCCGCTCTCGCCCGGGACGACGGACCGCAAGGTGTCGGCGGCCCGGTCGGAGTCCCGCAGGAAGAAGAAGACGAGCAGCAGCGCGAGCACGGCCATGGCGATGGTCTCCGCGACCACGCTCACCCCGCTGATGACGCCGGAGGCGGCCGTCCCCCCGAAGTCGGTGAGCAATTCCTTGGCGTTGGAGGCGAGGTCGTCCAGCGAGGTCCCGGCGGCCCCGAAGTGGTCGGCGAGATCCTGGCCGGCCTGCTTGAGCGCGGCGAGGATCTGGTCGCCGGTGTCCACGATCGCGGCGACGACGATGTACACGGCCCCACCGACGACGGCCACGACGGCCACGCAGGTGAGCCCGGCGGCGACGGACCGGTTCACCTTGGCCTTCACGAGCCGCCGGTGCAGCGGCCCGAGCAGCGCCGTCCCGAGCAGCGCGAGCAACACCGGCACGACGGCCGTACGGAACTCCACGGCCAGCCGGATCCCGACGTAGACGACCCCGGCGACCAGCAAAACGACGGCACACCAGGCGGCGAGCCGCCGGACGGGGTCGGGGAGCAGCGGGGGGGCCTGCACGCTTCCAGCGGATCATGGGCCGGCCGGGGCTGTCGTGTGCGGGCGGACCGGGTGGGTGACGCGGCGCGGCGATCAGTACCGGACTACCGGCACTGATCGCCGTGGAACTCGGCCGGAACCCGACCGGAACCGATCGGGGTCAGACCTCGGACGGGCCGCTCGCACTCATCCCGTGCACCGCCGGGACCGTCCCCAGCCGCCCCTTCTGGAAGTCCTCGAAGGCCTGCTGGAGCTCTTCCCGCGTGTTCATCACGAACGGGCCGTAGTGGGCCATCGGCTCACGGATCGGCTGTCCGCCCAGGAGGACGACCTCCAGGTCCGGCGTGTGCGAGTCCTGCTTCTCGTCCGCGCGGACCGTCAGCGAGCCGCCGGCGCCGAAGACGGCGGTCTGGCCGAGGTGGATCGGGCGGCGCTCCGCACCCACCGCGCCCCGCCCGGCGAGGACGTAGGCGAGGCCGTTGAAGTCCTCGCGCCAGGGCAGCGTGATCTCCGCGCCCGGCGCCAGCGTCGCGTGGATCATGGTGATCGGGGTGTGGGTGATACCGGGGCCCTGGTGGCCGTCCAGCTCGCCCGCGATGACGCGCAGGAGCGCGCCGCCGTCGGGGGAGGCGAGCAGCTGGACGTTGCCGCCGCGGATGTCCTGGTAGCGCGGCGCCATCATCTTGTCCCTGGCCGGGAGGTTCACCCACAGCTGCAGACCGTGGAAGAGACCGCCGGACATGACGAGGGACTCCGGCGGGGCCTCGATGTGCAGGAGGCCCGAGCCCGCGGTCATCCACTGCGTGTCGCCGTTGGTGATGGTGCCACCGCCGCCGTTGCTGTCCTGGTGGTCGAAGATCCCGTCGATGATGTAAGTGACGGTCTCGAAGCCGCGGTGCGGGTGCCAGGGGGTGCCCTTGGGCTCTCCCGGCGCGTAGTCCACCTCGCCCATCTGGTCCATCATGATGAACGGGTCCAGGTGGCGGTAGTTGATCCCGGCGAACGCACGGCGCACCGGGAAGCCCTCACCCTCGAAACCGCTCGGCGCGGTCGTGACGGCAAGCACGGGACGGGCCACTGCCTCCGCGGGCGCGGCGACGCGCGGCAGCGTCAGCGGGTTCTCGACGGTCACTGCAGGCATGTCGGTACCTCCTTGTGCGGCCAGCTTAGTTGAGCATTGAACTTTCTGCCACCTAGAACGACGCAAGCCCGGAGGGCATTCCCTCCGGGCTGCGCCGCGCGGGCCGGACCCGCGTCAGTTGCTGAAGTACAGGTACTTCCAGGCCCCGTACGTCGTCGAGTTCACGGTGTCGCCGGACGAGCCGTTGACGTACACCGACCGCACCCGCGCCCGGATACCCGACTCACCGGGTGCCTCGAGGCTGACGAGCGACTTCCCGTCCGTACCGAGCGGGAAGTACTGCGAGTCCGCGGAGTACCACGTGCCCTGGTAGTAGACCTGGAGATCGAAGCGCTGCTGACGACCCGGGTAGTAGGTCATCGTCGTGGTGAGCAGCGGGTCGGTGCTCTTGTGGAACCAGTAGTACGACCTCGAGCCGATATACGCCGTCTTGTAGTGCTTGGAGACGGCCGTGGAGACCCTGACCCGCGCGTACGCCGTGGACTTCACCGTCTTCGGCTTGTAGCGGGCGTCGCCCTTGAAGACCGCGGTGACGGTGGTGTCCCGGGTCATGTCCACCCAGGCGGAGATGTTGCCGTCGGAGTTGACCGTTCCGCTCTTGATCAGCTTGTTCGGCTTGTCCCCGCCGAACGGGTTGGCCCAGATCTCGACCGAACGGTTCTTGTACGTCGTACCGAGGTGCGCGGTGAACTTGACGTCGGTGCCGTAGTTGTACAGCTTGCCGTTGTTGTTCAGGCTCAGCGAGGTGGAGGCGCGGGAGACCTCGACGGTGTCCGAGGCGCTGACCGCGGTGTGCGTGGCGTCACCCGCGTAGCGCACCGTGTACTTCACCTTGCCGCCGGCCGGCGGGGTGTTCGTGAAGGAGTACGTGCCGTCGGACTTCACCGTGACGGACGGCAGCGCCTTGCCGTTCGGGCTCTCCAGGTCGGTGCGGGTGACGGCGAGCGTCGTGCCCGCGGCGAACGGCACGTTCGCCGTGAGCTTGCCGGTGACGGTGAGTGGCTGGGCGCGGGGCGCGGACGCGGGCGCGTTGACCGTGAGGGTCGGCACGCTGAGCGCCGGGCCCGTGAACGCCTTCAGGGTGTACGTGTTGTCCGAGTTGCCGGCCAGGGCGAACACCCGGGAGGAGTCCGGGGCCCAGGCCACCGCGCCCATGCTGGAGGTCCCGGCGTCGAAGCGGCGCACCGGCTTGTCGGAGCCCGCCTTGTAGACGTTGACGTGGCGGTCGTAGGCCTGGGCGATCAGGCCGGCCGGGGAGACGTCGGCGAACCAGCCGGTCTCGGTGAGGCCCGCGACCTCCGTGAAGGCGCCGTCGGCGTAGTTCAGCTTCCGGTAGCCGTTCCACAGCACCTGGGAGGCGCCGGGCATCAGGTCGATGTCTATCGTCCAGCGGTCGCTGTCCGTCTTCGCGACCACCTGCGGGGTGGCGCCGGAGACGTCGAGGAGGTTGATCGCGCCCGAGCGGTCGCCGCTGTCGTGGAAGGCGAGGAGACCGGGTGAGGACGGGTCCGCGTCGAGGACGGCCGCGTTGTAGTACGGGGCAACGCCCTCCGGGAGCTGTCCGAGGCTCACCGCGGCGGCCGCGTCGGCGGCGGGGTCGATGACGCCCAGATTGCCGTGGAAGAAGCCGTCGTCTCCCGTGACCCGGTAGGAGAACCACAGCCGCCCGCCCGCGAAGGCCGCCTCACGCGGGTCGAAACCGGCGCCGAGGTCGTAGCGGGTCCTGACCTCCAGGGTGGCCGCGTCGACAGCCACGACCTCGTGGGTCGTCGGCAGCACCGCGTACAGGGTGAGACCGTCGTCCGAGAGCGCGAGGTCGCTGGGGCGGCCGAAGCCGACGTTCACGTCGACCAGGGTGCCGCTGTAGTCGGTGGCCAGGATCCGTCCGTTGTCCTGGTCCGCCACGAAGACGCGCTGGAGCGCGCCGTCCGCGACCAGACCCACGGGCTGGGTGAGAACGGCCGACGCGGCCGACGCCGGGCCGGCCGTCACGACGGTCAGTGCCGCCGAGCTGAAGAGGACCGCGAGCGACGTCGCGACCGCAGTGCTGCGCATGCGCACAGTGATGAACCCCCACAGAAGTGCCCGGCAGTGCCGGGAGACGAGAGCGCCGCGCGACGCCCGGATGTGAACCGCGGGAGAGCGGTGACATGCGGGGCGCGGCTGCCAGGGGGCACTCTATGGCATGGCTGTGACAATCGAGGAGGGGAATTCCGGGCCCCGGACGACGGTCGACGCTCAGCCGTACATCCGCCGCATCGCGAACTCGACCATCTGCTCCACGGCCTTCGCGTCGAACACCATCCGGTGCTCGCCCTCCATGTCCAGGACGAAGCCGTAGCCGGTGGGCAGCAGGTCGATCACCTCGGCGCCGGTGATGACGAAGTACTTGGACTCCTTGCCCGCGTACCGCCGCAGCTCCTTGAGCGAGGTGAACATCGGGATCACCGGCTGCTGGGTGTTGTGCAGGGCGAGGAAGCCGGGGTTGTCGCCGCGCGGGCAGTAGACCTTCGACGTGGCGAAGACCTGCTGGAAGTCCTCGGCGGACATCTGCCCGGTGGTGAAGGCCCGCACCGCGTCCGCGAGCGAGGGCGGGGACGGCTCGGGGTAGAGCGGTGGCTGCTGGCCGTACCCGCCGACGCCGCCGGCCATGGGCTGCTGCGGCGGGGCGTACCCCTGCTGTGCACCGACGTTCTGGTCGTAGCCGTACATGGGCGCAAGAGTACCGAGAGCGGCGGGGGCGGCGGGCCGGTACGGGTGCCCCGGCAAACCGACAGCGACTTGACAGCGTGTGCCCCTGGGTTCCCGCCGTTGCCGCTCCTAGCGTCTTTCCATGCGCCGAGACCACACCGAAGAAGCCGCCGAAGAAGTCCACGAGCACGACCGCGGGCTCTCCCACGACCTTCCGGTCCTCGCCCGCCGCCGCATGATCCAGCTGGTGGCGGGGGCGGGACTGATCCCCCTGGTGGGGTGCACCTCGCAGGACGAGACCTCGGCCGCCCCCTCCTCCAACGGCTCCGGCAGTCCCTCCTCGTCCGCCGAGTGCGCCACGATCCCGGACGAGACCGCAGGGCCCTTCCCCGGCGACGGCTCGAACGGTGTGAACGTCCTGAAGGAGAGCGGTGTCGTCCGCAGCGACCTCACCAAGAGCTTCGGCGACTCCGCGGGCGGCACCGCCGAGGGCGTGCCCCTGACCCTCACGCTCACGGTCGTGGACGCCGCCTCCGGCTGCGGGACGCCGAAGAAGGGAGCCGCCGTCTACGTCTGGCACTGCGACCGGGAGGGCGGCTACTCCCTGTACTCCGAGGGCGTCACCGACGAGAACTATCTGCGCGGCGTCCAGGAGAGCGACGACTCGGGCCGGGTCACCTTCAAGAGCATCTTCCCCGGCTGCTACCCGGGCCGCTGGCCGCACATCCACTTCGAGGTCTACGGCAGCCTGGCCGACGCCACGGCCGCCACCTCCATCACCAGCACCTCGCAGCTCGCGTTCCCGCAGGACGTCTGCGAGACGGTGTACGCCACGGACGGCTACAGCGCGAGCGTGACGAACCTGAGCGAGCTGTCGCTGGAGACGGACGGCATTTTCAGCGACGGCTACGACCAGCAGATGGCCGCCATGCAGGGGAGCGTGCAGGAGGGATACACGGCGACGCTGACGGTTCCGGTGTGACCTGTCACAGATGCGAGGATCGGGGTTGCTTCTTATTACCGACGGGTAGCATCATCGTAGCTACTTGTTGGTACGTGAACTAGCGCGAGGAGCTACACCCGGTGCCTCGCCGATCTCTCTAACGGAGCCGTCGCCATGGGGCACTACAAGTCGAATCTGCGCGACATCGAGTTCAACCTCTTCGAAGTACTCGGGCGGGACACGCTGTACGGCACCGGCCCGTTCGAGGAGATGGACACCGAGACCGCGAAGAGCATCCTCGAGGAGCTGACCCGCCTCTCCGAGAACGAGCTGGCGGAGTCCTTCGCGGACGCCGACCGCAACCCGCCGGTCTTCGACCCCGAGACGAACACCGCGCCGGTCCCGGCGTCCTTCAAGAAGAGCTACAAGGCCTTCATGGACTCCGAGTACTGGCGTCTCGGCCTGTCCGAGGAGATCGGCGGCACCACTGCTCCCCCGTCGCTGATCTGGGCTTACGCGGAGCTGATCCTCGGCTCGAACCCGGCCGTGTGGATGTACTCCTCCGGCCCGGCGTTCGCCAACATCCTCTTCGAGGAGGGCAACGAGGTCCAGAAGAAGATCGCGAAGATCGCGGTCGAGAAGACCTGGGGCTCCACCATGGTGCTCACCGAGCCGGACGCCGGCTCGGACGTCGGCGCCGGCCGCACCAAGGCCATCCAGCAGGAGGACGGCTCCTGGCACATCGAGGGCGTGAAGCGCTTCATCACGTCCGGTGAGCACGACATGGAGGAGAACATCCTCCACTACGTGCTCGCGCGTCCCGAGGGCGCCGGTCCGGGCACCAAGGGCCTGTCCCTCTTCCTCGTCCCGAAGTACCTCTTCGACTTCGAGACCGGCGAGCTGGGCGAGCGCAACGGCGCCTACGCCACGAACGTCGAGCACAAGATGGGCCTGAAGGCCTCCAACACCTGCGAGATGACCTTCGGTGACCGGCACCCCGCCAAGGGCTGGCTGATCGGCGACAAGCACGACGGCATCCGCCAGATGTTCCGCATCATCGAGTTCGCCCGCATGATGGTCGGCACGAAGGCGATCTCCACGCTGTCGACGGGCTACCTGAACGCGCTGGAGTACGCCAAGGAGCGCGTCCAGGGTCCGGACCTCGCGAACTTCATGGACAAGACCGCGCCGAAGGTCACCATCACCCACCACCCGGACGTGCGCCGCTCGCTCATGACGCAGAAGGCGTACGCGGAGGGCATGCGCGCGCTGGTGCTCTACACGGCCTCCGTCCAGGACGCCATCGCCGTCAAGGAGGCGACCGGCGAGGACGCGAAGACCGAGCACGCGCTGAACGACCTGCTGCTGCCGATCGTCAAGGGCTACGGCTCCGAGAAGGGCTACGAGCAGCTCGCCCAGTCGCTGCAGACGTTCGGCGGCTCCGGGTTCCTGCAGGAGTACCCGATCGAGCAGTACATCCGCGACGCCAAGATCGACACCCTGTACGAGGGCACGACCGCGATCCAGGGCCAGGACTTCTTCTTCCGGAAGATCGTCCGCAACCAGGGTGCCGCGCTGAACTCGCTCGCCGAGGACATCAAGAAGTTCCTGGCGCTGGGCACCGGCGGCGAGGACTTCGCGGGTGCTCGCGAGCACCTGGCCAAGGCCGCCGTCGAGCTGGAGGCCATCGTCGGTCTGATGCTGACCGACCTCGCGGCCACCGAGCAGGACGTCAAGAACATCTACAAGGTGGGTCTGAACACCACCCGCCTGCTGCTCGCCTCCGGTGACGTCGTCGTCGGCTACCTGCTGCTCAAGGGCGCCGCGATCGCCGCCGAGAAGCTGGAGACCGCGTCGGCCAAGGCTGTGTCTTCTAAAGATGTGGCGTTCTACACGGGCAAGATCGCGGCGGCGAAGTTCTTCGCGGCCAACGTCCTGCCGGGCGTGACCGGTGCGCGCAAGCTCGCCGAGGGTGTCGACCTGGACCTGATGGAGCTGGACGAGGCCGCGTTCTAGTCAACTCGGTTCCAAGCGGCAGAAACCCACATCGCCCTTACGAGGGCCCGCTCCCGATCGACAGGGAGCGGGCCCTCGTACGTCGTTAAGGTGAACCCCATGAGCGAACCCCCCCGCTTCGACCGCGGCCACACCGACGACCTCATGTCCTTCCTCGCGGCCGGCCCGTCGCCGTACCACGCCGTGGCGAACACCGCCGAACGGCTGGAAAAGGCCGGCTTCCGACAGGTCGCGGAGACGGACGCCTGGGACGGGACGAGCGGCGGCAAGTACGTGCTGCGCGGTGGCGCGATCGTGGCCTGGTACGTCCCCGAGGGCGCGGCGCCCCACACGCCGTACCGGATCGTCGGCGCACACACGGACTCCCCCAACCTGCGGGTGAAGCCGCTGCCCGACACCGGGGCGCACGGCTGGCGGCAGGTGGCCGTGGAGATCTACGGCGGACCGCTGCTCAACTCCTGGCTCGACCGCGACCTGGGCCTGGCGGGCCGGCTGACGCTGCGGGACGGCACGACACGGCTGGTGAACGTGGACCGGCCGCTGCTGCGCGTCCCCCAACTCGCCATCCACCTGGACCGTTCCGTGTCGGCGGAGGGGCTCAAGCTCGACAAGCAGCGGCACCTGCAGCCCATCTGGGGCCTGGGCAACGACGTGCGCGACGGCGATCTGATCGCCTTCCTGGAGGAGACGGCCGGGCTGGCTGCCGGCGAGGTCACCGGCTGGGACCTGATGGTCCACTCCGTTGAGCCGCCGGCGTATCTGGGCCGGGACAAGGAGCTGGTCGCGGGCCCGCGCATGGACAACCTGCTGTCCGTGCACGCGGGCGCGGCGGCGCTGGCCGCGGTGGCCGGCTCGGGCGCCGCACTGCCGTACATCCCGGTGCTGGCCGCCTTCGACCACGAGGAGAACGGCTCGCAGAGCGACACGGGCGCCGACGGTCCGCTGCTGGGCGGTGTCCTGGAGCGTTCGGTGTTCGCGCGCGGGGGATCGTACGAGGACAAGGCACGTGCCTTCGCCGGCACCGTCTGTCTCTCCTCCGACACGGGCCACGCGGTCCACCCCAACTACGCGGAGCGCCACGACCCGACGCACCACCCGCGCGTCAACGGCGGGCCGATCCTGAAGGTCAACGTCAACAACCGCTACGCGACCGACGGTTCGGGCCGCGCGGTGTGGGCCGCCGCCTGCGAGAAGGCCGACGTCCCCTTCCAGTCCTTCGTCTCCAACAACTCCATGCCCTGCGGCACGACGATCGGCCCGATCACCGCGGCCCGGCACGGCATCAAGACGGTCGACATCGGTGTGGCGATCCTGTCGATGCACAGCGCACGGGAGTTGTGCGGCGCGGACGACCCGCACCTGCTGGCGAACCCGTTGGTGGCGTTCCTGCAGGGGTAGTCGCGCGGGACCGGGGTACTCGCCTTCGACCGGAACCACCGGACCCGGACAGGGAGGCGACAACTCATGGGCCGGTGGGGGTCCCCCCATGCCTTTAAGGCTATGGGGGAGGGTGCATCATCCTCATCGCCGTGGGAGCCATCCTCACGTTCGCGACCGACTGGGAGATGCAGGGTGTCAATCTCGACCTCGTCGGGATCATCCTGATGATCGTCGGACTCATCGGAACCACGACGTTCAGCAGCATCGCCCGGCGTCGGCGTGTGGTGGTGCCGCCGTCGACACCGGTCGTCGACGAGACCGGACACCACCACAGGCGGGACGGCTACAGCGACGGTTACGGCGTCTGAGCGTCCATCCCCGCAAGCACCAGCGGCAGGCGAGGCGTGCCGGTCTCCACGAGGCGGACCGGCACGCCCCAGTCCTGCTGGTGGACATGGCAGGCGGGGTACTCGTTGGCGCCCGCGGCGGAGCCGCTGTTTGCTGCTGTGTCGTCGCAGGACGCCGCCATCGCCGAGACGTGCAGTACGCCTTCGGGGACGGCAGGGTTGAGCTCCAGGATGCGGGCGAGATCGGTGTCCGCGCCCTCACCGGCGAGCAGCAGCTCGGGCGGCGTCGACGAGACCAGCAGGCGTGTCGAGGGGCCGTACCGCGTGTCCAGCTTCTGGCCCGCGGGCGCCTCGAAGATCACGTCCAACTGGAGCTTGCCCGGCGCGACTTCGGTGGCGGCGCGCTGAGTGCGATGGGCGACCGCCTCGACGCGTACGGCCTCCTCGGGCAGGCGCAACCGGGTCAGCCGGTGCCGGGCCGACTCCACGACCAAGATGTCGTCGCCGACCAGCACCGCGTCGCTCGGCTCGCGCAGATCCGTGGCCAGGGTGGTGACTTCGCCGGTCGCGGGGTCGTAGCGGCGCAGGGCGTGGTTGTAGGTGTCGCTGACCGCGACCGAGCCGTCGGGGAGTGCCGTGACGCCCAACGGGTGCTGAAGCAGGGCCTGTTCGGCGGCGCCGTCGCGGTGGCCGAAGTCGAAGAGGCCGGTACCGACTGCGGTGTGGACGATGCCTTCGACGTCCACCCAGCGCAGGGCACTGGTCTCGGAGTCGGCGAGCCAGAGGCGCTCCCCGTCGCGGGAGACCGCGAGGCCCGACGGCTGGGCGAACCAGGCCTCGGTGGCGGGGCCGTCGACGAGGCCCTCGTTGGTGGTGCCGGCGGTGACGGAGACGGTGCCGTCGGCCGGGTCGTACGCCCACAGCTGGTGGACGCCGGCCATGGCGATCCAGAGCCGGTCGTTCCACCAGGCGACGTCCCAGGGTGAGGAGAGTTTGACGTCCCTCGCGGGACCCGAGGTGGCCTCTCCCTGCATCCACTGGAAGCCCGTCCCGGCGAGGGTCGTGGTCCGGCCTGTCTCGGGATCGAAGCGCCGGATCAGGTGGTTCACCGTGTCGGCGACCGCCACGGCCCCGTCCGGCAGGAGGGCCAGTCCCTGCGGCTCCTGGAACCGCGCCCGGTCCGGGTCGCCGTCCGTGGCGCCACGACTGCCCTGACCGATCCGCCGCACGACCGTCTCCCCGTCCGCCGCCAGCTCCACCAGCTGATGCCGGGTCGTGTCGCTGACCAGGAAGTTCCCGCTCGGCAGCAGCAGGGCCTTGCCCGGGAAGCGCAGCACCGTCGGCTCCGGCTCCGGCGCCACGTACGGCCCGTCGCCGCGCCGCAACGTGCCCTTCGCCTCGTGCTCGGCCTCCAGCTCCGTCACCAGGCGCTCGATGGCGTGCACATGGCCCTCACCGGCGTGCTGCGCGACGACGTAGCCCTCCGGGTCGATCACGACGAGCGTCGGCCAGGCCCGCACCGCGTACTGCCTCCAGGTGGCGAGCTCGGGGTCGTCGAGAACGGGATGCCCGACGCCGTACCGCTCCACGGCGTCGACGACCGCCCGGTGCTCGGCCTCGTGCACGAACTTCGGCGAGTGCACCCCGATCACGACCATCGTGTCCCGGTGCTTGTCCTCCAACTCCCTGAGCTCGTCCAGGACGTGCAGGCAGTTGATGCAGCAGAACGTCCAGAAGTCCAGGATCACGATGCGTCCGCGCAGGTCAGCGAGGCCGTACGGGCGGCCGCCCGTGTTCAGCCAGCCGCCCTTGCCGATCAGCTCGGGGGCGCGGACGCGGACGCGGCGGGGTGCGGAGTCGCTCATGGATCCAGGGTGCCACCCGGGACCGACAGTCAGATCAGCGCGTGCCCGGTGGTGGCGTCCACATGGTCCGGCACCTCGTCGTGCCGATCGCCGACCGTGGAGGTGCCGGTGGGCTCCAGGAGCAGGATGTCAGTGGGGACGGGCGCGTAGGGCTTGTGCTCGACACCGCGCGGGACGGTGAAGACGGACAGCTTCGGCAGGACGACCGTGCGCTCGCCGGCCGGCTCCCGCAGGGAGATGTGCAGCTCGCCGTCGAGGACCAGGAAGAACTCGTCGGTGTCGTCGTGGACGTGCCAGAGGTGCTCGCCCTCGACGTGGGTGATCCGGACGTCGTAGTCATTGACGGTGGCGGCGATGCGCGGGCTCCACTGCTCGGTGAAGGAGACGAGGGCGGCGGGCAGGGAGACGGGTTCGTTGGTCATGCCGTCATCGTGCGGGTGGCCGGGGGCGGCACACGAGTGCTAGGAATCGCATATGCCGCAAGGATCCTCTCAGCATCGTCCGCATCGGGTGGCCGTGATCGTCGACGAGGGCACCAACCCCTTCGAGGTGGGCGTCGCCACCGAGCTGTTCGGGCTGCCCCGGCCCGAACTGGGGCTGCCCGGGCCGCTGTACGAGGTGACGCTGTGCACGCCCGCGCGCGTGGTGCGCATGAACCACGGGTTCTTCTCGATGACCGGTACGCCCGGACTGGAGGCCGTGGACAGCGCGGACACCCTCGTGGTGCCGGGGCGTCCCGACAACGTCGTCCCGCGCGGCGCCGACGTCCTGGACGCCATTCGCCGTGCGCACGCGCGCGGGGCGCGCATCCTGAGCTTCTGCACGGGCAGCTTCGCGCTCGCCGAGGCCGGACTGCTCGACGAGCGCCGGGCCACCACCCACTGGATGTGGGCCGACGCCTTCCGCGAGCTGCATCCGCGGGTGCTGCTGGAGCCCGACGTGCTCTTCGTCGACGAGGGGCAGATCCTCACCGCGGCGGGCAGCGCCGCCGCGCTCGATCTGGGCCTGTACATCATCCGGCGCGACCACGGCGCCGAGATCGCCAACGCGGTGTCCCGACGGCTCCTCTTCGCCGCCCACCGGGACGGCGGGCAGCGGCAGTTCGTGGAGCGGCCGGTGCCGGACGTGCCCGAGGAGTCGCTCGCGCCCCTGCTGGCGTGGGCGCAGGAGCGGCTGGGCGAGCCGCTCACGGTGGCCGACCTGGCGGCGCGCGCGTCGGTGTCGCCGGCCACGCTCCACCGGCGCTTCCGCACCCAGCTCGGCACGACACCGCTGGCCTGGCTGACGGGTGAACGGGTGGCGCTGGCCTGCCGGCTCATCGAGCGGGGCGAGGAACGGCTGGACGTGGTGGCGGCGCGCAGCGGGCTCGGCACCGCGGCGAACCTCCGCGCGCGCGTGCGGCGCGAGACCGGGCTCAGCCCGTCGGCCTACAGGCGGCGTTTCGGACCGGCCGGCGGGGAACCCCTCGTCTCATGAGATTCCTCGTACGCGACCGGCTCCTCGGCTTCGGTGACGACTACTGGATCGAGGACGACCAGGGCAACAAGGTGTACCTCGTCGACGGCAAGGCGATGCGGCTGCGGGACACCTTCGAGCTGAAGGACACCCAGGGGCGCGTCCTCATCGACATCCACCAGAAGATGTTCGCCCTGCGCGACACGATGGTGATCGAGCGGGACGGCGGCCCCCTCGCGACGATCCGCCGCAAGCGGCTGTCCCTGCTGCGCAACCACTACCGCGTGTCCCTGGCGGACGGCAGCACGGACCTCGACGTCAGCGGCAAGATCCACGACCGGGAGTTCGCCGTCGAGTACGACGGCGAGTTGCTGGCCGTCGTCTCCCGCCGCTGGCTGCATGTGCGGGAGACCTACGGCGTGGACGTCGTACGGGACGACGCGGATCCGGCGCTGCTGATCGCGGTGGCGGTGTGTGTGATCCACCTGGCTGAGAAGGAGCGGCGGGACGACGACTGACAGGGCAACGACTGACGGGGCGCCGACTGACGGGGCGAGCCCTCAGCGGCCCCTCAGCGGCGCGGTGCCGCGAGCCCCAGCACCCGGTCCTTCAGCGCCGGGAACTGATCCCGCGTCACCGCGACCTTCCCCGGGTCGAACTCCACCGTGAGGACCTGCTCCCCCGCACCGGCCTGTGCCAGCACCTCGCCCCACGGATCGACCACGATCGAGTGACCGGCCTGCGGAACTCCGGCATGCGTCCCGGCCGTTCCACAGGCGAGCACGAACGCCTGGTTCTCCACCGCCCGCGCCTGAGCCAGTAGCGTCCAGTGCGCCCGGCGGCGCTCCGGCCAGCCCGCCGGAATGACCAGAGTCTCGGCGCCGGCGTCGACGAGGCCGCGGAACAACTCGGGGAAACGGAGGTCGTAGCAGGTGGCCACACCCAGGACGGTCTCGGGCAGACGCACCGTCACCAGTTCCTCGCCCGCGCCCATCAGCACGGCCTCGCCCTTGTCGAAGCCGAACCGATGGATCTTTCGGTACGCGGCGGCCAGATCACCGGAGGGGGAGAAGACGAGAGAGGTGTTGTAGAGCGGCCCGTCCCCCGCGGCGGAGCCGCTGTCGGATGACGTTCGCTCGGGAATCGAGCCCGCGTGCAGCCACACGCCCGCATCACTCGCGGCCTTGGCCATCGCCTCGTACGTCGGCCCTTCGAGCGGCTCGGCCTCGCTGCCGAACTCCTCGTAGGCGAACGCCCCGGTGGTCCACAGCTCGGGCAGCACCACCAGATCCGCCCCGGCCTGTTCCCGTACCAGCGAGGCAACCCTCACCCGACGCGATTCGACCGATTCGCCCTCATTGACGTCGATCTGGAGCAGAGAGGCGCGCACACTACCACCGTCCTGGCATTCGAGCGGTCCACACGGGCTTCCACACAGGCCTACGATCGTCACACGAAAGCACTGCCGGGGTGCCTCACAGCAGCGTAACTTAGCGTTTCAAGACACCCGCCGACAGCAGCCGCCGCCCACTGGCACCGCCGCCAGCACCTGCCCGCGTACCGACGTTCCAACCGCCGAGGGGTCCCGTTCCGTGAGTCTGCATCCCACCCTCCAGCCCTACGCCGACGCCTGGACCCACTCCATCGAAGCGATATCCGAGCTGGTGACGCCGCTGGTGGAGGGAGAGTGGAACCGGCGTACGCCCTGCCCCGGCTGGTCGGTGCGCGACGTGGTGTCCCATGTCATCGGCCTGGACTGCGAGATGCTCGGCGACCCGCGCCCCATCCACACGCTCCCGCGCGACCTCTTCCACGTCACGAACGACCACCAGCGCTACATGGAGATGCAGGTCGACGTCCGCCGCCACCACACGGCACCGGAGATGACGTCCGAGCTGGAGTACACGGTCATCCGCCGCAACCGCCAGCTGCGCAACGAGTCCCGCGACCCCGGCACCAAGGTGCGCGGCCCGCTCGGGACGGAGCTCACCCTCGAAGAGTCCATGCGGGGCCACGCCTTCGACGTGTGGGTGCACGAGCAGGACCTGCGCACCTCCCTCGGCCGCCCCGGCAACCTCGACTCCCCCGGCGCGCATGTCGCCCGCGACGTCCTGCTGGCCGCGCTTCCCGAGATCGTCGCCACGAAGTCGAACGCCCCGCGCAGTTCGGCGGTCGTCTTCGACGTCCACGGCCCGATCGAGTTCCTCCGCACGATCCGCGTCGACATCCAGGGCCGCGGCACCCTCGAAACGGCCCCCGCCCTGGGCCCCGCCGCCACCCTCACCCTCGACTGGGAGACCTACGTCCGCCTCGCCTGCGGCCGCGTTACGCCGGATGCCGTGGCGGACCGGGTGAAGGCGGAGGGGGATCCGGATCTGACGGCGGCGATCCTGCGGAACTTCACGGTGACGCCGTAGGGCGCATCCCAGCCCGTCCGGCGTTCGAGGCCGAGCACCGCCATCCCGATCCCCCACCCACCCGCAGGGGCTTCGCCTCACGGTGCTGACGGTCACTTCCCAGCGCCGGTCCGTGCATTTCAGCCCGTCCGGCGTTTGAGGACGAGGCCCGTTCAGGGCCGATGGGGGTCCAGGGGGCAAAGCCCCCTGGCGGGGTCGAAGGGGCTCCGCCCCTTCAGGATGGGACGGGTAGGGGCGGCGGGGGCGAAAACTACTGTCGCCCACTCCGCACCCGCGGCTAACGTCCCGCCGTGACCGACACCGAGATCGACACCACATCCAGCCACCCGCCACGCCTGACCCGCCTGACCTTCCACGGCCCCCTGTCGGAGACGCGCGCGAACAACCTCGTGCAGCGACTCACCCGGACAAACCCCACCACCGTCCTCGACATCGGCTGCGGCTGGGGCGAGTTGATGCTCCGCGTCCTGGCCGCCGCCCCCGAAGCGACGGGCGTCGGCATCGACATCAAGGCCGAGGATCTCGCCCGCGGCCGCCGCAACGCCGAGGCCCGAGGGCTGGCACAAAGAGCGGCATTCGTAGAGGAGTCCGCCGTCGGGACCTCGCACGGCCCCGCCGACCTGGTCCTGTGCGTCGGAGCGAGCCAGGCCCTGAGCGCGGCCGAGCCGCCGGAGCACACCACCGAGGCTCTGCGCGCCCTGCGCCGCCTGGTCGCCGACGGCGGCCGTGTGCTGCTCGGGGAGGGCTTCTGGCAGCGCCCTCCTACCTCCGCCGAACTCTCCGGCATGTGGCCGGGAGCGGCGGCGACGGACCACTACGACCTCGCGACCCTGCTCGATCTCGCGGTCGCCGCCGGTTTCCGCCCGGAGTGGACCGAGACGGCGAACCTCGACGAGTGGGAGGAGTTCGAGTCGGCGTACCAGGCGGACGTCGAGGCATGGCTGGCCGAGCACCCCGACCACCCGCTCGCGGCCGAGACACGCGAGCGCCTCGACGGTCATCGCGCCCAGTGGATGAGCTATCGCGGGGTACTGGGACTCGCCTACCTCACCCTCGTCCCGGCCCGCTGACACGCCCCTGACTCAAGCCGGCTCACGCGGGAACGTGCACGGTCTCCACCCTGCTGGCGACCAGCCGTTCCCGCTCCCGCCGAGCCGCCCGCTTGCGCAGCCGCAGGATCTGGCTGACCCCCAGCGCCTGGAGGACGAACACTGCCGAGAAGGCGATGGCGTAGTCGTCCCCCGTCGCATCCAGCAGCACGCCGACCGCGAACAGCGTCGTCATCGAGGCGACGAACCCGCCCATGTTGGTGATGCCGGACGCCGTCCCCTGCCGCTCCGGCGGATTCGCCGGCCGCGCGAAGTCGAATCCGAGCATCGAGGCCGGCCCGCACGCCCCGAGCACCGCGCACAGCACGATCAGCAGCCACATCGGCGCCGTGTCGCCGGGCCAGGCCAGCGTCGTCGCCCACAGCGCCGCCGTCGCCCCGACGGTCCCGAGCGCCAGCGGCAGCCGCGCCTCGTGGTGCCGGGCGACGATCTGGCCGTAGACCAGGCCCACGACCATGTTGGACAGGACGACCAGGGTGAGCAGTTCACCGGCCGTCGCCCGGGACAGCCCCTGCGCCTCCACCAGGAACGGCATCCCCCACAGCAGCAGGAACACCATCGCCGGGAACTGCGTCGTGAAGTGCACCCACAGCCCCAGCCGCGTGCCCGGCTCCCCCCAGGACGCGGCGATCTGACGGCGTACGTACGCCGCGCCCAGGTGCGGCAGCGGCTCCGGCTCGTGCCCCTCGGGGTGGTCCTTCAGGAACAGGAGCAGCAGGACCAGTACGACGACGCCCGCCGCCGCGCTGCCCGCGAACGCCGCCGTCCAGCCCACGCCGTGCAGCAGCCGGGCCAGCACCAGCGTGGAGACGAGGTTGCCCGCCATGCCCGCGAGCCCCGCGAGCTGCGCGATCAGCGGACCGCGCCGGGCCGGGAACCACCGGCCGCCGAGCCGCAGCACGCTGATGAACGTCATCGCGTCGCCGCAGCCCAGCAGCGCGCGCGAGGCGAGGGCCATGCCGTACGACGGCGAGAAGGCGAAGCCCAGCTGGCCCACCGTGAACAGCACCACGCCGATGGTCAGCACCTTCTTGGTGCCGAGCCGGTCGACGAGCAGGCCGACGGGTATCTGCATGCCCGCGTAGACGAGCAGTTGCAGGATCGAGAAGGTCGACAGGGCCGAGGCGTTCACGTCGAAGCGGTCCGCCGCGTCGAGGCCGGCGACCCCCAGGGACGTACGGAAGATGACGGCGACGAAGTAGACCGAGACGCCTATGCCCCAGACGGCGGCGGCGCGGCGGCCGCCCGGAGGGTCACCCGGCAACGCGGCGGCTCTCATCGCTCTTCACCCCGCGCCAGATGCGAGAACCAGCCGATGTGCCGGTGGACCGTCCCGACGGCGGCCTCGGCGTCCCCGGAGCGCAGGGCCCGGAGGATCTCCTCGTGTTCGGCGAGGGTCTTGGCGATCCGGTCGGGGTGGGAGTGCAGGACGGCGACGCCCATGCGCAGTTGCCGGTCGCGCAGTTGGTCGTACAGCCGCGACAGGATCTCGTTGCCGCCGCTGCGCACGATCTCCGCGTGGAAGCACCGGTCGGTGACGGCGGCCCCCGCGAGATCGCCGGCGGCGGCCTGCGCCTTCTGCTGGGCGAGCAGTTCCTCCAGGCGCGCGATGAGGCCGGGGGGCGCGGGTACGGCCTTGCGCGCCGCGTGCTCCTCGACGAGCATCCGCGTCTCCACCACGTCCTTGATCTCCTGTGCGGAGACCGGCAGGACCAGTGCGCCCTTCTTCGGGTAGAGCTTGATCAGCCCCTCAACCTCCAGCCGCAGCAGCGCCTCCCGCACCGGCGTGCGCGAGACTCCGACGGCCTCGGCGAGCTCGCCCTCGGTGAGGAGGGTCCCGCCCTCGTAACGGCGTTGCAGGACGCCCTGCTTGACGTGGGTGTAGACGCGGTCGGCGGCGGGCGGCTGCTTCATGGACTGCTGCTTCACGGGGGCGGGCGGAGCGGAAGGCATGTGCACAGCATAGATACAACACGTACGCATCGCGGCGTCCATCCACCATGCGGACGGGAAACCAGACGAGGCATCAGAAAACATAACCCGCCTCACCCGTCGCACAACCTTCTGTGCTACTTACGTGTCACACACGTGCGGCCCGACCATTCCCCCCGCCAACTCGGCCGCATATCGGGGCATTCGACGCAATCGGGGTATTTAAGTTGATAACTGCCACCAAGGGTCTCCGTATCCGCAGAGCCGCTGCCGCCGTCATGACCACCGGCGCGGTGCTCGTCACCGGAGCCCTCACCGCGGCACCCGCGCAGGCCGCCACGGCACCCACCATCAGCTCCAAGGGTGGGTTCCTGATGAACAGCGCGAACGGCAAGACGCTCTTCACCAAGGCCGCTGACACCAAGGCGCTCACCGCCTCGACCACGAAGATCATGACCGCGAAGGTCGTGCTCTCGCAGGCGAACCTGAACCTCGACACCAAGGTCACGATCAAGGGCGCCGTCAGCGACTACATCGTCTCCAAGGGCGCCTCGTCGGCCGGCCTGATCGTCGGCGACAAGGTCACCGTCCGTCAGCTGCTGTACGGGATGATGCTCAAGTCGGGCTGCGACGCCGCGATGACCCTCGCCGACAAGTTCGGTTCCGGCTCGACGGTCGCCGCCCGCACCAAGAACTTCATCGGCAAGATGAACACCATGGCCAAGAGCCTGGGCATGACGAAAACGCACTTCGATTCGTTCGACGGCATCAGCAACGGCTCCAACTACTCGACGCCGCGCGATCTGACGAAGCTCGCCCGGAGCGCGATGAAGAGCTCGACGTTCAAGACCGTCGTGAAGACCAAGCAGTACACGGCAAAGACGATCACGAAGACCGGCGCCACCCGCACGATGGCACCGTGGAAGAACACCAACACCCTGCTCGGCTGGAACGGCACGCTCGGCGTGAAGACCGGCTCGGGCACCGAGGCCAAGTACTGCCTCGTCTTCGCCGCCACCAAGAACGGCGAGTCGGTGATGGGCGCCGTCCTGACCGCTCCCAATGAGGCGAAGCGCACGGAGGACGTGAAGAAGCTCATCAACTACGGCTACGCGAAGATCAGCTGACCATCGCGTACACCTGGGCAGAGGGCGACCACTCATCAGTGGTCGCCCTCGTCACATCCATTTCTTCCGTCCGCCGTACAACCCTTGACGCTCCTCGCGTGTCTTCTGAGCGCCTCCCCCCTCCACATCGCAAATGTCCGTGGACATTTCGCATATTCGGAGCGTTCATAGTGATAACCGGCATCAAGGGCGTACGTTTCCGCAGAGCCGCCGCCGTCGTCTTCACCACCGGCGCGCTGGTCGCCGGCGGCGCCCTGACGTCACCCGCCCAGGCGGCGACCGCCCCCACGGTCAGCGCCAAGGGCGCGTTCATGCTCAACAGTGCGACGGGCTCCACGCTCTTCAGCAAGTACGCCGACACCAAGCGGCCGATGGCGAGCACCACCAAGATCATGACGGCCCGTGTCGTGCTGAGCACCCCCGACCTGAACCTCGATCGCAAGATCACCATCAAGCAGGCCTACCGCGACTACGTCGCCGCCAAGGGTGCGAGCACCGCGGACCTGAGGACCGGTGACAAGGTCACCATCCGCCAGCTGCTGCACGCGATGATGCTGCCGTCCGGATGCGACGCCGCGATGGCCCTCGCGGACACCTTCGGCACCGGCACGACGGTCTCGGCGCGCACCAAGTCCTTCATCAGCAAGATGAACACCAAGGCCGACGCCCTCGGCCTGACGAACACGCACTTCGACACGTTCGACGGCAACTCGACGCAGAACACCAACTACACGACGCCACGCGACCTCGCGAAGCTCACCCGCAGCGCGATGAAGTACTCGACGTTCAGCGGCATCGTGAAGAAGCAGAAGACGGTGCAGTACGCGACGACGAGCACCGGCGGCACCCGCACGTACACCTGGTACAACACCAACAAGCTGCTGGGCTCCTACAGCGGCGCGACCGGCGTGAAGACCGGCACCAACACCCCGGCCGGCCCCTGCCTCGTCTTCGCCGGAACCCGTGACGGCAAGACGGTCGTCGGCGTCCTCCTCAACGACCAGTACCGCTTCACGGACGCTGCGAAGCTGATGGACTACGCCTTCGGCTCGACCTCGGCGAGCACGATGCAGCTGCGCACGCTGCCGCAGGGCGCACAGCGGGACTGATCCGATCCGACGTGCGAAGGGGGTGCCCCGACCGGGACACCCCCTTTCTCGGCTACGCCCAGGTGATCAGCCGCTTCGGCTGCTCCAGGATCGCCGCCACGTCGGCCAGCACCTTGGAACCCAACTCCCCGTCCACCAACCGGTGGTCGAAGCTGAGCGCCAGCGTGGTGACCTGACGCGGCTTGACCTTGCCCTTGTGGACCCACGGCTGGAGCTTGATCGCGCCGACCGCGAGGATGGCGGACTCGCCGGGGTTGAGGATCGGGGTGCCGGTGTCGACGCCGAAGACGCCGACGTTGGTGATGGTGACCGTGCCGCCCTGCATCGCGGCCGGGGTGGTCTTCCCGTCCCGCGCCGTCGACACCAACTCGCCGAGCGCCTCGGCCAGTTGCGGGAGGGTCTTGGCGTGGGCGTCCTTGATGTTCGGGACGATCAGACCGCGCGGGGTCGCCGCCGCGATGCCCAGGTTGACGTAGTGCTTCTGCACGATCTCCTGGGCCGCCTCGTCCCAGGACGCGTTGACGTCCGGGTTGCGCTTGATGGCGACCAGGAGGGCCTTGGAGATCAGCAGCAGGGGGTTCACGCGCAGACCCGCGAACTCCTTGTCCTGCTTGAGCTCCTCGACCAGCTTCATCGTGCGCGTCACGTCCACCGTCACGAACTCCGTGACATGCGGCGCCGTGAACGCCGAGCCGACCATCGCCGCCGCCGTCGCCTTGCGGACGCCCTTCACGGGGATACGGGTCTCACGAGCCGTGTCGTACGTGGCCACCGGAGCCGACGTGGCCGCCGGGGCGGCGACCGGGGCGGGCTGGGACACCGGCTCGGGAGCGGGGGCCGGCGGGGCCACCGCCGCGTGGACGTCCTCGCGGGTGATGATGCCGTCGGGGCCGGTCGGGGTCACCGTGGCCAGGTCGACGCCCAGGTCCTTCGCCAGCTTGCGCACCGGCGGCTTGGCCAGCGGCCGGGGAGGCGTCACCGCCGCGGCGGCGGGGCCGTGGCCGTTGAGCTCCGACTGCAGGGCCTGCGCCGCCGTCGAGGGCTCCTGGCGCGGGACGTCGGCCCCCTTGCGCGGGCGGCGCTTGGTCGAGGAGGCGGCCACGCCGTAGCCGACCAGCACCGGCTGGCGGCCCTGGGGCTTGGCCTCCTCCGGCTCCTTCTCGGCGGGAGCCGGAGCCTGGGCCGGCGCCTCGGCGACCGGGGACGCACCGCCCGCCACGTCCACCGCGATGATCGCCGTACCGACGTCCACCGTCGTGCCCTCGGGGAAGTGCAGCTCGTGGACCACCCCGTCGTACGGGATGGGGAGTTCCACGGCCGCCTTGGCCGTCTCGACCTCGCACACCACCTGGCCGTCGGTGACCGTGTCGCCCGGCTGGACGTACCACTTGAGGATCTCGGCCTCGGTGAGTCCCTCGCCCACGTCGGGCATCTTGAACTCACGCACGGACGCTTCAGTCATCGTCGTCATGCCCCTCTCCTCAGTACGCCAGGGCACGGTCGACGGCGTCGAGCACCCGGTCCAGGCCCGGCAGGTACTCCTCCTCCAGGCGCGCCGGCGGGTACGGGGCGTGATAGCCGCCGACCCTCAGCACCGGGGCCTCCAGGTGGTAGAAGCAACGCTCCGTGATCCGGGCGGCGATCTCCGCGCCCGAGCCGAAGAACACCGGGGCCTCGTGGACCACGACCAGGCGACGGGTCTTCTCGACGGAGGCCTGGATGGAGTCGAAGTCGAGCGGGGACACCGACCGCAGGTCCAGGACCTCCAGGTTCCGGCCCTCCTCGGCGGCTGCGTCGGCGACCTCCTGGCACAGCTTCACCATCGGGCCGTACGCGGCCAGCGTGAGGTCCGTGCCCTCGCGGACGACCTTCGCCTTGTGCAGCGGGCCCGGGATGGCCTCGGTGTTGACCTCGGCCTTGTCCCAGTAGCGCCGCTTCGGCTCGAAGAAGATCACCGGGTCGTCGCTCTGGATGGCCTGCTGCATCATCCAGTACGCGTCCGACGCGTTGGAAGGGCTGACGATCTTCAGACCCGCCACGTGCGCGAAGAGCGACTCGGGGGACTCCGAGTGGTGCTCCACCGCACCGATGCCGCCGCCGTAGGGGATGCGGACGACGACCGGCAGCTTGACCTTGCCCAGCGAGCGGGCGTGCATCTTCGCGAGCTGCGTGACGATCTGGTCGTAGGCCGGGAAGACGAAGCCGTCGAACTGGATCTCCACGACCGGGCGGTAGCCGCGCAGGGCCAGGCCGATCGCGGTGCCGACGATGCCCGACTCCGCGAGCGGGGTGTCGATGACCCGGCTCTCGCCGAAGTCCTTCTGCAGGCCGTCCGTGACCCGGAAGACGCCGCCGAGCTTGCCGACGTCCTCGCCCATGATCAGGACCTTGGGGTCGGAGTCCAGGGCGCGGCGCAGCGACTCGTTGATCGCCTTGGCCAGAGCCATGTTTTTGGATGTCACAGCTTCGGCTGCCATGTCAGGCCCCCTCTACGTCCGCGAACGACGCCTGGTAGGCGGCGAACTGGGCGCGCTCCTCGTCGACGAGCGCATGCCCGTCCGCGTACACGTTCTCGAAGATGGCGAAGTGGTCCGGGTCCGGCATGGCGCGGACCGCCTCGCGCACTCGTTTGCCCAACGCCTCGCTCTCGCTCTCCAGTTCCGCGAAGAATCCCTCGTCCGCGTGGTTTGAAGCCTCGAGATAGCGGCGAAGGCGCAGGATCGGGTCCTTCGCCTCCCAGGCCAGGCGCTCCTCGTCACCGCGGTAGCGGGTGGGGTCGTCGGAGGTGGTGTGGGCGCCCATGCGGTACGTGTACGCCTCGACCAGCGTCGGCCCCTCGCCGCTGCGGGCACGCTCCAGCGCCCACTTCGTCACGGCGAGGCACGCCAGGACGTCGTTGCCGTCGACGCGGACGCCGGGGAAGCCGAAACCCTGCGCACGCTGGTAGAGCGGCACCCGGGTCTGCTTCTCGGTCGGCTCGGAGATCGCCCACTGGTTGTTCTGGCAGAAGAACACCACGGGAGCGTTGTAGACCGCGGAGAAGGTGAACGATTCCGCGACGTCGCCCTGGCTGGAGGCGCCGTCACCGAAGTACGCGATCACCGCGCTGTCGGCGCCGTCCTTGGCGATGCCCATCGCGTAGCCGGTGGCGTGCAGCGTCTGGGAGCCGATGACGATCGTGTAGAGCTGGAAGTTGTTGCTGTTGGGGTCCCAGCCGCCGTTGTTCACGCCGCGGAACATGCCGAGCAGGTTGGCCGGGTCGACCCCACGGCACCAGGCGACGCCGTGCTCGCGGTAGGTGGGGAAGACATAGTCGTCCTCGCGGGTGGCCCGGCCGGAGCCGATCTGGGCGGCCTCCTGGCCGAGCAGCGACGCCCACAGGCCCAGCTCGCCCTGGCGCTGCAGGGAGGTGGCCTCGGCGTCGAAGCGGCGGGTGAGCACCATGTCGCGGTAGAGGCCGCGGAGCTCGTCGGGGGTGATGCCGGCGACGTAATTGTCGTACTCGGCGTTCTTGACGCGCTTGCCTTCGGGCGTCAGCAACTGCACGAGTTCGGGGTCGGTGCCTGGCGATTTCTTTGCGGTTGTGCGCTTGCCGGCCGTGCTCTTGGTACCGGCGCTGCGTCGCGGCTTTGGCGCGGCAGTGCTCTCCACGGTCACGTGTGCTCCTCCGTCGGTCCGGCTCCCGGGTTCGCCGGGTGCCAGTGCGGCTCACCTGAAGCCCCACGGACGCACAGGGTGGGTGCGGCTCGTGTGGGAACAGGCGTGACAGGTGCCCCGGCGAGCGCCCTGCAATAGGCACGTTACCCAGTGCTCCACAATTCTGTGAAACCCCTCCTGACCTGCGATTTTGCTTGGATTTCCAAGTAAATCGCGAAAGTCCGGAACAACACCTGGTCACAGCCTTGCAGGGGGCCGGAACAACGGCACGTTATATCGGTGACCCAGGTCACGGGAAGAGCCACCGAGGGCGAGATCACTCATCTGGTGTGACGCTGAGCACACACGCGAAGACGGAAGAATCCGGAAATTCCGCCCGCCGATCACGAAGCGTGTCCGCTGCTACCGCCGACACGTGGGTACGCATTCCGGCCACTCGGCGGCCCCCGCAAACGGCACGCGCGCGTGAAGCCCGTTTCCGGGCCGCACGCGCGCGTGGGGCTGACTTCTTCAGTGAGACGGTGCCGGGAGCCAGGTCAGACGCCGTCGCTCGGTGTCGGCAGCGTCGCAGGATCCGACGGCTCCTCCGTGGGGTCCTCCGTCGGCTCCTCGGTCGGCTCGGCCGTGGTGGGCTCGTCGGTCGGCTCGGCCGTCGTCGGTTCCTCGGTCGGCTCCTCGGTGGGCGTGTACGAGGGCGTGTACGAGGGCGTGTAGTCCGGGTCGGTGCCCGTGCCGGTGCCGTCGTCCGTGAACTCGTCGGTCGGCTCCTCGGTCGGCTCGTCGCTCGGCGTCTCGCTGGACTTGTCCTCGGTGGTCTGCGAGGTGGTGGGCTTCTTCGTGGGGTCGGTGTCGGGGTTCTCCGTACCGGTGCCCTTGAGCGCCAGCGCGACGCCCGCCGCGATCGCGATCACCGCGAGGACGGCGAGGATCCACAGCTTGCCGCGGCCGCTGCCCTTGTTGCCGTGCCCCTCGAAGCCACCCTCGTCCCCGCCGCCGTACCCGGAGGGCAGGATCGGCTGTGGGATCTGCGTCGTCCCGGAGCCGGAGTCCGAGGGGTGCCCCATGACGGTCGTGTTCGCGAAGCCCGCCGCCGGGGTGTGCCGGCCGTCGTGCATCGCCACCGGGCCGGTGTTCCAGGTGCCTGTGTGGCCGCCCTGGTCGTACAGCATCTGCAGGCCGTACTGGACGAGGCCGCGCATCTCCTCGGCCGTCTGGAACCGGTCGTCCGGCTCCTTGGCGAGCGAGCGCATGACCAGGCCGTCGAGCTCCGGCGGGCAGCCGTCGGAGAACTCGGACGGCGGCGTCGGGATGTCCTGGACGTGCTGGTAGACCACCGACAGCGGGGTCTCGCCGGTGAACGGCGGCCGCAGCGCGAGGAGTTCGTAGAGCAGGCAGCCCGTCGCGTACAGGTCGGAGCGGTGGTCGACCGCCTTGCCGAGCGCCTGCTCGGGCGACAGGTACTGCGGGGTGCCCATGACCATGCCGGTCTGCGTCATCGTCGACTGCGCGCCGTGCAGGGCGCGGGCGATGCCGAAGTCCATCACCTTCACGGCGCCGTTGTGGGTGATGATGACGTTGGCGGGCTTGATGTCGCGGTGCACGATGCCGTGCTGGTGCGAATAGGCGAGCGCCTCCAGGACGCCGGAGACGATGATCAGCGCCTGCTCGGGGCCGGGCGCCTCGGCATTGAGGAGCAGGTCGCGGATCGTCCGCCCCTCGACGATCTCCATCACGATGTACGGCACGCTGTGGCCGCCCACGAAGTCCTCACCGGAGTCGTACACGGCGACGATCGCGTGGTGGTTGAGGCCGGCCACCGACTGGGCCTCGCGCGTGAAGCGGGCCTTGGACACCGGGTCCTCGGCGAGGTCCGAGCGCAGCAGCTTGACCGCCACGGTGCGCCCGAGGCGCACGTCCTCGGCCGCGAACACCTCGGCCATGCCGCCCCGGCCGAGTCTGCGGGTCAGCCTGTACCGGCCGTCCCCGACAAGCCCGCCATTACCCCACATCTCCGGCGCGTCTGACATACCGCCGCCAGCCGCCTCGGGGTCGGACGGGCCCTGAGCGCGCTGCTGCTGTGCCATCGGTCCTCGCCGTCGTTTCTGCCCGCGGTGCGCGCGGTGTTGTTACGGTCTCCGTCGGCCACGCTACAGCCTCCGCGCAAGCCGCCGGTCCGAGAAGGCCGCCCCAGCCGGAAGGAGACGGACCGGCCATCCAACCGGCACCCCGTCCGCTCGTGCAAATTCTGTGTACCGCGCGTACTGCCCCGGTAACTCTTCCGCGACGCTTCTTTCGCGTACGGTCACGGAACGGGCACCGCGCTTGACCTGTCAGTGCCGTGGGGCAGACTTGGCCGGGAATAGCACTTGGATCATCGGGATCAAACCCGATCCACGGCAATCCACGGCAATCGCAGGCGCCTAAGAGGCTACGGGGGACGCAGCACATGAGCCAGGACGGCGCACAGGGCCGGTACGCGAGGTGGGCGCTCGCCGGCGGCCGCTATCAGCTGCGCGACTTGCTCGGCGAGGGCGGCATGGCCTCGGTGCATCTCGCGTACGACTCCGTGCTCGACCGGCAGGTCGCGGTCAAGACCCTGCACACCGAACTCGGCCGCGAGCAGGCGTTCCGCGAGCGCTTCCGCCGCGAGGCCCAGGCCGTGGCCAAGCTCACGCACACCAATATCGTCTCCGTCTTCGACACCGGCGAGGACGAGGTCGACGGCATGACGACGCCGTACATCGTCATGGAGTACATCGAGGGCCGGCCGCTCAGCTCGGTCTTCGACGAGGACGTACGGCAGTTCGGCGCGGTGCCCGCCGACAAGGCGCTGAAGATCACCGCGGACGTGCTCGCGGCGCTGGAGATCAGCCACGAGATGGGGCTGGTCCACCGGGACATCAAGCCGGGCAACGTGATGGTGAACAAGCGCGGCGTCGTCAAGGTCATGGACTTCGGCATCGCGCGCGCCATGCAGTCCGGTGTGACGTCGATGACACAGACCGGCATGGTGGTCGGCACCCCGCAGTACCTCTCGCCCGAGCAGGCGCTGGGCCGTGGTGTGGACGCCCGCTCCGACCTCTACTCGGTCGGCATCATGCTGTTCCAACTCGTCACCGGGCGGCTGCCGTTCGAGGCGGACTCGCCGCTGGCGATCGCGTACGCGCATGTGCAGGAGGAGCCGGTCGCTCCGTCCTCGATCAACCGCGCCCTGCCGCCTGCCGTGGACGCGCTGGTCGCCCGCGCCCTGAAGAAGAACCCGAACGAGCGCTTCCCGAGCGCCGAGTCCATGCGCGACGAGTGCCTGCGCGTGGCCGCGTCCTTCCAGGCTGCCCCGCCGAGCATCGTGCCGGGCTCGCAGACGCAGAGCGGCCAGGGCGTCGGCGCCTCGGTGTTCCCGCCGGTCGGCCAGACGCCGCCGCCCGGAGGCCCGGTCCAGACGCCGTACCAGCCGACCCCGGCCCCGAACCCGTACGGCACCCCGCCGCCCGCGACGCCCGCGCCGGCGTACGGCTACCCGCAGCAGCAGCCCGGCTACCAGACCCCGCCGCCGGCGGCGTACTCGCCGCAGCCGGGCCACCCGACCCCGGCGCCGTACACCATCTCGCCCCAGCCGCAGACCACTTCGGGCGGCGGCAAGAACAACCGCGCGGTGATCATCGGCTCGATCGTCGTCTCCCTCGTCGCGGTGGGCGGCCTGATCGCGGCCCTGACGCTGCCCGGCGACGGCACCAAGGACGACGAGGGCGGGGGCGGCACGAGTACGTCGGCGTCGGCCACGAAGGCGCCGGGGTACCGGGAGGGGGACAGCTCGCGGACGGTCGAGACGACCGTGTGCACCGAGCCGCGGGAGTCGTACCTCAACCCCGACGAGGTACGGATGCCGGACTTCTCGTACCAGTACTGGCCCTCGGTCGTCGAGTGTCTCAAGGCCGCCGACTGGAAGTACCAGACGACCTCCAAGGACGAGAACACGTACGGCGCGGGCACGGTGCTGGTGCAGTCCCCCGAGGCGGGCACGGACTTCGACCCGGAGAACCCGCCGACGATGAAGTTCACGGTCTCGACGGGCAATCCGGAGTGACACCACCACCCGAACCCGCGCCTGCGATCTGAAAAAGGCCCGGCAGCACTGGCTGCCGGGCCTCCGCGTAGGTATCGGGTCGGTTCGCTTGTGTATCGGGTGTTCGCGTACCAGGTCTGTAGGTACCCGGGTCTTACAGGTACGGCCCGCCCACGCGGCCCCCCGGGCGCTGCTCACCGTCCTCGTGGCCGCCGACTCCCGGCGGGAGGGCGCGGCGCATCTGCTCCAGCTGGGCCCGGGCGGCCATCTGCTGGGCGAAGAGCGTGGTCTGGATGCCGTGGAAGAGGCCCTCCAGCCAGCCGACCAGCTGGGCCTGCGCGATGCGCAGCTCCGCGTCGCTCGGGGTCGCCTCGTCCGTGAACGGCAGGGAGAGCCGCTCCAGCTCCTCGACCAGCTCCGGGGCCAGGCCGTCCTCCAGTTCCTTCACAGAACTGGCGTGGATCTCCTTCAGCCGGACCCGGCTCGCCTCGTCCAGGGGAGCCACGCGCACCTCTTCGAGCAGCTGCTTGATCATGCTGCCGATCCGCATGACCTTCGCCGGCTGCTCGACCTGCTCCGTCACCGGGATCTCGCGGGAGTCCTCGTCTCCGGTGCCGCCGGTGAGCGCCATCCCGTCCTGGCCCACGACCAGGATCTGGGGGTTCTCGGACGGCCTTTCGTTCCTCGGCATCTCCATGCCGCCATTCTCTCGCACCCGTACAGCTCATCATCGTGGTGCCCCCCGTGTGGGGTGATCCACCGTTTACGCCGCGGGAGATTCCGTCAGTCACTCTTGGCCTGGGTGAGCCGCAACAGGCGGGCCTCGCAGATGTCGAGCCAGCGGCTCTCGGCCTCGGCGTGGAAGACGAGCTGCTCCAGGACGAGCAGCCGGGCCATCTCGTCGGGGTGCTCGTGCGCCCGCGCCAGCGCCTCGGCCCGCCGCCGTACGTGCCCGTGCAGGGCCTGGGCCACATGCCTGCGCTGCGCCTGTACGACCTCCCGTACGTCGACGCCGGGCGCCCCGACCGCCATCACCAGCTTGATCGCCAGCTCGTCGCGCGGCGGGCTCGCCCGCTGCACGGGCCGCGCGAACCAGGACCGCAGCTCGGCGCGGCCCGCCTCCGTCAGCGCGTACAGCACCCGCCCCGCCTCGTCGACGCCGTCCTGGACGACCATGCCGTCCCGCTCCAGCCGGCCGAGGGTCGTATAGACCTGGCCGATGTTCAGCGGCCAGGTCCCGCCCGTACGCGCCTCGAACTCGGTGCGCAGCCGCGAGCCGTAGCGGGGGCCGGGTTCCAGGAGGGCCAGCAGCCCGTGTCGTATCGACATAACCGGATTGTGCGCCGGATTCGGTCGGGTGGCGGAGTACAAAATGCACCGATGTGTGGGGTGCTGTGAGGCTTGTTTCCGTGACTTCATGGCTGGGGGCGACGCGAGGGTGGCGGGGGCGGACGCGTGCTGCGTGCGGCGGAGGGGCGGGAGCCCTGCCGACGATGCGGGCCGCGGGCGCGCTGGTCGTGCTGGTGGCGGGGCTGGTCGTGGGCCTGTGCGGGGG
>NZ_LLZG01000188.1 GCF_001509475.1 Streptomyces regalis
AGAAACGGACGAGACCGTCCTGCCGACCGAACTCACCGCATAACCTCAAAACGAGATCACCGAATGGCCGTCGATACACCACTCCAGCGGACGTGACCGACCGACGCGCAGAAAGCCCGTCAGCGGCAGGCGGCCACAGGCGAGAAGTACACCACGGCCCTGCGAGATCAGACACCCGAACCGGTCCGGCACCGGCCGTTCAGTGCCGAGGGCGCAGGGTGGGCGCCCATCATCGAGCAGGCCGAACACAAGCTCGTCGAGGTCTGGCCCAACTGCCCGAGGCCTCAGTGGGAAGAGAAGTTCGGTGACCTCTGCTGGAAGTACGTTCCAGCCGGTGCCCCCATGGACGTGTGGCGGGTCATCAATGCGGCCATCAAGGAAGCCTCGGGCACGTGCCAGACCTGCCCTTCGCCCGGCCGGAAGCGCGTGGTGTGGGACTGGGACAGCCACTACGGCTGGGTCATGCCGTGGGTGAAAACTTGCTGCGACGGCTGCTACCACGTGCCTGAGCACCTGCGAAATGACTCAGCATACCTGGACCTGGTCGAGCAGTACGAAGAGCCCGCGCCCAGGGTTGACGGCTGCTGTGTGGCGATCGAGGAAGTGGCATCGGTGGTGCGCATGCAGTTCGATCAGGGCGGGGTGCCGGCGCTGCTGGCGCAGCTGGAGGAAGTGCGGGAGTCGATGTGGTCGCGCAGTCCGCATTACGACGTCTTCAGTGGTCACGCGGTCATGCTGGCCGTCGAGGAGGCGTGTGGGCCTCTGATGCACCGGGTGCGGCAAGCGGGCGTCGTGTCGGAGCCGGTGTTGTCCGCGGCAGAGCGGCGGCAGGTTCTCCAGGCCATCGACGGCATGCTCAGGGTGCTCAGAACGGCGGTCGCGGAAGAGCACCGCGGCTGACAGGAGCCATTCTCAGCGATCTGTTGCAGACGGCAAGTTGACGACAGATCGCTGAGTGGGCGGAGGAGATACGCGCGAAACCCGCCACTTTCCCTCCCCAGAGCCTCCTACAGTGGCCCCATGAACATTCGCTGGGGTGGCTCGGTCTGGGAACTGATGCTGGTGAAGCGCGCGGTCGGGACGGCCCTGTCGAACTCGGCGAGCGGGGGGTACAGCACGCTCCTGCGCGACAGCGCCAGGAACCTGGTTGGCCACGCGGACCTGCTCAACGGAAAACGTGCCGTCGCCGCGCTTGTCGCGGTCTCCGCGGTAGCGGGCGGTGCGCTCACCGCCGTCACTATGAAGGCGACGCCGCACCTCAAGACGAAGTTCCGCTCCGCGGCCCAGGACACGGCAGAAGGGGCGGCAGAAGCCGCCTCCGACCCCGTCGAGGAGCCGGGAACCCTCCAGGGGCCGCGGCTACGCGCTGTCTGACCATCAGGCAAAGCGCCAGCGCGCCACCAACAAAGCCACTGGGTCACACTTTTCTAGTAGGGCTCCGTTAGGTCTGTCTCGCGGTCCTGTTTGGGGGCATGTTGGTGGTGTGGATGCACATGAAGTGAACCGTGCTCGGGCGAAGTTGGCGT
>NZ_LLZG01000189.1 GCF_001509475.1 Streptomyces regalis
CACCGCGCGCTCACGAAGCTCAGCAGGGTAGGGGGACGGACGTGCCATGACTCGATCCTCTCAGGGAATCGAGCCTCCATCAGACCCGGAGCGGTTCAGGCTGAGGCACAAACGATGTCCGAGCCGAGGCGCCACCAGCACTGGTGAAGGGCACCCCATGACCTTGACTCGGTCATTGAAACTCCAGCCCAAAGCCGCTCCACCGACCTAAGCTGCCACCTCACCATTACGTAGAGCCAGTCACCCGAAGGATGCAATCAGCCAAGTTGGCGTGAACGCAGTACGCTCCCGCTATCTATCGTGGTGCCTGCGGCGGGGGCTCGACCGGCAGGCCTGATTTTCCTGGGGACTACATGCGCTCAATCGCCATAGGTGCCGCTCTGTCCGGCGCCCTGGCACTCGCCGTCGCAAGCGCTCCAACGGCTCAGGCCGACGAGTCGTGGGGCGGCGACACAACGATCACCAGCGTCACGGTCAACGGTGGCAAGCCCATCGTGGTCGGCATCTCCAACACGGTCACCTTCTCGGCTTCGGTGACCGCCACTGATCCGGACGGCATCGAAACGGCCCGCGTGTTCGTGTGGCACGGCGGCCCCGCGGAAGAAGACACGGACATGACGGTGCCGTTCGGCCGTCCTACGTGCACAGCCGTCGACGCCGAAACGAAGACCTGCGTCGTCCCCTTCACCCTCGACCCCCGCGACCTGCAGAAGAACTCTTGGGCCGGGCAGTGGAAGGTCGGCGTCGACGCCTTCGACAAGGGCAACGGCGGCATCTCCCTGGATGCCTACAAGTACACGAACATCCAGCGCTACTCGAAGCTCAGCGTCAACGCTTCGCCGGAGCCGGTAGCCAAGGGCAAGACCATCACCGTCACTGGCAAACTGACCCGCGCCAACTGGGAGACCCACGACTACCGTGGCTACACCAACCAGCCGGTCAAGCTGCAGTTCCGCAAAGCGGGAACAGACACCTACACGACGGTCAAAACCGTGTACACCAACAGCACCGGCAACCTGAAGACCACCGCGACAGCTGCCAGCGACGGCTACTGGCGCTACTACTTCTCCGGCACCAGCACGACCGCGACGGTCAAGACCGCCGGGGACTACGTAGACGTGCGGTAGGCAGAGGCATCACGCACTGATCAAGCCCCCACCAACGGGTTCTCCGTCGGTGGGGGCTTGATGCTGCGCTGGGGCCGTCTCGGGGCCGTCAGCTGCCTGGCGGGGCCTCACCCAGCCGCCGCAGCTGTTCCGCTGACATCCAACGCTGACATCAACGAGCCCGGACGGCGGCATACGGCAGCGTCCGGTATGGCACCCGCGCACAGGTTGACCGCAGCCACGCAGGGCGCGGGATCGAACTCCTAAAGCCAATGCTGTTGCTTTACGGTTCTGCGGGTTGAGGGCGCTGGATGCGGATAGCTTGGGTGCCGGTGCGGGTGGGTTGGGGCCAGGCGCGGTGTCCGGC
>NZ_LLZG01000190.1 GCF_001509475.1 Streptomyces regalis
ACCCCGGGCGTTCACGCCCGGGAGGAATCGCATCCGGTGGTGGCGGTGCGGAGCGCCGCGGTATCGGCCGGAGGTGACAGGGCCGCGAAGCGGCCGGGTGCTTCCCGGCGGAGCCGGGATCGCTGGCGTCCGAAGAAGGGCATGGGCCACTCGTTCGGGTGAAGGGAGGGGAACATGCGGTGGCATCTCGTACGGGTGTGTACGTTCGGTGATCGTGAAGCTGGTGGTGCAGGTCAAGCTGGAGCCAACGCCCGTGCAGGCGGAGGCACTTGAGGCGACCCTGCACGCCTGCAACGAGGCGGCCACCTGGGCCGCCCAGGTGGCGTTCGAGAAGGATGCACGCCGCCCGCTGGCCCTGCGCAAGCACACCTATGCCGAGGTCAGGGGCCGGTGGGGGCTGGGGGCGCAGGCTGCCCAGCACGCGATCAAGAAGACCTGCGACGCCTACACCACCTTGAAGGCGAACCTGCGGGCCGGACGGTACGGGCGGCCCGGCACCAAACGGCACACCCGAGCCGCGGGCAAGCCGATCGTCTTCCGGCCGGAGGCGGCGCAGCCGTACGACGACCGGATGCTGTCCTGGCAGCACGAGCAGCGCACGGTGTCGATCTGGACCACGGCCGGCCGACTCAAGGGGCTGGCGTTCACCGGACAGGCCGAGCAACTGGCCGTGCTGGCCGCGCACCGCCACGGTGAGTCGGACCTGCTGTGCCGGGACGGAACCTGGTTCTTGATCGCGACCTGCGAGATCCCCGAACAGAGACTGAATGCCCACCCGGTGGCCTTCCTCGGCGTCGATCTGGGCATCGTGAACGTCGCCGCCACCTCTGACGGCGTGAAGCACTCCGGGCGCCGCATCAACCGGAAGCGGGCCAAGGACCGGGAATTGCGGCGCAAGCTGCAGCAGAAGAACACCAAGTCCGCGAAGCGGCGGGCGAAGAAGTACGCGGGCCGTGAGGCCCGCCGCAACAAGGACATCAACCACAAGATCAGCAAAGGGATCGTGGCGGAGGCTGAACGCACCGGTCGCGGGATCGCCCTGGAGGACCTGGGCGGTATCCGTGAGCGGGCACGGCTCAGAAAGCCCCAACGCACCACGCTCCACTCCTGGCCCTTCGCCCAGCTCGGCGCCTTCATCGCCTACAAGGCGAAACGCGCCGGGGTGCCGGTCGTGTACGTCGATCCGGCGTACACCAGCCAGGAATGCTCCCAGTGCCACCACATCGAGCGCGGCAACCGGCCCTCCCAGGCCCGTTTCGCGTGCCGGGTCTGCGGCTTCGTTGAGCACGCCGACCTCAACTCGTCCCACAACATCGCCCACCGCGGGTGGCTGGCGTGGGTCTGCGGGGTCCAGTCAACGGCCCCTGAACTCACCCTCATTGCGTGAGATCTGGACGCGGCCGGGCCACCACCGCCAGTGATGGTCACGAGCTGCAAGCCCGGGCATTCATGCCCGGG
>NZ_LLZG01000191.1 GCF_001509475.1 Streptomyces regalis
CAATGCTGTTGCTTTACGGTTCTGCGGGTTGAGGGCGCTGGATGCGGATAGCTTGGGTGCCGGTGCGGGTGGGTTGGGGCCAGGCGCGGTGTCCGGCTCGCTTGAGTCGGTAGTTGGACATCTTGCGTTTGACGACGCGAGGCTGACTGCGCGGGCGTCTGCGTGGCAGCAGGCGTTCGAGCAGGTCGTGCTGGAGCACGATAAGGACTCTGACCAGCAGCTCAGGGGGAAAAGCTGCCCGGCGTGACGGTCACGCTGCGCCGGGCGGAGCGCAGGGTTTCAGTGAAGGAGACCCGGTCGGGATCCAGGCCCCGGGTGGCCGCGGTTCTCACCATCAGCTCACGCAGCGCGTGATGGACCAGCAGGTGGGCCCAGATCTGCTGCAGGACGCCGTCGGGTGTCTTGCTGGTGAGCACGACGCGTGCTCCGCGTTGATGGGTCTTGAGCTCGGCGAAGACAGCCTCCGCCTCCCAGCGTTCCTGATAGAGCGCGGCCAGCTGGCGGGCGGGATAGCGACGGGCATCGAGCAGCGTGGTCACCAGCCGGTAGTCCTGGCCTGCGCGGCCGGTGCCGTGCAGCTGGTAGGCCACCACCCGCACCGTGACCGGATCACGGTGCGCGCGGTCGGTGCGGGCGTGGATGCGCGAGAGCCAGGATCCGTCCCGCAACTGCCGCTCCACGGGCAGAATCCGGTTGGCGGGCACCCGCCACAACAGATCGGCACCACTGTCGGTGAAGGCCCGCCACAGGGGCACGCCGAGGAACTCCCGGTCCGCCAGGACCAGTTCACCGCGCCCGCAGGAGCGTGGCAGGCGGCCGACCAGGGTGACTTCACCGGTGCGGCAGCCGGCCAACTCCGCATCCAGCACGAGATGGGTGCCCGCCTCGATCAGACAGGCCATCCGCACCTGAGGAAAGGAGGACTTGTCGTGGCCGCGGCTGTTTCCCGGACGGCCGAAGGCAGCCTCATTAGCCACGCTGTCGGCCACGTCCCAGCAGGTGGAGTCCACCGCCAGCAGCCGCAGCCCCCGCCAGAAGCACCCCGGAGTGGCCTCGGTGCCCATCGGCTTCGCGGTCGTGGCAAACAGTACCCGCAGCGGCTCCGATCCCAGACGCTGGCGAGCCCGGAACAGCGACGACTTCGCAGGGATGCGCCACTCTCCCAGCAGCCCCTGGCCCCGCAGGCCCTCGACCAGATGCCGCATCACCTCCAGATACGGAGCTGGCGAGAACAGGGCAAGGGCGAGCACGAAATACACCACCAATCGAGCTGGCAGCAGGCGTCTGCGCTGCTCGCCACGACCGCAAGCGGCCACCACACGATCCACCAACCCGGGCCGATACACCCAGGTCAGCAGCCCCAGCCCCGATAACTCGCCGACATCCGCAGACACCCGCACCACCCCCCGGGAAGCACTACGCAGCAGCGTACGCCCGCAACTAAAACAACGGCATTG
>NZ_LLZG01000192.1 GCF_001509475.1 Streptomyces regalis
GGGTGGATCACTGGTGGGGAGGGGTGGGGTGATCGGGGGGAGGCGTGGCGGTGGAATTTGCCGGTGAGCTCCCCGTTCGCCACGCCAACGTCCCAAATCGGCGCAAAACTACCTAGCCTGGAGTGATGGGTGAGGACAGACGGCTCGCGGCCGTAGTGGCGTTGGCGCAGGGGATGGCGGCGGCGCACACCCCGCGTGAGTCCTGGCGGGCGGCGGCGCTCGGGGCGTGTCGGGCGTTGGACGGGAGCTTTGCGGCGCTGTCGGTGTGGGAGCGAGAGCTCGGGCGGTTGCGGGTGCTCGTGAACGTGGGGGACCGGGCTCGGGGGGAGGAGGAGTTCCCGAGCGACGAGGCCTATCCGGTGCATCAGTTCCCGGAGATCACCGAGTTCCTGCACGAGCGGTGGGCCGCCGGGGGTGAGCCCAACGCCTGGGTGGAGACGGCCGACGGGCCGTCCACCGGTCACCCCGGGTACTGCCATCAGCGGGTGGCTGCGCTACGGCGTCGTGGGCGGGGGTGCTGTGTTGTGGCGCCGATCGTGCTGAACGGGCGTGCTTGGGGGGAGCTGTATGTCGCCCGTTCCGTCGGTGCGCCTGTCTTCGACCGGGGGGACGCCGACTTCGCGACCGTGCTGGCGTCCGTCGTGGCCGCCGGGATGGCGCAGTGCGAGCGGCTGGAGGAGGCCCGGCGGCTGGCGTTCACCGACGCGCTCACGGGGCTGGCCAATCGCCGTGCTGTCGATGTGCGGTTGGAGAAGGCCATTGAGCGGCACCGCAGCGACGGTGTTGTCGTGAGCCTCGTCGTCTGCGATCTCAACGGGCTCAAGCGTGTGAACGACACCCGGGGGCATGCCGTCGGTGACCGGCTTCTGGAGCGGTTCGGGTCGGTGCTGTCGCTGTGTGGTGCCATGTTGCCCGGTGCGCTTGCCGCGCGGCTCGGAGGGGACGAGTTCTGTCTGCTCGTCGTCGGGTCGCCCGCCGACGATGTGGTGAGGGCTGCCGATGAATTGTGCCGTCGTGCGGCTGAGTTGGAGCTGGGGGAGGGGGTCGCGTGTGGGGTGGCGTCCACCGAGGACGCCATCGGGCCGGTGCGGTCTGGGCGGCGGTTGTTCCGGCTTGCTGATGCGGCGCAGTACCAGGCGAAGGCGGTCCGGGCTGGTAAGCCTGTCGTCGCGGGGCGGGAGGGGCCGGACGATCCTGTGGTGCGGCTCGCCGACGCGGAGCCCTCCGGGGAGGGGGCCGTGGAGCGGCGGCGCTTCCGTGGTCGCCTGCCGTGACGGTGGCCGGCGCCGCGGTAGGCCTTGCGGGGTTTCGCCCCCGCCGCCCCTACCCGTCCCATCCCCAGGGGCTCCGCCCCTTCGACCCCGCCTCCTGGGGGCCTGCGGCCCCCAGACCCCCGCTTCGGCCCTGAACGGGCCTCGTCCTCAAACGCCGGACG
>NZ_LLZG01000193.1 GCF_001509475.1 Streptomyces regalis
GGTCACGTCCGCTGGAGTGGTGTATCGACGGCCATTCGGTGATCTCGTTTTGAGGTTATGCGGTGAGTTCGGTCGGCAGGACGGTCTCGTCCGTTTCTGACTCGATCGGGTGGAGGCGGGCCTTGGCCAGGAGGTCGAGTCCCATGTAGCGGCGGGCCTCGGTCCACTCGTCGTTCTGCTCGGCCAGCACCGCGCCGACCAGCCGGATCACGGCGGTGCGGTCGGGGAAGATACCGACCACGTCGGTGCGGCGCCGGATCTCCTTGTTCAGCCGCTCCTGCGGATTGTTCGACCAGATCTGCCGCCAGATCTCACGCGGGAACGCGGTGAAGGCCAGCAGGTCGTGCTGGGCGGCGTCCAAGTGGGTTGCCGCCTTGGGGAACTTGGCCTCCAGCGCGTCCAGAACGTGCCGCATCTGAGCCCGGACGGCGTCGGTGTCGGGCTGTTCGAAGACCGTCCGCAGCAAGGTGGCCACCCACGGCTGAGCCGACTTCGGGACCTGGCTCAGCAGATTTCGGGCGTAATGGGTGCGGCATCGCTGCCAGGAGGCGCCCGGCAGGACCGCGCCGATCGCGTTCACCAGGCCGGTGTGAGCGTCGGAGATGACCAGCTGGACGCCGGACAGGCCGCGGGCGGTCAGTGAGCGCAGGAAGGCGAGCCAGCCGGCGCCGTCTTCGGCGGTGGCGACGTCGATGCCGAGGATCTCGCGGTGGCCGTCGGCGTTGACGCCGACCGCGATCAGGGCGTGGATGTTGATGATGCGGCCACCCTCGCGGACCTTCTGGGTCAGTGCGTCGACCCAGACGAAGGCATACGGCCCCGCGTCCAGGGGCCGGTTGCGGAAGGCTGCGACCTGCTCGTCCAGATGTTTGGCCATCGCGCTGACCTGGGACTTCGACAGTTGGGTGACGCCGAGGGACTCGGCGAGTTTCTCGACTCTGCGTGTGCTGACGCCCAGGAGGTAGGCGGTGGCGACGACCGAGATGAGTGCCTGTTCGGCCCGGCGGCGGCGTTCGAGGAGCCAGTGCGGGAAGTAGCTGCCCTGCCGCAGCTTGGGGACGGCGAGTTCGACGGTGCCGGCGCGGGTGTCCCACTCGCGGGGGCGGTAGCCGTTGCGGTGGTTGACGCGTTCGTCGCTGACCTGCCCGTATTCGGCGTTGCAGAGGGCGTCTGCCTCGGCGGACATGAGCGCGTCGGCGAACGTCTTGACCATCGCGCGCAGCAGATCGGGACTCGCCGCCGCGAGGTTGTCCTCGGCGAGGGCGTGCAAGGGCAGACTGTCTGGTGCGGTCATCGTGCTGATCTCCTTCGAGCTTCGACACCTCGAAGATCAGCCGGTGGCCGTTCATCTATGCGGGCACCATCCCGATGCCGGAGCAAACCCCCACATCAGGTCGAACCCGTACACCACTTCTCAGGACGCAACC
>NZ_LLZG01000194.1 GCF_001509475.1 Streptomyces regalis
GGGCGGGGGCGGCGCGGCGGGTGTAGGGAGTGCCTGAACGCAGGGTTTCTCGGGCGACGGCGGGAGGCTCTTCGTACGACGCGGGACGCGTGTCGACGACGACGGGACGTTCTTCGTACGACGGCGGGAAGCATGTCGATGACGGCAGGATGCACCTCGTGCGACGGCAGGGCGCACATCTCAACGCCGGTCCGCGCATTTCAGCCCGTCGGGCGTTTGAGGCCGAGCACGACCATCCCTAGCCCTCACCACCCGACTGGGGGCTTCGCCTCACGGTGCTGACGGTTACTTCCCAGCGCCGGTGCGTGCATTTCAGCCGGTCCGGTGTTTGAGGCCGAGCACGACCATCCCTAGCCCCCACCCACCCGCAGGGGGCTTCGTCTCACGGTACTGACGGTCACTTCCCAGCGCCGGTCCGTGCATCCCAGCCCGTCCGGCGTTTGAGGACGAGGCCCGTTCAGGGCCGATGGGGGTCCAGGGGGCAGAGCCCCCTGGCGGGGTCGAAGGGGCGGAGCCCCTTCAGGATGGGACGGGTAGGGGCGGCGGGGGCGAGATCCCTCCCGACGCGCACCCGGCCGACCACAGCACCACGCCCCCCGGCTGCCCCGACCCTCCAGGCCGACAAAACCCGTGCCACCCACAGCCACCCCCGCAACAATGACCCGGTGCGGTACAAAATCCTGGGCGTCACCCAGGCCGAAGACGACCAGGGCACCGCCGTACCCGTAGCCGGCCCCCGCCTCCGCGCCCTACTCACGGCCCTGGCCCTACGCCCCGGCCATCTCACCACCCCCGACACCCTGATCGACGAGGTCTGGTCCGACGCCCCACCCCAGGACGCCCCCGCCGCCCTCCAGGCCCTGATCGGCCGCCTGCGCCGCACGCTAGGCAAGGACGCTGTCACCTCCGCCCCCGGCGGCTACCGACTCACGGCGACAAAGGACGACGTCGACCTCTTCACCTTCGAACGCCTCGTACGCCAAGGCACGTCGGCCCTGGACCGCGGCGACCCCTCCACCGCCGCCCACCACCTCACCACCGCCCTCGCCCTGTGGCGCGGCCCCGCCCTGGCCGACCTCCCCGACCGCACCGCCGCCGCGACCCGCCCGGAGGCCCTGCGCCTGGAGGCGACCCGAGCCCGCATAGAGGCGGATCTGCGACTCGGCCGCGCCCAGGCCGCCGTACCGGAACTGAGGGAACTGACCGCGGCGCACCCGTACGACGAACCGCTGCACGCCCTCCTCATCCGCGCCCTGCGCGACACGGGCCGCCCCGCCGACGCCCTCACCGTGTACGAAACCGCCCGCCACGCTCTCGCCGACGGCCTCGGCACCGACCCCGGCCCCGAACTCCGGGATCTGCACACCAAGTTGCTCAAACCACCGACCTCCGCCCCTCACCAC
>NZ_LLZG01000195.1 GCF_001509475.1 Streptomyces regalis
CATGTTGGTGGTGTGGATGCACATGAAGTGAACCGTGCTCGGGCGAAGTTGGCGTTATTCGTGGCTGACGTCTTCGCCTCGATGCCGCGCAAGGATCAGCGGGCGAAGGGTGACTGCTATCTGCGGGGACTGATGCTGGACGGGCGGCGGAAGTCGATCCAGCCGATGGCGGAGCGCCTGCCGGACGGCAACGAGCAGAACCTGCAGCAGTTCGTGAACCAGTCGACCTGGGATCCGGTGCCGGTGCGGCGGCGGATCGCGCAGCGGATGATGCCGCAGATCGGCCCGGATGCCTGGGCGGTCGATGACGTGTCCTTCCCCAAGGACGGGAAGATGTCGGTGGCGGTCGCCCGCCAGTACTGCGGAGCTTTGGGCAAGCGGGCCAACTGCCAGGTCGCGGTGAGTGTGCACGCGGTCTCCGACACCGGGTCCTGTCCGCTGCAGTGGCGGCTGTTCGTGCCCCAGGAGTGGGCGGACGATCCCGCGCGACGGGAGAAGAGCGGGATACCACAGGAGGTCGGGCACCGGGAGAAGTGGCGCCTGGCCCTGGACATCTTCGACGAGCTGGCCGGGTGGGGCATGGTGCCGCCGGTGGTGGTGGCCGATGCCGGCTACGGGCAGAACGCCGACTTCCGCGACGGCCTGAGCGAGCGGGGCATCGGCTATGTGGTGGCCATCCGCTCGGACGTGACCGTCCACCCGAACGACGCGCGGCCCACCGCCCCGGCCTGGTCCGGAAACGGCCGCAGGCCGCAGCCCCGCTACCGCGACAAGCCGTCCTCTGTGTCCGTTTCAGCCGCCGGCCACGGACGGCAGGCGTTCTTCGAGGTCGCCTGGCGGGAAGGCTCCCGCGGACCGATGCGCTCGCACTTCCTGGCGCTGCGGGTGCGGCCGGCCGGGGTCCGGGCCCGCCGTCTGGCCCAGGCCGCCGCCACGCAGGAGGGCTACTGGGACGGCGTCCTGCCCGAGGTCACGCTGCTGGTCGAATGGCCCGAAGGCGCCGACGCACCCACCGACTACTGGCTGTCCAGCCTGCCCGAGGACACCCCACTCACCGAACTGGTCCGCCTGGCAAAGATCCGCTGGCGGATCGAGCACGACTACCGGGAACTCAAGCACGGCCTGGGCCTGGACCACTTCGAGGGACGGTCCTGGAACGGGTGGCATCACCACGTGACCCTGGTGACCGCCGCCCACGCGTTCCTCACCGAACAGCGCCTGGCCCCAAAAGCCGATACAGCGGACTCACCCTCTACCAGATCATCGACGCCATCCAGGGCCTGCTGAACTGCTGGACCGGCACCTGCACCACCTGCCACCGCCCCCTGCCCAGAACATCCGCCACCAGCCCAAACCCAAGAGCCAGAGCAACCTAACGGAGTCCTACTAG
>NZ_LLZG01000196.1 GCF_001509475.1 Streptomyces regalis
GGGTCTGTCAAACGAGCGGTGTAACCGGGTTGACGGTTACTGACGGGCTGCAGAGAGGCGGCCGTCGAAGGTGATGTCGAAGGCGTTCAGCGCGGTCTTCCAGCGCATGGTCCAGCGGGCCTGGCCCTTGCCCGTGGGGTCGAGCGACATGATCGCCATGTAGACGCACTTCAACGCGGCCTGCTCGTTCGGGAAGTGCCCACGGGCCTTGACCGCCCGGCGGATACGGGCGTTGACCGACTCGATCGCGTTCGTCGTGCAGACGATGCGACGGATCTCGGTGTCGAACCGCAGGAACGGAGTGAACTCCTCCCACGCGTTCTCCCACAGCTTCACGATCGCCGGATACTTCCGGCCCCAGGCGTCGGCGAACTCGGCGAACCTGTCCAGGGCGGCCTCCTCGGTCGGCGCCGTATGGACGGGCTTCAAAAGCTTGGCGATCTTGTCCCAGTCCTGGCGGGCGGCATAGCGGAAGGAGTTCCGCAGCAGGTGCACCACGCAGGTCTGCACGATCGTCCGCGGCCAGACCGTCTCAACCGCCTCGGGCAGGCCCTTGAGCCCGTCACAGACCAGCATCAGCACATCGCTCACGCCGCGGTTCTTGATCTCGGTGAGGATATGCAGCCAGTGCTTGGCACCCTCGCCGCCGTCACCGGCCCACAGCCCCAAGATCTCCCGCCGACCGTCGGTGGTCACGGCCAGAGCCATGTAGACGGGCCGGTTGGCCACCGCACCGTCGCGGATCTTCACGTGGATGGCATCGATGAAGACCACCGGATAGACGGCGTCGAGGGGACGGCTCTGCCATTCGGCCATGCCCTCCAGCACCTTGTCGGTGATGGTGGAGATGGTCTGCCGGGAGACCTCGGCGCCATAGACCTCGGCCAGGTGGGCCTGAACCTCGCCGGTGGTCAGTCCCTTCGCGGCCAGCGAGGTGACCATCTCGTCGACGCCGGTCAGGCGCCTCTGCCGCTTCTTGACGATCTTCGGTTCGAAGGAGCCTTCGCGGTCGCGGGGCACGGTTATCTCCACTGGTCCGACATCGGTCAGGACGGTCTTGGAGCGTTTGCCGTTGCGGGAGTTGCCACCGTTCTTGCCGGCCGGGTCGTGCTTGTCATAGCCGAGGTGGTCGGTGATCTCGCCCTCCAGGGCAGACTCCAGCAGCCGCTTCGTCAACTGCTGCAGCAGCCCGCCCTCCCCGGTCAGTTGCAGACCCTCAGCCTGGGCCCGGCCCACCAGCTCGTCGATCAACTGATCGTCCACAGCCTTTGCCCGCACAGCCTCCACGGGCTCGACAGCCTCGGATCCGGACACGTTCTCACTGGTCATCGATGCATCTTCCATGATCGGGAGTTACACCGAACGTCTTACAGTCCC
>NZ_LLZG01000197.1 GCF_001509475.1 Streptomyces regalis
GACTGGTTGAGCTGGTCGCGGATGGCGTCCGCGGTGGCCCAGTCCTTGCGGGAGCGGGCCGCCTCGCGCTGGTCGAGGACCATGCGGACCAGGGTGTCGACCACGCCGTGCAGGTCGTCGCCGCGGTCGGTCTCGCCGGCCCAGCGCTCATCGAGCGGGTCCAGGCCGAGGACGCCGAGCATGGCCCGCACCTCGGCGAGGCGCGCCACGGCGGCTTCCTTGTCATCGGCGGCCAGCGCGCTGTTGCCCTGCCGGACGGTGGTGTGCACGACCGCGAGGGCCTGCGGGACGCCCAGGTCGTCGTCCATCGCCTCGGCGAAGGCGAGCGGCACCTCGGCGGACGGCTCGACGACGCCCGCCTTCTCCACCACGCGCTGCACGAAGCCCTCGATCCGCGCGAACGCCGACTCGGCCTCGCGCAGGGCCTCCTCGCTGTACTCGATGGTGGAGCGGTAGTGCGGGGTGCCCAGGTAGTAGCGCAGCACGATGGGGCGCCACTGCTTGACCATCTCGGACACGAGCACCGAGTTGCCGAGCGACTTGGACATCTTCTCGCCGCTCATGGTGACCCAGGCATTGTGCACCCAGTACCGGGCGAACTCGTCGCCGTAGGCCTTGGCCTGGGCGATCTCGTTCTCGTGGTGCGGGAAGATCAGGTCCAGGCCGCCGCCGTGGATGTCGAAGGCGGAGCCGAGGTACTTGTGCGCCATCGCCGAGCACTCCAGGTGCCAGCCCGGGCGGCCCCGTCCCCACGGCGTCTCCCAGTCGGGCTCGCCGGGCTTGGCGGCCTTCCACATCGCGAAGTCGCGCGGGTCCCGCTTGCCGCTGATGCCCTCCTCGGCGGGCTGCCGCATCTCGTCGAGGTCCTGCCGGGACAGCTCCAGGTAGGAGGGCCACGAGCGGACGTCGAAGTAGACGCTGCCGTCCGACTCGTAGGCGTGCCCGCGCTCGATCAGCCCGCGCATCATCTCGACCATCTCGGTGACATGGCCGGTGGCGCGGGGCTCGTACGTCGGCGGCAGGCAGCCGAGCGCGGTGTAGCCGTCGGTGAAGGCGCGCTCGTTGTCGTAGCCGATGGACCACCAGGGGCGGTTCTGCTCGGCCGACTTGGCGATGATCTTGTCGTCGATGTCCGTGACGTTCCGGACGAACGTCACCTCATAGCCGCGGTACGTGAACCAGCGGCGCATGATGTCGAAGTTCAGGCCGGAGCGGATGTGGCCGATGTGCGGCGCGGCCTGCACGGTGGCGCCACAGAGGTAGATCGAGACACAGCCCGGCGTGAGCGGGGTGAAGTCACGGATCTGCCGGGCACTGGTGTCGTACAG
>NZ_LLZG01000198.1 GCF_001509475.1 Streptomyces regalis
CAACCCAGCCGTCCCCCCAGTCCCCCTACTCCCCGCACACGCCCGGCCCCCACAAAGAGGCAGCGTTGACCGGAAGGGTGAAGATGGGGACATGAGGTGGTAGACCGCTCTCAGCGACAGAGAGGTCGGCCGTGGGCACAGACGAGGAGCGGGGCGTTGCCCGGCAGGGGTTCGACGTGGCGGACGCCGTGCCTGTGCTGCTTGATGCGCAGGGCCGGGTGACGGGGTGGACCACGGACGCGCAGCGACTGCTGGCGTACGCGGCCTCCGAGGCGGTGGGAAGGAGCGTCGCCGAGCTGCTGAGCTCCGAGGACGCGGAACGGATACCGGAGCTGATCGAGCGGTGCCGCGCGGACGGCGGCTGGGTGGGGCTGCTGACAGCCCTGCGCAGGGACGGGCTGCGGGTCAGGCTCATGGTGCGGATCACCGCGGCCCAGGACACCCAGGGCCCCTCACGCTGGCTCGCGCTCCTGTCGGAGCTCGACGAGGCGCCCGGCTGGGACATGAGCCGCGCCGTACTGGAGCAGATGGTCGCCCGCTCCCCCGTCGGCATAGCCATCGTCGACACGGACCTGCGGTACGTCTGGTCGAACAGCGCCCTCGCCCAGTACGGCGGCGGCCCGCCGACCCGCCGGCTCGGTCTGCGGCTCGCGGACATCCAGCCCGGCCTGGACGCCGAGTCCATCGAGGCGCAGATGCGCCGCGTGCTGACGACCGGCGAACCGATCGTCGGCTACGAGCATGTGGGCCACGCCCGCTCCGCACCGCTGCGCGAGACCGCGCACATGATGTCGTTCACCCGGCTCGACGACGGCCAGGGCCACCCCATGGGCGTCTACTACACGGTCGAGGACATCACCGACCGGCACCGCGCCCGGCAGCGCCTGGCCCTGCTGGACCGGGCCGGCGAGCACATCGGCCGTTCCCTGGACATCACCCGCACCGCTCAGGAGCTGGCCGACGTGGCCGTGCCGGGACTGGCCGACCTGGTCACCGTGGACCTGCTGGAGTCGGTGCTGCGGGGCGGGGAGCCCACCGCCGGGCCGCTGAGCGACACGGATCCGGTGCCGCTGCGCCGCGCGGGGCACAGTTCGGCCACCGCGCGGGTGCCGGAGGCCGTCGTCGCCATCGGCGAGGTGGTCACCTATCCGGCGGACTCGCCTCCGATCCGCTGTCTGAGGACCGCCAGGTCCTGGCGCGAGGAGAGACTGAACCCCCTCGGCGAGGCGTGGACCCAGCACGCGCGCGGCGGGCGGGCCGCCATCTTCCTCGAGCTGGGCCTGCACAGCGTGATGATCGTGCCGATCCGCGCGCGGGGCGTCACCCTGGGCGTGACGACCTTCTTCCGCCGCCACCGCCAGGAGGCCTTCGAGGAGGACGACCTGAACCTGGCCGAGGACCTCGTCTCACGGGCGGCCGTCTGTGTGGACAACGCCCGGCGCTACACGCGGGAGCGCGACGCGGCGCTGGTCCTGCAGCGCAGCCTGCTGCCGCACCAGCTGCCCGAGCAGGAAGCGCTGGAGGTGTCCGCCTGCTACCGGCCGGCCGACGAGCTGACCGGCCTCGGCGGCGACTGGTACGACGTCATCCCGCTGTCGGGCGCCCGCGTCGCCCTGGTGGTGGGCGAGGTGCCCGGGCACGGCATCGACGCCGCCGCGGCGATGGGGCGGCTGCGGACCGCCGTACGGACCCTCGCTCTGCTGGATCTGCCGCCCGAGGAGGTGCTGGCCCATCTCGACGACCTGGTCGCGCGGTCGGCCCGCGAGGAGGCCGTCCAGATGGGCGTGGAGGAGGCCGCCATCACTCAGTCCGTGGGGTCCGGGTGCGTGTATGTCATCTACGACCCCGTCGACGGGCAGTGCACCATGGCCGCCGCGGGCCATCCGGCGCCCGCGGTCGTGCGGCCCGACGGCGGCGTGACCTTCGTCGATCTTCCGCAGGGAGCGCCGCTCGGGGTGGGAGGACCCCCGTTCGAGTCGGTCGAGCTGGCTCTGGCGGCGGACAGCATGCTCGCCCTGCACACCGACGGACTGCTGGCGCACGGGGACGACTGGGCCATCGACTCCGACCGGGACCGGCTGCGGGCGGCCCTGGAGCGGCGCGCCGACTCGCTGGACCTGCGCTGCCGGACCGTGGTCGACGCGCTGGTCCCGGACCGCCCGCACGACGACGTGGCCCTGCTGATGGCCCGCACTCGCCTCCTGGGCGCCGAGCAGGTCGCCGACTGGGACCTGCCGTCCGACCCGGCCGCGGTCGCCGACGCGCGCAAGACGGCCGCCCGGCAACTGTCGGAATGGGGCCTCGAGGAACTCGCCTTCACGACGGAGCTGGTCGTCAGCGAACTGGTCACCAACGCGATCCGGTACGCCACCGGCCCCATCCGGCTGCGCCTGATCAGGGACCGCGCGCTGATCTGCGAGGTTTTCGACGGCGGCGCCACCGCCCCGCACCTGCGCCATCCCCGCACCACCGACGAGGGCGGGCGCGGGTTGCTGCTGGTCTCCCAGTTCACCCAGCGGTGGGGCACTCGCTTCGTCCCCGAGGGAAAGATCATCTGGGCCGAACAGTCCCTGACGGATCCGTCACCCTGACCTGCCGCATTCGCGCAAATGTAGTACATCGGTACATAAGTCGCAGAGCGTGGGAGACTGGTCCGATCCCGGTGGTGAGGCGGGAGCCATGAACGAGAAGGCGATCGACTACGAGGCGGTGTTCCAGGGCCTGCCCGGAATGGTGGCGCTGCTGACGCCGGAGCTGGTCTACGCCGACGCCAACGAGGACTTCCAGCGCCTGTCCGGGCGCTCCCGCGCTGAGCTGGTCGGCCGGTACATCTTCGACGTCTTCCCCGACAACCCCAACGACCCCACCGCCACCGGCATGCGCGACGTCCAGGCGTCGATGCTGCGCGTGGTGGCCACCGGCGAGCGCGACACCATGGCACTGCAGCGCTACGACGTCGAGGATCCCACCCGCCCCGGCCAGTGGGAGGAGCGCTACTGGAGCCCGGTCAACGCGCCCGTCTTCGGCCCCGACGGGCGGGTGGCGCTCATCGTGCACCGGGTGGAGGAGGTCACCGAGCTCATCCGCCTGCGCGGCAGGCAGGGTGGCAACGGCCGGGCGCGGGTCCTGGAGGCCGAGCTGTACACGCGCGCCCGCGAGCTGCAGGAGCTCAACGAACGGCTGCGGCAGGCCCACGCCCGCGAGCGCGAGGTGGCTCTCGCCCTGCAGGAGGCGATGCTGCCCGCCGGCCGGCAGGTGAGCAACCACCGGGCCGCCGTGCGCTACCGGCCCGCGGTCGGCGCGCTGAACGTGTGCGGCGACTGGTACGACGTGGTCGACCTGGTGGGCGGCAACCGTATCGGCGTGTCCGTGGGCGACGTGGTCGGCCACGGCCTGGCCGCCGCCGGTGTCATGGGTCAGCTGCGCAGCGCGCTCAGCGCCACCTCCCGCGTCGCCGACGGCCCGGCGCAGGCGCTCGACGTGCTGGGGCGGTACGCGCATGTCGTCGACGGCGCCGAATCGGCCACCGCGGTCACGACGTTCGTCGACTTCGACGCCCACACCGTCACCTACAGCAGCGCGGGCCATCCGCCGCCGGTGCTGATCCACCCCGACGGCCGCGTGGAGTTCCTCGACCTGGCCACCGACCCTCCCCTGGACGCCCGCCCCGACCCGATCCCGAGACCGCAGGCCGTCACCACCTTCACCAGCGGCGCCACGCTGGCGCTGTACACCGACGGCCTGATCGAACGCCGCCGCGAGGACATCGACTCCGGCCTGACCCGCCTCGCCGACGCCCTCGTACGCCACCGCACGGCCGACCCCGAGCCCCTCGCCGACGCCGTCCTGCTGGAGCTGCTGCCGCCGGGAGGCGCGACGGACGACACGGCGCTGATCATCGTACGGTTGTGATGAACGATGTGATGAACGAGCAGACGAGACGGTTCCCGGCAAGGGCGGGCGGCCTGCCACCCGGCAACCGTGATCACGCCAAACCACGTCACCGGGTTGCCGCAGGCCGGTTCGTGACACCAGGCTGGTCCGGCGGTCCTCCCCACCCGCAAGTGACGCTGCCCGCCAAGTTCCTGACATCCAGTCAGGACATTCGGTATGGGGCGGCACCCGTCCGACCCGACCCGGTTCCGGCCTGTCACCCCTGCGCCTACACTGGCAGCCCCACAGCACGCCGGTTGACCTGCCAGAACGCGGCGGTTGGAAGTGATCCGCCGGAGTGAGGAGCGACCCCTTTGTTCTACTACGTACTCAAATACGTGTTGTTGGGCCCCCTGCTGAGACTGGTCTTCCGCCCTCGAATTGAAGGCCTCGAGCACGTGCCGGCCACCGGTGCGGCGATCGTCGCCGGCAACCATCTGTCGTTCTCGGATCACTTCCTGATGCCGGCGATGCTCAAGCGCCGCATCACCTTCCTCGCGAAGAAGGAGTACTTCACAGGCCCGGGCCTCAAGGGACGCCTGACCGCGGCCTTCTTCCGCAGCGCCGGGCAGATCCCGGTCGACCGCACCGGCAAGGAGGCGGGCCAGGCCGCGATCCGCGAGGGACTCGGGGTCCTGAGCAAGGACGAACTCCTCGGCATCTACCCGGAGGGCACCCGCTCGCACGACGGCCGGCTCTACAAGGGCAAGGTCGGCGTCGCGGTGATGGCGCTCAAGGCGCAGGTCCCGGTCATCCCGTGCGCGATGATCGGCACGTTCGAGGCGCAGCCGCCCGGCAAGGTCATCCCGAACCTCCACCCGGTGACGATCCGCTTCGGCAAGCCCCTGGACTTCTCCCGCTACGCCGGCATGGAGAACGAGAAGGCGATCCTGCGTGCGGTGACGGACGAGATCATGTACGCGATCCTGTCGCTCTCCGAGCAGGAGTACGTCGACCAGTACGCGGCCGTGGCCAAGGCCGAGGAGGCCGCCGCGAAGGTGGAGAAGGAGCGCAAGTTCCCTCGGCTGCCCATCAGTTGACCTGGACTTGCCGTCGGCGGCGCTCAGTCGAGTGACTCGAGCGCCTCGTCGAGCAGCCTGCGCAGCCGCAGCGCGTCCGCGGCCACGGCGCTCACCAGAGCGGCGGGGCCGGCCAGCGGCACGACGGCGGCGTTCTCCCCCAGTACCCGCGCCGCCACCGGAGCCTCGGCGAACTCGGGCCGTACGACGACGAGTTGCCCGACGGCCCGATGCCCGCCGAGCCCTGCGGGCCCGTCCCAGCCACCCGGCGCACCGGGCCCACAGGCAAGTTCCTGATCGAGAACAACCCGACCCGCGGCACTCACCCGGATCCGACTACTGAGCCGCCCCGGCTCCTCCCCCACCCGCCCGAGCACCTGCTCCTCACGCAGCACGAGCCGCCCCGCCGCGCCGACGTCGACGCGAGTCGTGACGTACAGATCACTTCCCCGGGCGGAGATCAACTGCTCGGGCAGCCAGTGCAGTTCGCCCCCGTCGGCGACGGAGAGCCGTACGTCGTAACGGGCCTCGCTCTTGCTCTGTCCCGGCAGCGCGATGGTGGCGGCCGCCGACCCGACGCGCAGCCGGGCACCGGGCGCCACGTCGGCCTCCACGGTGAAGTGGTCGCCGCCGAGGGGCCCGCTCATCGCCCCGACGAGCATGACCCGCGCCTGCGCGCCGCTCCCCCGGGTCCGCCGGAGCGCCAGCGGCCCGTCGCCCTCGAGCACCGGCAGCGAGGTGCCGCCGCGCCCGTCGTCCCGGGCGGCGATGCGCGCGACGGCCCGTACCCCACCGGCCACGGTCACGCCGTCCAGGCCGCGAGCCGCGTCCGCACCCAGTCGGCGACGTCGGTCACGCCGGGTTCGCTGCGGAGCGACTGGAAGACGACCGGCAGTTCGGCCCGCTGGGTCTTGGCGTCGGCCGCCATCCGCGCCAGGTCGGAGCCGACGTACGGCGCGAGGTCGGTCTTGTTGACGACGAGCAGATCGGCAGTGGTCACCCCCGGGCCGCCCTTGCGTGGAATGTCGTCCCCGCCGGCGACGTCGATCACGAAGATCTGCGCATCGACGAGTCCCTTGGAGAAGGTGGCGGTGAGGTTGTCCCCACCGGACTCGACGAGGATGAGGTCGAGGGGACCGACCTCGTCCTCCAGGTCCTCGACGGCTTCGAGGTTCGCGGAGATGTCGTCCCGGATCGCGGTGTGCGGACAGGCCCCCGTCTCCACGGCCGTGATCCGCTCGGGCGGCAACACGGCCTCCCGCAGCAGGAACTCGGCGTCCTCACGCGTGTAGATGTCGTTCGTGACGACGGCGAGGGAGAGCTCGTCACGCAGGCCACGGCAGAGCGCGGCGACGGTCGCGGTCTTGCCGGACCCGACGGGCCCGCCGAGTCCGATACGGAGAGCTCGGCGCGATCCGTCGGGACGGCGAGCGTCGGCGCTGACGGCGGAGGGGCCGTCGTGGGAGTGGTCGAGGTGCATAGGGCGGCTCCTTTGGCTTTAGCCCGTCCGGCGTTTGAGGGCGAGGCCCGTTCAGGGCCGAAGCGGGGTCTGGGGCGGCAGCCCCAGCGGGGTCCAGGGGCAGAATCCTGGCGGGGTCGAAGGGGCAGCGCCCCTTCAGGATGGGACGGGTAGGGGCGGCGGGGCGAACACGCATCCATCAGCGGCTCCGCCGCGGGCCTACGACGCGAACAGCCGCACAGCCCAAGCCGCATGCACCTCCGCCCCGATCTCCAGCAACGGAGCCGAAGCGGCGGGCAACTCGTCGACTCCCCCCTCGACGACCAGTCGCCCCGCCTCCACCGCCCGGTCCACCACCCGGTCCAACTCCGGCGCCAGCCGGGCCAGCACCGCCGTGGCGTCGAAGGGATCGAGACTCAGCAACCGCACCGTCGCAGACGCCGGCCCACTCACACCCTCGTACGCCGCACAGTAGGCCGCCTCGACGGCCCCCAACCCCGCCGCCCGGGCCACGACGCCCAGCACGACCGGCTGATGGGCCCCCTTGGGAAAACGCCGAGCAAGGTCGTCCAGCTCCTGAGACGGCCACGTCGCCCGGGCGGCCCGCATCAACTGCCGCCCCAGCTTCCGCGCGGCAAGCCGCAACGCGGGCGACGGGGTACGGGCATCGGCGGCCTCGTCCAAGGCCACCGCATCGACGCCGAGCGCGGCTGCCGCGGCGAGCGAGGCCGCGACCAGCCCCGCCGTGTGCAGCCGCCCCCGGCAGAAGTCCTCCAGGCTCGCGGCCCCCGTGATCCGCCCCGCCTTGACGGCCTCCTCCGCCCCGCCGGAGTGCGCATGCCCCCCGGCGGGAAAGCGGCCGTCGGCCAGGACGAGAAGTGCTGCCCGTGACATCGACAACCCAGCCCTCAGAACAGGAAGTAGCGCTGGGCCATGGGCAGTTCGGCGGCAGGCGTGGCCTCCACCAGCTCCCCGTCGATGTGCACGGCGAAGCTGTCGGGGTCCACCCGCACCTCGGGCCGCGCGTCGTTCTGACGCATGTCGGCCTTGGTGACTCCGCGCGTCGACTCGATGGCCACGAACTTCTTCCCGAGCCGAAGCCGCTCCGCGAGCCCGTCCTCGAGGGCGAGCGGCGCCACGAAGTTGACGGAGTTCGAGGCAGGAGCCCGTCCGATCGCGCCGAACATCGGGCGGGGCAGGATCGGCTGCGGGGTCGGTATGGACGCGTTGGCGTCGCCCATCTGCGCGTACGCGATCTGCCCGCCCTTGATGACGAGGTGCGGCTTGACGCCGAAGAACGCCGGCTCCCACAGCACCAGGTCGGCGAGCTTGCCGGTCTCGACGGAGCCGACCTCGTGGGAAAGCCCCTGGGCGACCGCCGGGTTGATCGTGTACTTGGCGACGTACCGCCGCACCCGGTGGTTGTCCGCGCGCCCGTCCCCGGGCAGCGCGCCCCGCCGCCGCTTCATGACATGGGCGGTCTGCCAGGTCCGCATGACGACCTCACCGACTCGGCCCATGGCCTGGGCATCGGACGAGATGATCGAGATCGCGCCGAGGTCGTGGAGGATGTCCTCCGCGCCGATCGTCGAGGGGCGGATGCGGGACTCCGCGAAGGCGAGGTCCTCCGGCACCGCCGGGTTGAGGTGGTGGCACACCATCAGCATGTCGAGGTGTTCCTCGGCGGTGTTGACGGTGAACGGCCGCGTCGGGTTCGTCGAGCTCGGCAGCACGTGCGGCTCGGAGACCACGGTCATGATGTCCGGCGCGTGCCCGCCGCCCGCACCCTCGGTGTGGTATGCGTGGATGCCGCGTCCGGCGATCGCAGCGAGCGTGTCGCCCACGAAACCGGCCTCGTTCAGCGTGTCCGTGTGGATCGCGACCTGGATGCCGGTCCGGTCGGCGACGGTCAGCGAGGCGTCGATGACGGCCGGGGTGGAGCCCCAGTCCTCGTGCAGCTTGAGGCCGAGCGCGCCGCCGCGGATCTGGGACAGCATCGCCTCGTGGGAGACGGTGTTGCCCTTGCCCAGCAGGCCGAAGTTGACGGGGTGCGCCTCCATCGCCTCCAGCATCCGGGCCAGATGCCAGGGGCCAGGCGTGACCGTGGTCGCCTTCGAGCCCTCGGCGGGTCCGGTGCCGCCGCCGATCAGCGTGGTGACGCCGGCAGCGAGCGCCTCGTCGGCGATCTGGGGGCAGATGAAGTGGACGTGCGCGTCGATGGCGCCGGCCGTGAGGATCCGCCCGTTGCCCGCGATGATCTCGGTCTCGGGGCCGATGACGAGGTCCGGGTGCACCCCGTCCATCGTGTCGGGGTTGCCCGCCTTGCCTATGCCGGTGATCCGGCCGTCGCGGATGCCGACGTCGGCCTTGACGATGCCCCAGTGGTCGATGATCACGACGCCCGTGATGACGGTGTCGGGGGTGCCGTCTGCGCGCGTAGCACGCGACTGGCCCATGGATTCGCGGATGACCTTGCCGCCGCCGAAGACGGCCTCGTCACCGGCGAGCCCGGGACCGCCGCAGCGGTCCTCCTCGATCTCGACCAGCAGATCGGTGTCGGCGAGCCGGATGCGGTCGCCGGCGGTCGGGCCGAACAGGTCGGCGTACGCGGCACGGGAGATCTCAGGCATCGAGGGCACCTCCGGTCTCCCCGCGCAGTCCGGGCACCACACGGGCGCCGGTGAGCGGGACGAGTTCGACGTCGACGGGGATCCCGGGCTCGAAGCGCACGGCGGTGCCGGCGGCGATGTTCAGCCGCTTGCCGCGGGCCGCGGCGCGGTCGAAGTCCAGGCCGGGGTTGGCCTCGGCGAAGTGGTAGTGGGAGCCGACCTGGACGGGCCGGTCGGCGGAGTTGAGGACGGTCAGCCGGGTGACCTCACGACCCTCGTTGTAGGCAATCGGGCCGTCGGCGAACAGGATCTCTCCGGGAATCATCGAGGCCCCCTTCAGACGATCGGGTCGTGGACGGTGACGAGCTTGGTGCCGTCCGGGAAGGTCGCCTCGACCTGGACGTCGTGGATCATCTCGGGGATGCCCTCCATGACGTCGTCCCGCGTGAGCAGCTTGCGTCCGGAGGCCATGAGCTCGGCGACCGTACGGCCGTCACGGGCGCCCTCGAGGATGTGCGACGTGATGAGGGCGACGGCCTCGGGGTGGTTCAGCTTGAGCCCGCGGGCCCGGCGCTTCTCGGCCACGTCGGCCGCCACGTGGATGAGCAGCCTCTCTTGCTCGTGCGGGGTCAGTTGCACGTCCCACCTCACAGTCCTCGCTCCGGACCGTGCGGGGTCCGGTTGCCTCAGCCGCCGGGCAAAGTCCCTGGTGGCGTGGATCGGCAGGCTAGTTGGACCGAGTTTCAAGCAAGTTAACCGAGCTGTGATCCTGCACGCTCATCAGCGCCCGTAGACCGTCCCGGAGGACCTCGACCGGCGCGGGCCCGAACAGGGCCTGCTGTGCGAGGAAGCCCATCGCGGCGGCCATCATCGTGCGGGCCACGTGGTCCGGGTTCACGTCCGACCGCATCATCCCCGCGTCCTGGTACGCCTGGACGATCCGCGTCCAGGTCTCCTGCACGGTGCCGTAGCCCTCGCGCAGGAGGGCCGCGAGCTCGTCGTTGCGGAGCGTCTCCGTCCACACCTGGATGACCAGCCGGGGGAACGCGGGCCGCCCATCCACGGTCACGGACTCCTTGGTGGCGAGGACGCGACTCATGACCGACGACACCAGGAGGTCCGGAGGCGGGGGCGGGCTGTTGCGGGTCGCCTCCTCGAAGCCCTCGCGGACCTGGCCGAGCACTTCGCCGACGATCGCGACGATGAGCTCCTCCTTGCCGCTGAAGTAGCGGTACACGGCCCCGGCCGACAGGTCGACCTCCTTCAGCACGTCCTGCATGGACGTGGCGTGGAACCCGTTGCGGGCGAAGCAGCGGGCGGCGCCGTCGAGGATCTGCCGGCGGCGGGCGTCGAGGTGTGCCTGGGATACGCGGGCCATGGCAACAAAGTAAAACGAACATTCCTTCTTGACAAGGAGCCGCATGCGCGGGACGGTGGCGACACATCTAAAACGAACGATCCTTCTTTTTAACCGGCCCTCAGGGAGTTCCCATGTCCACCCGCCGCCTGATCGCGGTCGTCGTCCTCGTCCCCGCCCTCGCCGCCCTCGCCCTGTGGGCCTTCACCTGGCCCGCCGCCCGCACGGCCCCCCGCGACCTGCCGCTCGGCGTGACAGGTCCGGCCGCCGCCACGGCCCAGGTGGAGAAGCAGCTGAGCCGGCACGAGGGCGCGTTCGAGATCCACCGCTACGCCGACGAGGCCGCTGCCCGGGACGCCATCGAGGACCGGACCGTATACGGCGCGATCGTCGTCACCGCCCAGGGCCCCGAACTGCTGACCGCGTCGGCGGCGAGCCCGGTCGTCGCCCAGACGCTCCAGCAGGCGGTGGCGCAGCAGGCGGCGGCCACCGGCAGCCAGGTCAGGACGGTCGACGTCGTGCCCGCCCCCGAGAAGGACCCGCGCGGCGCGGCCCTGACCTCGAGCGTGCTGCCGCTGGCGCTCGCCGGCATGGCGGCGGGCATGATGGTGACCCTGCTCGGACTGCGCGGCCTGCGCGCCGTGACCGCCCTGATCGGCGCCGCCGCCCTGGTCGGCCTGGCCGCGGCCGCGGTCGCGCACAGCTGGCTGGGGGTCCTCACCGGCGACTGGTGGGCCGAGGCAGGGGTACTGGGCCTGGCGACCCTGGCCGTGAGCGGTGGCGTGGCGGGACTGGCCGCCCTCATGGGCCCCGCCGGGGGCGGGATCGTGGCGGCCGTGGTGATGCTGTTCGGCAACCCCTTCTCCGGCGCCTCCTCGGCACCCCAGTTGCTGCCCGAGCCGGCGGGCGCGATCGGCCAGTGGCTGCCGCCGGGCGCGGGCGCCACCCTGCTGCGCTCCGTGTCGTACTTCGACGGCGCGGCGGCGACGGGCCCGGCCCTGACGCTGACCTGGTGGGCGGCGCTGGGCCTGGGAGCCGTACTGCTCGGGAGCGTGCTCAAGGCACGCCCGAAGGCCGATGAGCCCGCGCCCGAGAGGGAACTGGCCACCCTCGGCTGACCCCCGGCCCTACCGAAACGACCGTGCACCCCCGCTGCAGCGGACGGGGGGCACGGTCTTTTTTCGTCTCCGGAAGTGCGAAAGCCGCCTTACGAGGGACCCGCCCCCCGATGCTCGGCCGCGATTCCGAACCGCTGCCGTTCGCGGGGAGCGGACGCCACTTCGCGGACGCTGGAGACAGCGCTGACGACCTGCTCCTCGGCGAGCTCTACCGGCTCCCCGAGCTTCTGAAGTCGTTCGAGGTCAGAGGCGGAGACAAGGGCGACGAGGGGCTTTCCGTGGCGCGTCACGACGACGCGTTCACCGCCGTACACCACGCGATTGATCAGATCGGCGAGCTCAGCCCTGGCTTGCGTCACCGGAATCTCGTAGGACATGCTCCCCACATTACGTCATGTACGTCCTGTACATTTTTTACAGACACCCCGGCAAGGGAGCGTGAGCCATGACCCGACCGACCGCCCGCCATGTGCTGCCCGAGTTCACCGAGCGCACGAGTTTCGGCACCAGGACGCAGGACCCGTACTCGAAGCTGCTGGAGGAGCGGATCGTCTTCCTCGGCACGCAGGTCGACGAGATCTCGGCGAACGACGTGATGGCGCAGTTCATGTACCTGGAGCACAAGGACCCCGACCGGGACATCTCGCTCTACATCAACTCGCCCGGCGGCTCGTTCAGCGCCATGACGGCCATCTACGACACGATGCAGTACGTCACCTGTGACGTGGAGACGATCTGCCTGGGCCAGGCCGGGTCGGCCGCCGCGGTGCTGCTGGGCGCGGGGACCGCGGGGAAGCGATTCGCGCTGCCGGGGGCCCGGATGGTGATCCATCAGCCGGGGCTGCCCGAGCCGATCGAGGGCCAGGCGAGCGATCTGGCCATCCAGGCCGACGAACTGACGCGCGTTCGGACCCGTCTGGAGGAGCTGCTCGCCCGGCACACCGGGCGCAGCCGCGAGCAGGTGACCGAGGACATCGAGCGGGACAAGATCCTGACCGCCCAAGAGGCGGTGGAATACGGGCTGGTGGACCGGATCATCCCCAGCCGCAAGGCCACCCTCGCCCCGCCGACGGGGCGGTGATCGGCCGGTGCTTCCACCCGAGTTGCCGCCCCTGCCCGCGCTGACCCGCGCGGAGGGCGAGTTGATAGACAGTTACCTCGATGTGGTGGACCTGCTCGGCCGTATCAACCCGGCACAGCACGGCGACACCTACCGCGGACTGCGCGCCGCCCAGGCGCTGGTCGGCAAGGCGACCGCACTGCGGGACGCGCTGGCGCTGATGCACCAGCGGGGCGAGAACGAGCTGCACGCCCCCACGCTGGCGCGTGCGCTGCGCGTGCTGGACGGGGAACGCCGCACGGCTCGCGTCACGGTGCCGCCGCGCTCCGACAGTTGACGACCCGTACAGACCGGTTCCGGACGCCCCGGCCCGCTGACGAGGCGTCCGGAAGGGAGCTGAAACCGACCAAAAGGCGTACCCCCTTTCGGCGTATTAACCTGTCCAATTGCGCACCCTCCAAGGTTGCGCAACAGGCATGGCCACAAGGCGGAATGGGACGCTCCATCGCTGGTCCGGGGCTCGCCGGGCACCTGGACACCCAGTCGGACAAGGGGGTGTCCACCCGAACGGGCGAGTGGTGAGTAACACCACAAATCCCCGGTTCCGTTGGTTATTTCGTTCATTCGTGCGTCAAGATCCCTGTCTGACGACAAGCCCCCGCCACAACGGCGGGGCGATCCGGGCGGACGCCGAGTCCTGCCGCCGCCCGGATGACCGGTCGACAGGAGTGGATCGGCAGGAGTGGAGGACCCAAGCAAGACGGGTCGCCGGAGCGGACGTTCGTTCGATCCGAGCAACCCTTGGGGTGAAGCCGTGGCAACGCGGCCGGGCAACTTCGCCAGCCCGAATCCGACAGGTCATCCTTCACAGGCGGCTGACGAAGGGTTGCGCATGACTGCGCTCAATCGTGTCCCGTCGCTCATGGTCCGGGCCAGTACGGCCTCGGCCCTCACCATCGCCGCAGTGGGCGGCTCGATCGTCGCGCCCGGCTTCGCCCCCGAGGCAGAGGCAGCCACACCGGCGACGAAGGCACTTCAGGTCGCGGCCTCCAAGAAGGGCTCGCCGTACAGGTGGGGCGCCACGGGCCCGCACCGGTTCGACTGCTCCGGGCTCACGCTGTATTCGTACAAAAAAGCGGGCAAGAAGCTGCCCCGTACGGCGGCCCAGCAGTACAACAAGACCCGCCACATCTCCGCCGGCAACCGCAAGGCCGGAGACCTGGTGTTCTTCCACTCGGGGTCGAACGTCTACCACGTCGGCATCTACGCCGGGAAGGGAAAGATCTGGCACTCCCCCAAGAGCGGGGACGTCGTGCGGCTGCAGAAGATCTGGACCAGGAGCGTCTGGTACGGCCGGGTCAAGTGACCTCCCCGGAGGCGGTGACGGCTGTCTGACGCGCCGTCACCGCCCCCGGGGCCCCGGACTGAGGGCGGGGTGCCGGAAAGGCTCTCAGACGGCGAGCAGCGGCCCGGCGAGGAGTGCCGCGCCGAAGGCCGTCAGCGCGGCGCCGGTGACGGTCGTGACGGCCCGGGCGGCGCGCGGCCGGCGCAGCCACCTGCCGAGCCGGTCCACCAGCAGGGCGACCACCTGGAACCACACCAGGGCGATCGCGAGCACGATCAGGGCGAGCAGCAGTGTCCGGGGCAGTGCCGGAGCGCCCGCGGGCACGAACTGAGGCAGCACGCTGAGGAACGTGAGGGACGCCTTCGGGTTGAGGGCGTTGGTGACGAAGCCCTGCCGCAGCGGTCGCGCGGTGGAAACCTCGCGCTCGTCCATCACGTCGGTGCGCCGCTGCCGTAGCGTCTGGACGCCCAGATAGAGCACATAGACACCGCCCACCACTTGGAGCGCGCGAAACAGCGCCGGTACGGCGGTCAGGACCGCGGCGACTCCCACCACCGCCAGCGCCACATGGACCAGCAGCCCGGCCCCGATCCCGAGCGCGCAGGCGATGCCGGCCCGGCGGGAGACGAGGGCGTTGCGTACGACGACGGTGAAGTCGGCCCCGGGCATGGCGATCAGGCCGGCGGAGACCCCGGTGAAGGCGATGAGCTGAGCGTCCATGCGGCCAGCCTGCCGCGCGGAAGCCTTCAGCAGGTATGTCGAATATCCTGGGGAGTCCTTAAGCAATGCTTTAGGCAGCGCCGCCGCCCTGCCGCTCGGCGCCTCGCTCGAAGGGACCCCGCCATGTACGACCCGACCCGCCTCGCCGCCCTGGTGGCGGTCGCCGAGGCGGGTTCGATCACCCGGGCCGCCGAGCGGCTCGGCTACACCACGCCCGCGCTCTCCCAGCAGCTGGCCAAGCTGGAGCGCGAGGCGGGCACCGCCCTTCTGGTACGGCACCACCGCGGGGCGCGGCTGACGGGTGCGGGCGAGTTGCTGGTGGCCCGGGCGCGACGGGTGCTGGACGAACTCGACCGGGCCCGGCATGAACTGGCCCGGCTGACCGGCCTGTCGGGCGGGACCCTCCGGCTCGGCACCTTCCAGACCGCGGGCATCCATCTGCTGCCCCCGGCCCTCAGCGCCTTCCACCGGGCGCATCCGGATGTGGAGCTGACGGTCGCCGACTACGAACCGTCGGCCGGCGTCGCCGCCGTGGCGGCCGGTGAGGTCGATCTGGCGCTGACGCACGCCTACGCACCCGGCGATCCGGTCCCCCTGCCGTCCTCCGTCGGCATCGAGCCGATCCTGGTCGAGGAACTGGTCCTGGTGTCCGCTCCGGGCCACGTCCTCACCAGCGGCGCCGCACGGCTGCCGCTGGCCGAGCTCGCCGGGCAACCCCTGATCAGCATGGCGCCGGACGCTCCGGCCCGGCGGGCGGTCGAGGCGGTGCTGGCCGGGGCCGGCGCCACGCCCTCGGTACGGGTCCCGACGCCGGGGTACCTCCTGGTGTGCGCGCTGGCCAGTGCGGGGCTGGGGGTCGCGGTCGTACCGGAGATGGTGGCGCGCACGTCGGTCACTCCGGTCGGGGTGCGGGCGCTGGAGGGCGGCGAGCTGCGCCGTACGATCTCGGTCGCTTTCCGAAGTGACGAGGTGGCTCCCGCGGCGGACGCTTTCCGGGCGCTGCTGCGCGGCACGTTCGGACGCGCAGGGCAGCCGCACCCCTGAGGGTCATGGTTCCTGCTGTCCCGCAGCCGGCACCGGTTCCGCGGCCGCGGTCCACGGCAGTTCGATGGAGACGGTCTTGCCGCCCTCGCGGGTCGGCCGCACCCTCAGCTTGCCGCCGCACTCCGCGGTCAGCCAGCGGATGATGACCAGGCCGCGGCCGTTGTCCTGCTGGACGGCGGCCGGCAGCCGCTTGGGGAACCGCGGATGGCTGTCGGTGACTCCGATGCGCAGGTGTTCGTCACGGTCGAGCTCGAGGTCCACCGTGAAGGTGGGTGACTGCCCGAGGGTGTGCTGTACGGCGTTGGTGGTGAGTTCGGAGACGATCAGCCGGATGGTGTCGGCCGCCTCCGTGTCCGGTGGCAGTCCCCACTCCGCGAGGGTGGTGACCACATAGGTCCGGGCCGCGGAGACCGAGGCGGGATCGCTCGGCAGAGTGACGGATGCTTCCAGGTGATCTGCCATGGCGACGTCGTCCCTTTCCCAACGGGACCGCAGTCCGACACGGAGCGGATGGTTCGAGTACGGTCCCGGACTGGTGCTTCGTCGCCAGACTGCCATTACCAGGGCCGTCAGGGTGCCGATCCACCGAGATATGCATATATCTGTCGCTCGAAGCGGTGAACTCTGCGACGGCAGACCGTATTTGGGCGGCTCGGTTGGAGTAAGGAGTTTCCCATGCAGCACGGTCCCGCGGTGCGCCGCCGGAAACTGGGCGCGGAACTGCGTGCGTTGCGCACCGGTGCAGGGCTCACCAGTGGTGAGGCGGCCCGGCTGGTGGGCTGGCACCAGTCCAAGGTGAGCCGTATCGAGACCGGCGCCAGTGGGGTGAAACCGGCCGATGTGCGGTTACTGCTGGACGCATACGGCGTACAGGATTCCCAACTGCGGGAATTGCTCGTGGTGTTGGCGGGGTCCGACGAGGGTGGCGGGCGGCATCACTGGTGGCACGCGTACCGCGGAGTGCTGCCGCCGACGTACCGGGACTTCATCAGCCTGGAGTCCCAGGCGAGCGCGATGCGCACGCTGGAGACCTCCGTGGTGCCCGGGCTGCTGCAGACGCCCGAGTACGCCCGGGCTGTGACGCGGGCCGCGGTGGGCGGGCTCGACCAGGCCGCCGACGAACGGCTCGACGCGCTGGTCGCGGTCCGTCTGGCCAGGCAGGACGTGCTGCACGCCGATCCGCCGTTGCAACTGAGCGCGGTGCTCGACGAGGCGGTGTTGCGCCGGGAGATCGGCGGGCCCGAGGTGATGGCGCGGCAGCTGAGGCGGCTGGTGGAGGCGGCGCGGCTGCCCCAAGTCAGGCTGCAGGTCCTGCCGTTCGCGGCCGGCGAGCATATCGGCATCACCGGGCCTTTCGTTATCTTCTCATTTTCGCGCACTTCTGATCTGGATGTGGTTGTTCTCGACCACTTGACGAGTAGCCTCTACCTCGAACGGAAAGAAGACCTCCAGGCCTACACGGAGGCCTTCAACGCCCTTCGGATCCACGCCCTTTCGCCCGAGGAATCGATGGATTACATCGCCGCGCTGGGTGGCGGCGCGTAAGGAGGCACCATGACAGCACTGCCTCGGAACGTGACTTCAAGTACCGATCTGCTCGGTGCACGATGGCTGCGCAGCAGCTACAGCACCGGAGCGAACAACTGCGTCGAGACGGCACGGCCGCACTCCGGTCCCTGGATCGGACTGCTCGCCGTGCGCGACTCCAAGGACCCGGCCGGACCCGCGCTGCTCTTCTCCCCCGAGAGCTGGGCGGGCTTCACGGCCGCGCTCCAGTCCTGACCGCTCCGATCAGTTCTGACCGACTCTGATCAGTTACGCCAGGTGCGGCGGCAGGGCCGTGTCACGCCGACTCATGGTCGTGTCTCGCCGATGACCCGTACAGCGCGTTCGATCTGCCCCTCGGAGAGGTCCGCTCGGGCGGTCAGCCTCAGCCGTGAGATGCCGTCGGGGACGGAAGGAGGACGGAAGCAGCCCACGGCGAGGCCTGCCGCACGGCACTCGGCCGCCCAGAGCACGGCCTCTTCGGGGGACGGCGCGCGCACGGAGACGACCGCGGCGTCCGGACGTACGGCTTGCAGGCCCGCGGCCGTCAGCCGGGTGTGCAGTTCGTCCGCCACCGTGCGCGCCCGCGCCGCACGCTCCGGCTCGCGGCGCAGCAGTCTCAGTGCCGCCAGGGCCGCGCCCACCGCCGCGGGGGCGAGGCCCGTGTCGAAGATGAACGTCCTGGCCGCGTTGACCAGGTGGTCGATCACCCGGGCGGGGCCGAGGACGGCTCCGCCCTGACTGCCGAGCGACTTGGACAGCGTGACCGTCACGACGACGTCGTCGGCGCCCGCGAGCCCCGCCGCGTGCGGGGCGCCGCGGCCGCCGTCGCCGAGCACGCCGAGGCCGTGGGCGTCGTCGACGACCAGCCCCGCGCCGTGTTCCCGGCACGCCTCGGCAAGCCCGCCCAGCGGGGCGGCGTCGCCGTCGACCGAGAAGACGGTGTCGGACACGACGACGGCCGACCCGTCGTGCGTCTGGAGCGCCTTGCGCACGGCGTCCGGTTCGGCGTGCGCGACGACCTGTGTGGTGCCACGCGCGAGCCGGCAGCCGTCGATCAGCGAGGCGTGGTTGCCCGCGTCCGAGACGATGAGCGAGCCGTTCGGCGCCAGCGCCGTGACCGCGGCGAGGTTGGCCGCGTAGCCGGAGGAGAAGACCAGCGCCGCCTCGAAGCCGCAGAAGTCGGCCAGCTCGCGCTCCAGCTCGGCGTGCAGCTCCGTCGTGCCCGTGACGAGCCGGGACCCGGTCGCCCCGCCGCCCCACGTCCGCGCGGCCCGCGCCGCGCCCTCGGTCACCTCGGGGTGATGGGCCAGGCCCAGGTAGTCGTTGCTCGCTAGGTCGAGGAGCGGGGAGTCGGCGGGGCGGGGGCGCAGGGTCCGTACGAGTCCGGCGCGGCGGCGCAGCTCCGCCTGCTCGTCGATCCAGCCGAACGCCATGACTCCTCCGGGCTTTTGTAGGCAGTGCACAGACACTAGTCGCCCGGCCGACCACCCACGGTGTGGCAATACCCACACATCGAAGTGACAGGGTTGTGCAAACTCTCCTTGGCTCGGAGGCCCTCCGTACGTAAGGATCAGCTCCCATGGACCTGCTGAACACGCTGGTGGACAAGGGGCTTCGGCGCGAGCTGCCGACCCGCGAGGAAGCCTTGGCCGTCCTCGCCACTTCCGACGACGACCTGCTCGATGTGGTGGCCGCGGCCGGCAAGGTACGCCGGCAGTGGTTCGGCCGACGGGTGAAACTCAACTATCTCGTCAACCTCAAGTCGGGCCTGTGCCCGGAGGACTGCTCCTACTGTTCCCAGCGGCTCGGCTCGACCGCCGGCATCCTCAAGTACACCTGGCTCAAGCCGGACGAGGCCTCCCAGGCCGCGGCCGCCGGTTTGGCGGGTGGCGCCAAGCGGGTCTGTCTGGTGGCGTCCGGGCGCGGCCCGACCGACCGTGACGTGGACCGGGTCTCCGACACCATCAAGGCGATCAAGGACCAGAACGAGGGCGTCGAGGTGTGCGCCTGTCTCGGCCTGCTGTCCGACGGCCAGGCGGAGCGGCTGCGCGAGGCGGGTGCGGACGCGTACAACCACAACCTCAACACCTCCGAGGGCACATACGCGGACATCACGACCACGCATACCTACGCCGACCGTGTCGACACCGTGCAGAAGGCGCACGCGGCCGGCCTGTCCGCCTGCTCCGGCCTCATCGCCGGCATGGGCGAGAGCGACGAGGACCTGGTCGACGTCGTCTACGCGCTGCGCGAGCTGGACCCGGACTCGGTGCCGGTCAACTTCCTGATCCCGTTCGAGGGCACCCCGCTGGCCAAGGAGTGGAACCTCACCCCGCAGCGCTGTCTGCGGATCCTGGCCATGGTGCGCTTCGTCTGCCCCGACGTCGAGGTGCGCATCGCCGGCGGCCGCGAGGTGCATCTGCGCTCGATGCAGCCGCTCGCCCTGCACCTGGCCAACTCGATCTTCCTCGGTGACTACCTCACCAGCGAGGGCCAGGCGGGCAAGGCCGACCTGGAGATGATCGCGGACGCCGGGTTCGAGGTGGAGGGTGCCGACCAGGTGACGCTGCCGGAGCACCGGGCTGCGGCGGCCGGGGGCGGCTGCGGTTCGCACGAGAGCGCGGGCTGCGAGTCCCCGGAGAGCGCCGGGTGCGGTGGGCATCAAAGCGCCGGGTGCGGGTCGCACGAGGGCGGCGGTGTGTGCGGTACGGCCGCTGCGGCGCCGGTCTCCACCGAACCGCGCACCGACCTGGTCGCCGTACGCCGCCGGGGCGCCGGCACGGACCTCGCGCCCAATGCCTGACCTGCGCCCCGTGCCCGACCTGACCGTGCCCGAGCTGCTGGAGCTCGACCGGCGGCACGTCTGGCATCCGTACGGCCCCATGCCCGGCCGCGTCGAGCCGCTGGTCGTGGAGTCGGCCGGCGGGGTGCGGCTGAAGCTGGCGGACGGCTCGGGCGAGCTGGTCGACGGGATGTCGTCCTGGTGGTCGGCGATCCACGGCTACAACCACCCGGTGCTCAACGAGGCCGCGCGCGAGCAGCTGTCGCGCATGAGCCATGTCATGTTCGGCGGGCTCACGCACGAGCCCGCCGTACGCCTGGCGAAGCTCCTTGTCGACATGTCACCCGAAGGCCTGGAGCATGTGTTCCTCGCCGACTCCGGGTCGGTGTCGGTCGAGGTCGCGGTCAAGATGTGCCTGCAGTACTGGCGTTCGCTGGGCCGCCCCGGCAAGCAGCGGCTGCTGACCTGGCGTGGCGGCTACCACGGCGACACCTGGCAACCGATGTCGGTGTGCGATCCCGAGGGCGGGATGCACGAGCTGTGGACCGGCGTGCTCCCGCGCCAGGTGTTCGCGGACCCGCCGCCGACGGAGTACGAGGAGTCGTACGCCGACCAGCTGCGGTCGCTGATCGAGCGGCATGCCGACGAACTGGCCGCGGTGATCGTCGAGCCGGTCGTGCAGGGCGCGGGCGGGATGCGGTTCCACTCCCCCGCGTATCTGCGGGTGCTGCGAGAGGCGTGCGAGGCGCACGACGTGCTGCTGGTGTTCGACGAGATCGCGACCGGGTTCGGGCGCACGGGCGCGCTGTTCGCGGCGGACCACGCGGCGGTGACGCCGGACGTGATGTGCGTGGGCAAGGCGCTGACCGGCGGATACCTGACGATGGCCGCCACCTTGTGCACCTCGCGCGTGGCCGACGGGATCTCGCGGGGCGAGGTGCCGGTGCTGGCTCACGGCCCCACCTTCATGGGCAATCCGCTGGCGGCCGCGGTCGCCTGCGCCTCGATCGAGCTGCTGCTCGGCCAGGACTGGTCGGCCGAGGTCAAGCGGATCGAGTCGGGGCTGCGGGACGGACTGGCCCCGGCCCTGGAGCTCCCTGGTGTGCGGGACGTACGCGTGCTCGGTGCCATCGGAGTCGTCCAGCTGGATCACCCGGTGGACATGGAGGCGGCGACGGCGGCCGCTGTGCGCGAGGGCGTGTGGCTGCGGCCCTTCCGCGATCTCATCTACACGATGCCGCCGTACGTCACGGGCGACGCGGACGTGGCACGGATCGCCCGCGCGGTGTGTGCGGCTGCGCGGGAGGGCTGACATGCCGGTACTGGTGATCACGGGCACGGGCACGGAGGTCGGCAAGACGGTCACGACGGCCGCAGTCGCCGCGGCTGCGGTGGCGGCGGGCCGGTCGGTGGCGGTGCTGAAGGCCGCGCAGACGGGCGTCACGGCGGACGAGCGCGGCGACGCGGCGGAGGTCGCGCGGCTCGCGGGCACGGTGACGATCGCGGAAGTCGCCCGCTATCCGGAGCCGTTGGCCCCAGCGACGGCCGCGCGCCGGGCAGGCCGCCCTCCGGTCCGGCCGCACGAGATCGCCGAGGCCGCCGCCAAGCTGGCCGCCGAGCACGACCTGGTGCTGGTGGAGGGGGCGGGCGGGCTGCTCGTCCGTTTCGACGAGGCGGGCGGCACGCTGGCGGACGCGGCCGAGCTGATGTCGGCGCCCGTCCTGGTGGTCGCGTCGGCAGGCCTCGGCACGCTGAACACGACGGAACTGACGGCGCGTGAACTGCGCGGTCGGCGGCTCGACTTGCTGGGCGTGGTGATCGGCAGCTGGCCCGAGGCACCGGATCTGGCGTCGCGTTGCAATGTCGCGGATCTGCCGGACGTGGCGGGGGCGCCGCTGCTGGGCGCGGTACCGGCCGGTGCGGGGGCGCTCGCGCCTGCCGACTTCCGTGTCGCGGCGCCGGGTTGGCTCGCGCCGCGGTTGTTCGGGACGTGGGACGCGGAGGGGTTTCGGGGGCGGGCGGCGCCCTGAGGCATGCCCAGGGGTGACGCCGGCGACGATGTCAGACCCTCGTGCCATCCTCTGATCATGGTCAATGCAGACGCGGTCGCCGAGTGGGACGTCCTGATCGGCGAGTGGGACGAGATTCGGCACGGCTACTACCTGGGCGATGCGCCGGCGAAAGTACTGGAGTGCGCGAGGAACCTTGAGGCGAGCGTGGCGGCGGACGGGCCGGACACGGCGCTGTGGACCCTCGGACTGGTGCTCATAGGCCCATACGTGATCTACGCCTACCCGGACGCGGAAGCCGAGGCTCATGTGCTGAAGGCGATGGGTGCCGTCGAGCAGGCTCTTGGGCAGACGCCCTGCGCCCATGACGAGCATCCGTGTGACGACTTCCAGGACGATGACGAGCTGGACAACTTTCGGCACGTCCTGGACATGCTGGCCCACCCGGAGGGGGACGCCGCCCGGGAAGCGGAGATCTGGGCCTGCCCGCGGAATCTCGCCGGGTTCGCCCGCGCCTTTACCGGGGCCTAGCCGGCCTCGCTCTCGTCGCTCTCGTCCCTCTCCGCGACGATCCGCACCAATTCGATGCGCGAGCGGATTCCCAGGCGGGTGAAGACGCCGCGCAGGTGGTGGTCGATCGTGCGCGGGCTCAGGGCCAGGCGAGCGGCGATCTCCCGGTTGGTGGCGCCCTCGGCGGCCATACGGGCGACCAGGAGCTGTTGGGCTGTCAGGCGGCCGGCCGGGGCGTTGGGGCCGGGGCGCGCGGCGCCGGCCGGGGTGCCCAGGGCACGGAGCTCGGTGCGGGCCTGGTCCGCGCAGTGCGGGGCGCCGAAGGAGTCGAACGCCTCCAGCGCGCTGTGCAGGCGGTCGCGTGCCTCCGTACGGCGGCGCAGTCGGCGCAGGGCACTGCCGAACAGCAGCTCCGTGCGGGCCCGTTCGAAGTCGCGGGTGCCGTGGGAGTGCAGGTCGAGGGCCGTGCGGTAGTGGTCCACCGCTTCCTCGCCAGGCGCGAGCAGGGCGCGACAGCGGGCGCTGAGGGCGAGGTCGTCGGGGCTGCGCACGGTGCTCGCCCAACGGTGGTAGTCGGCGTGCGCGACGCGGGCCACGCGGGTGTCGCCGGTGCGGACGGCGGCCTCGACGTAGTGCGGGGTGGCCAGGTGGCGGATGGCCCGGTGGCCGTGACCGGGGCCGAATGCGGCCAGGGCGCGCAGTCGGGCGGCCGCGGCGGCGAAGTTACCGATGCTCAGGTCGAGGAAGGCGAGGGCCCACTGGGCGAGGGCGGCGGGCAGACCCAGGCCGCGCGCGAGGGCGTACGACCGTGCGGTCGCGGCACGCTCGCGGCAGACGTCCGCGTCTCCGGTGAGCGCCGCGAACATGGCGAGGGCGGCCTGCAGATGACAGGCGCCGTTGTCCTGACCTGTGGCGTGGGCCTGCCACAGCGCGTCCGTCGCAGCGGCCTCGCCGGCTCTGGGGCGCCCGGTCCACAGGTCGGCGTACGCACGGAACTCCATCGCCTGCGCCACGGTCACCGGCGTGCCCCGGGCCCGGGCGGAGGCGGCCGCACGGAGGGTCGCGGTGGCCGCCCGGGTGTGGTCGCCGAGGAGCAGCCCGGCGATCCCGGCGTGGAGGAGGACGGTGGGATCACCCCCGGGCCCGCACCGCCCGGCCGCCTCCTTCAGCAGAGCGCGCGCATCCTCGTACCGTCCGTCGAAGGCGGCCACGAGCCCGCTCAACGTGCCGGGCGGCACGACACCGAGTCGATCGGCGACGCGGGCGGCGTCTCGCAGGCGTCGTACGTCTCCGGTGTAGATGGCGGCTTCGGTGGCTCGGGCCAGGAGGTGGGCGGCGGGGTCGGGGGAGGGGACGGGGGCGGGGGCGGGGGCGACGACTGTGGCTGACGTGGCGGGGGCGGAGGCGTCGATGGCGGCAGACGGCACAGCGTCTGGGGCGGCAGGGGCGGCACACTGCGCAGCACCTGGGGCGGCAGGGGCGGCCGACGGTACGGGAACCCTGCCGACGGGGGTCGTCGCGGACTCGGGAGCGGTGCGCGCCGGGGGCAGGGAGGTCACCGCCGTCAGCAACGCGTCGAACGCCTCCGACGCGTTCCCCGCCCGAAGGGCGAGCACCCCGGTCAGAGCGTCGTCGGAGGTGGTGGCCGCCAGCCTGCGCGCCCGGTCCCCGTCGCCCGACTGCCAGGCGTAGGCGGCGGCCCGGGCGATCAGACGGGCCTGCTCGGACGGGTCCGGGCACAGCGCGGACGCCCGCTCCGCCAGAGCCCGCGCCAGGGAAAGCCGCCCCGCATCGCCCGCCTTGCCCGCGGCGGCGCCGAGTTCCACCGCCAGCCGCCCGCTGGGACCGGGCGCCCCCGCACCTCGGTGCCAGGAACGCCACGGCATCTCCCCCTCGCCGCTCAGCACCCGGGCCAGCAGGCGGTGGACATCGCGGCGGTCGGCCGGGGAGCTCGTCTCGTAGGCCGCGATCCGTGTCCACGCGTCGCGGAACACCACCCCACCCGCTCCGGCGTGCGCGACGCCGGCCGCCTCGGCGGCGTCCAGGGGCCGGGTGTCGAGGCGGGCGGCCATGACGGCGCGCAGGAAGGCGTCGGTGGGGACCGGGTACTGGTCGGCTGCGGCCAGGAGCAGGATCAGACGCGTGTCGTCCGGCAACGCCCTGATCTCCGCCCGGTGTTCGCGCAGCAGGGCCGGGGCCAGTTCGGCCGGTTCGGTGGGGAGCGGGTCAACGCCCGCCGCCTGGCGGTCGGTCAGGCGCGGGAGGAGTTCGGCGGCGGCCCGTACATCGCCGTACACGGCGCGCAGCACCCGTACGCGGACGCCCTCGGGAAGGGCGGCGGCCGGCTGTCGCCACGCGTGCGTGAGCTGCGGTGGCCAAGTGCGGCCGAGGGGAGGAGGGTTCACCGGAGTCACCACACAAATGACGTTACTGGCGAGTTAATTGAACCGTAAAGACCGGCGATTTCACCGATGCGGCGCGCGTAGACCCGGCTCGACACTCCTGACAACCCCACACGTTTCAGGAGGCATCATGCAGCGCCACAAGCGTCGCATCGCCACGGCCCTGACGGCCTTGGCCTCTTCGCTCCTTCTGTCACTGTCCCTCTCCCCCACACCCGCGCACGCCGCCACCCACGACCCCGTCGTCTTCGTGCACGGCCTGAGCAGCTCGTCGAGCAGCTGGAACGACTGGGTCGGCTACTTCAAGGCCGACGGCTACACCTCCGCCGAGCTGGACGCCTGGTCGTACGACTGGGCCCAGTCGAACGCCACCACCGCCCAGCAACTCTCGACCGAGATCAAGAACGTGCTCGCCCGGACCGGCGCCTCGAAGGTGGACGTCGTCGTCCACTCCATGGGCGCGCTCAGCTCCCGCTACTACCTCAAGAACCTCGGCGGGACGTCGTACGTGGACGACTTCGTCTCGACGGCCGGGGTGAACCACGGCACCTCCACCGCCTCGTGGTGCGCGTGGCTGTACACCTCCTGCGCGGAGATGAACACCGGCAGCTCGTTCCTGACCGCCCTGAACTCCGGTGACGAGACCCCGGGCAGCGTGTCGTACGCCAGCTACTGGTCGAACTGCGACGACGCGCTCACCCCCGACACCACCGCCATCCTCAGCGGCGCGACGAACGTCGAGGTCGGGTGCGTCTCGCACACCGACATGAACAACGACCACGGCGTGTACGAGCAGGTCAGGGACTTCATCGGCTGAGGCCGAGCCTGCCTGGACGACAGCCACGGCGACAGCGGGGGTGCGTCGGGCCCGTACGGGGGGAGAATCGGGGAGTGAGTCCCGTCCCGCCAGGGAGGTCCCCCATGGCCCTACGGTCCGCCGGCTCCGGCAAGGTGTCACGCGATGCCGTGCACCACCCGCTGTTCGCCCGCTTCTACGCACGGATCAGCGTCAACGCCGAGACCCGGATGGGCATGGGCGGCATCCGCGACCGGCTGCTGACCGGACTGTCCGGCCGGGTGATCGAGATCGGCGCGGGCAACGGTCTGAACTTCGCCCACTATCCGAGTGCGGTCTCGGAGGTCGTCGCCATCGAACCGGAGCGCCTGCTGCGGAAGTTGGCGGTGGAGTCCGCGCTGCGCGCCGGGGTGCCGGTGGACGTGGTGCCGGGCGCGGCGGAGGCGCTGCCGGTCAAGAGCGAGGCCTTCGACGCGGTGGTGCTCTCGCTGGTGCTGTGCAGCGTGCGGGACGTGCCGCGGGCGCTCGGTGAGGTACGGCGGGTGCTGCGGCCCGGCGGTGTGGTGCGGTTCTTCGAGCACGGCCGGGGCGGCGGGCGCGCGATGACCCTCACGCAGCGCGCGCTGGACCGGACGGTGTGGCCGTTGCTGAGCGGCGGCTGCCATGTCTCGCGCGACCCGGTCGCCACGCTGCGTGAGGCCGGGTTCGAACTCGGCCCCCACCGGCGGGTGATGATGCCGGAGAAGGGGCCGACGCTCCCTAGTTCGTACTGCGTGCTGGGTACGGCGTGGCGGCCGACGGAGGAGCAGCCCGTCTGATCACAGACTCCACTGGCTCAGTTCGCGCGCGATGTCCTCGACTGAGGCCTCACCGCTCTTGACCAGGCGTGCCAGATCGCGCACCTGCTCGGGTGAGGTGACGACCTTGAGGCCGCTGGCGACCAGGTACGCGTAGGCCACCGCGGAGGCGAACAGCGCGTTGGAGCGCTCCAAGGCCGGGACGTGGATGAGTAGTTGGAGCAGGGCGGCGGCGCGGGCCTGCGGACTGTCGTAGACGGGGACGTCGAAGATCTCCGCCTGATGGCGGGCGACGGCGGCGACGAGGGCACCCCAGTCGGTGACCTGGGGGTCCCCCGGCGTCCTCTTCTCGGCGAGCATCAGCAGCCAGGCAAGGTCGATGTTCAGATTGCTCAACGGATCAGCGACGACCTTCGCGCTCCGCGCCGAACTCCTCGGCGAAGACGGACTCGTACTGCTTCATGAAGTCGGCGGCGGCGTCCACAAACGTATGACCGACCTCCCCGGTGTCCTTTCTGACCAGCTCTTCGATGTAGCGGTTGACACTCATGCCACGGGCCAGGGCACGTTCGCGTGCCGCGCGGGCCGTGCCCTCGTCCACTCTCACGTTCAGCTGGGTCTTCGCCATACCTCGAAGCTAGCGCGCCGGTGCTAGCACCGGCAAGGGGTGGCCCAGGGGTGAAGGGTGCCCCTTACATCGAAACCAGGGGCCCGACCTGGGACGGAGACGGACCGGGACCTTGGGGGGATACCGGGTGTGCGGTGGATCACATTAGGCTCGGCGGGGCGAGGAGTCCGTGACGTCCGTGAGGAGACGGCCTTGTCCACAGCAGCTGCGGAGCACGCCCCGAGCCCCGCGTCGGCCGACGGGATCGCAGCCCGCGCCCGCGGTCTGACCAAGGCGTACGGCTCCGGCGAGACGACGGTGCTCGCCCTCGACGCGGTGGACGTGGACATCGCGCGCGGCCGTTTCACGGCGGTCATGGGACCGTCGGGTTCCGGGAAGTCCACGCTGATGCACTGTCTGGCGGGGCTCGACAACGTCTCGGCGGGACAGGTGTGGCTGGGCGACACCGAGATCACCGGGCTGAAGGAGCGGGAGCTGACCCGGCTGCGGCGGGACCGGATCGGGTTCATGTTCCAGTCGTTCAACCTGATCCCGACCCTGAACGCGGCCGAGAACATCACCCTGCCCATGGACATCGCGGGCAAGAAGCCCGACGAGAAGTGGCTGGACCAGGTCATCGACACCCTGGGCCTGCGGGACCGTCTGAAGCACCGGCCGTCCCAGCTCTCCGGCGGCCAGCAGCAGCGCGTCGCCTGCGCCCGCGCGCTGGCCTCCCGGCCGGAGCTGATCTTCGCGGACGAGCCGACCGGCAACCTCGACTCGCGGGCCGGCCTGGAGGTGCTCGGCTTCCTGCGGGAGGCCGTCGACCAGCTGGGGCAGACCGTCGTCATGGTCACCCACGACCCGGGCGCCGCCGCCCACTCCGACCTGGTGCTCTTCCTGGGAGATGGGCGCATCGTGGACGAGATGGCGCGGCCCACGGCGGAGGCCGTACTGGAGCGGATGCGCCTCTTTACTGGGGGGACCCCCCAGACCCCCGGGTTCGACGTGATCCGCAGCCAGTTCGACGGCGGGCCCGCGACACTCGAGGAGCGCTGACCCCGTGCTCAAGGCGACCCTGCGCAGCTTCCTCGCCCACAAGGGACGGCTGCTGCTCTCCGCCCTGGCGGTGATCCTGTCCGTGGCGTTCGTCGCGGGCAGCCTGATCTTCTCGGACACCGTCAGCCGCACCTTCGACCGGCTCTTCGCCTCGACCGCCGCCGACGTCACCGTCACCCCGAAGGAGACCCTCGACGAGACCGTGCCCTCCGGGCAGACCCTGACCCTGCCGGCCTCGCTCGCCGACCGCCTCGCCCGGGTCCAAGGCGTCGCCGCGGCCCGCGCGGAAGTGGACGTGGAGGGCCTCACCGTCGCCGACGAGGACCGCAAGTCGGTGGGCCCGACCACCGGCGCGCCCACGATCGGCACCGCCTGGAACCCGACCGAGCGCAGTCCCGTGGAGCTCACCTCCGGCCGCGCCCCCGAGGGCGATGCGCAGGTGCTGATCGACGCGGACACCACCGACAGCAAGGACGTGCGGATCGGCGACCGCCTCACGGTCATCGGGCAGGAGGGCTCCTTCCCGGTCGAGGTCGTCGGCATCGTCACCTTCACCACCACCAACCCCGGTGCCGCACTGGTCTTCTTCGACCCCGCGACTGCGCAGACGAAGCTGCTGGGCGACCCGAAGGCGGCCACCGGCATCTCGGTCGACGCGGCGGAGGGCGTCAGTGACACGGAGCTCAAGCGGCGCGTGGCCGACGCGCTGGGCAGCGACGCCGGCACCTACGAGCTGCGCACCGCCGAGGAGCAGGCCGAGTCGGACGTCGAACAGCTGGGCGGATTCCTCGACATCATCAAGTACGTCATGCTCGGCTTCGCCGGGGTCGCCGTGCTCGTGGGCGTGTTCCTGATCGTCAACACGTTCTCGATGCTGATCGCCCAGCGCACCCGTGAGCTGGGCCTGCTGCGGGCGCTCGGCGCGGACCGGCGCCAGGTGCGGCGTTCGGTCCTCACCGAGGCGATGCTGCTCGGGCTGGTCGGCTCGACGGTGGGCCTCGCGGCCGGCATCGGGCTGGCCGTCGGACTCATCGAGCTGATGGGCCTGATGGGCATGAACATCAAGGCGACCGAGATGGTCATCGGCTGGGTGACGCCGGTGACCGCCTACGTCGTCGGCCTGGGCGTCACCTTCGTGGCGGCCTACCTCCCGGCCCGGCGGGCAGCGGGCGTCTCGCCGATGGCGGCCCTCGCGGACGCCGAGATCGCCGAGATCGGGCGGCCGCTGCGGCTGCGCGCGGTGGTGGGCTCGGTGGTCGGGGCGGCCGGTGCGGCGGCGCTCGTGGGCTGTGCCGTGTCGTCCAGGACGTCGTCGGCTGCGTCCCTGCTGGGGCTCGGCGTCCTGCTGACCCTCGTCGCGACCGTGATCGCGGGACCGCTGCTCGTCCGCCCCGTGATCCGCGTCCTCGGCGGGGCCTTCCCCGCACTGTTCGGCTCCGTCGGCCGGATGAGCCAGCGCAACGCCCTGCGCAATCCGCGCCGTACCGGGGCCACCGCGGCCGCGCTGATGGTGGGCCTCGCGCTGGTCGGCGGGATGTCGGTGGCGAGCGCCTCGATGACCCAGTCGTTCGACGAGCAGATCGACAAGACGCTCGGCGCCGACTTCGTGGTGCAGAACAGCAACTTCGTGCCGTTCCCACGGGAGATCACCGACAAGATCCGCGACACCGAGGGCGTGGGGCTCGTCGTACGCTCGCAGTTCACGACGATCGCCGTGCGCCTCCCGGACGGCGACCGCGTCAAGACGACCGCCGCGGGCTACGAACCCGAGCTCGACGAGGTCGCCAACATCACCTACGCGCAGGGCGACAGCGCGGCCGCGCTCGCGGACGGGCGCCTCGCCATGGACAAGGACTTCGCCGAGGACCACGGCGTACGCGTCGGCAACGCCCTCCCGGTCGAGTTCCAGGGCGGTCGACGGGCCGAGCTGACGGTGGGCGCCCTGACCGACCAGGAGTCCGCCGAGGGGTTCGGCGCACAGGGCGGGATCTACTTCGGCCTGGGCACGCTCCAGAAGTACGCGCCGGGCGGGCAGGACGCGTCCGTGTACGTCAACGCCGCCTCCGGCACGAACGCGGACGACCTGCGGGCGAACCTGGAGGAGACACTCGACCCCTATCCCCAGGTGCAGGTCCGGGACATCGCCGACTACAAGCAGCTGGTGCACGACCAGATCGCCGTGCTGCTCTACCTCGTCTACGCGCTGCTCGGGCTCGCGATCATCATCGCGGTGCTCGGCGTGGTGAACACCCTCGCCCTGTCGGTGGTCGAGCGGACCCGGGAGATCGGGCTGCTCAGGGCCATCGGGCTGGCCCGGCGGCAGCTGCGCCGGATGATCCGGCTGGAGTCCGTGGTGATCGCCGTGTTCGGCGCGGTCCTGGGCCTCGCGCTGGGGCTGGTGTGGGGCGTGTGCACCCAGCAGGTGCTGGCGTTGCAGGGCATGACGGCGTTGGCGATCCCCTGGGGCACGATCGTGGCGGTGGTGATCGGCTCGGCGGTCGTGGGCATCGTGGCGGCGCTGCTGCCCGCGTTGCGTGCATCGCGCATGAATGTGCTGGCGGCCATCGCACACGAGTGATGGAATCGCGGCGAGTACTCAAGTCCCTTGAGGATGAGGAGAGTTCATTGTCGCGACCGGTGAGCCCGCGCCCGTTCCGCTTCGGCGTCAACCTGATGACCCCCGCCCCGGCCGACGAGTGGCGGGCCAAGTGCCGTCGGGCCGAGGAACTCGGCTACGACGTGATCCTGGTCCCCGATCACCTGGGCATGCCCGCGCCGTTCCCCGCCCTGGTCGCGGCGGCCGAGGCGACGCAGAGGCCGCGGCTGGGCACATTCGTGCTCAACGCGGGCTTCTGGAACCCGGCCCTGCTCGCCCGGGAGGTGGCGACGACGGACGCCCTCACGGGCGGGCGGCTCGAACTCGGGCTGGGCGCGGGCTACGTACAGGCGGAGCACGACACGGCAGGGTTGCCCTTCGGCACTCCCCGTGAGCGCGTGGACCATCTGCGGCGGACGGTCGAGGAGCTGGAGCGGCTGCTCGGCTCGCAGGAGCTCCCCCACTCTCGGCTTCTCCCCCACTCTCGGCTTCGCTCGAGCGGGGGGACCCCCATGAGCGGGGGGACCCCCATGCCGCAGCCGGCACAGAAGCCGCGCGTTCCCCTGCTGATCGGCGGAAACGGCGACCGCGTCCTGCGGCTGACCGCCGAGCATGCCGACATCGCGGCGTTCGGAGGCGCGTACGCGGACCCGGCGAGCACGACTGGCCGGCTCATCCCCGTCACCGCCGAGCAGCTCGACGAGCGGGTCGCCGGTTACCGGAAGTTCGCGGCGGGCCGGGAGGCACCGGCGGAGCTGAACCTGCTCCTGCAGATGGTGGCCGTCACGGAGGACCGCGCGGGCGTGGTCCAGCCCCTCCTGGACCGTGTTCCGGAACTGACCTCGGAGCAGGTCCTGGAGCTGCCGATCCTCCTGGTCGGCGCCCTGGAGCAGCTCGTCGAGCAGGTGCTGGCACGGCGGGAGCGGTACGGGTTCTCGTACCTGACCGTCCTGGAGCCGTACATGGAGGCATTCGCGCCGGTGATCGAGCGGCTGCGCGGCAAGTAGGCGTCCGGATACTGGAATTACGCGTCCCACGCTGTCGCCCGTGATGGGATCACGGCATGACTGATCTGCGGATACGGGCCGCGACGCCGGACGACCTCGACACCGTGCTGGCCTTCTGGAAGACGGCTGCCGAGGGCACGAGCATCAGCGACGACCGGGACGGCGTGGAGCGGCTGGTCGCCCGCGATCCCGAGGCGCTGATCCTCGCGGAACTCGACGGCGAGCTGGTCGGCACGGTGATCGCGGGCTTCGACGGCTGGCGCTGCCATCTGTACCGGCTGGCGGTGCACCCCGAGCGGCGCCGCCGGGGGATCGGCTCGGCGCTGCTGGCCGCCGCGGACGAGAGGTTCGTACGGCTCGGCGGGCGCCGCGGCGACGCGATGGTGCTGCAGCGCAACGAGACCGCGCACCATGCCTGGCGCGCGGCTGGGTACACGCCCCAGGAACAGTGGCGGCGGTGGGTGAAGCACCTCACGGACTGATCGCCGGGTGATCACTCACTGATCACCGACGGGAGCACTTTGCCCATCCTTTACTATTGGAGGGCCACTTCGGTCCTCCCATGAAAGGTGTGAGCGTCCGCCCATGGGCGAGCCTCCCAGTACTCGACATCGCGCGTTCCTCCCCACCCTGTCCGACCATGGGACGGAGGTGACCCGATGACCGAAGTGCTCCTCCTTCTGGTGGCGATCCTGCTGTCGCTCGCCTGCGGTGCCTTCGTCGCGGCCGAGTTCTCGCTGACCACGGTCGAGCGCAGCGAGCTGGAGCGGGCCGTGGAGCGCGGCGAGCGGGGCGCTGCCGGCGCCCTGAAGGCCGTACGGAATCTGACGTTCCAGCTCTCCGGCGCCCAGCTCGGCATCACGGTCACCAACCTGGTCGTCGGCATGCTCGCCGAGCCGTCGATCGCCAGGCTGATCACCGGCCCGCTGGAGTCGCTCGGCATATCCCGCTCGGCGGCCGGCTCGATCGCGCTGGTGATCGGCACAGGCCTGTCGACCATCGTGCTGATGGTCGTGGGCGAGCTGGTGCCCAAGAACTGGGCGATCTCCTCGCCCCTGGCCGTGGCCAAGACGGTCGGAAACGCCCAGCGCTGGTTCAGTGCGCTCTTCCGCCCCTTCATCACCCACCTCAACAACACGGCGAACCGCGTCGTGCGCCGCTTCGGGGTGGAACCCACCGAGGAGCTGGCGGCCGCACGCGGCCCCCAGGAACTGGCCGCCCTCGCCCGGCACTCCGCCCGGGAGGGCGCCCTGGAGGCGGACACCGCCGAGCTCTTCGTACGGACCCTGAACCTGGCCGATCTGACCGCGGAGAACGTCATGACCCCGCGCGTCCAGGTCATCGCCCTGGACGCCCTGGCGACCTGCGAGGACGTGGCGAACGCCACGCGAGCGACCGGCCTGTCCCGGTTCCCCGTCTACCGCGGCAGCCTCGACGCGGTCGTGGGCACCGCGCACATCAAGGACATCCTGGCGGTGCCCGCCGAGAGCCGGCCCCGCGTCTCCGTCGCCGAGCTGATGCGCGAGCCGCTCCTCGTCCCCGAGACACTCACCGTCGACCGGCTCCTCGACCGGCTGTCCGGCAAGCGCACCATGGCCGTGGTCATCGACGAGTACGGCGGTACGGCGGGCGTGGCCACGCTGGAGGACATCGTCGAGGAGGTCGTCGGCGAGGTGCGCGACGAGCACGACCCGCACGAGACGCCCGACCTCGCCACCGCGGGGAGCGACGACGAGGGCCGGGCGCTGTACTCGGCCGACGGGGCGGCGCGGGTGGACCAGCTCGCGCGCGTCGGACTGAGGGCGCCCGAGGGACCGTACGAGACGCTGGCCGGGCTCGTCGCGACCGAGCTCGGCCGTATCCCCGCCGTCGGTGACTGTGTCGAGGTCGCCGGCTGGCGGCTGGACGTGGTGGACGCCGCGGGCCACCGTGCCGCGCGGGTGCTGCTGCACGCGCCGCTCGACGACGCGGCGGAGAACGACAAGGAGGGCGGACGATGACCGCCGTACAGCTGCTCATCGGTTTCGCGACGCTGGTCGTCAACGCCTTCTTCGTGGGCGCCGAGTTCGCGCTGATCTCGGTGCGGCGCTCGCAGATCGAGCCGTACGCCGACCAGGGCGACCGACGCGCCAAGAGCGTCCTGTGGGGCCTGCAGCACGTATCCGCGCTGATGGCCGCCGCGCAGCTCGGCATCACGCTGTGCACGCTGGTCCTCGGTGTGGTGGCGGAACCCGCCATCGAGCACCTGCTGGAGCCGGTGTTCCACGCGGTGGGCGTCCCGGAGAGTGCCGGGCATGTGGTGTCCTTCGTGATCGCGCTGGCGCTGGCCACGTATCTGCACATGCTGCTCGGCGAGATGGTGCCGAAGAACATCGCGCTGGCCGAGCCGGTGCGCAGCGCCCTGCTGCTCGGTCCGCCGCTGGTGACGCTGTCCCGGGCGCTGCGGCCGGTGATCTTCACGATCAACGCCTTCGCCAACACACTGCTGAAGCTGCTGCGCGTCGAGACGAAGGACGAGGTCACCGCGACCTTCTCGGACGCCGAACTGGCCCGCCTGGTGCGCGACTCCGGCGAGGCCGGCCTCATCGACGAGCGCGCGCGGGAGCGGCTGCACGACGCCCTGGAACTGGGCCGTCGGCCGGTGCGTGACGTCGTGCTTCCGCTGGAACGCGTCGTCTACGCGCGCGTGGGCGTCACGCCGGAGGAGCTGGAGCGGCTGTCGGCCGAGTCGGGCTTCTCCCGGTTCCCGGTCGTCGACGAGAGCCGCCGCATCGTGGGCTATCTGCATGTGAAGGACGCGCTGGACGCCTCCCCGCGGGACGTGCCGTTCCAGGTGCGTGACATGCGGCCCATCGCGCGCGTGCGGGAGAGCACGCCGCTGGACGACGTACTCACGGCGATGCGGGGCAGCCGTACGCATCTGGCGGCCGCGATCGGCGGCGACGGCCGGCTGGCGGGGCTCGTGACCATGGAGGACGTGCTGCGGGAGCTGTTCGGGCAGCGGGCCTGACGCCGGGTTCCGCCTGAGTGCCGGCTGCGGTGGTACCCGGGCCGACCGACCGACGGGTATGGAGCCGGGATACCATCTCTGTCGCCATGCAGACGAACCCCACTCACACCAGCCTGGTCGCGGTCGGCGACTCCTTCACCGAGGGCATGTCGGACCTGCTCCCCGACGGCTCCTACCGGGGCTGGGCCGACCTCCTCGCCGGGCGGATGGCCGCCCGCACACCCGACTTCCGGTACGCCAACCTCGCGGTGCGCGGGAAGCTGATCGGGCAGATCGTCGAGGAGCAGGTCGACGTGGCGGCCGCGATGGGCGCCGATGTGATCACGCTGGTCGGTGGGCTCAACGACACGCTGCGGCCCAAGTGCGACATGGGGCGGGTGCGCGGGCTCCTGGAGGAGGCCGTGGAGAAGCTCGCCCCGTCGTGCCGGCAGCTGGTGCTGATGCGCAGCCCTGGGCGGCAGGGGCCGGTCCTGGAGCGGTTCCGGCCGCGCATGGAGGAGCTGTTCGCCTGCGTCGACGAGCTGGCCGAGCGGCACGGCGCGGTCGTCGTCGACCTGTACGGGGCCCCGTCGCTCGGCGACCCCCGCATGTGGGACGTGGACCGGCTGCATCTGACGGCTGAGGGGCACCGCCGGGTCGCGGAGGCAGTGTGGCAGGCGCTCGGCTACGACCCCGAGGACACGGAGTGGCACACGCCGATGCCGGCCACCCTGCCGCCGGGGTGGGCCGCCCGGCGGATCGCGGACGCCCGGTTCGCTCGGCAGTATCTGCTGCCGTGGATCGGGCGGCGGCTCACGGGACGGTCGTCCGGGGACGGGCTGCCGCCGAAGCGGCCGGAGCTGGTGCCGTACGAGGGCCCGGGGGCGTAGGGCCGCAGAACGGGACGCGCCCGGTGTTCCCTGGCGGAACACCGGGCGCTGTCACAGGTGTGCGCTACTGCTGACGCGCGGCCCGGCTTCGCCGGTACAGGAAGGCTCCGCCGACCAGCAGCGCCCCACTGCCGGCAATGCCTCCGACGATGGCTGCGGTGTTGGTGCCGGTCTCGGGCATCTTGGGGTGATCCGGCTTCGTGGGCGGTGTCTTGGACGGAGGTGTCGGCTCGGGCTTGTGGGGAGGCGGTGGCGTCTTGCTGGGCTCGGGTTCGGGCGAGTCGCCGTAGCAGGAGCCGTAGCCGCATTCATCCGGCTCCTCCTTGCCGTATCCGTGGTCCTTCGGCTCCTCCTTGCCGTAGCCGTAGCCACTCGACTCGTCCTCGCCGTAGCCGTAGCCCTGGTCGCTCGACTCGTCCTCGCCGTAGCCGTAACCGTGGTCCTTCGGCTTCTCCTTGCCGTAGCCGTGGTCGCTCGGCTTGTCCTTGCCGTAGCCGTGGCCGCTCGGCTTGTCCTTGCCGTAGCCGTGGTCGCTCGGCTTGTCCTTGCCGTAGCCGTGATCCTTCGGCTTCTCGTCGCCGTAGCCGTGGCCGTGGCCGCTCGGCTTGTCCTGGCCGTAGCCGTGGTCGCTCGGCTTGTCCTGGCCGTAGCCGTGGTCCTTCGGCTTGTCCTGGCCGTAGCCGGAGTCGCCATAGCCGGTGTCGTTTCCGGAAACGGGCTCCGGGTGATCCATCCCACTGAGCCTGTCATTCAGCTCATAGAATTTTTCACGCATCGTGCCGAATTTTTCCTGCATCTCGCCGAATTTGTCCTCCAGCCCCTCCGGCCCGTCCGAGTCCCATGGATCCGAACGGCCCGGCAGTGCAGCGGCGGAGTTCACCACCGTCCCGTGCATGCGTGGGGCCGCAGACGCCCATGTGCCGTATAGAGACAGGGTGCTGGTCGCGGCGGCGGCCACGATCAACCCCCTGGTCAGGGCCTGTCGCATTCTCGTTGTCTTTCTCTCAGGCGGAATGGGGAATCCGACGTCGGTCATTGACGCGATCTTGTCGATTGCCGGAATTCGCAAGGTCATCGCAGGAGCCGTGATGCCACATGTTCAAACTCGCCACGACCTGCAGACTATGAACGAGATATGGAGGTCTTAGAAACGGGACGCGTCGACGACCAGGGAATTCACCCGATCGCCCGTATGCGCGGGCGGCCCTGCCCCGGGGCGCTCCGGACCGTATGGACGATCGGGGCCCCTCCGGGCGGCGGGTAAACTCCGTGCACGTGACTTCTGCGCCCGCCAAGCCCCGCATCCCGAACGTCCTCGCCGGACGCTACGCCTCCACCGAGCTCGCCACGCTCTGGTCCCCCGAGCAGAAGGTGAAGTTGGAGCGGCAGCTCTGGCTCGCCGTGTTGCGGGCCCAGAAGGACCTCGGGATCGAGGTGCCGGACGCGGCGATCGCCGACTACGAGCGCGTCCTGGACACCGTCGATCTGGCCTCCATCGCCGAGCGCGAGAAGGTCACACGGCACGACGTGAAGGCGCGGATCGAGGAGTTCAACGACCTCGCCGGGCACGAGCACGTACACAAGGGCATGACGTCCCGCGACCTCACGGAGAACGTCGAGCAGCTGCAGATCCGGCTCTCGCTGGAGCTGATGCGCGACCGCACGGTTGCCGTCCTGGCCCGCCTCGGCAAGCTGGCCGGCGAGTACGGCGAGCTGGTCATGGCCGGCCGCTCGCACAACGTCGCCGCGCAGGCCACGACGCTGGGCAAGCGCTTCGCGACCGCCGCCGACGAGCTGCTCGTCGCGTACGGCCGGGTCGAGGAGTTGCTCGGCCGCTACCCGCTGCGCGGCATCAAGGGCCCGGTGGGCACGGCTCAGGACATGCTGGACCTGCTCGGCGGGGACGCGTCGAAGCTGGCGGACCTGGAGGGCCGGATCGCCGGGCACCTGGGCTTCTCGCAGGCGTTCACCTCGGTCGGCCAGGTCTACCCGCGCTCGCTCGACTACGAGGTCGTGACCGCGCTGGTGCAGCTGGCGGCGGCACCGTCCTCGCTGGCGAAGACGATCCGGCTGATGGCCGGGCACGAGCTGGTGACCGAGGGCTTCAAGCCGGGCCAGGTCGGCTCCTCCGCGATGCCGCACAAGATGAACACCCGCTCCTGCGAGCGCGTCAACGGCCTCATGGTGATCCTGCGCGGCTACGCCTCGATGACCGGCGAGCTGGCGGGCGACCAGTGGAACGAGGGCGACGTGTCCTGCTCGGTGGTGCGCCGGGTCGCGCTGCCGGACGCGTTCTTCGCGCTGGACGGGCTGCTGGAGACGTTCCTGACGGTGCTCGACGAGTTCGGTGCCTTCCCGGCGGTCGTGGCGCGTGAGCTGGACCGTTACCTGCCGTTCCTCGCCACCACCAAGGTGCTGATGGGCGCGGTGCGCGCGGGCGTGGGCCGTGAGCTGGCGCACGAGGCGATCAAGGAGAACGCCGTCGCCTCCGCGCTGGCGATGCGCGAGCAGGGCGCCGAGCGCAACGAGCTGCTCGACAAGCTGGCCGCCGACGAGCGCATCCCGCTCGACCGCGACCAGCTGGACGCGCTGATGGCCGACAAGCTGTCCTTCACGGGCGCCGCGGCCGACCAGGTCGGCCTCGTGGTGGGCCGCATCGAGGAGATCGTGAAGCAGCGCCCCGAGGCCGCGGGATACACGCCCGGGGCGATCCTCTGACGCGCTTCACCGCCGAGGAGTTGGAGACCGCTCGCGACCGTCTGGTGCCGGACGTGATCGCGGACGGTCTCCATGTCCTGTTCTGCGGCATCAACCCTGGTCTGATGACGGCGGCGACGGGTCATCACTTCGCCCGCCCCGGCAACCGCTTCTGGCCGGTCCTTCATCTGTCCGGGTTCACGCCGAGGCTCATGAAACCGTCGGAGCAGGGCGAGTTGCTGTCCTTCGGGCTCGGCATCACCAACGTCGTCGCCCGGGCCACCGCGCGGGCCGACGAGCTGAGCGCCGAGGAGTACCGCGAGGGCGGCCGGCTGCTGGCGACGAAGGTGGCGCGGCTGCGGCCGCGTTGGCTGGCCGTCGTGGGGGTCACCGCGTATCGGTCCGCGTTCGACGACCGCAAGGCCCAGGTGGGACCGCAGGAGCGGGTGATCGGGGACACGCGCGTGTGGGTGCTGCCGAATCCGAGCGGGCTGAACGCGCATTGGACGGCGCAGACGATGGCGGAGGAGTTCGCGCGGTTGCGGGTGGCGGCGGAGGCCTGAGGGTCAGACCGGGTCGATGTCCGTGACGGCAACGAACAGCCGAGGCTGGTTCTCGTCGTCCCGGTCCGCCACCGCCAGGGTGACCCAGCGTCCGGTGCCGCCCGGCTGCCTCGTAGGCGTGGCAATCGTCCGCCTCCGGCCACTCACGCTGTGATCCAGTAAACCGGCCCCCACTGACAATTGGCTGGGCGTCAGTCGGCAATTGGCTGGGTGTCAGTCGCCCTGGGGTCAGGCGTCCCGTCGCCGTACGCTCCACGCTCCCGCCAGCAACGCAGCCGCCGTCCACAGAGCCGTCACTGCCAATCCCGACCAGGGCCCAAGGGTGCCGTCGTACGTCTGATACATGACGATCTGGCCGGCCTTGTCGGGCAGGAAGTCCGCGACGGTGCCCGCGGCGTCGCCGATCACGAACGACACCACGAGGATGAACGGGATCAGGAGGGAGAGGGTGGCCACGCCGCTGCGCAGCAGGGCGGTGAGGCCCGCCGCGAACAGGGCGATCAGCATGAGGTAGATCCCGCAGCCCAGGACCGCATGCACCTGTTCGGCGACCGTGAGCTCCCGCGCCACGGAGCCGAGTCCCGCGCGTGCCACGACGAGCGCCGTGACGGCGGTGATCAGTCCGACGAGCAGGGCCGGGACGGCGATGGCCGTCACCTTGGCGGCGAACCACCGTCCGCGCTGCGGAACCGCTGCGAGCGTCTGCCGGAGCGCACCCCCGTGGTACTCCGACGACACGGCCATCGCCCCGAACGAGATGGCCGCGATCTGCCCCGGCAGGACCCCGGACAGCGCCGTGAAGAGCGGGTCGAACTCCGGGTCGGAGCTGCCGTCGGTGCCGGCCAGCGCGGAGAACGACGTGGTCACGGCGAACAGCGCCAGCAGCGCTCCCGGCAGCGAGCGGAGGGTACGGATCTTGAGCCACTCCGAGTGGAGTACGGGTGCGAATGCCATGGTTCAGGCCTCCTGGGGCTGTGCGGTGAACTCGGCCTCGGTCGAGGTCAGATCGAGATAGGCCTGCTCCAATGTGCCTTCCTCCGCGGCGAGTTCGAGGACGGGGATGCCTGCCTGGGAGATCAGGCGGCCGATGTCGTCCACGCGCGCGTGGTGCACGGTCCAGTGCCCGTCCTCGTGCTGGACGGCATCGTGACCATGTCGGGCGAGGACGGTCTTGAGGGCGGTGGCGTCCGGGGTGCGGATGCGGACGCGGGGTTCCACGCGCGCGTGGATGAACTCCCGCATCGGGGTGTCGGCCAGCAGGCGTCCCCGGCCGAGGACCACGAGGTGGTCGGCGAAGGACGCGGTCTCGTTCATGAGGTGGCTGGAGACCAGGACCGTGCGCCCCTCCCCCGCGAGGCGACGCAGCAACCCGCGTATCCAGATGATGCCTTCGGGGTCGAGGCCGTTGGACGGCTCGTCGAGCATGACGACCTCTGGGTCGCCGAGGAGGGCGGCGGCGATGCCGAGCCGCTGGCGCATGCCCAGGGAGTACGTCTTCACCCGGCGCCGCGCCACCGACGCGAGCCCCGTCTCCTCCAGCACCTCGTCGACCCTGCGGTTCGGGATGCGGTTGCTCGCGGCCAGCACGCACAGATGGTCGCGAGCGGTGCGGGAGCCGTGCGCGGCCCGGGCGTCGAGCAACGCGCCCACGTGGCGCAGGGGTTCGTGGAGCGTCGCGTAGGCTCGGCCGCCGACCGCGGCGGTTCCGGAGGTCGGCCGGTCGAGGCCGAGCACGAGCCGCATGGTGGTGGACTTCCCGGCGCCGTTGGGCCCGAGGAAGCCGGTGACGCGGCCGGGCTCGACGCGGAAGGTGAGCTGGTCCACGGCCCGGCGGGCGCCGTACTCCTTGGTGAGGTCTTGGACGTCGATACTGGTCATGGCAGCAGCCTGGCCGTTCGTGACGGGTCGGGGACTCCCCCGCGCGAGGAGTTCGTCTCCCCCGTGCGGGGGAGGTCCGTTGTCAGTGGTGGCTGGCACGATGACGAAATGGTCCGCTTGCTGCGCCCGTTCGGCCGGGCGGTGACGTACACACGATTGCTGCATCTGTTCATCGCCATCGTGTGGCCGTCGATGCTGCTGTTCATCCAGGAGGCGTGGTGGACCTGGGCGCTGGCGGCCGTGCTGCTCGCCCCCGCCGGGCTGGTGCCCGCGATGCGCACCGTGGAGGGGATGCAGGCAAGGCTGCTGCTGACCGGTCACCGGCACGACAGCGCGAGCACCGACATCGTCGTCGCACCGTCTGTCTCTTGGAGCGACCGGGGGCGGCTCGTCGTGTGGCTGGAGGCGCGGCTCCTGCTCGGCTGTGCCACCTCGATGTTCATCGTCCAACTGCTGCTCGCCTCAGTGGACTTGGTGTCGTCGGCGTTCGGCCGCGAGGTCGAGGAGGGCGTGCTGCTCTTCCTCGACGGTCACCACTGGTGGCATGTCCTGCTCGCGCCCTTGTCGCTGGGCGTGCTGGCGCTGACCGTGGTCGGCTCGGGCCTGCTCATCACCGCGCTCGCCCACCGTCTCCTGGGCCCTTCCCCCGCCGAGCGCCTCGCTGCCATGGAGGAGCGCACCGAGCAACTCCTGGAACGCACCCGCATCGCCCGCGAACTGCACGACTCGATCGGCCATGCCCTGACCGTGGCCGTGGTGCAGGCGGGTGCCGCGCGCGCGGCGGGCAACCCCGCCTTCACGGACCGGGCCTTGGACGCCATCGAGGAGACCGGCCGGGCCGCGCTGGAGGACCTGGAGCGGGTCCTCGGCATCCTGCGCGAGTCCGAGCGGCCGGTCAGCAGCAGGCCGACACTCACGGACGCCGACCGGCTGCTGGAGTCCGCACGTACCTCCGGCGCGAAGGTCGACGTCGACATGACCGGACCCTTGGAGACAGTGCCGGGCCCTGTCTCCCGGGAGGGCTACCGCATCCTCCAGGAGTCGCTGACCAATGTGCTGCGGCACGCGGGCTCCGTCCCGGTGCGGATCCGCATCGAGGTCACGGACGGCACCCTCGTCATGGAGGTCCGCAATCCGCTCACCACCGACATACCCGGGCCCGGCAGAGGCAGCGGCTTGCGCGGCATACGCGAGCGCGCGGCCCTGCTGGGCGGACGGGCGCGGACCGGCCCCGACGAAGGGGACTGGCAGGTACATGTTGAGCTGCCGCTGAGTTGATCTACGCTGGCCGGATGCCGGTCACCGTTCTCCTAGTCGACGACGAACCCCTCGTACGCGCCGGTCTGCGGGCCGTGTTGGAGGCGCAGCCCGATATCGAGGTCGTCGGGGAGGCGGCCGACGGGGCGGCGGTGATTCCGCTCGTGCGGCAGCTGCGGCCCGACGTGGTCGCCATGGACGTGCGGATGCCGCTGCTGGACGGGATCGAGGCCACGCGCGCGGTGCTGCGCACGGTGGACGAGCCACCGAAGATCGTCGTCGTCACGACCTTCGAGAACGACGAGTACGTGTACGAGGCGCTGAGGGCCGGTGCCGACGGGTTCCTGCTGAAGCGGGCCCGGCCGGCCGAGATCGTGCACGCGGTGCGGCTGGTCGCCGAGGGCGAGTCGCTGCTGTTCCCCGCCTCGGTGCGGCAGCTCGCCGCGCAGTACGGCGACGACGGAGGGAACCGGGCGGCGCGCGCCGTACTGGAGCGGGCCCGGCTCACCGAGCGGGAGGCCGAGGTGCTGCGGCTGATGGCGCGCGGTCTGTCGAACGCGGAGATCGCCGCCCGGCTGGTCGTCGGCACGGAGACGGTGAAGTCGCATGTGAGTGCCGTCCTGGCCAAGCTCGGGGCGCGGGATCGCACACAGGCGGTGATCACGGCGTACGAGTCGGGGTTCGTGGCGCCGGGGTGATCCGGGCGGGCGGGGTGATCCGGGCAGGCGAGCTGACGCGGCGCGGCCCGACGGCCCGTCCGGTGGTTTCCGCAAACGGACCGGTCAGTAGGCCGGCGGGTGCCCACCCCTCGCCCGCGTCCGTCCCGGCGAGTACCATCCGCCCAACATGCGCACGAGCTGGGAGGACGGACGTTGGGGCGGCTGACCGGCGGGGATCCCTCGCTGCTGCGAAGGATCAATTCCGCGGTGGTGCTGCACGCGCTGCGTGCCACGGACGCCGCGACGCTGACGGAGATCACCCGGGTCACCGGGTTGTCCCGCCCGACCGTCGAGGGCGTCGTCGAGGGCCTCATCGAGGCGGGTTACGTCGTCGAGAAGGCAGCCGACGAGAGTGTCGTCCGGCGGCAGGGGCGGCCCGCGCGGCGGTTCCGGTTCCGGGCCGAGGCCGGTCATCTGCTGGGCGTGGACATCGGGTCCCATCGGGTCGCCGCGCTCCTCGCCGACCTGGACGGCCGGGTGCTCGGCTCCATCGCGAAGGACGTCGACGAGACGGCTCCGGCCGACGAGCGGCTCGAGCGGCTGCGTACGGCGGTCGCCGAACTGCTGCGCCGGGCCGGTGTCGCACGCGGCTCGCTGCGGGCCGTGGGAGTCGCGACGCCGGGCATCGTCGAGGCGGACGGCACCGTGCGGCTGGGCGCCGCGCTGCCCGAGTGGACGGGGCTGCGGCTGGGCGAGCGGCTGAGCCGGTCCTTCAAGTGCCCCGTCCTGGTGGAGAACGACGCCAACGCGGCGGCGGTCGCCGAGCACTGGAAGGGATCGGCCGCCGAGTCCGACGACGTGGTGTTCGTGCTGGCCGGGCTGAGCCCGGGCGCCGGTTCGCTGATCGGCGGGAAGTTGCACCGAGGGTTCGGCGGGGCGGCCGGCGAGATCGGCGCGTTGCATCTGCTGGGCCGTGAGGCGACTCCGGAGACCCTGCTGTCCACCACGGACGAGCCCCTGCGGCCCCTCGACGAGCACGCCGTGGCCGAGGTCTTCGCGCAGGCCCGGAAGGGCGACCAGCAGGCCCTCGCGGCCGTCGACCGCTTCATCCAGCGCCTCGTCCACGACGTGGCCGCCCTCGTCCTCGCTCTCGACCCCGAGCTGGTCGTCATCGGCGGCTGGGCGGCCGGCCTGGACGGCGTACTGGAGCCGCTGCGGCGCGAGCTGGCCCGTTACTGCCTGCGGCCGCCGAAGGTGGCCCTGTCGCTCCTCGGCGAGGCGGCGGTGGCGACGGGCGCGCTGCGGCTCGCTCTGGACCATGTCGAGGAGCAGCTGTTCGCGGTGGAGGGGACGGTGACGGGGCGTCGCTGACCCTCAGCGGTGGGTGCCGGTTCGCCCCGGTGCAGTGCCAGGTGCGCTGGTGAACGCGTCGCGCCCCGGAGGGGATCCGGGGCGCGAGGCATGTGTCGGTACGGCGGTCAGGACGCCCGGCGTTCCGGGTCCTGGTGGATCTCGACGCCGCCGGAGTCGCCGAAGGTCAGCCGGCACGTATCCGCCCGGTACGTGGCGACGGAGAGCGCCGCGGTGCGGCCCTCGGCGATGTAGCGGGTGGTCACGACGAGGACGGGCGCCCCCGGCAGACGGTCCAGCTCCTTGGCGTCGTCCGCGCGGGCCGAGCCCAGCTCGACGGCGTTCTCCTGGCCCTCCAGTTCCCGGCGCTGCAGCTCGCGCAGCACGGCACGCGCGCGTGCCGCTCCGGACGGGGTGTCGATGGCGGTGAGGTCGGGCACCGACGACTGCGGGATGTAGAGCAGTTCGGCGGCGACGGGCTGCCCGTGTGTCACGCGCGAGCGGCGCACGATGTGCACGGCCTCGTCCCGGCCGGTCTCCAGAGCGTCGGCGACGGACGCGGGCGGAACCGCCAGTGTGCAGTCCGCGGGCTGCCAGACGTCGTCGGCCGCACCCGGCCAGGCGTGCTGCTCGGTGCCGACGGCCACGCCCACGCGCGGCGGCGCGACGGTCGTACCGACACCGCGGCGGCGCTGCAGCCTGCCTTCCAGTTCGAGCTGTTCCAGTGCCTGGCGGAGCGTGGCCCGGGCGACGCCGAAGCGGGCGGCCAGGTCGCGCTCGTTGGGCAGGATCTCGCCAACGGAGAACTCGGATTCCAGTGCCTCAGTGAGCACGGTCCTCAGGTGCCAGTACTTCGGTTCCGGCACCGATTCCAGCTGCGTGGTCCCCACCCTGTCCTCCGCAATCGCCGTGGCCCATCGGCGTTTTAGCGCCCTTGTTTATTAAAGGTTGTTTCACTTCTCTGCGACCATAGGGCGGCCCTGAGGCTTGGTCAAGACCAATAGCCGGGAACGTTCACGGGAGTGGCGTGCGCCGCCACGTCCGTGCCGCGGCGGCGGGGTCTACGCCGTTGCCAGCGACGTCAGCTTGTCGGGGTTGCGGATGATGTAGACGGCCTGGATGCGCCCGTCCAGGACGTCCAGCTGGAAGACGCTGTCGGGCTTGTCGCCGGACCGCACCAGCACCGCGGGGCCACCGTTGACCTCCAGGAACCGGAAGGACACATCGGCGACGCCCTTCTGTGCGGCGCCGACGAGGAAGCGGCCCACCTTGTCGGCCGTCTCCAGGACCCGCACCGGCGCCTTGGCCTTGCCGCCGCTGTCGCCGACGAGGCGGACGTCCGGGGCCAGCAGTGACATGAGCCCCTCCAGGTCACCCTCTGCCGCCGCGGCCAGGAACCGTTCGGTGAGATCGCGCCGCTGGACGGGGTCGACCTCGTAGCGCGGTCGCCGCTCGTCGACGTGCTTGCGGGCCCGCCCGGCCAGCTGCCGCACCGCCGCCTCGCCGCGGTCGAGCATGGCGGCGATCTCGGCGTACGGATAGCCGAAGGCCTCCCTGAGGACGAACACCGCCCGCTCCAGCGGCGACAGCGACTCCAGGACGACGAGGACGGCGAGGGAGACGGAGTCGGCGAGGACGGCCCGCTCCGCGCTGTCCGGGACGGTGTGCCCGAAGTCGGTGACGTACGGCTCCGGCAGCCAGGGGCCGATATAGGTCTCGCCCCGCGCCTTGACCTGGCGCAGCCGGTCGATGGCGAGGCGGGTGGTGATGCGCACCAGATAACCGCGCGGTTCGCGCACCTGCGACCGGTCGGCTCCGGACCAGCGCAGCCACGCCTCCTGCACCACATCCTCCGCGTCGGCCACGCGGCCGAGCATGCGGTAGGCGACCCCCAGGAGAACGGGGCGGTGCTCTTCGAAGACGTCGGTCTCGGTGTCGGTGGTCACCTCACCATCCCAGCCGACGTGTCCGGCCGTGTCCAGGCGAAATCGGCGCCGCCGGGCGTGAAGGGTCAACCCCGCGGGGCGCGGGACGCGTTGAAGTGTCATCCGTCCTCCAGGTCGCCGGACGCCAGGGGCTACCCGGCGGTAGCAATTGCTGACAAGCTGTCTACGCCGTCCGTCAGCGTGTCCCAGACGAGGAGCACCCCATGTCCGCGACCGTCTCCTTCGAGGTCCCCTCTCCCCGCGGCCCGCAGAGCGTGACCGTCGACTACGCGCGCGTGGGGCGTGGTGAGCCGCTGCTCCTGCTGCACGGCATCGGTCACCACCGGCAGGTCTGGGACCCGGTGGTGGACATCCTGGCGGCCGAGCGCGACGTGATCTCCGTGGACCTGCCCGGGTTCGGCGCGTCGCCGGGCCTGCCGGACAGTCTCAGCTACGACCTGGCCACGACGACGGCCGTGTTCGCGGCCTTCTGTGAGGCCATGGAACTCGACCGGCCGCATGCCGTGGGCAACTCGCTGGGCGGACTCATCGCGCTGGAACTCGGCCGCGAGAAGCTGGTGCGGTCCGTCACCGCCCTGTCCCCGGCCGGGTTCTGGTCCGAAGCCGAGCGACGCTATGCCTTCGGTGTGCTGCTCGCGATGCGGCACATCTCCCGGCGGCTGCCGGTGCCGCTGGTGGAGCAGCTGTCCCGGTCGGCGGCCGGTCGTACGGTCCTGACCAGCACCATCTACGCCCGCCCGGGCCGCCGTTCACCCGAGGCCGTGGTCGCCGAGACCCTCGCGCTGGCGCGGGCCACGGGCTTCGACCAGACCCTCCGGGCCGGCCGGACCGTCCAGTTCGCCGACGACATCCCCGGGATCCCGGTCACCGTGGCGTGGGGCGCCAGGGACCGGCTGCTCGTGCGCCGGCAAGGGGTGCGCGCCAAGCAGATCATTCCCCGGGCGCGTCTCGTCAGGCTGCCCGGCTGCGGCCACTGCCCGATGAACGACGACCCGGCCCTGGTCGCGCGCGTCATCCTCGACGGCAGCCGCTGACCCGCGCGGGGCACGCCTCAACGCGCCGGAGCCCAGGGCGACTCCGGCGCCGACGAGGGCGCTGCCCAGGGCCTGGGCGGCGCCGTAGGAGCCGGTGCCGACGAGCGGGGCGGTGCAGGCGGCGGCCACAGGGATGAGGCCGGAGAAGAGCGTTGCGCGCTCGGCGCCGATCCGTTGCATGCCCATGTACCAGCACACGAAGCCGACGACGGTCACGACCACCGCCTGCCACAGCAGCGCGACGGCCTCCGTGGCGTCGGGACGCCGCAGCCACGTGGTGCCGTCCAGCAGCAGCCCGGCCGCCGCGGACTCGACGGCGGCGATCCCGCACACGGTGGCGGACAGCAGCCGCGGTCCCAGAGGCCGCAGCATGGGCACGGCGAGGACCGCGAAACCGACCTCGCCCACCAGCGCGCACGCGGAGAAGGCGATGCCTGCGCCGTCCGCACGACCCCACCCCTGGACCGCGAAAGCGCCGAGAGCGACGATCAACGCCCCGTACAGGACGGTGCGTTGGGGTCGGCGTCCGTCCAGCAGGGGGACGACGACGGCCACGACCACGGGCGCACAGCCGACGAAGACACCGGGAACCGCCGGTTCGGCCGTGCGCTCGGCGGCGATGACGGCCAGGTTGAAGCCGACCATGCCGACGGCCGCGAGCACCGCGAGGCGGGCCCACTGACGGGCGGCGAGTGCCCGCAGCCGGGCCGTGGCGTCCCGCCCCGCCAGCGGGACGAGCAGGAGACCGGCGAGGCCGTAGCGCAGGAACTGACCGCCTGCGTACGGGTAGTCGCCAAGGAGGCTGTTGGCGGTGAAGGACCCTCCGACGAGGACACAGGCGAGCGCGGCGAGAAGGGCACCGCGCGTGGTGGTGGCGTTCATGGCAGCGACGCTAGGAAGCGCCGCGGTCCGGATTAAGGTCCACTTCCATGACTCCATCGGAGACCAATTCCGCCGGGCCGCCGGCACCGTCCGCTCCCCCAGCCGGCGGTTCCACCGGACAGGAGGCGCCCCCTGCCACACCCTCCGCAGGCGAGGCGCAGCATCATGTGCCCTCCCCGGCCTGGGAGTTGCTCCTGCCTGCCGCGTCGGCACCTGCACGCGCGCGTGGGCGTTCGCTGCAGGCGGCGCTGCGTGAGGCGGTGCGGTCGGGGCGGCTCGCGCCGGGGACGCGGCTGCCGTCGAGCCGGGATCTCGCCGCCGACCTCGGCGTGTCGCGCGGGCTGGTCACCGAGGCGTACGAGCAGTTGACGGCGGAGGGCTATCTGCGCAGCGGACGAGGTGCCGGGACCTGGGTGGGCGAAGCGGTACGGGCCGCCCGGTCACGCGCGCGTGACCTCGCTCCGCGCTCCACCGACGCCAAGGCCGACTTCGTACCCGGGACGCCCGACATGTCACTGTTCCCGCGTGCCGCGTGGGCGGCGGCCCAGCGCGGGGTGCTGGCCGAGCTGCCGCACCACGAGCTCGGCTATCCCGACCCGCGCGGGCTGCCCCGGCTGCGTACGGCGCTCGCCGCACTGCTTGCTCGCCGCCGGGGCGTGGTCGCGGACCCGGAGCGCATCGTGGTCGTCTCGGGGGTGGCGCAGGCGACGACGCTGCTCGGCTTCGTGCTGCACGCGCGCGGGATGCGCGAAGTCGGCGTCGAGGACCCGGGAAGCCCGCAGCACGACGCCCTCTATGCCGCCGCCGGCGTCACCACCCTGCCGCTGCCGCTCGATGACGAAGGGCTCGCCCTGGGCCCCCTGCGGGAGTCGGGCGTACGGTCCGTGGTCACGACGCCGGCCCACCAGTTCCCCACCGGCATCGCCTACTCCGCCCGTCGCCGCACCGAGCTGCTCGACTGGGCGCGGTCCGTCGAGGGCTTCGTCCTCGAGGACGACTACGACGGCGACTTCCGGTACGACCGTGCCCCCGTCGGTGCGCTCCAAGGGCTCGACCCGGAACGCGTCGCGTATGCGGGGTCGGTCAGCAAGTCCCTCGCTCCGGGCCTGCGGCTCGGCTGGCTGCTCGTGCCGGAGTCACTGGCCGAGGACGTCGTCGAGCGCAAACGGACCATGGATCTCGGTCATCCGACCCTGGATCAGGCGCTGTTCGCCCGCTTCCTGGAGCGTGGTGACTACGACCGCCAGCTGCGCCGCTGCCAGCGCGCGTACCGGGAGCGTCGCGACACCCTCGTCGCCGCTCTGGAGGAGCACTTTCCGGGCGCGGAGGTGACCGGGATCGCGGCGGGTCTGCACGTCATCGCCGCACTGCCGGAACGGTACGGGCCCCAGGAACGGTTCCTCGCGCGCGTGGCCGCGGCCGGTGTCGCGGTGCGTCCCCTGACGGACTACGCACACGCGCGTGCCACTGACAGCGGGCAGCCGGGCGTGCGGCTGGTCCTGGGATACGCGCACCAGTCGCCCGCGCGGATCCGGGCGGGCGTACGGCTGATGGCCGAGGCGGGCGCCGGCCGGGGCTCCGCATCTGCCGGTAGGTGACCGGAACCGTACGAGTGCCTGTCCGCCGCGTGACTTCCCGGTTCCCCTGCCGATGCGGTCAGTTGTTCACTTGTGGTTTGCGTGTGCGCTGCGGCGCACCAGTAGTTGTGGCACTGCACACTGGCCGGATCCCGCCCCTGGAGACCTCCATGTCACACCGCCCGTTCCCTGGCCGTCGCAGCGTCCTGCGCGGCTCGCTCGCCGCCTCGGCGGCACTCACCCTGCCCACGGCGCTCGGCTCGGCACCGGCGTTCGCCCTGTCGGGACGTCCCAAGGCGGGCTGGGGTGTGCAGGCGGGGGACGTGACCTGTGACTCAGGGCTGGTCTGGGTGCGGTCGGACCGTCCGGCCCGGATGATCGTCGAGACGTCCGCGACCGAATCGTTCCGCAACCCGCGCAGATGGCAGGGCCCGCTGCTCGGCGCCGACACGGACTTCACCGGCACGACCCGGCTGCGCGGTCTGCCGTCCGGCGAGCAGATCCACTACCGCGTCCTGCTCGCCGACCCGGACGACCCGCGCCGCACCGGCGAGCCGGTCACCGGCACCTTCCGTACGCCCTCCGTGCGGCGGCGTGACGGAGTGCGCTTCGTATGGTCGGGCGACCTGGCCGGGCAGGGCTGGGGCATCAACCCGGATTTCGGCGGCTACCGGATCTACGACGCGATGGCCGCGCTGGACCCGGACTTCTTCATCTGCAGCGGCGACAACATCTACGCCGACGGCCCGATCTCGGCCGCCGTCACCCTGCCCGACGGCAGCACCTGGCGGAACATCACCACCGAGGAGAAATCCAAGGTCGCCGAGACACTGGCCGAGTTCCGCGGCAACTTCCGCTACAACCTGCTCGACGAGAACCTCAAGCGGTTCAACGCCCAGGTCCCGTCCATCGTCCAGTGGGACGACCACGAGGTGACCAACAACTGGTACCCCGGTGAGATCCTCGGCGACGCCCGTTACACGGAGAAGAACGTCGACGTCCTGGCCGCTCGCGCCCGGCAGGCGTTCTCGGAGTACTTCCCCATCTCGACCCTGCGCCGCCCCGACGGCCGCGTGTACCGGGTGATCCATCAGGGGCCGCTGCTGGATGTGTTCGTGCTGGACATGCGGACCTACCGCAACGCCAACTCGACGGACGACCAGACGACCGACGCGCAGGGCATCCTCGGCGCCGAGCAGCTGAGCTGGCTCAAGCGCGAACTGTCCCGCTCCCGTGCGGTGTGGAAGGTGATCGCCTCGGACATGCCGCTCGGTCTGGTGGTGCCGGACACCACCGACGGCAAGCCGAACAGCGAGGCCGTCGCACAGGGCGACCCGGGCGCTCCGCTGGGACGTGAGCTGCAGATCGCCGAGCTGCTGCGGTTCATCAAGCACCGCAGGATCACAGGCACGGTGTGGCTGACCGCGGACGTGCACTACACCTCGGCCCAGCACTACCAGCCGTCGCGGGCGGCCTTCACCGACTTCGAGCCGTTCTGGGAGTTCGTCTCCGGCCCGCTCAACGCGGGCGCGTTCCCGGCGAACACCCTGGACAACACCTTCGGCCCGGAGCGGGTGTTCCTCAAGGCGCCGACGACCGCCAACGTCTCGCCGGCCGGGGGCTACCAGTTCTTCGGCGAGGTCGACATCGACGGCGGCAGCGGCGAGCTGACGGTGCGCCTGCGCGAGTCGGACGGCACCGTGCTGTTCACGCAGGTGCTGCAGCCGGGCCGGGTCGGTCAGTGAATCCCGTAGCCTGAAACCCGTGCCGCGCACCGGTGTCATCCCCCGGTGTGCGGCACGGTCGTGCCGGTCGTGGACGACGCCTGCCGAACTCCTGCTCGCAGAGCGGGTTTTCGCAGGTCAGGGCGATTGTCAGTGGTCGCCTCTACGGTTTTTCCATGACGCGATCTCTACAGGCCGTGGCCTATTGCCGACCCTCCGTGCTGGAGTCCGCAGTGGACGGACAGCGCCTGGGGCTGGAGACCTCACGGGGTGCGACGCCCGCGGGCGTCGAGGATCATCCGCGGTTCTTCGCCGGGTTCCTGACGTCACCTCAGGTGGCCTCTGCCGGGCTGCTCGCGGTGGCGGACGTGGCGGCCGCGCGCTACTACCAGCGACAGCTGCGCGCCTCCCTCGACCCGGTGGTGACGGGTAACGGCGACCGGCTGCGCTTCGAGTCCTTCTCCGGCTGCTGCGGGGTCTACGCCCGCCTGGACGTGCTGGACGCGGGTCTCGACGGCGGCGAGGTGGGGCACGGCACGACGAACGTCGACGTCAACAACCCCCTGCGCGAGGCCCTGTCCAGGATCGGCGCGGATGATCCGCTGCATCTGCGGGTGGGCCCGGAGGAGTTGGCCGTGACCACGCTGGACGGCCCGGTGGTGGAGAAGAAAGTTCCCTTGCCGGACCGCTGGCTGCGGGGCTTCGCGGAGGCGCAGGTGGTGGCGGCAGGGTTCGACCTGCGGGCCGAGCTGCCGGCCGCCGAGGCGGTGCGGTTCCTGCGGGCGCTGCCGCGCGGTGGGGCGCGCGGCGCTTCGGTGGGCGCGCGGTGGGTGGTGCCCTCGGGGACCGGGCTGCGGCCGACCACGCGCGCGGTGCCCGGTGCGGTGTGCCTGCCCGGCCCGGAGCGGCTGGTCGCGCTCCAGCGGGTGCTGCGCCATGCCACGGCCCTGCGGGTGTACGGCCCCCCGGTGAGCGGCGGTGGCGCCGCGACGGCCAGTGCCTGGGAGGCGGTCCTGCCCGGCATGCGGCTGACACTGACGCTGTCGCCGGACACCTCGCGCGGCTTCTCCGGCGAGGGCGGCGTCCTCGACGCGCTCGCCACCGACGAGGTCGCCGAGGACGCGGAGCTCATCGCGGTGCTCCTCGCCTGGGAGCCCCGTGTCGACCTCGCCGACCTGGCCGCCGCCTCGGGCCTCACGCCCGAGCGCGTCCGGGCGGCTCTGATCCGCCTGGGCACGTCGGGGCGGGTCGGGTACGACACGGCGGAGGCGGCCTACTTCCACCGGGAGCTGCCGTACGACGCCGAGCGCGTGGAGCGCCACAATCCGCGGTTGCGCTCGGCCCGCGCGCTGGTGTCGGCGGGTGCGGTCACGCTGGACGGCGTCTTGGGGACGGTGACGGCCGAGGACGGCCATGTGCACCGGGTGCGCGACGAGGCGGGGGTGCTCAGCTGCAGTTGTCTGTGGTGGGCGAAGTACCGGGGCGGGCGCGGGCCGTGCAAGCACGCGCTGGCGGTGCGGATGGTGCGGCGAGGCATCGCTTCGACGCAGGGGGACATGGCAGGGGTCGACGGGGGTGCGCGATGAGTTCGCTGATGGACGCGGTCCGGGCCGGGCGGACGGCCGACGCGGTGAGTCTGCTGGACGGGATGACGGACGCCGAACGGCGTGCACTTTTCCCCGAGTTGAGGGCGCTGCGCAAAGAGCTGAGGGCGGATCAGTGGACGGCGCAGTCGCGCCGCGCCTATCCGACCCTGCATGCGGCGGGGGCCGCGTGTCAGACCGGTGCGGCGGGCGTGGCGAGTTGGCTGGCGGCCTCCGACATGCGCTGGTGGCCCGCGTCACCAGGAGTGCTGATCGACGTCCTGGGCGACCGGGCACCCGGCTGGCTCGCCGATGTGGCGCACCGGATCGCCGAGCGGCCGGTCGGTGCTGGGGTGCCGTATGAACTGATGGCAGGTCTGGTGCGGCTTTCCGGCTGCCCGGTGCCGACGACCGAGGCCTACGTCCACGGGTGGGTGGAGCACATCGGGCACGTGTGGCAGCGCGGCGACACGGTCCTGGACCGGCTGCGCAAGGACCCGCACCTCGCTCGGCTGGCGGCCGCTCTCTTCGAGACGAACGACATCGGCAGCCGTCTGGCGTGGACCCCGGCCGAGGGTCCGAACAGCTGGACCGAGGCGCTCGCACGGCTCACCGCCGAGGGAGTCCTGGACCGCAAGGCGACGGTCGACGCGTGCCTGGCCCGGCTGCTGCGGGGCGGGCCGGCCTCCGACCACCGGGTGTTCCTGCGCATGCTGCGGGCGTTCGCCCTGACCCGGGACGAGGAGCGGGAGCACACGGGGGACTGGCTGGCACTGGCCTCAGACGCCGCATCGGTCGTGGCCGCGCACGCCCAGTCGGTGCTCGCGTCACTGGCCCTGGACGGTGAACTGACCACGCACCAACTGGTCGAGATGTCGGGCGCCGTCCTCTTCCGCACCGAGAAGAAGCTCGTGCGCGCCCAGCTCGTGCTGCTGGGCAAGGTACTCGCCCGCGAGCCGTTCGCCGTCGCGGAGCTGCTGTCCGCCGTCGCGCAGGCCTTCGGGCACGAGGACTCGGAGGTGCAGGAGCGGGCGCTGAAACTGGTGGAACGGCATGTCGGCAAGGTCCAGGGAGCGGACGTGCGGGACGAACTCGCGTCGTCCGCGGAACAGCTGATCCCGGTTCTGCGAGCGCGGGCGGCCCGGAGCCTGGGGGTGGCTCCGTCGACCCTGGAGCCCGTGCCCTACGAGGAGGTCCTGCCGCCCGCACCCGAGCCGGTACGGGTCGCGCCCGCGCCGGAGTCGGTGGCCGAACTCGCCGAGGAGGTCGGTGTGTTGCTGGCGTCCGACGCGGACGTGGCGACGTTCGAGCGCACGTTGGACGGTCTGGTGCGCCATGCGTACCATGACAAGGATGCCCTGGTCGAGGCGCTCGGCCCCGTGGTGGCGCGCCTGTGGTGGGCCACCGCGGAGCCCCCGCAGATCCGGCCGGGCGACTACTTCGGCAACCGGCCGCACAGCCTGGAGCTCCTCCTCGCGACGTTGCTCGACAAAGTGCCCACCGCCGCTCTCCACGCCGCGGTCCAGCACGGGACGTCGGGGTTCGAGTGCGTCCACGGCGCCCTCGCCCGTGCCTTCAACGCCCGTATCTGGGAGGTGGCGTACCGGATCCGTACGGAACCGCTGCCGTTCCTGCTCTCCACCCCCACCTGGGGCACGGGCCTGCTGGAACCGGACGAGCTCGTGACCCGCCTCGACGAGTACCGGCGCGCCGGCGCACGGGTCTCGGCGGCCGACTTCGCGCAGGCGCTGCTGCGGGTACGGCGCGACGACCGTACGGCGGCCGCGGCGGCGTCCCGTGCGGCCGCGCTCGGCACCACGGAAGGGACTCGGCTCGCGAGGTGGCTCACCGCCCAGGACCCGGCCCTGCCCGCGGAGAGAAGGCGAACGGCCGGCGCGCGCATCCTGCTGGAATGCGGTGAACTCCTGGAGATGCAGGAGGACTTCCCACCGGAGTTCCGGCCCCTCGGCCGGCCGGTGAGCGTCTACCGCGAGCGCCGGCACTGCTACCACTGGGACGACTCCATACGGCAGCACTGGCTCGCTCTCCTCCCCCAGCGGCGTGAACTCGTCGCGGTCAGGCTGCTGTGCGACCTGTCCACGGTCGCCGTGGACGACACCCGCGGTGCCGCCGCTGTCCTCCCGCTCCTCGCCGAGTCCGGCGGCGAAGCCGGTCAGGCCGTGCACCTGTCCGTGGCGTACGGGCTCGGTGCGCGGCACCCGGAGGACCGGCTCGCCGCCGTGGACGCCCTGCTGGTGCTGGCTTCCCGCGGGCAACTCGACGCGGCCAGGCTGGGCGCGGATCTCGGGCAGTTGGTGCGGGGCGGAGCCGTGAAGACGTCGCGGCTAGTGGAGTCGGCGCGTACGGCGGCGGCCACGGGGGCGAACGCCACCATCTGGGGGATGCTCCGGCACACCCTGCCCGTCCTGCTCGCCGATATCGCGACCGGCGGGACGGCCGCGCCGGCACGAGGACTCGCGGATCTCCTGGCCGTGGCCGCGGAATGCGCCGAGCGAACGGGGGCACGCGGGGAACTGCCGCACCTGGCGTGGACCGCGGACCGCCGTGGCTCGTCCCGCCTCGTGGCCCAGGCCCGGCGGCTGCGCAGCGCGCTGGCGGAGGGAGTGGCCGCCTGACCAGGCACGGCACCGTCCCGGTCAGCCCCGTCGGCCCCGGCGGCCCCGTCAGGCCTGCAACATAATTGAAAGAGGCACAAAATAGGCATAAGGGTTCTTTACCGCCCGGTCACAAACCGTTCGTGATCACGCAACACCGCTCCTTCACAGTGGGTGCATGAGTCGAGACATGTCTGATGTGACGCGTGCGAAGCACGGACGTCCTGTACACCACTGGCGGCGTGACGTCATCGAACTCGCCGCGCTCTTCACGGCGGTGGCGGTGGCCGACGCCGTGGCGAACCTGATCGGGCACGGGCCCGACGGACCGACGCTGCTGCTGGCCTCGGCGGTCGTGCTGGTCGCCACGGCGGGGTTCCACACATGGTGGGCACGGCGCCACGGTCACGCACCGCCGACGGGCGATACCGGTGCCCGGCCACGCTCCGAGAAGCGGGCCGGGCAGTCGGACGCCGGACCGTCCGACCGGTCGCAGGATGCGGCCGCGCCGGCGCCCGGGGACAGTGCGCTGTGGCGGATGCGGACGACGGTGAAGGACGAACCGGGATCGCTGGCCGCGCTGTGCACGGCGCTCGCCGAGCTGCGGGTGGACATCCTGAGCCTGCAGACGCATCCGCTGGCCGACGGCACGGTGGACGAGTTCCTGCTGCGTGCGCCCGGCGGGCTCGCGGCGGCCGAGATCACCCGTGCGGTCTCGGTGGCCGGCGGCGCCGGTACCTGGATCGAGCGGGCCGACGCCCATGACCTGGTGGACGCACCGACCCGGGTGCTCGGCCTCGCCACCCGTACCGCCCTGGACGCGGCCGAACTACCTCTGGCGCTGCGGCAGTTGCTGGGCCGGTGCACCATCCGGTCGCTGCCCGCCGTGCCGGCCGGGGGTGGCCGGGGGCCGGAGCCGGTAGCGACGGAAGGGGCTCTGGAGGACACCGTGATGCGGCTGCGGGCGCCGGAAGGCGGAGTGATCACTGTGGAGCGGCCGTATCTGCCGTTCACGCCGACCGAGTTCGCGCGGGCGCGGGCACTGGTGGAGCTGGACGCCCGGCTCGGCCCGCGCGTGCCGCGCAGCCAGGACGTGCTGACGCTGCCCGAGGGCAACGAGATCACCGTGCGCCGGGCGGACACCGGTGACCTTCAGGACGCCAAGGAGATGCACGAGCGGTGCTCGGCGCGGACGCTCGGGATGCGGTACCACGGGCCGATCGGCGATGCCGACCGCTATCTCAACCATCTGCTCAGTCCGCGGTTCGGGCGGACCCTCGCCGTGCAGACCGCGTCGGGGCGCATCGTCGGGCTCGGTCATCTGCTGTGGGACGGCGACGAGACGGAGGTCGCGCTGCTCGTCGAGGACGCGTGGCAGCGGCGCGGCATCGGCAGCGAGTTGCTGCGCAGGCTGGTGGGGATGGCCGTTGATGCGGGCTGCGAGAGTGTGTACGCCGTGACGCAGTCGTCCAACACCGGGATGGTCGCCGCGATGCGTGGGCTGGGGCTCCCCCTCGATTATCAGATCGAGGAGGGGACCCTGGTCATCACGGCCCGACTGGCTCCGCCGGTTCAGCCGGAGGACGGCGCGGTCGAGGTTGCGGAGCGACTGTCGAGTGCGGGTGAGTTGGGTAAGGCCTGAGCGCCGTAGGGACTAGTGACGGCTGGCGGCTGCGGGTTCGTTGTGGCTGGTCGCGCCCCGCGGCGGAGCCGCATGTTGATACGGCCCCGTGCCCCTTGCGGGGCGCCCCAGCGCCCGGTCCAGATCCGCCCAGAGGTCCTCCACGTCCTCCAAGCCCACCGACATCCGCAACAACCGGTCGCTCACCCCGGCATCCCGGCGGTCGCCCTCGTCCACGATGCGGTGGCTGATGGACGCCGGGTGCTGGATCAAGGTGTCGACGCTGCCGAGGCTGACGGCGGGGGTGATCAGGCGGACGCCGGCGATGACCTCGTGCGGGTCGTCGTGCACCTCGAAGGCGATCATGGCGCCGCCGATGCGCGGGTAGTGGACACGGGCGACGCGCGGGTCGGCGGTGAGGCGGCGGGCGAGTTCGGCGGCGGTCGCGGAGGCGGCCCGGACGCGCACCGGCAGGGTGGACAAGCCGCGCAACAGCAGGTAACCGGCCAGCGGGTGCAGGACGCCGCCCGTGGCGAACCGTATCTGCCGCAGCCGTCCGGCGAACTCCTCGTCGCAGGCCACCACGCCCGCCATCACGTCCCCGTGCCCGCCGAGGTACTTGGTGGCACTGTGCAGCACGAGCCGTGCGCCCTGTTCGGCGGGGCGCTGGAGCACGGGCGTGGCGAAGGTGTTGTCCGCGAGCAGCGGCACCGAGCCGCAGGCATGGGCCACCGCCCGCAGGTCCACCTCGGCGAGCGTGGGATTCGCCGGAGACTCGACCATCACCAGGCCCGTGTCCGGACGCAGGGCCTCCGCGATCCCGGCCGGGTCGGTCCAGGTCACCTCCGAGCCCAGCAGTCCGGCGGTGAGCAGATGGTCGCTGCAGCCGTACAGCGGACGTACGGCGACGACGTGGCGCAGGCCCATCGAGGCCCGTACGAGAAGAACCGCGCTCAGCGCCGCCATCCCGCTGGCGAAGGCGACCGCCGCCTCGGTGCCCTCAAGGCGGGCCAGGGCGGTCTCGAAGCGGGCGACCGTCGGATTACCCAGGCGGCCGTAGACGGGCGGGCCGTCCGGCTCCGCGCCGGTCGTGGCGAACGCGTCGATGCGGGCGGCCTCGCCGCGACTGTCGTAGGAGGGGTAGGTGGTCGACAGGTCGATCGGCGGAGCGTGCAGTCCCTGCCGTGCGAGGTCATCGCGGCCGGCGTGCACGGCCTCGGTGGCAAGGGCTCTCGGTGCGGTGCGTACATCGTCGTACCCGTGCATACCGTCGTATGCCTCTCTGCTCGCTGAGTCCATGGGCGGAAGACTGAACACCGGCCGGGTCCCGACGGCGGAACCCCGTGCTACGTTCGGCCAATGGCTGAATCTGTCGTACTGGATCCGGTCGACCTGCATCTGCTGCGGCTTCTGCAGAACGACGCCCGGACCACCTACCGCGATCTCGCCGCGCAGGTCGGGGTCGCGCCGTCGACCTGTCTGGACCGGGTGACGCGGCTGCGCCGTGCGGGCGTGATCCTCGGCCATCAGCTCCGGCTGGATCCGGGCAAGCTCGGCCGAGGGCTTCAGGCGCTGCTGTCGGTGCAGGTCAGGCCGCATCGGCGGGAGCTGGTGGGGCCGTTCGTGGAGCGGATCCGTGCGCTGTCGGAGTCGCTGACCGTCTTCCATCTCACCGGGCCGGACGACTATCTCGTCCATGTCGCGGTCGCGGACATGGCGGATCTGCAGCGGCTGGTGCTGGACGAGTTCACGTCCCAGCGTGAGGTGGCGCGGGTGGAGACGCGGTTGATCTTCCAGCAGTGGGACTGCGGGCCGCTGTTGCCACCCGACGCGCCGGGAACCACGCCCTCAGCGAAATCCGGCTGATCGGGGCAGGGGCCGGTGGAACCGGGCTGACGCGGCACCGGTCGTCGTATGAGGATGGACCGCATGTCAGAGACCAACAGCCCGCTGCCCCGTGAGGTCGCCGACGCCTATGTCGACGAGCTCATCGCCCTCGACCCGGTCACCGGTACGTATCTCGGCGTGAAGGAGAGTTCGAGCAAGCTCCCCGACCTCTCGCCCGCGGGCCAGGAGGCGCTCGCGGACCTCGCGCGGGCCACGCTCGCTCGGCTCGACGAGGCCGAGCGCCGGCCCGGCGCGGACAGTGACATCGAGCGCCGGTGTGCGCGCCTGCTGCGCGAGCGGCTGACCGCGGAACTCGCCGTGCACGAGGCCGACGAGGGCCTGCGCACGGTCGGAAACATGGCCACGCCCGCGCACTCGGTGCGCGAGATCTTCACGGTCACACCGAATCAGACCGACGAGGACTGGGCGGCGATCGCCGAGCGGCTGCGCGCGGTGCCGACCGCGTACGCCGGCTACCGCGAGGCTCTCGCGCTGGGCCTGGAGCGCAAGCTGTACGCGGCCCCGCGGCCGACCGCCACGTTCATCGAGCAGCTCACCGAGTGGTCCGACACCGGCGAGGGGCGCGGCTGGTTCGAGGACTTCGCCTCGGACGGTCCCGAGTCGCTGCGCGCGGAGCTGGACGAGGCCGCCCGCGGGGCGACGGCCGCCGTGGTGGAGCTGCGGGACTGGATGCGCGACGTGTACGAGCCCGCGATCGAGGGCGCGCCGAACACGGTGGGCCGCGAGCGCTACGCCCGCTGGGCCCGTTACTTCAACGGCATCGACCTCGACCTGGACGAGGCGTACGCGTACGGCTGGTCCGAGTACCACCGGCTGCTCGGCGAGATGAAGAAGGAGGCTGAGAAGATCCTCCCGGGCGCCGTGACGCCGTGGGTGGCCCTTGCGCACCTCGACGAGCACGGCCATCACATCGAGGGCGTCGACGAGGTCCGCGAGTGGCTTCAGGGCCTGATGGACGAGGCGATCGAGAAGCTGGACGGCACGCACTTCGAACTCGCCGAGCCGGTACGCAAGGTGGAGTCGTGCATCGCCCCGCCCGGCGGTGCGGCGGCGCCGTACTACACGCCGCCGTCGGAGGACTTCTCGCGGCCGGGCCGTACCTGGCTGCCGACGATGGGCCAGACCCGCTTCCCGGTCTACGACCTGGTCTCGACCTGGTACCACGAGGGCGTCCCCGGCCATCACCTCCAGCTCGCGCAGTGGACGTACGTCGCCGGAAGCCTCTCCCGCTACCAGGCCACCATCGGCGGGGTCAGCGCCAACGCCGAGGGCTGGGCGCTGTACGCGGAGCGGCTCATGGACGAGCTCGGCTTCCTCACCGACCCGGAGCACCGGCTCGGTTACCTCGACGCGCAGATGATGCGGGCCGCCCGCGTCATCGTCGACATCGGCATGCACCTGGAGCTTCAGATCCCGGCCGAGTCCCCGTTCCACCCGGGTGAGCGCTGGACTCCGGAGCTGGCCCAGGAGTTCTTCGGCACGCACAGCAGCCGTCCCGCGGACTTCGTGGAGAGCGAGCTGACCCGGTATCTGACGATCCCGGGCCAGGCCATCGGCTACAAGCTCGGCGAGCGGGCGTGGCTGCTGGGCCGCGACAAGGCGCGCGAGCGGCACGGCGACGCCTTCGACCTCAAGGCCTGGCACATGGCGGCCCTGTCCCAGGGTTCTCTGGGCCTGGACGACCTGGTGGACGAGCTGTCCGCACTCTGATCGGCGGACGCCGTGAATCCGCCCTCGGAGCCGGTGCTGTGATCAGCGCCGGAATCCGCCCTCGGAGTCGATGACCTGTCCGGTGATCCAGCCCGCCTCGTCCGTCGCCAGCCAGGCGATGAGGCGGGCCGGGTCGTCCGGCATGCCCCACCGGCCGGCGGGAAAGCGGGCCGCCACCGCCTCGTATGCCTCGCCGGTCAGGTAGTCCGTGTCCACAGGGCCGGGGTTGACGGTGTTCACCGTGATCCCCTGCCCGGCGAGCGTGGTCGACAGGGAGCGGGTGATCGAGGCGAGGGCGCCCTTCTGGAGGGCGTAGGCGATCTCACCGGGCATGCCGCCCGCGATGTCCTGGCCGGAGGTCATCATCACGACACGGCCGCCGGGGCCGGCCGGCCTCAGCCGGGCATGGGCCTGGACGAGCAGCAGCACCGAGCGGGTGTCGACCGCCCAGTGCGCGTCGAGCATCGCGGCGTCGACCTCTTCGAGGGTGCCGTCGGAGCCGCTAAGCGCGTGGTTGGCGATCAGGATGTCGAGCCGCCCGCCGAGCGCCACGGCGGCCGTGGCGACCAGTTCGGCGGGCGCGGCCGGGTCGGAGAGATCGCCGGGGCCCGCGAGGACCCGGGCCTCCGGGTCGCCGAGCGCCTCCCGCACGGAGGCGACGACCTCCTCGGGGCGGTCGGCTCCCCAGGGCATGGCGGCGTCGTGTGGCACATGGTGGTGCAGATAGACACTCGCCCCGTACGCGGCGAGCCGCCGGGCCACGGCATGACCGATGCCGGCGCGTCTGCCGGCCCCGGTGACCAGGGCGGTCCGGCCGCGCAGGGGCAGAGGGTCACGGCGCAGGGCCTCGGGGGCGGGGTGCGGGAGTCGGGGCATGGCAGTTCATGATGGGCAACGCCGGGGCGCGGCGCACCTGGTTATCGGCGCGGGCCCGCAGGGTCAGTGCGGCAGCCGCCGGAGCTGGACGAGCCCCAGCCAGGTCTCCGGGCCGGGCTTCACCTGGGCGGCACGGACCGCGTACGCCCCCGGCTCCAGAGCCACCCGCAGATGCTCGGTCCGTTCCGTCTCCGGTCCCGGCCAGGCCGAGTCGAACAGGACCACCGTTCCCGGCACGTTCCAGCGCACCTCGTGTTCCCAGACCGCCGTGGCGAGCGCGGCCGGAACCCGGGCCAGGAGCTCCTCCTCGGAATCGGCCGCGCACCAGCGTACGAACGTGCCGTGCTCGGGCAGATAGGAAGTCGAGGCGGGCTCGTCACCGAACACCAGCGCCGCGCTGTCGCCCACGGGCAGGAGTCCGACGGACCCGTCGACCTCGCAGGCCCGGTCGTAGTCCGAGGCCGTCTCGTCGCCGTCGGCGCCGGCCCAGAACGGCAGCACTGTCTCAGGCACGGCTATCAGGGGGCCGCCGCCCGACTCCACCCACTCCACCGCGCCCTGTTCCGCGTATCGCACCATGGCAGCAGAACCTACACGCACCGCGGGCTCGTCCTCTCACCGCGATCGACTTCCGCTCAGCACCCGCAGTTCTCGGCCTCCACCGGTGCCGTGAGCGGGTCGGCGGTGCGGCGCTCGCGGCCCTGCCAGGTCTCGAACTCGAAGCCCTCGCGCGCCCAGTACTCGAAGCCGCCGAGCATCTCCTTGACCTGGTAGCCGAGTTCGGCGAGGGCGAGGGCGGCGCGGGTCGCACCGTTGCAGCCGGGGCCCCAGCAGTACGTCACGACGGGCACGGACCTGTCGAGGAGCTGCTCGGCCTGTTCGGGGACGAGGGCGGTGGGAAGGTGGATCGCGCCCGGGATGTGGCCCTGGTCCCAGGACTCGGTGGAACGGGAGTCCACGACGACGAACCCGGGGTCGCCGTCCTGGGCGAGTGCGGCGGCGACGTCGGAGACGTCCGCGTGGAAGGCGAGGCTCGCCCGGAAGTACGCGGCGGCCTCGGCGGGAGCGGCGGGGGCGACGCGCAGGACCGGGTTGGCAGTGGTGAGAGCAGTAGTCGTCATGACCAGAAATCTATGGCCAGTGATCCACTCCTTGAAGTGCAGATCCCCGGCGTTCTCCTTGATCTGCCGGTGATTTCCCTGCTATCTCTCGCCCATGACCTCCTATTCCCCGGACGCCACCGACTGGCGCATCCTCGATGTCCTCCAGCGCGAGGGCCGCGCCAGCTTCGCCGAGCTGGCCCGTGCCGTCTCCATGTCCGCGAGCGCGGTCACGGAACGGGTGCGGCGGCTGGAGGAGGCGGGCGTCATCCAGGGGTACGCGGCGGTCGTCGACCCCGAACGGCTCGGCCTGCCGATCCTGGCCTTCGTGCGCCTTCGCTATCCGAACGGCAACTACAAGCCGTTCCACGACCTGGTCGCCGCGACACCGGAGATCCTGGAGGCACACCATGTGACGGGCGACGACTGCTTCGTCATCAAGGTCGCCGCGCGGTCGATGCGGCACCTGGAGGAGGTGTCCGGCAGGATCGGCACGCTGGGCTCGGTGACGACGAGCGTCGTCTACTCATCCCCCCTGCCCCGCCGGCCGCTGGGCCACTGACGTCACCCGCCGCCCCGCTGCCGCAGCACCGACCCCGATCTCCCCTTCACCACCTCCAACTGCGCATGGATCCGCCGCCGCAGATCGGCGACATGGCTGACGATCCCCACGCTGCGGTCCCGCTCCCGCAGGGAGTCGAGAACGTCGAGCACCTCGTCGAGGGTCTGGTCGTCGAGGCTGCCGAAGCCCTCGTCGATGAAGAGGGTGTCGAGGCGGACCCCACCGGCCTCGTCGGTGACGACGTCCGCGAGCCCGAGGGCGAGGGCGAGGGAGGCGAAGAACGTCTCGCCGCCCGACAGCGTCGCGGTGTCCCGCTCGCGCCCCGTCCAGGCGTCGACGACGTGCAGGCCGAGCCCGCTGCGGCCGCGGCCGGCCCGGTTGTCGGAGTGGACGAGGGTGTAGCGGCCGGACGACATGCGCTGCAGCCGTACGGTCGCGGCTGCGGCGACCTGTTCCAGGCGTGCCGCCAGCACATACGCCTCCAGGCGCATCTTGCGTTCGTTGTCCGCCGAGGTGCCGGCCGTGAGCGCGGCGAGGCGGGCCACGCGGTCGTACTCCCGGCGCAGCGGGGCGAGTTGGCGTACGGCGGTGGCCGCGCGGGTGGACAGCCGGTCGAGCTCGGTGCAGCGTCGGGCGGCCGCGTCGCGCGCGGAGGAGGCGTCGCGGACGCGCTGCGCCGCGGCGGAAGCGGCACGCTCCGCGGAAACGAGGTCGGCGGGCGGCTGCTGGGCGGCGGCCGCGGTGTCGGCCTCGGCGAGGACGGCGCGTACGGCGGCCTCCTCGGACTGCCAGGCGTCGAGCCGTCGCTGGAGGTCGCGGTGCGCGGCGTCGTCGAGGAGCGCGGCGGCCGCGGCCTGCGGGGTGTCGAAGCCCGCCCTGAAAGCGGCGTCGGCCAGGCGGGCGTCGGCGTCCTTGAGTCGCTGGGCGGTGTCCTCGGCGACGCGCGCGGTGTCGGCCGCGTCGGTGAGCAGCGCGACCTGCCGCTCCAACTGCGCGGCCCGCGCGGCCACGCTGTCGGCGGCACCGCGGGCTTGGGACAACTCCGCTTCCAGGGCGCCCTTCTCGCGGTCCAGCCGTTCGCGGTGACCGACCCGGGCGGCGGCTCGGACGGCCGCCTGCTGGTGGGCGGCAGTGCGCCGCTCGTGTTCCGCCTCGGCCTGACGCAGCTCCTCGTGGACGGAGTGCAGCGTCGAGGCGTCCCTGCGGGCCTGCGTGAACAGCTGCTCCAACTTGTCGGCGGCTTCCGCGAGTTGGCTCGTCGGCAGGTCGCCGGCCTCGGCACTGGCGGCGGCCAGGGCTTCCCGTACGACGCCCAGGCGCCGTTCGTTCTCGGCGTGCCGTTCCTCAGCCTGCTGGTACGCGGCCTGTGCCCGCTCCTCGGCTTCCCGGTCGACGTGTCCGACGTCCTTGCGGGCGGGTGCGGGGTGGTCGGTGGCGCCGCAGACAGCGCAGGGTTCGCCGTCCTGGAGCTGTGCGGCGAGTTCGGCGGCGATGCCGTTCAGGCGCTGTTCCTTGACGTCCAGCCAGTGCGCCTTGGCCTTCAGCGCCTCCTCCTGGGCGTCGGAGGCCTGTCGGGCGGCCGTTTCCGTGTCACCGGCCAGCTGGTCACGCATCCGCGCGGCGGCGAGCTGCCGGCGCGCGGGCTCGCGCTGCACGGCCAGCTGGTCGGCGCGGCTCGCGGCCTCCTGCGCGGACTCGATACGGGCCTGCAGTCCGGTCCGGGTCTCCTCCCACCCGGCGAGCCAGGCCTCCGCATCCAGCCGGACCTCGTCGTCCGCCCGCTCCTGGCGGTCCAGGTCCGCGCGCTCCGCGACGAGTTCGGCCAGCCGCTGCTCACCGCGCCGGGCCGACTCCAGCCCGCCCAGCTCCTCGGCGACCCGACGCGCGGCGGCGGCGAGCCCGGCGGCACCGGCGTCGCCGAAGGTGTCGGGCGTCCGGGTCCCCGTGTCCCCGTATGTCCCGACTCTCTCTCCTCCCTCTCCTGCCTCTCCTCCCGTGCCTCCCGCGCCCCCTTCGCCGAAGGCGCCTCGCAGCAACGCACGCGCGCGTGCCTCCGCCACGGCCGCCTGCCGGTGTTCGGCGTCGATGGCCTCCCGCAGCTCCAGCGCCGGCGCCACCGCCTCGGCCTTGCGGGCCCGCTCCATGCGTGCCTGCGCCTCCCGGTACGCGTCGGCCCGCTCCTGAAGCAGCCGGGCCCGCTCGCGCGCCTCGGCGAACCGCCGCTGCAGCCGCTCCACTTCGCGTACGTCGGCCCGGGTGTGGTCAGCGGCGGCCTGGGCGGACTCGGCGGCCAGGAGGCGGCAGTGGGCGACGGTCAGCTGTTCGCGGGCGGTGCTGCGGGCGACGGCGGCGGCACCGAGGACGGCCTCGGCGAGGCCGGGCTCGCCCGGTGCGAGGTCGGGCAGCTGCATGGCGTCGCCCGCCGCCTGCTGCATCCGGTGGGCGTCGGCCAGCAGGGCGGCGTCGCCGTCCCGGACCTGGGCCTCGGCCGCCCTTCGGCGCTCGGCGAGGCGCTTTTCGACCTCGGCGAAGCGGTGGGTGTCGAAGAGGCGGCCCAGCAGCTTGCCGCGGGCCTCGGCGTCGGCGCGCAGGAACCGGGCGAAGTCGCCCTGGGGCAGCAGGACGACCTGGCAGAACTGCTCACGGCTCATGCCGAGCAGCTGGGTGACCTCCTCGCCGATCTCCTGGTGCGAGCGGCTGAGGTCCTTCCAGGCCCCTGCCCGCGCGTCGTACTCGCGCAGCCAGCTCTGCGCCTTGTCGAGCGTCGTACCGGAGCCGCGTTTCTTGGGGCGCTCCCAGGGCGGTTGCCGGGTGACCTCCAACCGGCGTCCGGCGACGGTGAGTTCGAGGCGGACCTCCGTGCGCGTGCCGGCCGCCGCGTGGTCGCTGCGCAGGTTCATGCCGCCCTGGCCGCTCTGCCGGGCGCCCGGCACGGAGCCGTAGAGCGCGTAGCAGACGGCGTCCAGGACGGAGGTCTTGCCGGCGCCGGTCGGTCCGTGCAGCAGGAAGAGCCCGGCCGCCGACAGCGCGTCGAAGTCGACGGTCTGAGAGCCGCCGAAGGGCCCGAAAGCCATCACGTCGAGGCGATGGAGCCTCATCGCGCCACCTCCCGCACGGCCTCGTCGGCCCGCACCGCGTCGAACACGTCCCGCAGCACGCCTTGTTCGTGCTCGTCGGGCCCGGCGCCCCGTACATGTGCCACGAAGTCCTCCGCGATCTCCTGGTCGCTCCGGCCCGCGAGCCGCTGCGCATAGGACACGTCGGGATCGTCCGACGCCCGCTCGGGGTCGAAGACGAGGCTGAGTGCGTGCGGGAAGCGCTCGGCGAGACGGGCCATGGGGTCCGCCGGGCGCACGGCGTCCGTGAGCGTCGCCTCGACCCACGCCTCCTCGTGCCGCGCGAGCCCGGCATCGGCGAGCAGTTCCTCCAGCGTCCCCCGGATCCGGGCCAGGGCACGCGGCACCGGACAGTCGACACGCTCGGCCGTGACCGCGCCGCCGGCATCCAGGTCGACCAGCCACATGCTCTTGCGGTGGTCGGCCTCCGAGAAGGAGTACGGCAGCGGCGAGCCCGAGTAGCGCACGCGATCGGTGATGGTCTGGCTGCCGTGCAGATGGCCCAGCGCCGCGTAGTCGACGCCGTCGAAGACGCCGGCGGGCACCGCGGCCACCCCGCCGACGGTGATGTCCCGCTCACTGTCGCTGGCCTCACCCCCGGTGACGAAGGCGTGCGCGAGGACGACCGACCGCGTGCCACGCGCGCGTGTGGCGAGGTCGGCGCGCACCCGGTCCATGGCGGCGGCCAGCACGGCCTCGTGCCCGGGCCTGTCGACGCCGAACTCGTCCTTCACCAGGGCGGGTTCGAGATAGGGCAGGCCGTAGAAGGCCACGTCGCCGAAGTCGTCCTGGAGCACGACCGGTGTGCCGCACGCCGAGGGCTCGGTCCGCAGATGGATGCCCGCACGCCCGATCAGCCCCGCGCCCACGCCGAGCCGGCGCGCCGAGTCGTGGTTCCCGGAGATCATCACCGTCGGCACACCGAGGTCGGCGAGCCGGTGCAGGGCATCGTCGAACAGCTCGACCGCGGCGAGGGGCGGCACCGCCCGGTCGTACACGTCCCCCGACACGACCACCGCGTCCACGCCGCGCTCACGCACGGTGGTGACGAGGTGACCGATGAACTCGGCCTGGGCCCCGAGCATGTTGACCCGGTGGAACGCCCGGCCGAGATGCCAGTCGGAAGTGTGCAGAATTCTCAAGACGCCGCTCCGACCTGCATGTTTCCCCCTAGTTCGCCCCTGGACTCAGCACCGAACCAGCACGGTCCTCGCCTTCAGCACCGACCACGCTAACGCCTGTCAGTACCTGATCCATCACGGACCTCAGTCTGCCACCGGCATCGGGCGTCAGATCTCCTTCGGGCTTCGACACCTCGAAGATCAGCCGGTGGCCGTTCGTCTATGCGGGCTCCACTCCGATGCCGGTGCAAACCCCCGGATCAGGTCGAACCCGTACACCACTTCCGTGGACGCAACCCAACGGGACAACTGTGACCGCGGGCCATCGCTGAGCGTCACAGTGGCCTGTGACTTCCGGCGGTAGGTGGCCAGCCCTCCCGATGAATGGGCTGCTCACGGGCCTGTGCTCAACCGCAGGTGGCCACTTCACGCCGCGATAGTTGGCCAGCCGGACACTGGAATCTGCGCCTCCGGCGACAGAACCGCAGCTCAGGTGATCACCGAGGAGCGCGCGGCCAACTATCGCTACGCATTGCCAACTATCGGCGCGTGTGACTGAGCGTCTCAGATGGTTGTGACCGCGCTTCCGTGATGATTACGACGAGAGGAGGACGCTGGCTCCGAGCAAGCGGCCGTGCAACTCGGCCTGTCACCGTTGAGTGGATGGTCAAACTTCCCTGCATTCCGCTCTGCCCGTCGGGCACGATGTGGCGTATGCGAAGGGGGACTTCATGGTGCCAGCGTGTGCTGTGGGCCGTTGGCATCGTGTCGGCTGGTTCCGGTCTGGCGGGTGTGTGGTGGACTTTCGGGAACATCAGGAATGCCAGAGATGTCGGATGCATCGGAGACATCCGGGCGGAATCGGCCCCCTTGAAGCCGGACGGGGATGTCAGGCGGGCATCCGGTTGGTCTTGCGGATCTGCTTGTCGAACGTTCCGGCGGGGACGAGGCGGCGCGCGGTGGTGACGCGTGAGGCGAGCGGGCCGGCGGTGTAGCGCAGCTTGGGCTTCTTGTCGGTGGCCGCGGTGACGATCGCTTTGGCGACGACGGCGGGGTCGTCGCCGTCCTTCATCGCCTGCGCGATCATCGCGTCGAAGTCGCGCCGTCGCTCCGCGTACAGGGCAAGGGGGATTTCGGGCTGCGCGGCGTTGGCGTCGAAGCTGGTCTTGGTGTAGGCGGGCTGGACGATCAGGACCCGGACGCCGTGCTCGCGGACCTCGTGGTCCAGCGACTCGGAGTAGCCCTCGATGGCGTGCTTGGAGGCGACGTAGAGGGCCATGAAGGGCTGGGGGACGACGCCGAGGACGGACGAGATGTTGATGACGCGTCCGCCTCCCTGGGCGCGCATGTGCGGCAGGACGGCCTTCGTCATACGCATGACACCGAAGACGTTGATATTGAAGACGCTCTGGGCCTGGGCGAGGGAGTTCTCCTCGACGGCGCCCGCCGAGCCGATACCGGCGTTGTTGACCAGGACGTCGATGCGTCCGAGCCGGTCGATCGCCTGCTCGACCACGGCGGTGGCGGATTCATCGCTCGCCACGTCGAGGTCGAGGTAGCTCACACCGGCGGGCGGGGTGAGCCCGGAGGTTTTGCGGCCGGTGCCGATCACCTCGAACCCCGCCGCGACGAGGGCGCGGGCCGCCTCCTTGCCGATCCCCGAGGACGCTCCCGTCACGAGTGCCACCGGCCGAGTTATCGCCATCACAGGCTCCTTGGGTCATTGAATTACGATCGTATGACCATAGAGGGATCGTCGGCCGATGGCAAGTGCTCACCTCCGGCGGTCCGGGAAAGATCCAGGAAACGTGGGATGCAGTACGGGAAAGATCACGAGCGGACGACGAGCAGGTGACCGAGACCACCACCGCCAGTCCTCGCATCAACCGCCGCACTCGTCGACGGCGGCCTCTGTGCCGTCCTCACGCACCACTTCGGACTTGAACACCCCAGAGCGGCAGGCCGACCGAGCCCTGTTCACGGGGATGGTCCCGATGGTTGAAGGTGGCCACCCCACTGGTCTCCGACATGCCGAAAACCCTCCAGGATCGGGACGTCGAAGCGTTTCTCGAACTCGGTGAGGACCTCGACGGGCAGTGACGACCCGCCCGCTACCGCGACCCGCAGGACGGCTGCGATCTTGGCGAGGTCGCACCGGTCCGCATCCGGGTGGTCAAGGAGGGCGGTGCCCCCTCAAGTGCCGGGGTTCTTCGTCAGGCGGTGTTCACCGGCTCTCCTGACGTGCGATGCCTAGGTAGTGGCCCAAGCGGAGTTCCAGCTCTTCGGGACCCTTTTCGGCAGCGAGCTTCTCGAACTGAGGCAGGAGTGCCTGGACCCCTGGCCAGGTCAGAGAGCTCAGGAATTGCGTGTAGGCCGCTCGCAGGTCGGCATCGGGCGGGAGCGTCGCCCGGTTGACCTGAGCCTTGGCGGCTGCCAGCGCCGTCTTGTCGAATGACGCCAGCCGGGTTGCCACACCGCCCACGAAGCCGTCCAGTTCGGCGTCGGCGACGGTGCGGGTCACCCATCCGTAGCGTTCTGCCGTGTCGGCGTCGTAGTCATTGCCGCTGAGGATGGCTTCGAGTGCCCGATCCCGTCCGATGAGTCGGGGCAGGTGTTCTGTGCCCCCGCCGCCGGGAAGAATCCCGCCGCCGTGAGGACGAAAACCCTCTCCGCGATCTGCATGTCGATCTGCCTTCACTTTCGGTCGGCCCACAGTGCGCCCTTCAGCGCCCGTGCCTGCCGGCGCCAGAACTCCCGCGAGACCTCGGCCTTGGGAAACACCAAGTCGAAGCCGTGGAAAGCGCCGGGGACGATGTCGAGGTCGCAGGGGACGCCGCTGTCACTCAGCCGACGCGCATACTCGACGTCTTCGTCGTGGAAGAGATCGAGGGTGCCGACGCCGATCCAGGCCGGAGGAAGACCGGTGAGATCCTTGCGGCGGGCTGTGGCCGAGTACGGGGAGACGTCCGGGCCCGCGACGGCGTCGCCGAGGTAGGACGACCAGCCGTACCGGTTGCTCTTGGGCGTCCAGACGCGCACCTTGAGGGTGTCCAGGTCGGTTCTCGTCGTAGTGCGGTCGTCCAGCATGGAGTGGAGGAGCAGTTGGAACACCGGCCGGATCTCGGCCCGGTCATGGGCGAGCAGCGCGAGGGCCGCGGCGATTCCGCCGCCTGCGCTGGCACCGCCGATCGCGATGCGATCGATGTCGATGTGCAGGTCGCCCGCGCGCTCGGCCAGTCCACGCAGCGCGGCGTAGGCGTCCTCGACCGCGGCGGGCGCGGGATGGTCCGGCCCCAGTCGATAACGAACCGCGGCGACGGTGATGCCGAGCTCGCGGGCGAAGGCGATGTTCGTACGGTCGTCCTGCTCGGGTGCGCCGAAGATCAGCCCGCCTCCGTGTACCCAGAGCAGCGCCGGAGCCGCTGCCTTCAAGCCGGTCGGCTGGAAGACGCGAAGCGAGACGGACGGTGCGTCCTTCGGCCCGGGCACGACGATCTCCTGAACCGTGACGTCCGGCCCTGGATCGGTCGAGCGCCACTTCACGCTCCGCACGATGCGCGACGACAGACGTCCGCAGGACACATTGGGGATGAAGCGACCTCGTGTGAGATCGGGGTGGAAGGCACTCATCGGGTCCTCGTTCTTTCCCTCGTCGAGGGTGTACGGAATCGTCCGGCCACCCGGCGGGTGGTCGGCGTCGAGAGTGGGGACGGACGGCTATAAAGCCGGTGCGACGGATGACGTCGCGCAGTTGCTCGCCGGTCGGCGGGTCGAGGTCACGCAGGCGGTTGAGTCCTCGCCGCACGAGAATGCGGTGCACGGTGGCTGGCGCGACCGTGACGCCATGCAGCCGCTTGAGGTCGGCGGCAAGGCGAGTGGGCCGGTGCTTGGTCTGCCGCCGTAGCGCTTGCCAGGTCCGCGATGTCCTCTGGGCTTCGGATGGGGCTGCTGGCCGGCCGGGAGGAGTGATCCAGCAGACCGTCTTCGCCGTGCGCTTGCCGACGGGCGTACCACTTCGCCAGGCAGCGGTGGGATATCCCGGCCTCAGCGGCGACGTGCGCGATCGGACGCCCAGCGTCCACACGTTCGCATAATCGGCGACGCCCTTCCGGCGTCAGCGGGGAATTGGGATGCCCCGCCGTATCAGCCCGTCCTGGTCCCGGATGTGAGCACTCATCCGTTTCAGCATGCACCTGGGCACTGACAACGCCCCCGCGCCGAGGGCGCGCGACGGTCAACGTGCATCGTGATCATTCTCAGGCGCGAGCCGATCGAGTCGCACGCTGATCCCCGGCCCGTGGCTGTCAGGGGGTCATCCGGTTGAACTTGCGCACGGACTTGTCGAAGGTCCGGGCGGGGAGGATGCGGCGCAGCACTTTGAGGCGTGGGGCAAGCGAGCCGGCGGGATAGCTCAGTTTCGGCTTCCGGTCGGTCGCTGCCGCGACGACCACCTTGGCGATGGCGGCGGGATCGTCGCCGCCCCTCAGCCCCTCCTGTATCACCTCGTCGTAGATGGCCCGTTGGTGGGCGTATACCGGCACAGGGGTGTCGGCCTGCACCGAATTCGCGTCGAACGGGGTGTTGAGGGGGCCGGGCTGGACGCGCAGGACCCGAACACCATGCTCGCGGATCTCGTGGTCCAGGGACTCGGTATAGCCCTCGACCGCATGCTTGGTCGCGATGTAGACGGACATGAAGGGGTTGCCGACGAACCCGCCCAAGGAGGAGATGTTGATGACGCGTCCGCGGCCCCGGCCGCGCATGTGCGGCAGGACGGCCTTGGTCATGCGCATGAGGCCGAAGACGTTCACATCGAACACGCGCTGTGCCTGGGCGACGGAGATTTCCTCGGCGGCGCCGTCGATGCCGAGCCCGGCGTTGTTGACCAGGACGTCGATCCGCCCGAACCGCTCGATCACCTGCTGGACGACGCTGCTCACCGAGTCGTCGCTGGTCACGTCGAGGTCGAGGAACGTCACACCGCCACTGGAAGTGCTCCCCGACGCCTTCCGGCTCGTCCCGACCACGTCGAACCCCGCCTCGACGAGTGCGTGCACTGTCGCGTTGCCGAGCCCGAGGACGCGCCCGTCACGAGTGCCACCGGCCGATTGGCTGTCATGACTACCTCCCGAAGTTTTTATATTACGACCGTAATGTCATGGAGGTCTGCTCGGCACAACCCTGATCGCGATCGCCGACATCCCCGCACCTGCTTCAGCCGTGTACGCCCCTGGCCGCCGCACACTCGCACCCACGACCGTCGACCCCGTACTCGCCCCGGACCGCACCCCCGCCGTCCACCCGGGCTGGAGCCGTTCACGGACATCACCCTGCGCCAGGTCAAGCTCCTGGAGTGGGTCGGCGCCGCCGGCCGACGGTTTCGAGCGCCCGTGCCGCAAGTGCGGTCGGCTCGGGTAGGCGGCTTGGGCGGCGAAGCAGTCGCCGTCCGCCAGGCAGGACGCCTGCCATTGGCTCGTTGCCCTGGAAAACCCCTCAGTTCCGATGCCGGACGTCGAAGTGCGCGGAGTGCGCGGTCAGCTTGCCGAGCAACTCGTTGAGGGTCTGCTGCTCGTCCTCACTGAGGGCGCCCGCCCACTCCTGTTCACGTGCGTTGTGTGCCTGGAAGGCAGTGGTGATCGCATGCAGGCCGGCCTCGGTGAGGCCGAGCTGGACAGCGCGCCCGTCGTAGGAGGCGCGCTCCTTGCTCACCAGGCCGTCCCGTTCCAGCGTGTTCACCAGCGCCGACACGGCGGCTCGGCTCATGCAGGACAGCTCCGCGACCTTCTACCGACCGCTGCACACAACTGCCCGCACACAATTCCGCCGGCAGCCGCCCGGTCGCGAAGGCGGGTCTGCCCCGGGCGGTGCACGGTGATCGGCCAGTCAGGCCAGGTCCGGTCCGGTCCGGTCCGCAGTGACGGTGTCCGCAGCGACGCCAGAGGCGAAAGCCCTGTTCTGACGCCGCCGCGCCAGGGCTCCGTACGGGCCTCCTACCTGCTCCCGGGCAGCACCTCGGACTCGGTCACGGCAACCCGGTCCGCCGCCGCTTCGGCGGCATGGTGCTGTGCCACCCAGATGTGCCGCAGGCCGAACCAGGCGACCAGCGCTATCAGCGCGACGGCCACCCCGGCGAGGACGAAGCCGAGGGTGAACTGCGATTCGACGGGCAGCGCCGGGGAGCCGGCGGGGAGGTGCCCGACGCTCTTGGAGGTCGGCACGGTGGTGATCACCGCGCTGCCGATGGCGCTGCCAGTGGAACGGGAGATGGAACCGGCCGGTAGGCGAACATCCGCATGTCGACCAGCGGTTCCGGCACCTGCCGCTCGACCAGCACCCATACAGCGCTCATGGCGGCGGCACCGGCGAAGCAGCCGATCGTACTCAGTGAGGACCAGCCCCACTCGTTTCCCTGGGTGATCGGCAGCAGAAGCAGCACGAGAGTCGCGGCAGCGCACGGAACGCGCGGCTCCCCGCATTCGGCCAGGGCGAATTGATGCGTACGTGCGGTGGTACGGCCGTCAACCGTGGCCGCGGCCTCGGCCTCGGCCTCGGCCGGGAGCACTGCCCGGTGCGAGCCGTGAAATGCCCGTCGCGGTTCAGGGCGCAGGAAATGGAAAGAGCATGCAGCTGCTGGCGGCGCAGGAGGTGATCCCCAGTGGCGTCGGCTGCGTCCCAGCTGGAGAGAACCTGCCGGCTTCGGACCGCTCCCCCGAGAGCCACGGCCTGGGGCTGGGATTGGGGTTGGGTGCGTCAGACGCGCTGCCCGGCGTCCAGCAGGGCGAGGGCATTGCTGATCCCCTGATCGAGGAGCTCTTTGGCGAGTTGACTGTCGGTCAAGGCGCGGGAAAGCTGCAGTGTCCCGGCCATCAGACCGAGAAGGCTGAGCGCCCTCACACGTGCGGAGGACGGGTCCTCGGGCGCCATGCGGGCGGCAATGCCGTCGATGAGGACCAGCACGCCGTCGGTGTACGCCTGCCTGGTTGTGCCGGTGCAGCGCCCGATCTCGTCGAGCAGAGCAGCGTTGGGGCAGCCGTCGCCAAGGCTGTCGCGGTGCTGGGGCGACAGGTACCCGCGCACAATCTGCTCGAGTCCGGCACGGCCAGGCGCAGCCCGCGCGACGACATTCTCGGCCTGCACCTTCAACTGCTCGGCGATTGCCGTGGTGACGAGGTCATCTTTGGATTTGAAGTGAGCGTAGAAGGCCCCATTGGTCAGCCCCGCGTCCTTCATGAGCGTCGAGACCCCGGAGCCGTCGATACCGTCTTGCTTGAGCCGGCGGCCCGCCGTCTCGATGATCCGGCGCCTCGTCTCCGACTTGTGCTCTTTTCCGTACCGCACCACAGCACACGCTCCTTCGCCGACCGGAAGGGCCTGTTGCCCTTCACCGGCTTCACCAGCCTATGGTATTGCGAACGTAATCCAAATGGTCGACAGCGGCGACGGTCTGCCGCCTCGCTACCAGTCGCCCTCTGCGGCAAGGACGACGGGCGAGCGCCTACGCGCCAACGCCCCCGACCCCAACACCTTCTACGGCAGCGGCGCTGCCGGCTGCACCGACTCCCCACCCACACCGCCTGAGCAGAGCACCCGGCGCCCGAGGGGGGCGTCTCCCCCCGGGCGCCCAGGCATGGCTGCGACACACACCAGCCTCACAATCGACGAGCCACCAAGGGGCAGCGGGCCGCCGCCGAGCGGAATATCGATGCACTCCCTGTTGCCCCGGCTGCCCCCACGGACCGAGGCCCCTGTCTGCGGAGTCACACCCGAGGGGCGGGTACCGGGAAGAGCATGCAGCTGCTGGTGGCGTGGGCGAGCAGGCGGTCCGTCGCGTCGACCAACTGGGCCTGGGCGAGGGCGGTTTGGCGGCCCTTGCTGACCACTGTGCCGATGGCGCGCACCGGGCCCGTGTCCACGGTGATCGGTCGCAGGAACTTCACGGTCAGGTCGAGCGAGGTGTACGCCATGCCTTGCGGGAGGGTGGACTGGACGGCGCAGCCCGCCGCCGAGTCGAGCAGGGTGGCGAAGATGCCGCCGTGCACGCTGCCGATCGGGTTGTAGTGCTCCTCTCCCGGCGTCAGGGAGAAGACCGCCCTGCCGGGTTCCACCTCGTCCAGGGTGAAGTCGATGGCGTAGTTGATGGGCGGCCCCGGCAGTCGCCCCGCATGCAGCTCGCGCAGGAAGTCGATGCCGGCCATGCGCCCGGCGGCCTCCGCCAGGATCGCGGGATCTTCCCATTGGTACGTACGCGTTCGCCCCACGGTCCAGTGCCCTTCCCTCTGCCTGTCAGCTGACTTTTTCAAGTGAAGCTAGACTTTTGTTCACCTGGCTGTCAATGGCGAAGTCAGCTCCCTTACGATGGCGGAATGGAGTGGCTTGAGGCGAGCACGGAGAACTGCCCCGTCCAGCGCACGCTCGACGTGATCGGGGAGAAATGGACGCTGCTGATCCTGCGTGACGCCGTCAACGGCGTCCGCCGCTTCGACGACTTCCACCGCCACATCGGCCTGTCGGAAGCCGTCCTCAGCAACCGCCTCCGCAAGCTGACCTCGGCCGGCATCCTCAAGACCGTCCCCTACCAGGAGCCCGGCAGCCGCTCCCGCAACGAGTACCGCCTGACCCGCAAGGGCTGGGACCTGTGGCCCGTCCTGATGGCGCTCAGCCAGTGGGGCGAGGCATACGCCCTCGGCCCCGAGGGCCCCGTACTGGACGTCCGCCACACCGACTGCGACGCCCCGGTCCGCGTCGTCGTCGAGTGCTCCGCGGAGCACTCCACCCTGACTCCCCGTGACGTCACCGCCCGGCTGGGAACAGGCGCCCGCCTCCGGTCGTGAGCCATCGGCCTCGCGATCGCGGGCCGGACAGCGGTGAGACATCAGCTGAGTGCCGTGTACTCCGCCGCTCTCAGATCGCTTCGCCGCGCGGGACCGGACACGATCCGGGACCGGGTCGCCGCAGGCCCCGGCGGTCATGCTTGCCGAAGGCGGCGGTCCGGGGCGTTGCGCTTGTCGGCGAGTGCCTCGCGCAACGCGGATTTCATGATCTGGTTCGACAGCACTTGACCGTTGGGCAGGATCAGGTGGTCGGACAGGAGGTCATGGGTGGTTGTCCTTCGGTGGGGACGGGTGCCTTGGCATGGCACGTCGATATCGCCGAGGCGCTCAGGCGAGTTCGCGTTTGAGGATCTTGCCGGTGGACGTCAAGGGCAGTTCGTCGACGAACTGGACGACGCGCGGGTACTTGTACGCGGCGAGCCGCTCCTTCGCCCAGGCGGCGAGCTCCTCCTTGGTTGTGCCGCTCCCGGCCTTCTTCACCACGACGGCCTTGACCTCCTGACCGTGGGATTCGTGCGGTACGCCGATGACGGCGACCAGTGAGACGGCGGAGTGCTCCATGAGCACTTCCTCGACCTCGCGCGGGCAGACGTTGAAGCCGCCTCGGATGATCATGTCTTTGGATCGGTCGACGATGTAGCAGAAGCCGTCCTCGTCCTTGCGGGCGAGGTCCCCGGAGCGGAACCAGCCCTCCCTGATCGCCTCGGCCGTCGCCTCGGCCGTCGCCTCGGGCCGTTTGTAGTAGCCCTTCATGACGTTGTGCCCCTTGATCGCGATCTCCCCGATCTCCCCGATCTCGCCGGGGCCGCCCTCGACCTCGGGCCAGTCGTCGCGGATCAGTTTCATCTCCACGCCCGGGATCGGCACGCCGATCGACCCGACGCGGGGCTCCTCTCCGAACCGGGAGAAGGAGGCGATCGGGGAGGTTTCGGAGAGTCCGTATCCCTCGAGGATCGTGACGCCGAAGCGGTCCTTGAACTGCTTGTGATCTCGCCGGGCAGCGCTGAGCCACCGGCCACGCGAAGATTCGCGGCCAGGCGGGCGACGTCGACCGTGTCGTCGAGGCGGCGAGAAGACCCCAGTACATCGTCGGAACGCCGGCGAAGTACGTCACGTCGTGGTCGAGCATGAGACGCAGGGCTGACCGCGCCTCAAACCTCGGCTGCATCACGATCGTGCCGCCGAAGGCGAGAGCGCCGTTCTGGATCACGGTCTGGCCGAAGGAATGGAACAGCGGCAACGCACACCGGTAGGTGTCGGGGCGCTCGGGGTCGGCGGCGAACAGGATGCGGCTGACGAGCGCGTTGTCGTACGTGTTGCGGTGACGCAGTTCCGCGCCCTTGGGCCGGCCGGTAGTGCCGGAGGTGTAGAGGACCACCGCGGTGTCGTCCTCGTCGCGCTCGACCGTCCGGAACGTCACCGGCTGCTCGGTGACGACCGCGGCGTACGACTCCGGCGTCCCGCCCCCGGCCCACGGCGCGCCACCGCCCTCGATCAGGAAGAACTCGCTACAGCCCTCGGTGGCCTGGAATCCCTCCCACGCGGTCTGCCCGATCGGCAGCTCCGCCGTGCCTTCGAACGCGAAGTACGCCTTCGCGTCGGAGTCGGTGAGGTGGTAGGCGACCTCGCGAGCCTTCAACAGCACGTTCAGCGGCACGACCGCCGCCCGGCCTTGAGGATGCCGAAGTAGACGCTGGTGAAGTGGAGAAGGTTGGGGCAGGACAGTGCGACCTTGTCCCCCGGTTGGATGCCGCGCGAGACGAGCAGGTTCGCGACGCGGTTGGCCGCGGCGTCGAGAGCTCTGTACGTGATGTGGTCGTCACCGAAGACGATTGCGGTGCGCTCCGGGTACCGGGACGCGGAATCCGCCAGGATGCGTGGCACATTGCGGGTCGGGCTGTGCATCGTCGTTCTCCTGGTTCTCGGGGTGGGACGAAGGCGGGGTAGGTCACGTCTGGACGAAGTCCGGAGGCGACACGAAGCCGTCCACTTCGCGCCCCAGCAGAGCCGCGAACTCGATGGTGGTGAGATCGCCCCTGCTCGGGCCCATGGCCTGCAGACCGATGGGCAGTCCGCTCCTGCCTCTGCGCACCGGGATGGCCGTAGCCGGACCGCCGGAGACATCGGCGACGGCCGCCCGCAGCACGGTGAGGACGTCGTCGACGGCTGCGGCGACGTCGCTGCCGACCGGACGCGACGGATCCTCGGCCCGGACGGTGACCCGAGAGTCGGCGAGCTTGGTCGCGCGCGGCGGTGCGCGCGTAGCTGAAGCCGCCGTCGTGGTCGGCCGTCCCAACCGTCGTCTGCCGGACCGGGACGAGATCGCGGGCGTCGCGGACCCGCGCGCCACCGCAGGCCATGTCGGCGTCCGTCCACCGTCCCGATCCAGCAGGCGCGCGGATCTTGCAACTGCCGCGCCCGTACCGCTAAGTGGGTCCGGGGAAGTGCGGGTGCGTTCCCGCGTCCTCCGGCACGCCGAGAGTGCGTGCCGGGCGGCGTGGGGGCGTGCCTGAACTTCCCCGGGGTCGCTCAGGTCAGATCTTCGTCTTCTCCCGGACCCACGCGCCGATCTGTGCGATGGCGGCGTCGGTCTCCGGAATCCGGCCGGCACCGTAGACGTACGAGTGCTGGCCTCCCGGGACCACCACGGTCGCCGTGTCGATTCCGGCGTCCTTGACGCGGGCGGCGAACTCCTCGTCCTCGCCGGCCAGGACCTCGTACGTGCCCCAGGAGACGAGGGTCGGGGGCAGACCGCTCAGGTCCGCCCGGTTCAGATTGATCCGGGTGTCCGTGAACTCGATGCCCGTGCCGCCGATCCAGGACTCCCGGAAGAACTCCAGCAGATCCTTGCTGAGTATCTTGTCCGTCTCGGCGTTGGTCGCGATGGTCTCGTTGGCGATCTCGAGGTCGCACCAGGGGGAGATCGACACGATGGCGCCGGGCAGCGGCTGCTTCTTGTCGCGGAGGCGAAGCGCCAGGGCGACGGCGATGAACCCGCCGATCGAGTGGCCGATCGTGATGATGTTCCCCGGCTCATACCCTTCGGAGAGCAGCCAGTTGAAGGCCGCCTCCGCGTCGTCCACCTGAGCCGTGTGTTCCGGTGCTCGCCGGAAGTCCAGGACCAGTACGGGGGCCCCGGCGGCCTTGGCGATGTGGCCGGCGAGTTTCCGGTCGACGTGTGCTGAGGCCAGAACGGAGCCCCCGGCGTGGGTGTGCAGGAGGACGTAGTCGGTGTTGGCGTCGACGGGTTCGCACCAGATTCCCAGCACGCCGCCCGCGTCCACCTCCCGATAGGTGACGCCTTCCGGCTCCCGGGCCGCGAGATGGACTTGCTCCGCCTGGATGCGCGCCGCATCCAACTCGGACGGGGGATTCTGCCCTGTGGTCAGCCATTCCGCGAATTCGATGGCTTCCGGGCTCAGTTCAACAGCAGCGTGCTCAGACACGTGGTACCGCCATGGGACCATTTGGGCGTACCGGCCCGCCAGGACCGGTACGGCCGGGGTTTGTCAGGCGGTGTGGGTGGGGTAGTCGGTGTAGCCGGCCTCGCCGCCGCCGTAGAAAGTGTTGGGGTCGGGAGTGTTCAGGGGTGCGCCGGTGCGTATGCGCTCGACCAGGTCGGGGTTGGCGAGTGCCATCACGCCGACGGTGACGATGTCGGCCAGGCCGTCTTCGATGTCCTTCGCGCGGGTGGCGATGTCGGTGCCGGCCCGGTTGAGAACCAAGGTGTTCGGCCACAACTTGCGGAGGGTGTACAGGAGTTCGTCGTCGCCGCCGTGGCCGATGTGCAGGTAGGCGAGGTCGAGCGGGGCGAGGGCGCGCACGAGTGCCGGGTGCAGCTCGTGGGTGTCGCTCTCCGCGATGTCGTTGAACGGGTTGCCGGGAGAGATCCGGAAGCCGGTGCGGCCGGCGCCGATCTCGTCCGCCACCGCGGTGGCGACCTCCACCGCAAAGCGGATGCGGTTGTCGATGGAGCCGCCGTACTGGTCGGTGCGCTGGTTGGTGTTGGTGGCGAGGAACTGGTGCACGAGGTAGCCGTTGGCGCCGTGGATCTCGACGCCGTCGGCGCCGGCCGCGATGGCGGCCGCCGCGGCGCGCCGGAAGTCCTCGACCGTCGCGGCGACCTCCTCGGTGGACAACTCGCGCGGAACTGGCATCTCCTGAGGGCCGGACGGGGTGAACATGGTGCCCGCCGGCTGGACCGGGGAGGGGGCGACCGGCTGCCGGTGGTGGGAGGTGTTGTCGGGGTGGGACATCCGTCCGACGTGCATGAGCTGGATGACGATGCGTCCGTTGACCCCGTGCACGGCGTCGGTGACCTTGCGCCAGCCGGCGATGTGCTCCTCGGAGTAGATGCCCGGGGTCAGGAGGTAGCCCTGGCCGTCGGCGTTGGGCTGGGTGCCCTCAGTGATGATGAGGGCGTGCGAGGCGCGCTGGGCGTAGTACTCGGCGTTCAGCTCGGTGGGTACGCCTTCCGGGGTGGACCGGTCCCGCGTCATGGGGGCCATCGCAAGCCGGTGCGGCAGGGAGATCTCCCCGGCGACGATCGGGTTCCACAGGGCGTTCAACATGGAGTTTCCTCAATTACGGGTGAGAGAGAGCTGCGGGGTGGCGGGCTGCCTGCCCCGCGGGCAGCGCGTAGTCGGTGACCGGCCGGATAGGCCCGGTGACCTTCTACCGTGGAAGGCGGACTGCGTGGAGGGGCAGTCGGCGGTGCGGACGGGCGTGCAGTCGCGCACATGACCGCCGCCAATGCATGCGGTGCTGGGCCCCGGCTGTTCGTACGGGCGGGGGCAGGAGGAGGCCGAGTGCGTCGGTCTTCCCCCACGCCACAGGACGCATCGGTCGTGTGCGGCAGCGGCCGTGCCGTTGTCACAAGGGGACTGCCGCACCGGAGTCGGAGCGGCGGTCAGCCGCGGTAGCGATCGGCCGGGACCCGCTGCGACAGGTTCGGGACGAGCGTCTGACGTGCCTTCTCGAACGACTCCCAGTCGCTGATCTCCGGCAGTGACGGGATGGTGACGGGCTCCCCGGCGTCGAGGCCGGCGAGCGCCGCGTCGACGGCGTCGTCCGCGCTCATGATCCACTCGTCGGGGAACGCCGCGAGGTCGAGGCCGGAGCCGTCCCAGAACTCCGTGCGGACAGCGCCCGGCAGCACGGCCTGCACCGTGACGGGGCTCTCGGCGAGTTCCTGCTGCAGGGCCTGGGTGAACGTCAGCACGTAGCTCTTGGTGCCGCTGTAGACGGCGCTGACAGGCAGGATGTTGAGGGCCAGGGCAGAGGAGATGTTCACCACGGTGCCGCGTCCGCGGGCCGTCAGGCCCGGCAGAACAGCGGTGGTCAGCCTGGTCAGCGAGGTCACGTTGAGGTTGATCAGTGCCTCGGAGGCCGCCGCGTCGGAGGTTGCCAGCGGCGTGAACAGCGACCCGCCGGCGTTGTTGATCAGTACCTCGATGCTCTCGTCGGTCCGTAGACGCTCCTCGACCACGGAGATCTGCGCCACATCGGTGAGGTCGGCAGTGACGACGTCCACTGCGCGGCCCGTGCGGCTGCGGATGTCCGACGCCAGCGTTTCCAGCCGCGCAGTGTTCCGGGCCACCAGGATCAGGTCGTAGCCCCGGTCGGCAAGCCGCTGCGCGTAGGCGGTACCCAAGCCGGCGGACGCGCCGGTGACGACAGCGGTCATGTTCTGCGTGGTCATGGGTGGATCTCATTTCTGGGCTGGCGGTTGAGTGGGGGCCAAAGCGTCGACCCCGCTTTAGATTACGATAAGTATCTAAAGACATCCAGTCAACGGCCCCCGGCGATGTCGTCAGCCACCGCCCGCAGTCGGAGACCGCTCGACGTGCAGACGGGGCCACAGAGTTGGCGGCCGATCAGGTCCGGATGGAGAATCCTCGGGCACATGGTCGCCGTGGACCGTCGAGCGCGACGCGAGCCGCTCCCAACCGGCGTCGGATCACCCCCGGCCACTTAGGGCGGGCAGCACGGTCTCCGGCTCGGCAGCCCCTCGGCTTGCCGCGTATAGGCTCAGGCGCCCAGAGGTAGGGCCCATTTGCCGCCAAAGGGGTTGAACATGCTGAACCGCTCCGGGTCTGATGGAGGCTCGATTCCCTGAGAGGATCGAGTCATGGCACGTCCGTCCCCCTACCCTGCTGAGCTTCGTGAGCGCGCGGTG
>NZ_LLZG01000199.1 GCF_001509475.1 Streptomyces regalis
ACCGCACGCTCACGAAGCTCAGCAGGATAGGGGGACGGACGTGCCATGACTCGATCCTCTCAGGGAATCGAGCCTCCATCAGACCCGGAGCGGTTCACTGGCGCGGCCTGATCATTTCATCGATCTAGTGCAGTCAGAAGTCGTGGATCTGCACGTAGAACATGTCGTTCGTGTCGTAGGGGGTCGGAAGGTTCGCGTCCCGGGCCAGGACGCGGTCGGATTCGTAGAAGGCGGACAGGGAGCCGCCGGCGGAGCGGTTCTGCGTGCTGTCGACGGCGCGGCCGGAGAAGCCCAGTCCGGGCGACGGCCTGGCGCCGGCTGCGGACTGGACGGAGACAGGCGTCTGGCCGCGTCTGCACGCCGCCCTGCTAAGCGAGTTGCGCCGCGCCGACCTGCTGGACCTGGACGACTGTGCCGTGGACGGATCGCACGTCCGGGCCCTGAAAGGGGGGATCACGTCGGCCCCTCACCTGTCGACCGGGCCCGGCCCGGCTCCAAACACCTCCTAATGTCGTTGTCAAGCCACGGCCGTGACAGGGTGTCCGCTTTGAAGGCACCGTCCGTCACGGATCAGGGCCCACAGGACGTTGACTCGTCGGCGGGCCAGAGCATGGACAGCCTGGGTGTGCCGCTTGCCTTCGGCACGCTTGCGTTCGTAGAAGCGGCGAGACGAGTCGCAGGTCCGGATGCTGATGAGCGCAGAGGTGTAGAAGACGCGCTGCAGGCCGCGATGGTAACGCCGTGGGCGGTGCAGGTTGCCGCTGACGTTGCCGAAGCGGTTCATGTCGCCGGCGGTGGCGGCGAGGAACTCCGCGCCGAGCAGGGGGGCCGATTCCAGGCATGCTGGAGATCACTGCAGAGAGCCTTCGCGAAACCGAGCCGCAATGAGCTTGTCGATCTCGGTGATCTGCTCGTTGAGACTCATCACCTCCTTCGTCAGGGTGTGGATCACCTGGGCGGTGATCTACTCTCCGGGGAGAGCGGTGTGCTGACGCCCCGCCGCCTCCAGGGCTGCCTCGGCGAGGGCGTCGGCGCTACGGACCTTGCCATTCCTGAGCCAGGTCTCCAGGCGGTTGCGTCCGGTTCGACGCAGCGCGGCGGGGGTCTGGTAGCCAGCCAGGAGGACCAACGGCCCGGCGTTGCCCAGGTCCAGCACGCGCTCTAGCTGTACTCGGTCATGACTTTGGTGACAGTCGGCTGATCGGTGGCTGGCCGCCGAGCGCGGTGTGTCGGCGGCCAGTGTTGTAGAAGTGAAGCCA
>NZ_LLZG01000200.1 GCF_001509475.1 Streptomyces regalis
GGCATGCCCGGTGGACGTTCCGGCTGCGCGTGTCGTCGACCGCCGAGCGTGCGCTGCTGGCGGAGTGGGACCGGTGCCGGTGGATCTGGAACGAGTCCGTCGCCAAGTCCAGGCAGACCCACCTCTGGAACAAGAACCGCCCCGAAGACACGGACAAGGCGACGTGCGGTCCGGCCCGGCTCGACACGATGCTGACCGAAGCCCGCGCGAAGACGCTGTGGCTGCGTGAGGGCTCATCGGTTCCCCAGCAGCAGATCATCCGCGACTTCGGCAAGTCCCGCGCGAAGGCGCACAAGGACATCCGCGAACGTCTGCCGCAGCATCGCCGGGCCGGGATGCCGAAGTACAAGAAGAAGCGTGAGGCCGACCCGAGCCTGAACTACACCAAGCGCGGCTTCCGGCTGAAGGACGGCCGTCTGCACCTCGCCGGGAACATCGCCCTGACGGTCGTGTGGTCGCGGGATCTTCCCGCCGAACCGTCCTCGGTGCGCGTGTACCGCGACAGCCTCGGGCACTGGTACGCCTCGTTCGTCGCGCCCGCCGAAGTCCAGCCGCTGCCCGAGACCGGCCAGGTGATCGGGATCGACTGGGGCGTCAGACAGACCGCGACCACCACCAGCGACACCCACGACCTCCCCCACGCCCGGCACGGGAAGAAGGCCCAGGCGAAGCTGTCGCGGTACGACCGTATGATGGCCCGCCGCAAACCCGCCAAGGGACAGGCAGCCTCCAAGCGCTACCGCGAAGCGAAGAACCTGCGGGCCAAGGCGTACAAGAAGGTGTCCCGGCAACGCCAGGACACCGGCCGCAAGTGGGCCAAGCGCGTAGTGGCCGACCACGACGCCATCGCCGTGGAGGACTTCCGCCCGAAGTTCCTCGCGAAGTCGACCATGGCGAGGAAGGCCGCCGATGCCGCCATCGGCGCCACCAAGAAGGCTCTGTTGGAAATGGCCCGCAAGCACGGCAGGATCGTGCACCTGGTCCATCCCGCGCACACCACGATGGACTGCGCGCAGTGCGGAGCGAGAACCAAGCACGCACTACCGCTCTCGGAACGAACCTACGCCTGCACCGCGTGCGGAACCGTCTCGCCCAGAGACAAGAACTCCGCCCGCGTGATGCTGGCCCGGGCTGGTCTCAACCCGGCTGGTGCTGATGGCGCAAGACCTGGCGGGACGCTGTTCCGCCAGGCAGCCTGAGCCAGGAATCCCCCTCGTTTACGAGGGGGAGGATTCAA
>NZ_LLZG01000201.1 GCF_001509475.1 Streptomyces regalis
GTTGACGCGGTGACGGGCCAGCGCGAGGACAGCTTGGGTGTGCCGCTTGCCCTCGGCTCGTTTGCGGTCGTAGAACCGGCGGGACTCGTCGCAGTGCCGGATGCTGAACAACGCCGAGGTGTAGAAGACGTGTTGGAGGCGGCGGTTGTATCGCTGAGGACGCCGTAGGTTGCCGCTGATCTTGCCGGAGTCGCGCGGGACCGGGGCGACGCCGCCGAAGCCAGCGAGGCGGTCGGGGGTGCCGAAGGCGGTCATGTCGCCGCCGGTGGCGGCCAGGAACTCGGCACCGAGGATGATTCCCAGCCGGGCATGCTGGTGATCACCTCGAAGTGGTGATGGTCGCGAAACCGGGCCTCGATGAGCTTGTCGAGCTCGGCGACCTGCTGGTTGAGGGCCATCACCTCCTGCGCCAGCGTGTGAACCATCTCAGCGGTCAGCTTCTCGCCGGGCAGGCTGGTGTGCTGGCGTTCGGCGGCTTGGACGGCCGTCTCGGCGAGCTTGTCGGCGCGGACGACATGGTGGTCGCGCAGCCAGGTCTCCAGCCGCTTGGCACCCAGTCGCCGGATGGCGGCCGGGGTCTGGTAGCCGGTCACCAGAGTGAGCGGGCCGGTGTTGGTGAGGTCCAGCGCGCGCTCCAGGCTGGGGAAGATGCCGGACAACTGGGCGCGGAGGCGATTGACAGTGCGGGTGCGGTCGGCGACCAGGTCCGTGCGGCGACCGGTGAGGATCTTCAGGTCGATGACCGTCTCGTCGCCGGCCCGTAAAGGGTTCAGGTCGCGTCGGACGCGGACCTGGTCGGCGATGACGGCAGCGTCCTTGGCGTCGGTCTTGCCCTCGCCGCGGTAGCTCTCGGAGGCGCGGTGGATGGCCCGGCCGGAGATGTAGTGCACCGGCTGGTCGTGGTTGAGGAGGACCGCGATGGCCAGGGCGGCTCCGCCGTCAGCCAGGTCGATGCCCCAGGTCGCCTCGTCGCCCAGGGCCAGGACGGCGGCGAGGAGTTCGAGGAGCTCGGGTTCGTCGTTGGAGACGCGTCGGGACAGCAGCCTGCGGCCGCTCTCGTCGATCGCGACGCAGTGATGGTGGGTCTTCCCAGCGTCGATGCCGGCCCAGATTGCGGCCATGTGGTGCCTCCGTGCGGTGTGGTGCTGGTGCCTCCCGACGGACGACCTCGCTGTCGATTCCCTACGGAGCGATCATTCGCAATTCCTAATTGGCAGCCGAGTCGTCGTG
>NZ_LLZG01000202.1 GCF_001509475.1 Streptomyces regalis
GCGGTGCGCATGGTCGCGGAGATCCGTCCGAACTATCCGACCGAGTGGGCCGCGATGAAGGCGGTCGCAGCCAAGCTGGGCATCGGTGCGGCGGAGACGGTGCGGACCTGGGTCCGTAAATCCCAGGTCGACGCCGGTCAGCGGCCCGGCGTCACCTCCGACGAGGCCGCGGAGATCAAGCGGCTCAAGGCCGAGAACGCCGAGCTGCGGCGGGCCAACGAGATCCTGAAGGCGGCGTCGGCTTTCTTCGCGGCCGAGCTCGACCGGCCGTCGAAGCGCTCGTAGCGTTCATCGACGCACACCGCCAGGTGTTCGGAGTCGAGCCGATCTGCCGGGTCCTGGCAAGCCACGGACTGAAGATCGCAACGAGCACCTACTACGCAGCCAAGAACCGCACCCCCAGCCCACGGATGGTCCGCGACGCGGAGCTGAAGACGCAGATCAGCCGTGTCCACACGGACAACTTCAGTGTCTACGGGGTCCGGAAGGTCTGGCGGCAGCTGCACCGCGAAGGCATACCGGCGGCCCGCTGCACTGTCGCCAGGCTGATGCGCGATCTTGGCCTTGAGGGCGTCCGACGGGGGAAGAAGATCCGCACCACCATCCGGGACGACGGCCAGGAGCGGGCCGCTGACCTGCTCAGACGCGACTTCACCGCGTCCGGTCCGAACGAGCGGTGGGTGGCCGGCTTCACCTACGTGTCCACCTGGTCCGGGATCATCTACGTCGCGTTCGTCGTCGACGTGTTCTCCCGGGCGATCGTGGGCTGGTCCGCCGCCACCAGCAAACGGGCCAAGCTCGTCCTCGATGCCCTCGACATGGCGTTGTGGCGTCGGGACCGTGCCGGAACTCCCGCTGCTCCAGGGCTGATTCATCATTCGGATGCGGGCAGCCAGTACACGTCCTTCGCGTTCACCGCCCACCTCCTCGAGGCCGGCATCGACGCCTCGATCGGCACCGTCGGTGACGCCCTGGACAACGCCCTCATGGAGTCCCAGATCGGCCTCTACAAAACGGAGTTGATCAAACCGCGCAGGCCCTGGCACGGCCTCGCCGACGTCGAACTCGCCACCGCGGAATGGGTGGACTGGTTCAACAATCAGCGTCTCCACACCGCGATCGGTGACCTCCCGCCCCACGAGCACGAGACCAACTACTACGCTCAACACCAGCCCCAACCGGCGGCTGGAGTCAACGCATAGAGCCTCCACCGATCCCGGAGCGGTTCA
>NZ_LLZG01000203.1 GCF_001509475.1 Streptomyces regalis
TCCGACGTCAACGCTGCATGTTGGCAGCGCCGCTCGTGCCCGATCCGAAAAGCGCTGCGCCGGAGAGTGACTAAACCTCGTCACCATCGAGGAGGACGGTGCGGGGACTGCGCGTGACGACGTCGGTCATGGATCGGGTTCCTTCTGGTCGCGGAATCGTGCCACTTCGTCCAAACGCCGGGCTTGCGGTTGCCCCAGCGGGTTGCGGTCTTTGGCCGCCCCGAAGGGGACCGCCGCCACCAGTCCGGCGTGAGGCCCACATACCGAGGATCATCGCCCCGAAGGGTGACCGCCACCGGGGGCGTCCTGGATGTCGAGCTGCTGGTATCCGGCGTTGCGATCCTCGGCCGGACCGAGGGGCGACCGTCATGCTGGTTGGCCAGCAAGGTCACTGTATTGAGGCTCTGCTGGAGGGTTACGGGGACGAAGGGGACTGGGCGAAGCGGCCGTTTCTCTTGGGCGCGACTTGCGTGTCGCGGTTTCAATCCGGTTGCGGAGCGCTCTACTTGGGTGGCTCGATTCCTCGTTGTGGGTGGTAGAGGCGACAACAACCGCCTCCCGGGGCAGGCTTGCCACGGACAGCCTGGCTGCCCTCGCGATGGTCCGATACAGCGGGTTCCCGGCCGTGCGGCTGAGCTTCCCCGGTTCTCGTACGCGAATCGCTGGACGGGACGGGTCTCGGGACCCAGGATCTCTCGGGGCTCCTCACGCTCTCGGCTTTCTGATCGGCCGAGAAGAGCCACACCTGCTTGATTGATCCGGTCGTCCTCACTCCTGGTATGGCTTGGTCAGGTTCGTAGTGGTGTGGGTATGTCGCGATGGCAGGTGGGGCAGGCGCCGGCCCAGGTGGCAAGGATGGTCTGCAGTTCCCGGACGACTTGGCAAGGCTCAGGTCTGCGCCGCGTCTTTTGGGCCTTGTGCCAGTCGTTGCAGGGGTAGTCATGCTCGATGCGTCGGCGCAGCTTGGCCAGCCGCACCAGAGTGGCCAGCGGCATTCCCGAGGGCAGGTTGGACAGCCAGAACTGCACCGGTTGCTCTCGTCGGCGGGCCATTCAGCCGGCAGCCACCGCTCGGGCAGTTCGGGATCGTTGCGGTTGCGTCCTGAGAAGTGGTGTACGGGTTCGACCTGATGTGGGGGTTTGCTCCGGCATCGGGATGGTGCCCGCATAGATGAACGGCCACCGGCTGA
>NZ_LLZG01000204.1 GCF_001509475.1 Streptomyces regalis
TACTCAGGTTGAATTGGCGATGTCCGGTTCGTCGATCAGTCCGTCGAGATCCAGGCCGGTGGTCGGTAAGCAGCCAACGATCAGGTGCGGCCGGTACTGGATCTTCTTCAGCTTCCGCTTGATGACGCGGGTCAGGTGCGTGAGGTCTGCGGCGGCGAAGTCGGCCAGGGCCCGTTTGAGCAGGCTCCAGATGCCTTCCTGCGGATTGATCTCCGGTGCGTACGGCGGCAGATGGAAGATGACCAGCCAGTCCTTGTGCTCCTCGGCGAAGTCGAAGATCTCCTGCTGCAGGTGCACGCTCAAGTTGTCCCAGACCCACACCACGGGGGTGCCGAGCTGCAGGTGCACCATGCGGATGAAGTCCCGGTAGTCGCGCCAGGCGAAGGTCTTCGGCTCACCCCTGCGGCCGCGGTGGACGTGCAGTTTGAAGAACATCCGCGGACGGTGCCCGGGCCGGAAGCACACCGCGCCGGCGATGTTCACCCGCCCGCCACGACGGCCGGCCACCCGCACGACTGGACGGGACCCGCGCGGTGCCCAGGTGCGCCCCCTTGGCGGGATCAGCGACTGGCCGCTCTCGTCCGCGAAGCAGATGTGGGCGCCCAGGTCGTGCGCGGTACTTTTACCCGCGGCCACACCTCGGCCTTCCACACTTCGATCGCCGCCTCGTCGCGTTCCAGCGCCCGCCGGACCGGCACCTGGCAGCTCCAGCCGTGCCGCTTGAGCAGCCGCCACACCCCCTGGACGGTGTAGCCGACGTGGAACAGCCGCCCGATCAGCAACTTCACGCGCTTGAGTGTCCAGCCCTGGTCCTCATCGTCGAAGCCGTGCACCAGCGGGCCCCGCTTCAACTCGCCCTCCAGCCGCTGCCACTGCGCCGACGACAACCGTTCGACCGCCATCGGCCCCGCCGACCCCAGCGCCCCTATACCTCCGCGCCGCCAGGCCGCCCGCCACCGGCGCACCGACCGGTCCGTCACCCGCAGCTCCACAGCGATCTGCGCCGTGCCCGCCCCGGCCTCGAACCACTTGGCCGCCTCCAACCGCACGGCCTCCCGCTTCTCCTGCTCCGCGGGCGTCAGCCCGCCCCCTTGCGCGTACCGCATGAGGACGTCGTACCGCAGGGATCACGACCCGTCACCACAGCCCGGACATCGCCAATTCAACCTGAGTA
>NZ_LLZG01000205.1 GCF_001509475.1 Streptomyces regalis
CCCCCGAGCCATCCCACCCCAGAACCCCCCCTCCGCCCTGCTCACCACGGGCGGCACCGAATCCAACCAACTGGCCCTCCTCCTCGCGCGAGAAGCGCACGGCGCCGGTGTGCGGCTGGTTCACGGGGGCAACGCTCACCACTCGTTGCCCCGTGCCGCCTGGCTGCTCGGGCTGGCCGAATCCGTCGTCGTGCCCGCGCCGGCCGGGACGCTCGACCCGGCTGCTCTCGACGAGGCCCTGACGCGGCTGCCCGGCCCGCACTTGGTCGCTGCCACCGCGGGGACCACCGATGCCGGGCTCGTCGACCCGCTCCCCGAGATCGCCGCCCTGTGCGCCGCCCACGGCGCCCGGCTCCACGTGGACGCCGCCTACGGCGGAGGCCTGCTGTTCAGTGACCGGTACCGGGACCGGCTCGCCGGTCTCGACGCCGCCGACACCGTCACCCTCGATCTGCACAAGCTCGGCTGGCAGCCCGTCGCCGCGGGCCTGCTCGCCGTGCGGGACCCGGGTGACCTCGCCGTGCTGCACCGCCGCGCCGACTACCTCAACGCCGACGACGACACCGAGGCGGGCCTGCCCGACCTGCTCGGCCGCTCCCTGCGCACCAGCCGCCGGCCGGACGTCCTCAAGATCGCCGTCACCCTCAAGACCCTCGGCCGCAGCGGCCTCGGCCGACTCGTCGAGCAAGTCTGCGACCATGCCCGCGAGTTCGCCGCCCTCGTCCACGACCACCCCGGTTTCGAGCTGCACGACCTGCCCACCATCAGCACGGTCCTGTTCCGGCCCGCACACGCCACCGACGCCGCCGTCGCCGCCGTACGCCGAAAGCTCCTCACCGACGGACGTGCCGTACTGGGGCGGGCCCGGATAGACGGGCGGCTGTGGCTCAAGGCCACGTTCCTCAACCCCCGCACGCGCCCGGACGACCTGGCCGCCCTCCTGAAACTGGTGGAAGGAAACACCCCCGGATGAGCCCGCAGACGAACCCCCACACCGGCCCCCACGCAAGCCGCAGCATGAGCCCCCACAGCCTCCACAAAAGCCCCCACGCAAGCCCCCGCACGGGCCCCGGGGAGCGGCGGTCCGGGCGCCGCCCCTCGTCGAGGCCCGCCT
>NZ_LLZG01000206.1 GCF_001509475.1 Streptomyces regalis
TGGGGCGGTATCCGTTGCGGGATCTGGTGACGGCGTCGGATCCGTTGCCGCTGCTGGTGGAGCGGGAGCGGGCCCTGTACGGCTCCTGGTACGAGTTCTTCCCCCGCTCCGAGGGCACCCCGCAGCAGCCGCACGGCACGTTCCGCACCGCCGCGCGCCGGCTCCCGGCGATCGCCGCGATGGGCTTCGACGTGGTCTACCTGCCGCCCATCCACCCCATCGGCACCACCTTCCGCAAGGGCCCGAACAACACCCTGTCCGCCGGCCCCGACGACCCCGGCGTGCCCTGGGCCATCGGCTCTCCCGAGGGCGGCCACGACGCGATCCACCCCGGCCTGGGCACCCTGGAGGACTTCGACCACTTCGTGGCCCGGGCCGGTGAACTGGGCCTGGAGATCGCCCTGGACTTCGCCCTGCAGTGCTCCCCCGACCACCCCTGGGTGCACAAACACCCCGAGTGGTTCCACCACCGCTGCGACGGCACGATCGCCTACGCGGAGAACCCGCCGAAGAAGTACCAGGACATCTACCCCATCGCCTTCGACGCCGACATGGACGGCCTGATCACCGAGACCCTGCGCGTCCTCAAGCACTGGATGGCGCACGGGGTGCGGATCTTCCGCGTGGACAACCCGCACACCAAACCGGTCGTGTTCTGGCAGAAGGTCATCGCCGACATCAACCGCACCGACCCGGACGTGATCTTCCTGGCGGAGGCGTTCACCCGCCCGGCGATGATGCACACCCTGGCCCAGATCGGCTTCCAGCAGTCCTACACCTACTTCACCTGGCGCAACACCAAGCAGGAACTCACCGAGTACCTCACCGAGCTGTCCGGCGAGGCGGCCGCCTACATGCGGCCCAACTTCTTCGCCAACACCCCCGACATCCTGCACGAGTTCCTCCAGCACGGCGGCCGCCCCGCCTTCGAGCTCCGCGCCGTCCTCGCCGCCACCCTCTCCCCCACCTGGGGCATCTACAGCGGCTACGAACTGTGCGAGAACACCCCCCTGCGCACCGGCAGCGAGGAGTACCTCCACTCGGAGAAGTACCAGCTGCGACCCCGCGACTGGGAAACCGCCGCACGCGAAGGCCGCCGCACCATCACCCCCCTGATCACCCAGCTCAACGCCGTCCGGCGGGCCAATCCGGCCCTGCGGCAGTTGCGCGACCTCCACTTCCACCACGCGGACAAGGAAGCCGTGATCGTGTATTCGAAGCGCAGCGGATCGAACACGGTTCTGGTGGTCGCCAACCTCGACCCTCACCACACCCAGGAGGCCACGGTCTCGTTGGACATGCCGCAACTCGGCCTGGACTGGCACGAGTCGGTGCCGGTGCGCGACGAGCTCACCGGCGAGACCTACCACTGGGGCAGGGCGAATTACGTGCGTCTCGAACCGGGCACTCGTCCCGCGCACATCCTCACCGTCCTGCGACCGTCCACCCCGCAGATCGGAGGGTCACCCACAAAATGATCGTCAACGAGCCCGTTCAGGACACCTTCGAGGACACGCCTGCCAAGGATCGTGACCCGGATTGGTTCAAGCGCGCCGTCTTCTACGAGGTCCTGGTCCGCTCCTTCCAGGACAGCAACGGCGACGGCGTCGGCGACCTCAAAGGCCTC
>NZ_LLZG01000207.1 GCF_001509475.1 Streptomyces regalis
GAAAGCGAACAAGCCCCACGGGGTTTCCCATGTTGTCTAGGCCCACCGTCAAGCATCACCTGGGACCAGAACGTCAGGCATCACCTGGGATCCGACAGGCCAGAGCCGCCGTGTGCGGCATGCTGGAGGTTCTGAGTTGCCCAGTCGAAGCCGCAGCGCAGCGTCTCTTCCCGCCAACGAAACTCGGTAGCTGCTCGGGGCCAGCTCTGCGTACGTTCGGCCGCATGGCTGACGACTGCTTCGGGCATCCACGACTCGCCGCGATCTACGATCCGCTCGACCCCAACCGCAGCGATCTCGATGCCTATCTCCGGATGGTGGAAGAGTTCGGGGCGCACCAAGTGCTGGACATCGGCTGCGGCACAGGGGTGTTCGCCCTTCTCCTGGCCGGCCGCGGGATCGAGGTCGTCGGCATCGATCCCGCCCAGGCATCCGTCGACGTCGCCCGGGCCAAATTGGGCAGTGAGCGGGTGCGCTGGATCTGCGGTGACGCGACAGCCCTCCCGCCATTGCAGGTCGACCTCGCGACGATGACAGCCAATGTCGCCCAGGCCATCGTTGATCCGCACACCTGGCAGAAAACGCTTGGGGGCGCCTACGAAGCACTGCGGCCCGGCGGCCACCTGGTCTTCGAGACCCGTGATCCGGTCAGGCGCGCCTGGGAAGAGTGGACCCGCGAGAACTCCTACCGCGTGACGGAGATCCCGAGCGTCGGCTCCGTCGAGAGCTGGGTCCAGGTGATCGAGGTGAGTTGGCCTCTCGTGACCTTCCGCTGGACCTACCTCTTCGCCACGGACGGACAGGTGCTCACTTCGGATTCGACGCTGCGCTTCCGAGAGCGGGAAGAGGTCGAGCGTGACTTGGTCGCACACGGCTACGTGGTGGAGGACGTTCGCGATGCGCCTGACCGACCAGGAAAAGAGTTCGTCTTCGTGGCGGGACGTCCGTAACCGCCAGTGATCCACGCCACTCGAACTTCCCTACGTTGTTCTGCGGGACAGGGCGAGCCCTTCGTATGGTTGGCCCACCCAGGGGCATCGGGTGTGGCTTTCAAACTTCTGCCGCTTGTGGC
>NZ_LLZG01000208.1 GCF_001509475.1 Streptomyces regalis
GAAACGGACGAGACCGTCCTGCCGACCGAACTCACCGCATAACCTCAAAACGAGATCACCGAATGGCCGTCGATACACCACTCCAGCGGACGTGACCATGCCGTCACGGATGTACAGGCAGGGCAGCTCTGTGGCTTCACATGACGGCGTCCGTCTGCTGGGCCCCTGGTCCCGCCGATGAGTTCTGCTGCCCGTCACCCGGTGCCGCCGTCGGGGATGGGCCCTGTAGTGGCTCAGTCGTCTGCAAGGAGACGTTTTGCGAAGATTCGGCCAACTCCAGTACCTGCTCGCTGCGGTGCTGTTCGCCACCGGCCTGGCGGTCGTTCCGGCAGAGGCTGCGCCTGCGCTGCCGGCCACTGCCCACACCGCTGACCTAAAGCCAAAGCCAAAGCTAAAGACAAAGCGCTCGGACGACTCAGGCCCCGCGGCGCGCCACGACACCTCAAAACCACTGCGCACCCTGCGCGCCGCCAAGGTGAAGAAACCCGGCCCGCACCCGGCTCTGCCCCTGCTGCCTCGCCCATCTGGGGCCAAGGTGCCCGACCCGGTCCTGCAAGACAGCCATCCCTTCCGCGCGAAAGCGGCCCCGGTGACGACCCAGTTCGACGGAATCGGGGCCAACAACTACGCCGTACGTGGCACTCCGTCGGACTCGAACGCCTCGGTGGGCAGCACGCAGATCGTCGAGACCGTCAATGTGGCCTTCGCGGTGTACTCCAAAACCGGCGCCACCATCCTGCCCCCGGCCAACAACAACGCAATGTGGTCGGGGTTCGGCGGCCCCTGCGAGACGACCAACGACGGGGACCCCATCGTGCGCTGGGACACCCTCGCCAACCGTTGGGTCTTCACCCAGTTCGCCAACGTCAGTTCGGTGACAGGACCGTATTACCAATGCGTTGCTGTCTCCACCAGCCCAGACGCGACGGGCACCTATCACCGGTACGCATTCACCTACGAGAACTTTACTCAGGTTGAATTGGCGATGTCCGGTTCGTCGATCAGTCCGTCGAGATCCAGGCCGGTGGTCGGTAAGCAGCCAACGATCAGGTGCGGCCGGTACT
>NZ_LLZG01000209.1 GCF_001509475.1 Streptomyces regalis
ATCTGGCGTTGATTTTTGGCACGCTGTTGAGTTCTCAAGGAACGGACGCTTCCTTTGTACTCACCCTCTCGGGCTTTCCTCCGGGCGCTTCCCTTCGGTGTTCCAAACTCTATCAGTGTTTTTCCGACTCTCTGACCACCGTCCTGCGAGCATGCAGGAGACGACCCCGAGATAGGATCTGACAAGTTGGGTGCTGCCGGGCCAGGACGCGTAGTTGCGTCGCTCAACCCCAAGCAGGAGTACGACTGTACACGCAGCCGTGAGGCGGGGGCAAATCGACTTGGGGTATGGTCTAGACCACTCCGAAGTGCTCGCACGGAACCTGCACTTCATGTGACATACCCTGCTGAACAGTGCGCCGTCCGGCACAGGCAGCGACGGCCCATATCGATCTCCACCCCTGGGAGGCTTCCCATGACCACCGTGACGTCCCCACTGGCAGGACGCGCCGTCGGACTGGCATCCGTGCCGGATCCGGTCTTCTCCGGGGCCATGGTCGGCCCGGGCACCGCGATCGACCCCGTGCGTGAGCCCTCCGAGGCCGTGTCGCCCGTGGATGGGGTCATCGTTTCTCTCCATCCGCACGCCTTTGTCGTTGTCGACGATCAGGGGCACGGTGTGCTCACTCATCTCGGTATCGACACCGTGCAGCTCAACGGCGAGGGTTTCGAGCTCCTTGTGAGCAAGGGCGACACCGTTACCCGCGGTCAGGGCATCGTGCGCTGGAACCCGGTAGCCGTTGAGGCAGCCGGTAAGTCCCCGGTGTGCCCGATCGTGGCCCTCGAGGCCACGGCCGAGGCTCTCTCCGATCTTCGTGACGACGGTGATGTGAAGGCCGGCGACAGTCTCTTCGTCTGGAAGTGACATCGGCGCCGTCGAATAACGGCAAGTGTCGAATGACGGCAAGTAGGGACGACAACCACCGCGGCGGCGGGACCCGCCGCACTATCGGAGACGGGTGAGATGGAGACAACGCTGCGAGGCGTCGGCGTGAGCCACGGTGTGGCCATCGGCGAGGTTCGGCACATGGGAACGGCGGTACTCGAGCCGCCTGCCAAGCAGATTCCGGCGGAGGAAGCGGAGCGCGAACAGGGGCGTGCCCGCAAGGCCGTGGAGGCTGTGGCAGCCGACCTGATGGCGCGCGGCAATCTGGCGGGGGGCGAAGCCCAGGCGGTGCTCGAGGCGCAGGCCATGATGGCCCAGGATCCCGAGCTGATGGCGGATGTGGACCGCCGTATCGCCGTCGGCAGCACGGCCGAGCGTGCCGTGTACGACGCTTTCGCCGCGTACCGCGAGCTGCTGGCGGGTGCCGGTGAGTACCTGGCGGGTCGTGTGGCCGACCTCGATGACGTGCGGAATCGTATCGTCGCTCGCTTGCTCGGGGTCCCGATGCCGGGTGTCCCGGACAGCGACGAGCCCTATGTCCTTGTCGCTCGCGACCTTGCCCCGGCCGACACGGCGCTGCTGGACCCGGCCCTCGTTCTCGGCTTTGTCACCGAGGAAGGTGGGCCGACCAGTCACAGCGCGATTCTGGCGAGGGCGCTCGGTGTGCCCGCCGTGGTCGCGCTGCCGGGTGCCGGTGAGCTCGCCGAGGGCACGCTCATTGCCGTGGACGGCAGCACCGGCGACATCTTCGTGAACCCGAGCGACGAGAAGAAGGCGGAGCTGGAGGCAGCTGCCGCCGCGCGCAAGGCGGCGCTCGCGGCGTCGACAGGTCCGGGTGCCACCGCCGACGGGCACAAAGTGCCGCTGCTGGCCAACGTCGGCGGTCCGTCCGACGTCCCGGCCGCCGTCGAGGCGGGCGCTGAGGGTGTCGGTCTGTTCCGTACCGAGTTCCTCTTCCTCGACGACAGCAAGAAGGCACCCTCGGAAGAGAAGCAGGTCGAGGCCTATCGGCAGGTTCTCGAGGCATTCCCCGAGGGGCGTGTCGTCGTACGTGTGCTGGACGCGGGCGCGGACAAGCCGCTGGACTTCCTGACGCCGGCCGATGAGCCGAACCCGGCACTGGGTGTGCGTGGTCTGCGGACGCTGTTGGACCACCCCGAAGTGCTGCGCACCCAGCTGACGGCACTCGCGAAGGCGGCGGAGGGGCTGCCTGTCTACCTCGAGGTCATGGCCCCCATGGTGGCGGACCGTGCCGATGCGAAGGCGTTCGCTGACGCGTGCCGTGCGGCCGGGCTCCAGGCGAAGTTCGGGGCGATGGTGGAGATTCCGTCGGCCGCGCTGCGGGCGCGTTCGATCCTGCAGGAGGTCGAGTTCCTGTCGCTGGGGACGAACGACCTCGCGCAGTACACCTTCGCCGCGGACCGTCAGGTGGGTGCGGTGTCCCGGCTGCAGGACCCGTGGCAGCCCGCGTTGCTCGACCTGGTCGCGATGTCCGCCGAGGCGGCGAAGGCCGAGGGCAAGAGCTGTGGCGTCTGTGGTGAGGCGGCGTCCGATCCGCTGCTGGCGTGTGTGTTGACCGGTCTGGGTGTCACCTCCCTGTCCATGGGGTCGGCATCGATTCCTTACGTCCGGGCGACGCTGGCGAAGTACACGCTGGCGCAGTGTGAGCGTGCCGCTGCGGCCGCGCGGGCTGCGGACAGCGCCGAGGAGGCACGCAACGCCGCTCAGGCGGTTCTGTCCGGCGAGTAGCAGAAAAGGCGAAACGGCTCCACGTCGTTCGTGCGGGGCGCTCCACCTGTGGGTGGAGCGCCCCTGCTGCGTTCAGTGGTGGTGTCCCGGCGGCGCTCCCTCACCTCCGAGATCCGGCGGCATGCAGTAGTCGACACCTGATTCCGGCGAGATGAGGTCTCCGGATTCGATGTCGGTGCAGTAGGCGTCGAAGACCTCGCCTGCGGTGAGGGGCTCCAGCCTGTCTCCGCGCAGGCGCCATCCGTAGATCTGGTCGGATGTGTCGGGGGCGCTGGTCCGCATGACGAGTCCGCCGGGGCTCTTGGTGGCGAGTCCGAGGGCAAGGACGGTCGTGAATTCCAGGAGTTCGGCCTCGTCAAGGTGGGTGGCACCTTGGGCGTCTTCGTCGGCGTGCAGGACGGCGGTGAGGGGTTCCGGGGTTCCCGTGACGCTGCAGACGAGGTGTCGGTTGCCCGGCTGCGCCGTATCCAGGATGCGGACGAGGAGGTTCGAGGCGCGGGTGAAGCCCGCGCGGCCGATGTCCTCGCCGCAGGTGGCGCAGGCGCCGAGGCGTGCCAGGAGTGTGGACGCGTACTCCCAGGTGGCTTGTCGGACCGCTTCGTCGACGAGGGCGGGGACGAGGTCTGCCAGGGGCTGGCCCTGGTAGGGGACGGTGGGCCCGGTGGTCGCGAGTTCAGCGGTGAAGCGGGTGCGGCTCGACGGGATGTCGGGGTCGAGGCCCATTTCCGCGCAGAACTCGGCGTATTCCTCCGGGTCGAAGAGGGCGATCGTCGTATGGCTGCCTTGGGAGGCCCGTGTCCTGAGGAGGGCCTCCATCTGCTGCAGATAGATCTTGTGGTCGTCGAAGGTGAAGCTGCGGTAGCGCCGCATGGCACGGAAATCGTGCTCGTCGGTCAGCAGGCCGATCGTGCCGGCGATCTCGCGGCGCAGGACGCGTCGCATCGTCTGGTGGTCGGTGTGCACCATGTTTCCCCCTGTGCGCAGTCGATCAATGCTCACTCACAGTAATCGGCGGTACTGACAATGGCGTCGGGCTGAGGTGACTGTGGGCCGGGAGAGGCGCGTATTCCTGCAGGTCGGAGGCGTGGTGTCGGCGGCGGCCGGCCCCGGATTCGCCGTGCTTCGGTTGGTCCGAGGCCGGGCGTCGGTCAGGCTCGCTTGCGGGCGAGCTCCTCGTAGAAGTGCAAGAGGTCGAGGTTGTCGATGGAGCCCGGGTTGACCGCTTTTTCCAGTGGTGTGCCCTGGAGAAGGCGCTTGACCGGGACCTCGATGCGCTTTCCGGTAAGAGTGTGCGGGACGCCAGGAACCTCGATGATCTCGTCCGGAACGTGACGTGGTGAGAGCTGTTCGCGAATGGTCTGCTTGATGCGGCTCAGGAGGGCCTCGTCGAGCACTGCTCCGGGGACCAGGTGTACGAACAAGGGCATCCAGTAGCCGCCGTCGGGCTGCTCGATGCCGATCACGAGGGATTCCTTGATCTCGGGGAGGCGCTCCACGGCTTCGTAGATGTCGGCCGAGCCCATGCGCACACCCTGGCGGTTGAGTGTCGAGTCGGAGCGTCCGTGGATGACGACGGAGCCGCGTGAGGTGACGGTGATCCAGTCGCCGTGGCGCCATACGTCGGGGTATGTGTCGAAGTAGCTGTCGTGGTACCGGCTGCCGTCGGGGTCGTTCCAGAAGTAGATCGGCATGGACGGCATGGGGTTGGTGACCACGAGCTCGCCCACCTCGTCGACGAGGGGTTCGCCGCTGGGGTCCCAGGACTGCAGATCGGTTCCCAAGCTGGGGGCCTGGAGCTCGCCAACGTACACAGGCAGTGTGGGCACGGCTCCCGCGAAGCAGGAGCACACGTCCGTGCCGCCGCTGACGGAGGCGATCCACAGGTCGTCGCGGACCTCGTCGTGCAGCCAGCGGAAGCCGTCGGGCGGGAGTGGTGATCCGGTGGTGGCGACGCACTGCACCTTGGTGAGGTCGAAGTCGCGGGCGGGGCGCACGTCGGCCTTGCGGCAGGCCATGACATACGCGGCCGAGGTGCCGTAGAGGGTGGCTTCCGTGCGTTCGGCGACTCGCCACTGGGCGCCCGTGTCGGGATAGCCCGGGCTGCCGTCGTAGAGGACGATCGTGGTGCCGGTGAGGAGGCCGGAGACGAGGAAGTTCCACATCATCCAGCCGGTCGAGGTGTACCAGAAGAACCGGTCCTCGGGGCCCAGGTCGCAGTGCAGTCCGAGTTGTTTGAGGTGCTCGACGAGGATGCCGCCCTGGGACTGGACGATGGCCTTGGGTAGGCCGGTCGTGCCGGAGGAGTAGAGCACCCACAGGGGGTGGTCGAAGGGCACCTGCTCGAAGACGGGTTCCTCGTCGGCGGCGGTGAGGGCCGACCACTCCAGGGCGCCTGCTGGAGCCTCGGTGCCGAGGAGGGGGATGTGCACCACGGCGCGCAGGGTGGGCAGTTCGCGGCGCAGTTCGGCGACGGTGTCGCGGCGGTCGTGCTCCTTGCCGCCGTAGCGGTAGCCGTCGACGGTGAACAGGACGACGGGTTCGACCTGCTGGAAGCGGTCGAGGACGCTGCGGGCACCGAAGTCGGGGGCGCAGGAGGTCCAGACGCCTCCCACCGCGGCGGTGGCGAGGAGGGCGACGACGGCCTGCGGGATGTTCGGGAGGTATCCGCTGACACGGTCTCCGGAGCGTACGCCGAGGGCGCGCAGCTCGGCGGCGAGGGAGCCGACCTGGCGGCGCAGCTCGGACCAGGTCACGGGGCGGGGCTGGTGGGATTCGTCGACGTACAGGAGGGCGGGCTCGTCGGCGCGGGTCGCGGCGGCGCGCAGGGCGTGCTCGGCGTAGTTCAGGGTCGCGCCGGGGAACCACTCGGCGCCGGGCATCGAGCGGTCGCCCAGCACGCGCGCGTAGGGGGTGGAGAAGCGTACGTCGAACCACTCCGTGACGGCTTTCCAGAAGGTGTCCAGCTCGTCGACCGACCAGCGGTGCAGGGCCGCGTAGCCACCCTCGGCGGGGGCGCCGTGGTTTTCGGCGGCCCAGGCCTGGAACTTGGTGACCCGAGCCTGGGCGATGCGCTGCGGATCTGGCTGCCAGAGCGGCTGGGGGTTCACGGTCGACATGGGGCGGCTCCCGGACTGTGCGCGTCGTGTGCGTCATCCGCGCACGGCGGGGTGTGCGCGTGACGCGGATGACACGGACGATGCCATGTGATCGACTTCTGCACCAGGGTGCGCCCCACATAGTCCGTGTCGTGAAGATGTGGTCCCGTCACGGGTGAACGGCAGTTGAACGGCACGCGCGTGTGGGGCGGACAATGGCAGGCTGAGCAGCATGGACGGTCGTGACCTGGTGCGTTCGATGAGGGTGGTCGGTTCTGTGGGAGCGGCCCAGGGGTTGCGTACCGTACGGGCGGCGTGGCGCAGGAGGCGTGCCGACGCCGCGGGGTTGCCGCCCCGGGGTGCCGAGCGCGCTCGGGTGCCCGGGCCTGTGCAGGAGGTGCGGCACGGTCCGGGTGGGGGTGTCATCCGGTTCAGCCGGTCCGAGCTGCGCATCACCGTCACCGTGAACGGCGCCGTCTTCTGGGGCTGGGACGGGGCCGCGCCCGAACCGTCGTACGCGCTGGCGGGCCGCTGTCCGGAACCGGATCCCCGGGCGATGCTGGAGCCCCACAAGGACGGTGGCTGGCGGGTCGTGGCCGAGCGGGTGACGGTCGTCATCTCGCGGCACGGTGCCGTGGAGGTGCAGACGCCCGGTGGAGTGACACTCCGCCGCGATCTGCCGCCGCGTTGGTGGGAACCTGTCGGCGGCGGGGCGGCACGGTGGATGCAGCGGTCGGAGGTGGCCGCGGACGCGCGTTTCTTCGGGCTCGGGGGGCGGGCGTCCGGGCCTCGTCTCAAGGACGGAACGTACCGGTTGTGGAACACCGACCCCGGCCGCGTGTTCGGTCCTGGCGACGACCCGCTGTACATCACGATGCCGGTGCAGTTGGTGGTGGCCGACGCGGGGACTCACCTGGTGTTCCACGACACCTCGTGGGACGGCACGGTGACGCTGCGGGAGGGCGAGGAGGGCGCCGGCTCAGGGCATGACCGGGCGGGGGTCAGCGAACTTCGGATGGACGGCGGTCCACTGCGCTGCTGGGTGATCGTGGGCGCGCCCGCGCGGGTGCTGCTCGTCTGGGCCTCTCTCACCGGTGCGGCGGCGCTGCCGCCCGCGTGGGCGCTGGGTCATCATCACGCGCGGTGGGGCTTCGGCAGCGAGCAGAAGGTGCGGCGGATCGTTTCGGGTTACCAGGAGCGGGACCTGCCGCTGGACGCGGTTCATCTGGACATCGACCACTATGACGAGCACCAGGTGTTCACGGTCGACCAAGAGCGCTTCCCCAAACTGCCGCAGCTCGCCGACGAGTTGCGGCGGGACGGCATCCGCCTGGTGTCGATCGTCGATCCGGCGGTCAAGGCCGCGCCGGGCAACGCCGTGTACGACAGCGGGACGGCCGAGGACGCGTTCGTCAGGGACGCCTCGGGACGGCTGGTGCGGGGAGTGGTCTGGCCCGGGGAGGCGGTCTTCCCGGACTTCACGCACACGCGCGTACGGGAGTGGTGGGGTGGCCTGTACGAGGAACGGCTGGCACAGGGTTTCTCGGGTTTCTGGCATGACATGAACGAGCCGACCTCGTTCGCCGCCTTCGGGGAGTCGACGCTGCCGCGTTCTGCCCGGCACTCCTTGGAGGGGCGGGGCGGGGATCATCAGGAGGCGCACAACGTCTACGGGCTGTGCATGGCCAGGGCGGGCTACGAGGGGGTGCGGGAGCTGGTGCCCGAGGAGCGGCCGTTCGTCTTCTCGCGCTCCGGATGGGCCGGCATGCAGCGCTACGGCGGGACATGGTCCGGGGACGTGGCCACGGGCTGGCCCGGGCTGCGGGCGTCGCTGTCGCTGGTCATGGGGCTCGGGCTGTGCGGCGTGCCGTACTCGGGGCCGGACGTCGGCGGCTTCGACGGGAGTCCGTCGCCGGAGCTGTATCTGCGGTGGTTCCAGTTGGCCGCCTATTTGCCGCTGTTCCGTACGCACGCGAGTCTGCGGGCTGGGCGCAGGGAACCGTGGGAGTTCGGTTCCGAGGTGCTGGAGCACGCACGCGTGGCGCTCGTCGAGCGTCGGAGGCTGCTGCCGTACTTCGTGACGCTGGCGCATCTGGCCCGGCGCACAGGGGCGCCTTATGTACGTCCACTGTGGTGGTCGGCGCCCGACGACCGCGCGCTGCGCGACTGCGAGGATGCGTTTCTGCTGGGCGACTGCCTTCTGGTGGCGCCGGTGCTGGATCCGGGCGCCGACCGGCGTGCGGTGCAGCTGCCGCGAGGGCGCTGGTACGACACGGCGACGGAGCGGGTGTATGAGGGACCTGGGCAGGTTCTCGTCGAGGCGCCCCTATCTCGGATCCCGGTGCTCGCGCGCTCGGGGGCCGTCGTCCCCGCGCGTGGGGACGACGGCAGGCTGGAACTGGAGGTGTGGGCGCCCGCCCCGGGGCGTACCGGGGGCGGGCTGGTGGTGCCGGATGCGGGTGACGGCTGGGACGAGCCGGAGATCGAGCGTTACGTCAGCCGCTGGAAGGGCCGAGAGCTGGTCGTCGAGCGGGAGCTTGAGGACGGCGTGATCCCGTCGCCTCGTCCGGTGCGCATACGAGGGCTCGGCCAGTGTTGAGTTCAGACGTAGCGTCCCTCGAAGAACGCTCGTACGGCCAGCGTGTGGAGCGGGAAGGCGAGCTCCTCCGCCCTGCGCAGGAGGTGCCAGCCTTCGGTCTCGTCCGTGGCGGCCGACGTCGGTAGGCGATCGGCGGGCCGTTCCGGCAGGAGGCCGAACAGCAGCAGGTGCCCGTCGGGAGAGCTCATCGCGTCGGCGAGACGTACGTCGCGGCCGGCCGCGTCGATGCCGGTCTCTTCCTTGAGTTCGCGTACGACGGCCTGCCGCCAGTCCTCGCGGTCGTCGATGTAGCCGCCGGGCAGGGCGATGCCTCCGCGCGCGGGGGCGACGGTTCGGGTGATGACGACCAGGGCGGTGCCCTTCGTGTCGTACACGGGCTGCAGAGCGATCGCTACCGGCAGCGGATTGCGGTAGGCCACGGTTCCGCACGACGGGCAGGTGCGGGGCCAGCCGGAAATGCCCTCTCCGTAGGGCGCGCCGCAGCTCGAACAGTGGGAGTCTGCGGCGGAGTTGGGGGCGGAGTGCTGAGTTTCGGACACGCGGCGGACTGTATCCGATCAGCGGAAGGGCGTCTTCCGGGGGTCGGTCACTAGTGCCTTCTCTCTCGCCGGGCAACATAGGGCCTGGTGGGCTGTGGCCGGTACTCATGTCGCGGTCGAGAGCCGTGTCATTGTCTGCTGCATCCGTCAGGAACGCGTTCCGCCGTGGAAGCGATCGGATGCACTCCGCCCGCAAAGCGCCGCCCTGCCGCTTTCCGGTCTGCCGTGGCACACTTCTGACGATCCGTCAGATCTGTCGCCAGGAGGGGCAATGCCACGTACGCGCACACCTGTGGTCGCCGGGTGGTTCGCCGGTGACGGGGACGACTTCCGGCTCCTCGGCACCCGTTGCTCGAGCTGCACTTCGGTCTTCTTCCCACGCGAGGACTCCCACTGCCGCAACCCTGGCTGCCCGGGCGGCGATCTGGAGGAAGTTCCGCTCTCGCGGCACGGGCGCATTTGGTCGTACACGGACAGCCGGTACCGACCTCCGTCACCCTATGTGACCGATCCGGAACTTCCGTGGGAGCCGTACGCGTTGATCGCTGTGGAGCTGGAGTCCGAGCGCCTCGTGGTGCTGGGACAGGCGGTTCCCGGGGTCACCGTCGCCGATCTGACGGTGGGCATGGAGGTGGAGATCGTTCCTGGTGTGCTCCATGAGGACACCGAGACGGTCTGGACGACCTGGAATTGGCGGCCGACGGGGGTGACGGCATGACGGAAGAGGTGGCGGTGCTCGGCGCAGGCATGCATCCCTGGGGCAAGTGGGGGCGCAGCTTCGTCGAGTACGGGACGGCGGCAGCCCGCGCGGCGCTGGCGGATGCGGGACTGGGATGGCGGGACATCGGGTCGATCGTCGGTGCGGACACCGTGCGGGGCGGCTATCCCGGGTATGTGGCCGGGGCCACGTTCGCGAAGGCGCTCGGCTGGCAGGGTGCCCGGGTCACGAGCGTGTACGCGGCGTGCGCGTCCGGGGCGCAGGCCGTCAACACTGCTCGGGCTCAGATACTTTCGGGGCTCGCGGACGTGGTGCTCGTCGTGGGCGCCGATGCCGCTCCCAAGGGATTTTTCCGGCCTGTCGGCGGCGACCGGCCCGACGATCCCGACTGGCTGCGCTTCCGCGTCCTCGGTGCGACCAATCCGGCGTACTTCGGGCTGTACGCGCGCCGTCGGATGGCTGTACACGGTGACACGCCGGAGGACTTCGCGCAGGTCAAGGTGAAGAACTCCGCCTTGGGCGCACTCAATCCGTACGCGCGCTACCGCAAGCAGGTCACCGCCGAGGAGGTCGCCGCCTCCGCCGTGGTCGCCGATCCCCTGCGGCTGCTCGACATCTGCGCGACCTCGGACGGAGGGGCGGCGTTGGTGCTGGCCGGCATGGAGTTCGCGCGTCGGCACGGCGCCCGGGACCCGGTGCGGATCCGGGCGGTGTCCACCGTGACGCCGCGCTATCCCAACACGGTCCTGGATCTGCCCGACATGGCGACGGACTCCGCGGCGGCGGTGCAACCGGCGGCCGAGACCTTCCGGGCGTCGATCGCGCGCGCGGCCTACGAGGAAGCCGGCATCGGCCCCGAAGAACTCTCCTTCGCGGAGGTCTACGACCTGTCCACCGCTCTGGAGTTGCAGTGGTACGAGGATCTGGGGCTGTGCGGCGAGGGAGAGGCCGCGAAGCTGTTGCGGGAGGGCGTGACGGCGCTGGGGGGCCGCATACCCGTGAACGTGAGCGGCGGGCTGGCCTCCTTCGGGGAGGCGGTTCCGGCCCAGGCGATAGCCCAAGTCTGCGAGCTCACCTGGCAGTTGAGGGGCGACGCGGGTGACCGGCAGATTGCCGGGGCACGTGTGGGGATCGCGGCGAATCAGGGGCTGTTCGGGCATGGCTCGGCGGTGATCGCGGTGCGGTGATGCGGGGTGGTGCGACGGAGGCAAGTGTTCGGCTGTACGAGCGTGGTGTCATCGTTGTACGACCAAGGAAGGTCTGGTCTGTCTACGCTGTGTGACCCACCCGGAATCCTGCGTGAACGTCTCATGAACTGGGCTCGGGCGTCTGCCGGCGGCGCCATCATGCTCCCGTGCCCTCCTGGACGGATACTCTCCGCTTCGCTTTCCAACCGGTGGTCAACCTGACGACCGGAGGAGTCGCGGGGCTGGAGATACTCGCCCGCCCGGAGACCGGCGACGTCCTGGCCGAGGCTCGCCGCGATCCCGAACTCGACGGCCAGCTCGCCGTGTTGGCGTTCCGTGCGGCGGCTCGCAAGGAGACGTTACTGCCGCTGTACGTCAACGTCTTCGCCGGCACCCTCGCCGACCTGGGCGGACTGACGCCGCTGCACGACGCCGTGCGCGCGGCGGGGCGACTGCCCTGGGAGGTGACGATCGACGTCGGTCCGCCGTACACGCACGTGCCCCAGCACGCACTGCTGGAGGCGATCGGCGCGCTGCGGGACCAGGGTTTCCGGATCAGTGCGGACGGCATCGGCGACGGGGACGTACCGCTGCGCTTGCTCACCGACATGACACCGGACCTGGTGAAACTCGACGCGTCCCTGCTGCCGCGACCGGCGGCGGTACGGGCGATGCGGACACTGTGCGAGCAGTTGGGAGCGCTCCTGTGCGTCGAGGGTGTGGAGACGGAGCTGCAGTGCGCGTCGGCGCGGTCGGCCGGTGCGCAGCTGGCTCAGGGGGAGCTGTTCGCTCCCCCGGCTCGGCTGCCGGCCGCGGAGGTATACGTTCCGCCACGCTCCCCCGGACTGGCGGTGACGCCACGCTCGGGGCCGTCGGTGCGGGAGTTCGTGCGGCCGGCCGCACTGCTGCCCGCCACCGCGTCCGCAGGCCAGGTGCGAGCGCTGCTGACCGGATCGCCGGACGTGTCCGGCGTGCTGTTGGTTGACAGAAACGGCATCCCGGTGCGGTCGGTGCACCGCTCCCGGTTCCTGCTGTCGATGTCGGGACGGTACGGCCATGCCCTGTACGCCGATCGGCCCGCGGCCAAGCTGGGAGATCCGCCGCGCACGGTGGGCGTCGACGCCACCGCGTGGGAGGTGCTTGACGTGGTCGCGGTCGGCGGCCGGGACCGCACCTCGGACGATGTGGCCGTGGTCGACCGGTACGGCCGGTGTGTAGGCGTCGTACGGCTCGCTGATCTCGTCCGGGCGCTCGCCGAGACCCGGGTCGAGGAGGCCGCGGCGCTCAATCCGCTGACGCGGCTGCCCGGTTCGGACGCGATCACCGGTGAGGTGGACCGGCGGATTGCGGACGGGCGGACCTTCGCGCTGAGTTGGCTGGACGTGGACCACTTCAAGCAGGTCAACGACGGGGCCGGGTTCGCGGCGGGCGACGAGCTGATCCGGTCGGTCGGACGGGCGCTGCAGCACGCGGCGTCCGACAGCACCCGCGTGGGCCACATCGGCGGGGACGACTTCCTGGTGCTCGCGGATCCGGAGGGGCTCAATCCGCTGGCCGCCTCCGTGCTGGACGCGCCCTGGTCCGCGGGCGGACGGCCCGTCACGCTCTCCCTGGCAACGGTCCTGTGCGAGCCCGGGAGCGTGACGGACCACCGGCAGGCGGCCGCCTGTCTGGCCCCGCTGAAGAAGGCCGCGAAGTCACTGAGCGGGGCGAGCTGGGTGCTGGGCCGCGCGGGGCTGTCCGGGCACGAGATCCTTCGCGGCGTGGCGGCGGCGACGGCCCCGGCCGAGTGGGCGGTGGCGGACCCGAGCAGGGGGTGAGACGCTTTCCCCTACGAGGTCGTCGGAGGCCGAAGGGCGTCCGTACGGCCTCAGCACAGCCATGGTCTTCGACCCCTGCCGGGTTCAGCAGGAACTGGCCTTCCCGCCGGTCTCAGCAGGGCCTCGTAGCCCGTCCCACCTCCGAACGGGCGTGCCACGAGCCGTGTCGGTGACGGTCCGTGACCCGTCGGTGCGCCCCCAACCGTTGGCGTCGGCGACCTTGACGCCCCCTGGACGCCGGTGAACACTTCCCGGTGTCGGTCGACATCGCCGTACATTCTCGGCGTATCCACGCACTGCGCCGCGCGGTTCCGCCTGGACCATGGCTGCCTTCCCCCACGGGCGAGTCGGCTGCGACGGCACGCTCGTCACGGACGCCCGGGCGGGGCGCGGGACCTCCCTGCCTTCGGCTGAAGTCGCCATGGGAAACGCACCCCGCACGGAGAACCGGGGCCGATCGTCCCGGCCAGCGCCTAGGAGCCGCCATGAGCAACGGAGACATATTCCTCGGTGAGGTCATCGGAACCGCGATCCTGATCCTCTTCGGGGCCGGAGTCGTCGCCGCCGTCGTACTCAACTATTCCAAGGCGAAGGACGCGGGCTGGGTCGTCATCGCGTTCGGCTGGGGATTCGGCGTGATGGCCGGCGCGTACACCGCCGCGCCCCTGTCCGGAGGACAGCTCAACCCGGCCGTGACGATCGGGATCGCCATCGACACCGGTGTATGGGACAAGGTCCACATCTACATCGCCGGCCAGATGGTCGGCGCGATCCTCGGTGCGGTGCTGTGCTGGCTGGTCTACTTCGCGCAGTTCCAGGCCAACGCCGACAAGGACATCGCTCAGCCGACCCTCGGGATCTTCTCCACCGCGCCCGCGATCCGCAATGTTGTGGCCAACCTCATCACCGAGATCATCGCAACGATCGCACTGGTGCTGCCGATCCTCGCCTTCGGTCTGACCAAGGGGCTCGGCGTGTCCGGCACCGCGATTCTGATCGTCTCGTTCCTGGTGGTCGGCATCGGTCTGTCGCTCGGCGGTCCCACGGGATACGCGATCAACCCGGCCCGCGACCTGGGCCCGCGCATCGTCCACGCCCTGCTCCCGATTCCCAACAAGGGCACCTCGGACTGGAGTTACGCGTGGATTCCGGTGGTGGGGCCGCTGATCGGCGGGGTGCTGTCCGGGCTCATCTTCAACGCAGCCTTCTGAAGGAACCCACGAAGGGGACGTCATGACGGACAAGTTCGTCGCCGCTATCGACCAGGGCACCACCTCCAGCCGCTGCATCATCTTCAACCAGGACGGCGCCATCGTGGCCGTCGACCAGCGCGAGCACCGCCAGATCTTCCCCAAGCCCGGCTGGGTGGAGCACGACGCCACCGAGATCTGGTCCAAGGTGCAGGCCGTGGTCGCGGGGGCGATCGCCAAGGCGGGGCTGCGCGCCGACCAGCTCAGCGCCCTCGGCATCACCAACCAGCGCGAGACGACGGTCCTGTGGGACCGCGCAACGGGCAAGCCGGTGCACAACGCCATCGTGTGGCAGGACACGCGTACGGCGGCGCTGTGCAACCAACTCGGCGGCACGGATGGGCAGGATCGTTTCCGCGAGCAGACCGGACTACCGCTGGCCAGCTACTTCTCCGGCCCCAAGGCAGCCTGGCTGCTGGACAACGTGCCCGGCCTCAGGGCCCGCGCCGAGCGCGGTGAGATCGCCTTCGGCACCATCGACTCCTGGCTGATCTGGAACCTCACCGGCGGCACGGACGGCGGGCACCACGTCACCGACGTGACCAACGCCGGCCGCACCATGCTGATGAACCTGGAGAGCCTGCAGTGGGACTCCTCGATCCTGTCCGCCATGAACGTGCCCGAGGCCGTCCTGCCGGAGATCAAGTCCTCCGCCGAGGTGTACGGGACCGCTGTCGGGCAGCTGTCCGGCGTGCCCGTCGCCTCCGCGCTGGGCGACCAGCAGGCAGCGGTGTTCGGGCAGGCCTGCTACGACGTGGGCACGGCGAAGAACACGTATGGCACGGGCAGCTTCCTGCTGCTCAACACGGGCAACCGGCCGGTGCCGTCGAAGAGCGGGCTGCTGACGACCATGGGGTACAAGATCGGCAGCGAGGCGCCCGTGTACTGCCTGGAGGGGTCGATAGCGATAACGGGCGCGTTGGTCCAATGGTTCCGGGACCAGCTCGGCATCATCCGCACCGCCGACGAGATCGAGTCCCTGGCGGCAAGCGTCGAGGACAACGGAGGCGCGTACATCGTGCCCGCCTTCTCCGGCCTGTTCGCACCGTACTGGCGCTCCGACGCGCGCGGTGTCATCACCGGACTGACGCGGTATGTCACCAAGGCGCACCTCGCGCGCGCGGTGCTGGAGGCGACGAGCTGGCAGACACGCGAGGTCGTGGACGCCATGTACCAGGACTCCGGGGTGCAGATCACGACCCTGAAGGTCGACGGCGGCATGACGAAGAACAACCTGCTCATGCAGCACCAGGCGGACGTGCTCGACGTGCCCGTGATCCGGCCCAAGGTCTCCGAGACGACCTGTCTGGGTGCCGCCTACGCGGCAGGGCTGGCCACCGGCGTGTGGAACGACCTGGACGAGCTCAAGGCGCACTGGGCGAAGGACGTGGAGTGGACGCCCGCCATGACTGCCGCCGTGCGTGACCGCGAGTACCACAACTGGCGCAAGGCGGTGGAGAAGAGCTTCGGCTGGCAGGAGGACGGCGAGGCCTGAGGGACACGGCGAGAGCCGTGATCGGTGCACGCGTGCCTGCGGTTCCGCTCGAGCCACGCGCGCGTGCCCATGAGCCGCGGCTCGTACCCCGGTCGGCGGGGGTACGGGCCGCACCCTCGCGCCGGCTTTCAGGTGGTCACGGTCTGACGGCGGTCCGCCTGGTAGGCCATCGCGTGCTGGACGACGCCGATGAGGGTCTCCTTGACGGACTCCCGGTCGCGGGCGTCGCACAGCAGCAGCGGTACGCCGTCGTCGAGATCGAGGGCCTGCCGGATGTCCTCCGCCGGGTAACGGGAGGCTCCTTCGAAGCAGTTGACGCCGACGAGGAAGGGTATGGAGCGCCGTTCGAAGTAGTCCACGGCCGCGAAGCAGTCCTCGAGGCGGCGGGTGTCGGCGAGGACGACGGCGCCGAGCGCGCCCTCCGAGAGCTCGTCCCACATGAACCAGAACCGTTCCTGTCCGGGTGTGCCGAAGAGGTACAGCACCAGGTCCTCACGCAGGGTGATGCGGCCGAAGTCCATGGCCACGGTGGTGGTGCGCTTGCCCTCCACACCGCTCGTGTCGTCGACCGGGCGCCCGGCCTCGGTGAGCAGTTCCTCGGTGCGCAGCGGCCTGATCTCACTGACCGCGCCGACGAGAGTGGTCTTGCCCACGCCGAAGCCGCCGGCCACCAGGATCTTGAGCGTGACGGGCTCGACCGGAGGCTTCCCACGCTCAGAACGCCCGAAGATCATCGATCTCTTCTCCTGCTTGATGGGGGTCGGGCGACGGTGGGCCGTAGCCTCCGCCGCCGGGGGTTTCGATGACGAGTACGTCGCCGGGGCCGACGTCGGCCGAGTCGCTTCCGGCAAGTTCGGTGGTCGTGCCGTCCGCGCGTACGACGCGGTTGGCTCCCAGCGCGCCGGGTGCGCCGCCCGCCATGCCGTACGGCGGGACCCTTCGGTGCTGGGACAGCGTGGAGACGGTCATGGGCTCGTGGAAGCGGATGCGGCGCACGGCGCCGTCCCCGCCGCGCCACTGGCCGGCGCCACCGCTGCCGCGCCGTACGGCGAACTCGTCGAGCTGTACGGGCAGTCGCCACTCCAGCACTTCTGGGTCGGTGAGCCGCGAGTTGGTCATGTGGGTCTGGACGACGGGCGCGCCGGGGAAACCGTCGCCCGCGCCGGATCCGGAAGCCACGGTCTCGTAGTACTGGTGGCGTTCGTTGCCGAAGGTGACGTTGTTCATGGTGCCGGAGCCCTCGGCCTGGACACCCAGTGCGGCGTAGAGGGCGCCGGTGATCGCCTGGGACGTCTCCACGTTGCCCGCGACCACCGCCGCCGGTGGTTCGGGAGCGAGCATGGAGCCGGGCGGGACGAGGATCTCCAGGGGGCGCAGGCAGCCGTCGTTGAGCGGGATGTCGTCGGCGACCAGCGTGCGAAAGACGTACAGGACTGCCGCGTTGACTACCGAGAAGGGGGCGTTGAAGTTCGTTGCCAGTTGCGCGGAGGTGCCGGTGAAGTCGACGGTGGCGGAGCGGTTCTCGCGGTCCACGCGCACGCGTACCCGGATGACAGCCCCGGAGTCGGTCTCGTAGGCGTACTCGCCGTCGTCCAGGGCGTCGATGACGCCTCGCACTGCTTCCTCCGCGTTGTCCTGGACGTGCTTCATGTACGCCTGGACGACGTCGAGGCCGAAGTTCTCGATCATGCGGGCGACTTCGTCGACGCCCTTCTGGTTGGCCGCGATCTGGGCGCGCAGATCGGCGAGATTGGTCTTCGGGTTGCGGGAGGGATAGGGCGCCTCGGTGAGCAGGCGGAGGGTCTCCTCCTCGCGGAAGCGGCCGTTCTCGGCGAGCAGCCAGTTGTCGAAGAGGATTCCTTCCTCCTCGATGGTGCGGCTGTCGGCGGGCATGGAGCCGGGAGCGATGCCGCCGATCTCGGCGTGATGGCCGCGGGAGGCGACGTAGAAGAGGATCCGGTCACCCTCCGTGCTTGCCGTGTCGAAGACCGGGGTGATCACGGTGACGTCGGGCAGGTGGGTGCCGCCGTGGTAGGGGTCGTTGACGGCGTAGGTGTCGCCGGGGCGCATCCGGGGGCCGCGGCGCCGGATGACCTCCTTGACGCTGGTGCCCATCGAGCCCAGGTGGACGGGGATGTGCGGGGCGTTGGCCACCAGGTTTCCGTCCGGGTCGAAGAGGGCGCAGGAGAAGTCCAGGCGTTCCTTGATGTTGACGGACTGGGCGGTGGACTCGAGGCGTGCGCCCATCTGTTCGGCGATGGACATGAAGAGGTTGTTGAAGACCTCGAGGCGAACCGGGTCGGCTTCTGTGTCGATCTCGGAACTCTGCGTAATCGCCGCGCGTTCTATGACCAGATGCCCGTCGTCGGTCGCCGCGGCCTGCCAGCCGTCGTCGACGACGGTCGTCGCACTGGCCTCGGTGATGATCGCCGGGCCGGTGACGGTCTGGCCGGGAGGCAGGTCCTCGCGGCGGTGGAGGGGTACGTCGCGCCAGGTGCCGCCCGTGTGGAGGCGGACGGTCCGCGGGGTGACCGGGCTGCCTTCAGGGGTGGCTTCGTAGGGGGCGAGAGCGGAGAGATCAGGGGGTTCGGTAATGCCGGTGGCTTCGACGGAGAGGGCTTCGACGACGATCGGGCGGTCGAGGGTGAAGGAGTACGTGGCGCGATGACGTTCTTCGAAGGTGCGCCTCATCGTGTCCGGCTCGGTGAGCTCGACGGTGAGGGTGGTGTCGGTGCCGTCGTAGCGGAGTTGGGCGCGGCGGGTGACCTTGATGCGGTCCTCGGGCACGTCCTCGTCGAGGAGTTCGGCGCGGGCGGCGGATTCGAGGTCGTCCGCGGTCTTCAGGACGCCGGGCATGGAGGTGGCCTCCAGGGGCGCCTCGGCGGACTGTTCGCGCATGGCCGTGGTGTCGGCGAGGCCGATGCCAAGCGCGGAGAGGACGCCGGCCATGGGCGGCACGAGGACGGTGCGGATGCCGAGCGAGTCGGCGACCATGCACGCGTGCTGGCCGCCCGCACCACCGAAGGTGGTGAGGGCGTAGCGGGTGACGTCGTGGCCCTTCTGGACGGAGATCCGCTTCACGGCGTTGGCGATGTTGGCGACCGCGATCTGCAGGTAGCCCTCGGCGACCTGCTCCGGGGTGCGGTCGTCGCCGGTCTGCTCGCGGATGTCGCGCGCGAGGGCGGTGAAGTGCTCACGGACGAGGGCATCGTCGAGGGGCTGGTCGCCCTCGGGGCCGAACACCTTGGGAAAGTGGGCGGGTTGGATGCGGCCGAGCATGACGTTGGCGTCGGTGACCGCGAGCGGGCCGCCGCCCCGGTAGCAGGCGGGTCCCGGGTCCGCGCCCGCCGAGTCCGGCCCTACGCGGTAGCGGGACCCGTCGAAGTGGAGGACCGAGCCGCCGCCGGCCGCGACGGTGTGGATGTCCAGCATGGGCGCGCGCAGCCGGACGCCGGAGATCTGTGTGGTGAAGACCCGCTCGTACTCGCCGGCGAAGTGCGAGACATCGGTGGAGGTGCCGCCCATGTCGAAGCCGATGACGCGATCGAAGCCGGCGAGCTGCGACATGCGTGCCATGCCGACGATGCCTCCGGCCGGGCCGGACAGGATGGCGTCCTTGCCGCGGAACTGCCCTGCTTCGGCGAGACCGCCGTTGGACTGCATGAACATCAGCCGTACGCCTTCGAGCTCGTCGGCGACGTGCTGGACGTAGCGGCGCAGCACGGGCGAGAGGTAGGCGTCGACGACGGCGGTGTCCCCGCGCGGGACGAGTTTCATCAGAGGGCTGACCTCGCTGGACAGCGAGATCTGCGGGAAGCCGATACGGGCGGCGAGCTCGCCCACGGCCCGTTCGTGGGCGGGGTGGAGGTGGCTGTGCATGCAGACCACGGCGACTGCGCGGATCCCGTCGTCGTACGCCTCCTGCAGAGGACCGGCAAGGGCGTCCAGGTCGGGGGTGTGCAGGACGGTGCCGTCGGCAGCGATGCGTTCGTCGACCTCGACGACCCGTTCGTACAGCAGCTCGGGGAGTTCGATGCGGCGCGCGAAGATGCGAGGCCGGTTCTGGTAGGCGATGCGCAGGGCGTCGCGGAAGCCGCGGGTGATGACCAGCAGGGTCCGCTCGCCCTTGCGCTCGAGAAGGGCGTTCGTGGCAACCGTCGTGCCCATCCGGACGGCCTCGATGGGGTGGTCCTGGGAGCCGTCCAGCAGTTCGCGTACGCCCGCGACAGCCGCGTCTGCGTATCGCGCCGGGTTCTCCGAGAGGAGTTTGTGTGTCATCAGACGGCCGTCCGGGCGTCGCGCGACGATGTCCGTGAAAGTGCCGCCACGGTCGACCCAGAACTGCCAGCCTGTCACGTCACTACCCCGCTTCCACGCCGCTCACAGCGCCCGCAGGCCGTTGATCACGTCGCGCAGAATACTCTCGTCCACCAGCTCGGCAGGCGGTACGGGCCGGTTCACATGGACGAATTCCGCGTCCACCAGATCCCCGATGAGAACCCGTACGACTCCGATGGGCAGGTCGAGCTCGGCGGAGAGTTCGGCCACGGACTGCGGGGCATCACGGCACAGTTCGACGATGTCCACGTGCTCCGGGGCCAGCATCGAGTCCGCTTCCGGGTCGTCCGCGTGCGGCTCCGCGACGACCACCGCGATCAGGTCGAGGCGGTGCTGGGCCGCACTGGTGGTGCGGCCGCGCGTCATGGCGTACGGACGGACGACCGGCCCGGCCTCGTCGTCGAACCAGTGGCTTCTTCCCTGACCGTCAGCGCTCATGCCATCCCACTACCCGCCTGCGGGCAGATCGGTGCGCGGAGCGGTACCCAGATGCACTCCGACCCGCTTGACGAGGAGCGTCATCTCGTACGCGACCAGGCCGACGTCCGAGTCGGCGTCCGAGAGCACGGCGAGGCAGCTGCCGTCGCCTGCAGCCGTCACGAACAGGAAGGCGTCATCGAGCTCGACGACGGTCTGCCGGACGTTGCCCGCCTCGAAGTGGCGGCCCACGCCCTTGGCGAGGCTGTGGAATCCGGACGCGACGGCGGCCAGATGCTCGCTGTCCTCGCGGGTCAGATCCTTGGACACCCCCGTCGGCAGGCCGTCGCCGGAGAGAACAAGGGCCTTACGGATGCTGGCGACGCGGTCCACCAGGTCGTCGAGGAGCCAGTTGAGCTCGCCGGACTGGTTGGTCGCGGTGTGGCCGGTCGCCTTCGGTGCGGTCATCGACCGTCCCCCTTAGTCGTTCCTTGTGCTGTGCCGCTGTGGGCGTCGTCGCCCGCGGCGTTCTCCTGGCGGCCGCGCTGCCAGCCGCGCTGGAGCGAGGCCATTCGGCTGCGTACCTCGTCCGCGTCCCGCTCGGCGAGTTCCGTGCTCTCCTCGGCGCGCCGAGCGGGGCCCTGCTTGAGCTGCGGAGCCAGGCTGGCCTGTCGTACGCGCCGGGGCAGCGGACCCGAGCCTGAACCGCTCTCCTGCTGTGCGGCGGCCGTGCTCGGAACGGGGCGGTCGGTGCCGCTCGATGCGATCGCAGCACGCCGTGTGCGTTTCGGGAGGGCTGCGGGCTCCGACGGCTCACCGCGGTCGTGGCTGGTCGGCGTGTCGGCTCGGTCGCCGGTCCGGTCCGGGGCGCCGGTCAGCTCTCCGCGGGGTCCTGTGTCGCGACGGCGGGTCGGCAGCGGAGCGAGGCCGTTCGGCTCCGGGCTGCTCGGGCCTGTCGAAGGGTCCGTGTCCGCCTCCTCTCGCCGGGAACGCTGCTCGGTGACCGGGCGTCCGTGCGAACTGACCAGCTTGGGCGTCCGACGGCGGGGCAGCGGGACCGGGGCGCTCAATTCGTCGTCCCTGTCGGACCGGTCCGATCCGCCATGGATGCCGGTGACCGGGTGTTCGCCGAGCGAGCCCGACGCCTCGTCCTCCACATGGGTGAGGGCGCGGCGTGGGCGGAAGAGGCCGCCTCGTTCGCTGTCCTCGTCGTCGAGCGCGTCCGGGAAATCGCTGAGCGCGTCCAGGTCGACCGGGGGCTCCAACTCGACCGGGCCGTCCAGAAGCGAGGCAGGCAGGCCGGGCACGCGGGCGGGCACGTGGGCGAGGGCGGCGCGGCGCGCCTCCTCCAGCTCGGCCTCCTTCGAGGGCGTGGGCCGGTCGAGACGGAACCCGATGCCGTTGGTGTCCGGGACGTCGTCGGTGAGCAGCGCGTCGGGGATGAAGACGACGGCGGTGGTACCGCCGTACGGCGACGGCTGCAGGGAGACCCGGACGTTCTGCCGCTGGGCGAGCCGGCTGACCACGAACAGGCCGAGCCGGTCGGTGTCGGACAGCTCGAACTCGGGCGTCTCGGCGAGCCGGAGGTTGGCGTCCAGCAGAGCGTCGGCAGCCATGCCCAGGCCACGGTCGTGGATCTCGAGGGTGAAGCCGTTGGCGACCCGCTCGCCCAGCACCTGGACTGCGGTGTGCGGCGGGGAGAACACCGTGGCGTTCTCCAGGAGTTCGGCCACGAGGTGCGTGAGGTCCGCTACGGCCGGTCCGGTGACGGCGACGCGGGGCAGACGACGGACCTCGATGCGCTCGTAGTCCTCGACCTCGGCGACCGCGGCGCGTACGACGTCCATGAGCTGGACGGGCTTGCGCCACTGCCGGGAGGGGGCGGCGCCGGAGAGGATCACCAGGCCCTCGGCGTGCCGGCGCATACGGGTGGTCAGGTGGTCGAGGCGGAACAGGTCGGCGAGTTCGTCGGTGTCCTCGGTCCGGCGTTCCATGGTGTCGAGGAGCGTAAGCTGCTTGTGGAGAAGGACCTGGCTTCGGCGAGCGAGGTTGACGAAGACCTCGGCCACGCCGGCGCGCAGTTCGGCCTGCTTGACTGCGGCCTCGACGGCGGCGCGCTGCAGGGTGTTGAGGGCCTGGCCGACCTCGCCGATCTCGTTCTTGTCGTACTCCAGGCGCGGTACCTCGGTCTCGACGTCGACCTGTTCGCCGGAGGAGAGTCGCCGCATCACACTGGGCAGGCGTACGCCGGACGCCTCGTGCGCCTCCAGTCGCAGCTGCCGAAGATCGCGGATGAGGCCACGGCCGATGCGCACGGACAGGAAGAGAGAGAACAGCAGGGCGAGCAGCCCGAGGACGCCGGCGACGGCGGCCTTCAGGATGACGCCCATCGCCACCGGGCTGACGCGGTCCTGATAGCGGGCGCCCGCCTCGTCGTTGAGCTTGCTGAGCTCGTCGAGGACACTGCCGGCGGCGGTGTCCCAACTCTTGGCGTCGACCTTGCTGGGCCTACCTGCCTGGGACAGGATGACGGCCTGTTCGGCGACGCGCAGTGGAGCTGTGGAGGCGTTGTCCCAGAAGCGCCTGTAGCGTTCACGCTCGGACGAGGGCAAGTCCGCCAGGCTGATGTCGTACATGAGGGTGCGCTGGGCGACGAGGTCGGAGACCTGGCGTATCTCTTCGCGGGACAGCTTCCCGACCACCAGGGCGGAACTCAGCAACGCGTCCTCGCGGGAGAGCAGTTCGCGGGCGCGGGTCGCGTTGAGAAGAGCGCGGGCCTGCTTGTCCATCGCCACGCTGTCGATCCCGTCGAGGGAGCCAAGCAGGGCGTAGCAGGGGTCGACGAGCCGGTTGTAGAGGCCGAGGGCCTGGGAGCGGGTCACCGTTCCGTCCTCGACGCTGCGGCGCAGGGAGTTGATGCCGTCGAAGGCGTCCAGGACGGCGGTGAGGCGCTCGGCGTCACCCTCGTCCATCCCGTCACGGACGTCGGGGTCCTTGGCGTTGTTGCGGATCTCGGCGACTGCGGCGTCGGTGGCGCTCCGGGTTTCCCGCAGCGCGGACAGCGCGTCCGAGGCCCGGCGGTCGGCGAGATAGACGAGGGCCTGGCGGCGTTCCTGCTGCAGGACGCGGACGGCGTCCTCGGTGGAGTAGCCGATCTTCTCGACGAGGGACGACACCGTGAACAGCTGGGCCACACCTCGCCCCGTGAGTACCGTGGCGAAACCCCAGATCGCGGTCAGGGACACCAGCGGCACGAGAAGCAGCGCCACCATCTTCCGGCGGATCGACTTCCCGCGAAAGCGCATGGCCTCCCCCAGCTCAAACCCCCATTGGTCAGGGGGCACACATGTGCGTCAACAATTGGCGCGAGCCTACTACCGACGCACAAGTAACTCGAAGAGGCATCCGGAGCCTGAACTTCCGCACCCGCGACGAGACATGGGGAGTTGTCCGGCCATTGCGGGAGATTGCCTCCCGTGATCCCGCGACACCGCAGAGGACGGATCCGGCCGGTCTCCCAGGCCAGTTGGCCAGAAATTTATCTTCCTCGGGAATCTTCGGCACGCGTCGATCGTCCTTCTCTATGGGAAATGGGGGCGGAATGAGCCACAGGAGCCGCATCCAGTCCCCGGGCGGCGTAAAACAGCGCAAGCCGGGCAGCCACTGGGGAGCCGCGTCTTCGGACACGGGGCAAGCGGTCTGCCGGCGGTGGGGAGTGACACAGTGATGGGCACGGCGGAGCGGCGCGAGGCGCCCGAGGACAGGGCGGCTGCGCGCGTGACGGCGAGGCGCAGCCCCGAGGCGCTGGATCGCGACATTCCGGCGGACGGACGCCGGGCCATGGGCGGCCACGAGGTGCCGGTGGGCGCGAGTGCGGTGACGGCGGACGAGCGCAACGTTCCGGACGGCTCCGAAGGCATGGCGGCGACTGGCGAGAGCATGGCCGGGGCCGCCCGCGACTGGGCGGCCCAAGTGCGTTCGGCGTACCGGCCGTTGTGGGTCGAGGAGCCCGCCCGGCGGCGCCGGATCCCGGATCCGGTGCGGACGGCGTCGGTGCGCGCGGTGCTGATCATCGCGGTGACGCTGATACAGGCGATGGTGGCCTTCCTGTGCACCCTGGCGGGGTCGTGGCTGGCGTTTCCGATGCTGATCAGCAGTGTGGTCAGCACGGTGGTGGCCACCTGGGGCGCGCTCGACGTCTGGGTGACCCGCCAGGTGTGGAACCAGCGCAATGGCGTGGTCTCGACGCCGAGCAGCACGGCGCGCGCCCTGCGACGCGAGCGCCGCCGGGCGCGACGGCAGACGCGGGAGGCCGAGCGCGCTCAGGAGCGAATACGCCATCGGGGCGGGGCCGGCCAGCTGTCGCATTCCTGAGCGCGGTTGAACGACAAAGGACCGGGGGCTGACGGACGGGCCCCAGTGGCTCTGCCAAGCCAGCTTGAGCCGGGTGCAGGGTGCCCTGGCCTGGGCCCCGGGTCCGTTGAGCGGTCCCGCAGCGGTCGGCCCGGCACCAGGTCGACGGAGAGTTCGGCAGTCGTCCTGCCGTCCCGTTCGTGCAGGGCGAGGATCCCCTCGCCGACTGATGCGCCGTCGGCGAGTGCGCCTTCGGTGAGCGCGCCTTCGGCGACGTGGGCCGTGTCCCCGCCCTGGCCTCGGCCCGCGAGCTGGCCGCAACCCGACCGAGCAGGCCCCGCGCGCCGTCGGCGCCGGCATCGTCGGCTGTTGTTCGCCGTCGAGCTGAGCGCGCGGCTGGACCGACGTCACGACCCTCGAAGAGGCCCCTTGCCCACCCCGGCAGCTCCGACTCGCACGCATCCGGTCTCGTGTTCCGGACGAGTCCGTCCAAGAGGCTCGGGTTGATCAATGTGTCCTTGTGTGAGTGGCGGGGCTACGCCTGGGCATGCCTGGCTGGTGAGCCAGCCTCCTTCGAGGACCAGCGTCGTGTACGCCACCTTCGAATGCCCCGGCGACGCGACCGCGATGGAGCACTACGGCACCGAGCGCCTCGCCGTCGGCAAAGGCATCACCCATGACGTGAAGGCCAACTGGAAGCTGATCGTCGAGAACTTCATGGAGTGCCAGCGCTGCGCCACCATCCGCCCCCACTGACAGACGTGACGTGCTTCCGAAGTTCACGGACGGCTACGCGGCCCAGTACTACGTCGGTCACGGCGCCGAGTTCGGCGAGGAGGTCCGGGGCGGATGTCTCCAAGTCCGTCGAGTTGTTCCACCGACTGAACGTGAGGACACGATCCACGGACTCGCCGCGCCGTGCGGACGAGCGACGAGGCCAGGGGCCGCACGCGTCGTGACCACGCTGCGGCTCGGCGCGGTCTGGATCAACGACTACCACCCCTATGTGCCGCAGGCCGAGTGGGGCGGCTTCAAGCAGTCCGGCTTCGGACGCGAACTCGGGTCCTCGGGGCTCACCGAATTCCGCGTGGCGAAGCACATCTGGCGCTGGACCAATCCCTCTCTGCAGGGGTGGTTCGCCTGACACCCGGGTAGCAGCCGCTCACCACCCGTCTCATTTATCCCGGCACCCACCCGAGCCGTCCCCTCCCCTTTCCCCGGCCCACGAGGAGTCCGCTATGGGAGCCCGCGGGCGACGGCAAGTTCTCCCTGGGACGGTGGGGGCTGCTGGTCAACATCGTCGCCGTGGTGTGGGGGGCGCGGGCATGACGCTCAACCTGATCTGGCCGCGCGCCTCGGTCTACAACGCGACGGCTCCGTACCACTGGTACCTGCAATGGGGCGCGGTGCTCTTCGTCGCCGTCATCGCGGGCGGCGGTTTCGCCTACTACTGGTTCGTCCAGCGGCACCGGACGGGAGTCCTCGCCGAGCACAGCCCGGAGGGCTCGGCCACGACGACCGAAGAGGTCAACTCCCCCTGGTTTTCGACGAGTTCGAACTCCAACACCCGTCCGGAACCGGTACTCAGGGTCGCGGACAGTTCGGTCATGGTGTCGGCGCGGGCCGTTTGAACATGCGTGTCGCCGTGATCTCGCTGTGCACGGTTTCCCCCGCCTGGGGCTGCTGCGGCAGTCCCGGGCGGAGGTGTTCCTCCACGCTGATGTACTTCAGGCCCGCCCTGAGGTCGGCGTCGTTGCGCAGTCGGATGACCAGCGGGAACTCCGCCAGCGCTGTCGTGTCGAACAGCCCTGTGGTGTACAGGAGTTGGACGCCGAGCGCGTCCGACACGGCTCGCTGCAGCTCCAGCAGGTAGGTCGCGTTGGCGCGCCCGATGGGGTTGTCCAGGAACAACGTGCCGGCGTGCCGGTGCTTGTCCCGGCCCCGGTCGTTCGACCGCAGTGCCGCCATCGTGCAGTACAAGGCGATGGCCGCCGTCAGCAGCTGACCACCGGAGAACACATCGCCCATCTGCCCGACGGGCACCCGCTCGGCACGCAGCACGGCGTCCGGCTTGAGAATCTCGACGGCAACACCCTTGGGCTGAAGCGCCGCAGCGACGCCGCGCAGCAGCAGGGACATACCGTCCCGCCGCATGTCCGAGTTCTTCTTCACCGCCGCCCGTGTCGCCTCGTCGATCACCTCGCCCAGCCGTTCGGTGAGAGTGGCCTGATCAGGCTCCTCGAAGCGGATGCGGAGGAACTCCTGCCCGGACCACTCGCCGAGCCCCTCGGGCAGCCGCGAGAGCCGCTGGGCGGACCGCAGGGTCGCCAGCGCCGACTCGACCAGGCCCCGGAGCCGGTCCACGATCGAGTCCCTGTTCCGCTCCAGCTGGGCCAACTCGTCGGTGAGCACGCGGAGTCGGGGCGCGAAGGCGTCCGCCCACTTCTGCGCGTGCTCGGGCAGCGCGGAGGCGGGCAGCTCGCGGATCTGCTGGCGGGCGGGGGTGCGGACCTGCTCGTAGCGCGTGGAGTTGGCGTGCCGTACGAGCACGTCACTCGCCTCGCGTACGGCGGCCTCGGCAGCGGAGAGGTCGGCGGCACAGCCACGCAGCGAACGGCGGGACTCCGCGGCGGACTGCCGGGCCTCGTCGAGGCTGCCGGGGTAGGGCTCGGGCTCCTCCTGCTCCTCCTCGGAGATGTGCTCGCGCAGCAGGTCGCGCAGCATCGCGGCGACCTCGTCGAAGCCGCCCGCCGCGTCCTCGGCGGCGCGGTGCGCTTGGAGGAGCTCCGCGTGCGCCTCGCGGGCCTGCGTCAACGCCTCGGTACGAGAGGCGAGTTCGGCAGTCGCCGTGCGCAGCAGTGCCTGCGCGTGCTCGGCGTCGCGCGGCTGCAGTTCCTCGGACAGCTCGGTGTGCGCCTCACCGTCCTCAGGTGCATGCCGCTCGGCCTCGCCGCGCAGCCGACCGAGCTGCTCGCTCGCGCTGGACATACGGGTCTCCAGGAGCTGGACCAACTCCTCCGCGCGCGCGACGGCCGCCTGTCGGGAGGGCCCGTCGGAGCCGTCGGGTGACTGAAGGAGCTGTTCGGCCCGGGTGCGGACCTTGTTGCTCAGCCGGTCCAGCTCCGCGCGCGCCGCACTCTCGTCGCTCTCCGCGCGGGCCTGCTCGGCCCGCAGATCTGCGCCGACGCCGACCTTCTCGTACACCTGAGAGGCGGCCCGGTACGCCTCACGGAGCGCGGGCAGGGACGCCCTCGGGGCGTCCGTGTCGGTGTCCGGTACGTCGTCGGGGGCGCCCGCGATCTCCGAGCGCTCGGCGCGCAGGGCACGCGCGGTGCGGCGCGCGTCGTCGGCGGCGCGCTGGGCGGCACGACGGTCCTCGTCGGCGGCGCGGGCGCGCTCCAGGCAGGTCTGGGCGCGGGCCTCGGACTCGGTGGCCTCGTCGGCGAGTTCGCGCAGCTTGACCTGCCAGCCGGCCCGCTCGCGCAGCCGGAAGGCCAGCCCGGCCAGGGCGTCCGCGGCACGCCGGGCCTTCTGTGCGGCCTCCTGTCGCTCGTCGCGGACCTGGGCAGCCTCGGTGGCGGCTTCGTCGGCCTCGGCGCGTAGGGTCCGCGCCTCGGCCAGTTCGGCCTCGGACTCCTCGGCGAACGCGCGCGCGTCCCGGGCCGCCTGCGCCAGCTCGACCAGCCGCCCGGTCGGACAGCCGGTCCGCCACGAGGCGAGCCGCGCCGCCAGCTCCCGGTCCTTGCCGAGCCGCGCGGCGAGGGTGCGGATCTCCTCGTCCCGCTCGGTCGCCCGGGCGCGCAGCGCCTGCCGCTCCTCGTCAGCGGCGTGCTCATCGTGCATGGCGGGGTTCGGCGGTACGAGGAATACGTCAGGAGAGGGGCCGTGCTGGGAATCCGGCGCCGGGGTCGGGGCGAGCAGTGCGGCTGCCGTGCCGACCGCCACGGCGGACCGGGGCAGCAGTGCGGCGTCGCTCAGGACCTCGCGGGCACGCGCGTGCGTGTCGGGGTCGGTGATGATCACGCCGTCGACCAGTTCGGGCCGGGCGGCCAGCACGCGGGCGTGGTCGGTGGGGTCGACCGCCTGGGCGAGGTAGCGCCAGCCCGGCAGCGCCGGGATGCCCTGCTCGCCCAGGAACTCCACGGTGGCGAGCACGTCAGGGCCGGGCGGCAGCAGCCCGCCGTCACCGAGCGCGCCGAGGATCCGGGAGTCGTCGGCGGCTGCCGTACGCAGCTCGAAGAGCTGCCGCTCGGCAGCGGAGACGGTGCCGTCGAGCAGTTCGCGCAGCTCGTCGGCGAACCGGTCCAGCTCCTCCGGGGTGAGGGCGCCCTCGGCCGGGCTGCTCGAAGCGACGTCCTCCTGGCCTGCGCGCGCGGTCGTGCTCACCGCGCTGTCGTCACCCGTGCGAGGGCCGGGCACCGACCCTCGCTTCGTGCCGGACTCGCCGCTCAGGCCGAGCAGTTCGGCGAGCCGCTCCTCCGCCGCCAGCCCCTCGGCGAGCCGGCGCTCGGCGTCGTAGGAGCGCTCCGCGGCGGTCGCCGCGTCAGAAGCGCGGGCCGCCGTCAGCTCCGCACGGGACTCGGTCGAGGCCGCCTCGCGCGCGTGCTCCGAGGCGCGCCGGGAGGCCTCGCGCGCAGTGTCCCAGGCGGCGACGGCGGTCTTCTCGGCGTCGCTCGCGGCGAGGGCCGCGCGGGCGGGGTCGGCGTCGGGCGCACTGTCGTCGAGCCAGCCCGCGCGGACGGCCTCGGCGGTCTCCTGCTCGACCTCGGACAGCCGCTGCCGCAGATGCCCGACCTCACTGCGGGCCCGCTGCGCCTCCGTGGCGGCGGCGGTGGAGTCCCGGTACGCGGACTCGCTGACCTCCTGGAGCGCGGCGGACCGCTCCTCCCCCTCGTTGGCGAGGGTCTCGGCGCTCTCCGCGGCCGAGTGCAGGGCCCGTACGAGGTCGACGGCGGCCTTGGCACGGGCGGCGAGCGCGGGGGCCGCGTCCCGCTCGGCCTCCTGGATCGCGGCGGCCACGCGCGCGACGCGGTCGGCGGCGGCGCGGTGCCGCAGGACGGCCTCGGCGGCCTGCCAGGCGGAGTGCAGGGTGCGCGCCTCGGCGAACTCGCGCTTCTGCGCGGCTGCCGACTTCTCGGCCGCCGCGAGCGCCAACGAGGCGTGCCGGTAGGCGAGTTCGGCGGCGATCAGCGCGCTGCGCTCGCGCGCCGCCTCGGAGTGAGTCACGGCGTACGCGGCGGCGGTGACCCGCTGGGCGAGGTCCGCGGCCCGCACTCGCTCCTGGACACCCCGCGCGGACAGGCGCCGGGCCAGCGTCCGGGTCCGCCGCTCGGCACCGGCGTGGATGTCACGCGCGCGTGAGCGTGCCTCGGCGGCTTCGACGATCCGCCCGAGCAGGTCGACGGACCCGGCGGTGAAGTCCCGTTCGGCGATCAGCTCGGCGCGTCGGCCCAGCTTGTTGCCGAACCCGCTGACCAGGTCGGCGAGGCCGTCGGTGTCGCGCGTGTCCGTGACGGCCCGCAGCAGCAGGTCGGTGAAGTCGGAGTCCTTCTTGACCGCGAAGAGCCCTGCGGCCTCACCTTCGTCGGCGTTCATCTCCCGCTGGTAGCGGAAGAGTTCGGGGTCCAGGCCGAGGTCGCCGAGGTGCTCGATCCACCGGTCGTGGATCTCCTCCCAGTGCACCTCCAGATGCGGATACGCCTTGCCCGCCTCCGTGATGGCGTCCCGGAAGCCCTTCATGGTGCGGCGGCGCCCCTGTGCGCCCGACTGGCCCTCGACGGGCGGCCGTACGACGGTGGACTCGGCGACGGGCAGGTTGTCCAGGCTCAGCCCGGGTCCCGGGCGGAAGGAGTACCAGGCCTCGGCGAACTTCCGCGGGTCGTTGGAGACCTGGCGCCCGCGCCACTCGCTCACCTTGCCGACCACGACGCACTCGCCGGTGAGCGTGTGCTGCCACTCCAGCGCGACATGCCCGCAGTCGTCGGCGAGCAGGAACTTCCGCAGCACACCGGAGCTGGCGCCGCCGAGCGTGTTGCGGTGGCCCGGCAGCATCACGGAGAAGATCAGCTTGAGCAGTACCGACTTCCCACCGCCGTTCTCCAGGAAGAGCACCCCGGCGGGCGCCGGCCGGCGCGGCGGACCGACGGGCTCCTCCTCGAAGAACTCCGCCTGCGTCGGCGCGGGGTCGGGCACGGGCCCGCCGACACCGCGCAGGTCAAGCACGGTGTCGGCGTAGCGCGCACCGGCCGGCCCGATGGAGTAGAGGCGGACCCGGGACAGCTCGTACATGGCGGACTCTCGTAAGTCTTCGTCTAAGTCTTGGTCGGATCAGGGAGGTTCGGGGCTTCAGGAGGAGTGGAACGGCAGCCCGGCATCGGCCACCAGCTCCAGGTCCTCCGTGTCCTCGGCGGGCAGCAGGCTCGGCGTGCCGTCGGTGACCGGGACCACGCCCAGCTCCAGCAGTTCGGCCATGGCGGCAGTGCCCGCCATGTCACGCACCTGGAGCTGGTAGCGGGCCGTGGTGCGGTACGTCCCGCCGCTGTCGTCGCCGGTGCGCTGCAGGAACCCGGAGTCGGTGAGGAAGGCGGCCGCCTTGCCGACGATGCCGGTGGTCGAACCGGCGAGTCTGCGCGCGTCCTTGGTGGCGCCGGTCGCGCTGCGTCTCACCCAGATCCGCCAGGCGGCCTCAAGGCCGGGCGCGTCCGTCGCGGGATCGGTGTTCTCGCCCTGCTCATCGGCACGCTCCTCCAGCCGTCGGCAGGCCTGGCGTACGAAGGCGTCGACACCGTTGACCGTCACGCGGCCGATGTAGCCGTCGTCGGCCAGGTCCTCGGGCCGCGGGAACGCCATGGCGGCGATGGCGAGATGCGCCAGCCCGTGCAGAAAGCGGTCGCTGCCGTCGGCGGACGTACGACGCGAGTAGTCGCCCATACGGACGGCGAACACGGAGTCCTCGGCGGCCGTCACGGCCATCCCCGCGCGCGGGGACACCTCCAGCACGACCAGTCCAAGACCGGCGGCCACGGCGTCCGCGAGCCGCGCGAACGGGGGGTCCTCCCGGTAGCGCCGCAGCAGCTCCGTGTACTCCTGGTCCCGCGCGGGCTGCAGTTTCGGCTGCAGCCCGAAGGCGACCAGCCGAGCCGCGTCGGCGGCGTCGGCGGGGGTGACGGAGGCCGTCGCCGACGGGGCGGCGGCCTCCGGCTCACTCCGATCGACGTGCTCGGTCACGGTTTCGGCTCCTTGCTGCGGTGTGGCGCGACACTGCCGTGTTGCGCAACGTTGCGATATTGCTCGATGTTGCGGTGTTGCTCGATGTTGCGGTGTGGCGCGACGCTGCGATGTTGCTCGTACGTACGGTTCTCGGCGCGGCTCACGCTGCTTCCGTTCTGCCGGCGGCCATTCCCGCCGCGTCCAGCAGAGCCGTCCCCACGATCAGGTCGGCCCCGCCGAACTCGGGATCGTCCAGCTCCGTCCCGTCGTCCACGGCGAACAGCAGCTTCTCCTCGCCCTGCCGATAAGCCGTGCCCACCGGCGGACTGGCCGCGTGAACCGCCAACAAGGCCACCAGGTACGGCAGCTCAGGGTCCTGGCGCCGCGCCTGAGCCAGCAGCCCGGACAGTCGCCGCGGCGCGTCCGCCGGCAGATCCAGCAGCTCCATGGCCGCGGACAGCTGCTCCTCGCTGAACCGGCTGTCGTCCGGCGTCGCGATGAGGTCGGGCTCGGGCATCTCGGCGCCCAGGTGCTCCCGCTCCACGGGCGGCGTCAGCAGTATGTCGACGAGATCGGCGACCCGCACGGACACCGGCGTCCGCATCCCCGCCCCGCGCGCGAAGAAGGCGTCCGTGACCCGGACGGCCTGCTCCAGGGGCAACGGCAGGACAGGGGCCAGGAGGTGCCCGTACAGGTCTGTCCCCGACGTCGTCATGGGCGTCGCGAAGGCCTGCCGGTCCTGCTCGGCGCGGAACAGCGGCCCGGCCTCCAGCAGACGGGACTGCAGCTGGGTGTGCCGTCGGATGCAGTCCTTGACGATGTCGACGAGCTCGGCGGCGCGGCGCTTGTGCTCCGGGTCCTCGGTCTCGTCGCGCGCTTTGCGGATGTTGGTGAGGATCGCGTTCTCATGGCGGTACCGGTCGGCGACGTGGTCGAGCGCCTCGGCGATCATGTCGGGTACGGCGTTCAGCCAGTCGACCGCCCGGACGTTGCGCCGGGTCGCGTCCAGGGCCCGGCGGAGGGTCTCGGAGTACTGCACGGTCCGGTACCGGGCCTGCTCGGCGGCCAGCTGCGCGTCGGCGAGCCGGCCACGGTTGATCAGCACCTCCAGCTTGACCTCGGCGGCGATCTGCGCGCTGGTGACGTCGGTGTCGAGGGCGCCGACCAGGACGTTGACCGCCTCGTCGGTGGTACGGAGGTACACCGTGCCGCCCGGCCCCGGCACCTCCTCGATCAGCTTGAAGTCATAGTCACGGCGGACATAACTACCATCCGGCGCGAATGTGCCGTACACGGCACGAAAGCCGCGGTCCACACTGCCGACGTTGATCAGGTTCTCCAGGACCCAGCAGGCCACCCGCTCGTGCTCGGCGACGGGGCGCTGCGGGGCCTGGGCGGCGATGCGCGGGATGAGCCGGGCGACGATCTGGTCGTGGTCGGCGCCCGTGTCGAAGTCCATGTTGAGCGTGACCAGGTCGATGGCGGCGAGCGCCACCTCCGCCATGCCGTACACCGAGTACTCGCCCGCCAGGTTGGCCTTGCGCGCGTCGAGGTCGTGCAGCGGCGCGGTGCAGGCGAGCGCGCGCAGCCGCCGCGCCAGTCCCTCGTCGGCGGCCGGGCCCGGAGCAGGGCGCGGCCCCGCGCTGAGCTGGGGCGGAACACGGTCCGTCGATGCGGGTGAAGTCACGGTGCACAGACTAGGTCCTCGGTCTGACAACGACCCAAACGACGGCGCTCGGCCGGGGTAGCCGGGACTGCGGTGGTCTTTTGTCTGCGGGTCGTCCGTGGTTGCTCGCGCATACGCGGCGGAGCCGCATATCGATGCGGCCCCGCACCCCTAGGGGGCCCTCGTCACCCGGCGTTGATAGACCTCCACGACCCGCTCCAAGGAGTCATCGAGATACACCGCGAGCAGCTTCTCGGCCTCGGCCTTGTCGCCCGCCTCCAGCACCTGCAAGATCTGCCGGTTACGCGCGAGATAGGGCTCGTGCAGCCGCTTCGGGTCGTCCACCACATGGAAGGCGAGTCGCAGCTCGGCGAAGACACTGCGCATCAGCTCGTCGGTACGGGCGCTTCCCGCCAAGGAGACCAGCTCCCGGTGGAAGTGGATGTTGGCGGTACCCACACCTTTCCAGTCACCTTCACGCGCCGCCCGCTGCCCCTCGTCGACGGCTTCGGAGAGCGCGCCCAAGCCGTACGGCGGCTCACCGAGCCCGCGTACGACGGCGCACTCGACAAGGGCGCGGGTGCGGTAGATGTCCTGAACGTCCTCGACGGTCAGAACCCGGACGAAGACCCCGCGGTTCAGCTCGTGCACGAGGAGGCGTTCGTGGGTGAGCAGCCGGAATGCCTCACGCAGTGTGTTGCGGGAGACGCCGAGCGCGCCGCCGATGCCGTCCTCCGACAGTCGGGTGCCGGGCGGGAAGAACCCCTCGGCGATGCGGCTGCGGAGGATGTCCGAGACCCGCTCCGCGGTGCTGGTGCGGCCCAGGAGGACGCGGTCCTCGGCGAGTGAGTTCAGCTGCTCTGCCATGCCGGAATTCAATCGCAGATTACAAGAACGAAACAACATGGGTATTGAGGGATCGTTGAACGATCCTCTACGGTGCTACGCAAGGCGCCGCCTCCCCCCACACGGCGCCGACCGCTCCCGCACGGCACGGCACGGCTCACTGCACAGCACCCTCCGTCCTCCCTCTGCGAGGTGCCCATGAGCACGACCCCTCCACCGCAGGCCCTGACAGACGCTCACCCCACCCCTGACGAACGCGCCGCCGACGACGGCGCGTTCGCCTGGCTGCGCGCCCTGGGACCGCGCGGCCGCCGCGCCTTCGCGGGCGCTTTCGGCGGCTATGCCCTGGATTCGTACGACTACTTCACCCTGCCGCTCAGCATGGTGGCGCTGGCCGCTTACTTCGGCCTGGACAGCGGCCAGACCGGCCTGTTCACCACCGTCACGCTGGTCGTGTCCGCGATCGGCGGCGCCGTCGCGGGCGTGCTCGCTGACCGGATCGGCCGGGTCAGGGCGCTGATGATCACGGTCATCACCTACGCGGTCTTCACCGTCGCCTGCGGCTTCGCGCCCAACTACGAGACGCTGCTGGTCTTCCGCGCCCTCCAGGGCCTCGGCTTCGGCGGCGAGTGGGCGGTCGGCGCGATCCTGGTCGCCGAGTACGCGAGTGCCAAGCACCGGGGCCGCACCCTCGGCGCGATCCAGAGCTCGTGGGCCGTCGGCTGGGCGCTGGCCGCGATCATGTACACCCTGGTCTTCTCGCTCGCCGGCGACGACCTGGCCTGGCGTGTGATGTTCTGGACCGGCGCGCTGCCCGCGCTGCTCGTCATCTGGATGCGACGCCGGGTGCACGACGCCCCCGAGGCGGTGGCCGTGCGTGAACAGAGCACGGAGAAGGGCTCGTTCGCGGCCATCTTCAAGCCCGGCCTGCTGCGTACGACGATCTTCGCGGGCCTGCTGTCCACCGGCGTCCAGGGCGGCTACTACACCCTCGCCACCTGGGTGCCGACCTATCTGAAGACCGAGCGTGAGCTGTCGGTCGTCGGCACCGGCGGCTATCTGACGTTCCTGATCTCCGGCGCCTTCATCGGCTATCTGACCGGCGGTTACCTCACCGACCGGCTGGGCCGCCGGCGCAACATCTGGCTGTTCGCACTGCTGTCGGCCGTCTGCATCCTGGCGTACGCGAACATCCCGGACGGCGCCAACACCCTGCTCCTGATGCTCGGTTTCCCGCTCGGGTTCTGCATGTCGGCGATCTTCAGCGGCTTCGGGTCCTATCTGAGCGAGCTGTACCCGACGGCGGTGCGCGGCACGGGACAGGGCTTCACGTACAACACCGGCCGCGCGGTGGGCGCAGTGTTCCCCACGACGGTCGGCTTCCTGGCCGACAGCTGGGGTGTGGGCGGTGCGCTGGTCTTCGGCGCGATCGGCTACGGCATCGCGGCGCTGGCCCTGCTGGGGCTGCCGGAGACGCGTGGGAAGGAGCTGGTGTGAACGGTACGGATGACCGCGCGCCGACCCTCGTGACCGATGACCGCCCGCTCACCCTCGTCGACGAGCACGCGCACGCGTGGAGCCCGAAAACCGCACGCGCCCGCTTCCGGGAGGGCCTCACGGGCCCCACGGCCAGGGTCGCGGCGGGCCACACCCAGGTCAACCTGATCTCGGTGCCCGCCGACTGGGCGTACGACATGCTGCTGTTCTGCCAGCGCAACCCCAAGCCCTGTCCGGTCCTCGATGTCACGGACGCCGGTTCCTGGACCACGGTCCTCGCCGACGGCGCCGACCTGCGCACCGATCTGCCCCGCTACCGGGTGTGGCGGGACGGCGAGTTGGTGGACGAGCCGACGGACGTGCGAGCGCACTGGCGGGACGACCTGGTGTCGTTCCTGATCGGCTGCAGCTTCACCTTCGAGTGGGCGCTGACCGAGGCGGGCGTCCCGATCCGCCACATCGAGCAGGGCCGCAACGTCCCGATGTACGTGACCAGCCGCCCGTGCCGGCCGGCGGGGCGGCTGCACGGCCCGATGGTGGTCTCCATGCGTCCGGTGCCGCCGCAGCACGTGGCGGCGGCGCTGAGGGAGACCGGCCTCCTCCCGGCGGTGCATGGCAGCCCCGTGCACTGCGGCGATCCCTCGGCGCTGGGCATCGCCGACCTCGGCCGCCCGGACTTCGGCGATCCGGTGGACGCCGAACGGGACGACATCCCGTTGTTCTGGGCCTGCGGAGTGACCCCGCAGGCCGCCGTGATGGCCTCGCGCCCGCCGTTCGCCCTCACTCACGCACCGGGCCAGATGTTCCTGACCGACGCGCGCGACGAGCAGTACCGCATCGCCTGAAAGCCGCCTGAAATCAGCCCAAGTCACCTGACAGGAGACACGAAGGACCCATGACCTCGATCGATCTCAACGCCGACCTCGGCGAAGGCTTCGGCCGCTGGCAGCTCACCGACGACGAACGGCTGCTGTCCGTCGTCACCAGCGCCAACGTCGCCTGCGGCTTCCACGCCGGGGACGCGGCCACCATGCGGCGGGTGTGCGAGCAGGCGGCCGAGCGCGGGGTACGGATCGGCGCCCAGGTCTCCTACCGGGACCTGGCGGGGTTCGGGCGGCGCGCGATGGACGTGCCGCCCGCCGAGCTGGCGGCCGAAGTGACCTACCAGATCGGCGCCCTGGAGGTTTTCGCGCGGGCAGCGGGCACGCGCGTGTCGTACGTCAAACCGCACGGCGCGCTCTACAACCGCGTCGTGCACGACGAGGAGCAGGCCGGCGCGGTCGTCGACGGGGTGCTCCTCGCGGACGCCACGCTGCCCGTGCTCGGCCTGCCCGGCTCGCGACTGCTGGATCTGGCCGCCAAGGCCGGACTCCCGGCCGTCACGGAGGCGTTCGCCGACCGCGCGTACACCGAGCAGGGCACGCTCGTGCCGCGCGGCCAGGACGGCGCCGTGGTCACCGACCCGGATGCCGTCGTGGAGCGCTCGGTGGGCCTGGCCCACTCGGGCGTGGTCACCTCGCGCTCCGGAGTTCCCGTCGAGGTACGCGCGCGTTCCCTGTGCCTGCACGGGGACACGTCCGGCGCCGTCGAGCTGGCCCGCCGGGTGCGGGCGCGGCTGGAGGAGTCGGGTGTCCGGGTGGAGGCCTTCGTATGAGGGCCCTGCCGGTCGGCGACGACGCCCTGCTCGTGGAGGTGTCCTCGGGCGAGGAGGCCCAGGCGCTGCACGCGGAGTTCCTCCAGCGCCGTACGGAGGGCTCGCTGTCGGTCCGCGAGATCGTCCCCGCCGCCCGCACGGTCCTGCTCGACGGCCTCGCCGACCCGGCCCGCCTTGCCTCCGAACTGACCACAGCCGAAGTGCCTCCCGCTCCCCCACGCGCGCGTGAGGCCGTCGAAGTCCCCGTGCGCTACGACGGCCCGGACCTGGCCGAGGTCGCCGCGCACTGGGGTGTCACCCCGCACGAGGTGGCCCGCATCCACGCGGGCACCGAATTCAGCGTCGCATTCTGCGGTTTTGCCCCCGGATTCGGCTATCTCACCGGCCTGCCGCCACGCTACGACGTCCCTCGCCGGGCCACTCCGCGCACGGCCGTACCGGCAGGTGCGGTGGCACTGGCAGGCCCCTACACAGGTGTGTACCCGCGCTCGTCGCCGGGTGGCTGGCAGCTGATCGGCACCACGGACACGGTGCTGTGGGACCACACGCGCGTGCCGGCGGCGCTGCTGTCACCGGGCACGCGCGTGCGCTTCGTTCCGGTGGGGAACGCATGAGCGACCGCGCGCTGTCCGTCGTACACGCCGGGGCGCTCACCACCGTGCAGGACCTCGGCCGTCCCGGGCATGCCCACCTCGGCGTGCCCCGCTCGGGGGCTTTGGACGGGCCCGCGGCGCGGCTCGTCAACCGTCTGGTCGGCAACGCCCCCGAGGCGGCCGTGCTGGAGACCACGCTGAGCGGCTGTGCGGTGCGGCCCCGTTCGACGGTGACCGTCGCGGTCGGCGGCGCGCCCTGCCACGTCACGGTGGACGGACGGCCGGTCGCCTGGGGCGCTCCGGTGCGCGTGCCTGCCGGAGCGCTCCTGGAAGTCGGCAGGGCCATGTCCGGCGTACGCAGCTATGTGGCCGTGTCCGGAGGCATCACCGTCGAGCCGGTCCTCGGCAGCCGCTCCACGGACCTCCTGTCGGGCCTCGGCCCGCCGCCCCTCACGGACGGCGCGGTGCTGCCCCTGGGCCGGCCGGCAGGGCTTCACGCACGCGTGGACGTCGCCCCGCAGCCGGCGCCCCCGGCCGAACTGGTCCTGCGCGTGACACTGGGCCCGCGCGACGACTGGTTCACGCCAGAGGCCGTGCGTGCCTTCACGGCCCACGTGTTCAGCGTCTCCCCCGCGAGCAACCGCATCGGGCTGCGCACCGAGGGCCCCGCCCTGGAACGGGCGCTGACCGGTGAACTCCCCAGCGAGGGCGTCGTCCTGGGCGCGGTCCAGGTGCCGCCCGACGGCCGACCGGTCGTGTTCCTGGCCGACCACCCGACGACGGGCGGCTACCCGGTGATCGCCGTCGTCCGCGCGGCCGACCTCCCGGCCGCCGCCCAGGCGGTGCCGGGCACCCCGGTCCGCTTCGTGGCCGTACGCCGTCGCTGACCCCTGCCATCTCTGCCACCCCTGCGTGCGCTACGCCGCCTCCGGTGCGGGCTGGTGCCCCGGAACCGACCGCTGTCCGGGCACCGACAGCCCCTCCGGCAGGGGCCACTGCCCCGCCAGGGGCCGAGGCTCCGGCATGGGACGCTCAGGCACAGGACGCTCAATCACCGACCGGTACTCGGGCACCGACTGCTGCTCCGGCATCGGCGCCGGCACCGACAACGAGGCCAGCGCCATGGACGCCGCCTGTGTCGCGCGCAGGTCGAGCCGGCCGCAGGTGCCCTTCGCGCGGTGCCGCATCTCCGTTGCGGCGAGGCGGAGCAGCTGGGGCAGCAGGTCGTTGCACCGCCGGATCACCCAGGCGGTGCCCGCGGTGGCCAGCCACAGCAGGCTCGCCGACTTGGTGGGCGGCGGGAACTCGGGCTCGGGCGAGGGCGCCGCTTCCGTCGCGATGCCCCTGTGCGCCAGCATCGCGTGGAAGCGCAGGGCGATCTGCCGGTGCCCGCGCTCCCCGGGATGCAGCCGGTCCGAGCTCCACATCGAACGGTCCATGATCCAGGCGTCGTCGACCGCGTGCAGATGCACCGCCCCGTACCGCTCGGACAACGTATGGACCACCGTGTTGACGGCCCGCTGCCTGCGGGCCAGCGGGTTGCCCAGGACCCCCGGCAGGCCCAACATCGTGCCCGGATCGGGCAGACAGGCCGTGAGCACGGCAGCGCCCTGTCGGGTGAGCGACGCGTAGACCCTGTCCAGGCGTTCGGCGATCCTCTCTATGTCGAAGGTGTTGCGCAGCGTGTCATTGACGCCCACAAGGACGGATGCGACGTCGGGCCGCAGGGCCAGCGCGGCGGGCAGCTGACTCTCCAGCACGTCCCGCGTCTGTGCCCCGCTGACCGCGAGGTTGGTGAACGCGGCGGACGGCTCGGACAGCCCGTCAGCGAGCAGCGCGGCCCAGCCGCGCCACCCGTTCCCCACGGGATCGCCCACCCCCTCGGTCAGCGAGTCCCCGAGGGCGACGTAGCGGAGCGGTCTCATGCCGCGCCCTCCGCACGCACGAAGGGACGCACCGGCACCGCCGCGTCGTGCGCGGTGAGGAAGGCGTCCACCGCCGTGCCCCAGCCGAAGCACTCCGCACGCGCGCGTGCCGTCTCCCGGCGCTCGCGCTCGGGACGGTCGAGCAGCATCTCCACGGCGTCCGCGAAGGCGTCCCCGTTGTCGGCCGCGGTGGCCCCGGCGGAGCCGATCACCTCCGGCAGCGCGGAGGACGCGCTCGCCACGACGGGCGTGCCACAGGCCATGGCCTCCAGCGCGGCGAGCCCGAACGTCTCGGCGGGCCCGGGGGCCAGGCAGATGTCGGCGGAGGCCTGGAGCGCACCGAGCAGGCTGCGGTCGGCGACATGCCCGAGGAAGGTCACCGGCAGGTCGCGCTCCTGCGCCCGCTGTTCGAGCCGCGCCCGCAGGGGGCCGTTTCCGGCCACCACGAGCACCGCGCGCACACCGCGTCCGCGCAGCGACTCCAGGGCGTCCAGCGCGGTGCCGGGCCGCTTCTCCACGGACAGCCGGGAGCACATCACGAGCAGCTTCTCGTCGGCACGCGCGTGTGTCTCGCGCAGCGCCGTGTCGCGCAGGGTGGGACGCCGGTTCATCAGGTCGACGCCCAGCGGGGCCCGGACGACGTTGCGGGCGCCGATCCGCACGAACTCCCGCTCGGCGAACTCGGTGGTGCACACGACCTTCGAGTACGTGTGGGCCGTACGGACGTTGAGGACGTCGGCGGCACGCCGGGACAGGTTCTCCGACAGGCCCCAGGTGCGCAGCACGCCGTCGGCGGTCTCGTGGGAGACCATCACGGCGGGGACCCGGGCGCGGCGGGCCCACTTGCCGGTCCACCGCAGCGTCGTGCGGTCGGAGACCTCGAGGCGGTCGGGAGCGAGCTCCTCCAGGAGGGCCGCGACCCGCCGCTTGTCGACGAGCACGCGGTAGCCGCCGGTGCCGGGGAGCATCGGGCCGGGCAGGGTGATCACGCGGCCCTGCTCGGTCTCGCAGTCGCTGTACTTCTCGCCCGGCACCACGAGGACGGGGTCGTGGCCCGCCAGCTTGAAGCCCTTGCCCAGTTCGCGCAGCGCGGTGCGCAGCCCCCCGGAGGCGGGGGCGACGAAGTTCGCCAGCCGGACGATGCGCAGCGAGGTGTTCGTGCCGGTCCGAGGTGAGGCGTTCATACCGTTGCGGGGCGAGCTGTTCATACCGCCACCGCCGGCCTCCGCGCCTTGAGCACGGCCTCGTAGTGGGCGATGAGCTGATCGCCGATGGTCGCCCAGGTCCGGCCCTCGACCGTGGCGCGTGCGGCGACCCCGTACGCGGCCCGCAGCGCGGGGTCGGCGGCCAGGGCCCGCACGGCGTCCCGTACGGCGTCGGCGTCGCGCGGCGGCACCAGGAACCCGGTGCGGCCGTGGTCGACCAGGTCCAGCGGGCCGCCGGCAGCGGGCGCGACGACGGGCACGCCGCTCGCCATGGCCTCCTGCACGGTCTGGCAGAAGGTCTCGAACGGGCCCGTGTGGGCGAAGACGTCGAACGAGGCGAAGATCCGGGCGAGGTCGTCTCCGCCGCGCCGGCCGAGGAAGACCGCGCCGGGCAGTGCCTCCGCGAGAGCGGGCTGGCTCGGCCCGTCGCCGACGATCACGACCTTCACGCCCGGCAGGCCGCACACGCCGGAGAGCAGCTCGATGTGCTTCTCCGGGGCGAGTCGCCCGACGTAGCCGACGATGATCTCGCCGTTGGGGGCGAGCTCACGGCGCAGCGCCTCGTCACGGAGTTCGGGGCGGAAGCGGGCGGTGTCCACGCCGCGTGCCCACAGCTTGAGCCGGGGCACCCCGTGGGTCTCGAGGTCGCGCATGGACGCACTGGACGGGACGAGGGTGAGGTCGGCGGCGGAGTGGACGGACCGTATGCGCCGCCAGGCCGCGGCCTCGCCGGCGCCCATGTAGGTGCGCGCATATCCGGCCAGGTCGGTCTGGTAGACGGCGACGGCGGGGATGCCGAGCCGGGCGGCGGCGGCCATGCCGCGGACGCCGAGGACGAAGGGGCTGGCCAGGTGCACGATGTCGGGCTGGTGCTGGATCAGCGCGGCGGCGAGGCGCCGGCTGGGGAGAGCGACCCTGACCTGGGGATAGCCGGGGAGCGGAAGGGAGGGGACATGGACGACGGGGCAGGGCGCCAGAGAGGCGGCTGCCTTGTTCCCGGGAGCGGGAGCGGGTGCGACGACGAGGGGAGCGTGACCGCGATCGACGAGGTGTCGGGCGGTCTGGAGCGCGCAGTGGGCCACGCCGTTCACATCGGGGGGAAAGGATTCGGTCACGATGACGACACGCATACCGGTGTTGTCGCCGTGCTGGACGTGGCCGCGTCAAAGTGGATCTTTCCGAACGACAAACGTCCCATGAGCGTTCCGCTGCGCCCCCTAGCGGGTCAGATCACGTCCATGCGCGCCTGACCCGCAGGTCATCCCGTGTTCACCCGGCGGGCGGATCTCCCCGACCTTCACAGCGTGAACACACGTCCCGCCCGATGATCAGCCGGTGGTCGTATCCGGCCCGATCCGGCTGCGTACGGCCGTCTGCACCTCGGCCTCCTCCGCCGGGTCGGCGGCGAGCCGGCGCAGCCGCTCGACGACCCGCGTGTCACCGGTCTCGGCGTGCCGGGCGGCGATCTCACGGGTGAACTCCTCGCAGTCCCAGAGGCACTCGACGGCGAAGCCGGACGCGAAGGAGGGGTCGGTGGCGGCGAGGGCGCGGGCGGTGCGGCCGCGCAGATGGGACGAGGCGGTCTCGCGGTAGATATGGCGCAGGACGGGGGCGGCACAGGCGATGCCGAGCCGTCCGGTGCCGTCGACGAGCGTCCACAGGGTCGGCGCGTCGGGTCCTTCGCCCCGTACAGCCTCCCGCAGCGCCGCGAGGACGAGATCCTGGTCCCCGGCTCCGCCCCGGCAGGCGAGCATGCGTCCGGCGGCGGCGCCGAGCGGGTCGGGCCGTCGGGCCCAGCCACGCGCGCGGTCGACGGCGGCGATGCTGCGCATCCGTTCGAAGGCGTCGAGGGCGGCCTCCACGACGGCCCCCGACCCGGTGACCACGGCCGCCTCGATCAGGTCGAGGGCGTCCGGATCGTTGCTGTCGGCGAGGTAGCGCAGGGCGGTGCAGCGGGCTCCGTCGGTGCCGTCCTTGGCGGCGGCGACGATCTCGGGCCGGTCCTCGGGACCTGCGACAGCGGTGAGACATCGAGCGGCGGGCACATGCAGCGCGGCACCGCGCTCGATGCCCTGCTGGGCCCACTCGAAGACGGCCTGCACGCTCCACCCCGGACGGGGCCCGGCAGGTCGCATCTGCCGTTGCCAGCGGTCGAAACAGCCGGCCTCCTGAGCGGCACGCACGCGCGTGGCGATCGATTCGCGCGGATCCTCGGCCCACAGCCGCCACGGCCGTGGCTCAAAAGCATCGCGTACGACGACGGCCAGCTCGGCCTCGCCCTCGGGATCGGACGGGAAACGGGCCAGGACGGGTGCGGCAAGCGCACGCAGCCCGGCGTCGTCGTCCCTGAGCGCCAGTTCGTCCAGGGCCCAGGCCCAGTTGGAGCCCGAGGCGGCGTACCTGCGCAGCAGTTCGAGGGCGTCCCGCCTGCCGTAGGAGGCGAGGTGGCCGAGGACGGCCAGGGCCAGCCCGGTGCGTGACTCCTCGGTGTCGAAGACGTCCTCGACGTCGAAGAGGTGCGCCTCGATCTCGTCCAGGTCGCCGTTGAGGTCGAGGTAGAGACGGGCGTAGTACAGGGAGCGGTTCTCCACCTGCCAGTCGTGGCGGGGGTCCCGCAGCACACAGTGGTTCAGGGCCGCGAGCGCTTCGGCGCGCGGGGCGGTGAGCGCGTGCAGTGTGCCGTCGCCGCGGCCCCGCTGGAGCAGGCCGAGCAGCGTACCGCTGGGCGCTATGACCGGTTCGAACATGGGAAACAGCCTCACATCAAGCGTCGACGCAACCGGGGATCTTGCTTCACCTGGCCGCGTGACAACACGTCGGGGCGCCCGCCGTTTCCTGCTTGCTGTAGACCATCTTCCTCTGCCTCTCGTCGGTGGCCCATGCGGACCGCATCACGGCCCACGCGGTGCGGCAACACCTGCCCAGCCATCGTGTCCGTGAATCACGACGTCATGATGACTCGGCACTTCCATCTGCCGCGACCGAAATTTCGGCGGCCCTGTACCGCCTCCCCCGTTTTCCGTGTTTTAGCTGGTCAGAAAGCTCGGCTCAGTTCGCGCCGAACAGTTCGAGCAGTTCGGTCTTGCCGAACATCCGGGCCGTGTCCACGGCGGACGGTGTGCCGGCGGCCGGGTCGGCGCCGGCCTCCAGCAGCGCCTTGATGACTTCCGTCTCGCCCTTGAAGACGGCACCGGCGAGCGGTGTCTGGCCCAGGTCGTTGACGCGGCCGGCCTCGGCGCCCCGGGCGAGCAGGGCGCGCACCGCGTCGGCGTGGCCGTGGTAGGCGGCGAGCATCACGAGGGAGTCGCCGCGGTCGTTGGTGAGGTTGGCCGGGACGCCGGCGTCGACGTACGCCACGAGCGCCTCGGTCTGCCCTTGCCGGGCCAGATCGAAGATCTTGGTCGCCAGCTCCACGACCTCGGGGTCGGGGGCTTCAGTCATCGGCCGGACCGCCTCTCACTACACACACGGGGACTGCGGGAACTGCGGGGAGCACGGGTACGGCCGGCGAGCGGTGTCGGCCGTACGAGTGATTCGCCAGGGTACTGGCTCGCGCCGCACATGACCCGATGCGCCCGCGGCAAAGATCATCGCAGACACGGCCGGACGCATCAGCCCCGCTCATCCGATCTGCGACACTCCACCATTCGACGGAAATCTAACGAATTTCACCCAGTTGCACCTTTTATCGTATGGATACATCCTGTGAGCCTGGAAGTACTCATGGTGACTGTCCCCACCAACCAGGAGCGCTCACATGATCCTCTCCATCTCAGGCGTCGTTCTGCTCGGCATCGTCGTCTTCATCTTCTTCCGCAAGGACGGACTGAAGGCGTCGCACGCTCTGATCTCGGCCCTGTTCGGCTTCTATCTGGCCAGCACGGCCATCGCCCCGAGCATCAAGGCCGGCGGCGAGAGCCTGGCAAGCCTCTTGGGCGGCATCCAGTTCTGACGCCGCCCCTCCCGCCCGTACGCACCACCAGGAGACAGCAGTGGCCCGCCGCCCCCTCCCCCGCATCCTGAGCACAGGCAGCGCGCAGATCGCCCGGAACCGCGAACTGGCCCGGGCGCAGATCGCCCGAAGCCGGGAGCTGGCCCGGACGGCGGCCGACAGCGCCTCCGATGTCCTCCACCCGTTGATCACGATCACCCGCGGACTGCGCCGGCTGGCCTCGGCCGGGCGGCGCAAGTGGGCCGACACCTCCAAGGACAGGCGCGGACCGCTGCTGTTCCTGGTGGCTTCGGTGATCCTGGTCGTGGCACTGGTGCCGTACGGGCCGCTGCTCGCCGTCATCACCCTGATGGCGGCGGCAGCCTGGCAGGGCCGCGACCGGGGGCCGTCGACACCCAAGGGCCCCGATGAGTCGCAGACGGAGCGGCTGAGGTCGCTGTACGAGGCGCTGGTCCCGTACTTCTCCGCCGCCGAGGACCCGGCACCGCTGTACGCCCACGGCGGCGAGTGGGAAAAGGCCTTCCCGGAGTACGAGTTCGACGGCACGGGACGCGTCAGCAGTCTCCTGGTCCGCTACCCGGCCTACTTCACCGACGGCGAGGCCCAGGCCCGCGCGCGGATCGAGCACCTGCTGACCACGAAGTCCGGCCGTGGCCGCGAGTACCACTTCGCCTGGGACGAGGAGGGCAACGAGCTCACCGTCACCGTCCTCGCCCCGCTGCCCACCGGCGTCGCCGCCCAGCGCTTCGTCACGAGCCCCGGCGAAACGGTCCTCGGCTTCACCGACCCCACCCAGGTCCAGCGCACACTCCCCCTCACCCACGGCGACCAGCAGCGCGACGTCCCGCCGGTCGTCTGGCGCACCGGCATCCGCTCCACCGAGCCCCACCTGCTGGCCATCGGCCAGCCCGGCAGCGGCACCTCGACCCTGCTGCGCTCGATCGCCCTGCAGGCCCTGCAGTACGGCGACATCGTCATCGTCGAGGGCGGCAGCACCGGCGAGTACGCCTGCCTGATCGGACGGGACGGCGTCCTCGCCGTCGAGTGCGGTCTGGCCGGGGCGCTGGCGAGCCTGGAGTGGGCGGCCACCGAGACGGAACGGCGCCTGATCGCCACGAACCGGGCCCGCCAGACGGGCAACCCTCCGCCGGAGGACACCAAGCGCCCGCTGTGGATCCTCCTGGACCGCCCGACCGTGTTCTCCCACCTCGCCGCAGCGGACGACCGCAAGGACCCGCAGTCCCTGCTCCAGGTACCCCTCCGGCACGGCCGCGCGGCCAACGTCACGGTGGTCCTGGCCGAACAGTGGGACAGCATGGACGCGCTCAGCGATGCCGTACGGCAGCACACACGCGCGCGTGTCGTGCTCGGCCCCGCGACGGCGCAGCAACTGGAGTCGGTCCTGGGCGCTCCCCCGCACACCACCCCGGTCGCCGACGTCCCGCCCGGCCGCGGCTACGCCCGCCTGGGCACGGGCCCGGTCCATCGCCTCCAGGTCCCGGCCACCCCGGACCCGTACGACGACGCCACGAGTGAGGCGCACCGGCAGGCGGTACTGGACCTGTTGCCGGCGCGGACGACGCCGGTGGAGGCGGAATCGCTGGGACGACTGGAAAAGACGGAACAGGAGCCGGAGCCTGTGCCGGCGGAGGCTGTGGCGGCCGAGACCTCGTAAGGTCGGCGCAGCCTGCGGGCAGTCGTGCCGCTGGGGCGGCGCCCGTCCCGAAGAAGGCGGCACCCGGCCGGCGCCGGGCGAGCGACCCGACCCCGCGTCAGCAGCAACGCCGGTCACGCAACGAACGGCCGCACAGACTCCCCCGCCCCACTCGCCCCGCTCTCCACCAACCGCGCCGCCGCCCCCAACCTCACCGCGGCCTCCTCCGCCACCGCACCCCCCACGGTGAACGGCAACCGCACATACCCCTCGAAGGCCCCGTCCACCCCGAACCGAGGCCCGGACGGCACCCGGACCCCCACCCGCTCCCCCACTTCCGCGAGCCGCGACCCCGACAGGCCCCCCGTGCGCACCCACAGCGTGAGCCCGCCCTTCGGCACCTCGAACTCCCACTCGGGCAGCTCCCGCCGTACGGCCGCGACGAGGGCGTCCCGGTTCTCCCGGGCCTGTCGGCGCCGCAGCTCCACCGCCTGCTCCCAACCCCCCGTGCCGAACAGCCAGTTCACGGCCAGCTGCTCCAGCACAGGCGTCCCCAGATCGGCGTACGCACGCGCGGCCACGAGAGAGCGGATCACATCCGGCGCCGCCCGCACCCAGCCGATCCGCATCCCGGCCCAGAATGCCTTGCTGGCCGACCCGACGGTGATGACGGTCGACCCGGCGGGGTCGAAGGCGCACACCGGTCGCGGCATCTCGAGATCGTCGTCGAACCACAGCTCGCTCATCGTCTCGTCGGCGACCAGCACCGTCCCCGCCGACCGCGCCGCGTCCACCAGCCGCCGCCGCTGGTCCTCGTCGGCCAGCGCCCCGGTCGGGTTGTGGAAGTCGGCGACGACATAGGCGAGCCGGGGCGCGGCCTCCCGCAGCACCTGCCGCCAGCGGTCCACGTCCCAGCCGGCCAGGCCCTCGGCCATGGCGACGGGCACGAGCCGGGCGCCCGCCTCCCGCATCAGCTGGAGGATGTTGGCGTACGACGGCGACTCGACCGCGATCCGCTCACCGCGCCCGGCGAACAGATGGCAGATCGCGTCCATGGCGCCCATCGCCCCGGTCGTCACCATGATCTGCTCGGGCATGGTCGCAATCCCGCGCGCCGAGTACCGGTCGGCGATCATCGCGCGCAGCGCGGGCAGCCCGGCCGGATAGTCGCCGTGGGTATGGGCGTACGGGGGCAGCTCCTCCAGGGCGCCCTGGACGGCACGGGTCAGCCACGGCTCGGGCGCGGGCAGCGCCGCGGTGCCCAGGTCGATCATCGAGCCGAGCGCCTCGGGTGGCAGTGGCTCCAGACCACGGGCGGGCAGCGGGTTCCCGGCCGGTACGGCCGTCCAGCTCCCGGCCCCGCGCCGCGACTCCAGGAACCCCTCGGTGCGCAGCGCCTCGTACGCGGCCGCCACGGTCGTCCGGCTCACGGACAGCGCGAGGGCCAGCTCACGCTCGGCGGGCAGCCGCGCGGCGACCGGGACGCGCCCCTCCAGCACCAGCAGCCGGATGCCGTCGGCCAGCGCCCGGTACGCGGGCGGGCGCTTGCTGCCGGGGCCGGCGGGGCGGTCCTGCTGGGAGGTGAGGAGCCGGGCGAGCTGCGCGGCACCCACCGCAGAAGTCCACTGCGCCATGATTTCCAGTCCACCTTCCCCGAATTGGCCATGGAGGGCGTTGCTTCCCAAGCCGCAGGGTGTCATGCATCAGTCCACTACCACCACAGGGGGGCACGTCTTGTCCACGCAGGGGCATCCCACAAAGCGGCTCACGCAAGGGCATCTCATACGGCGGCTGTCACAGCTCTACGTCGGGCTCGCGCTGTACGGCGCGAGCTCGGCGCTGCTCGTCGAGGCGGGCCTGGGCCTGGAGCCCTGGAACGTGCTGCACCAGGGCCTCGCCGAGCTCACCGGTCTGACGATCGGCGTCGTGTCGATCTTCGTCGGCGCGGCGGTGCTGCTCCTGTGGATCCCGCTGCGCCAGCGCCCGGGCCTCGGCACCGTCTCCAACGTCTTCGTGGTCGGCATCGCCATGGACGGCACCCTCGCCCTCGTCCCCGAGGCGCACACCCTGGCCGTACGAATCCCCCTCCTCCTGGCCGGCATCGTGCTCAACGGCGTGGCCACCGGCCTCTACATCGCCGCCCGCTTCGGACCGGGCCCCCGGGACGGCCTGATGACCGGGCTGCACCGGCGCACCGGCCGCTCGATCCGCCTGATGCGCACGGCCGTCGAGATCGCGGTCGTCGTGACCGGCTTCGCCCTGGGCGGCACGGTCGGCGTCGGCACCCTCCTCTACGCGGTGTCCATCGGCCCGCTCGCCCAGCTCTTCCTGCGCGTGTTCGCCGTTCCCCCGGCATCGGACGGCAGCACGGTCGTTGCCACCGGGCAACCCCGGCGCGCGATACTGCGTCCGTGAGCACCACGCGGATACGCCACCCCTACCTCGACCACCCCGGCCCGATCCCCTTCGCCCACCGGGGCGGGGCGGCGGACGGACTGGAGAACACCGTTCTGCAGTTCCGGCGCGCGGTCGAAATGGGCTACCGGTACATCGAGACCGACGTCCACACCACACGCGACGGCAAGATCGTCGCCTTCCACGACGCGACCCTGGACCGGGTGACGGACGGGGCGGGCCGCATCGCGGACCTGCCCTGGGACGACGTACGGCACGCGCGCGTGGCGGGCAAGGAGCCGGTGCCCCTCTTCGAAGAGCTCCTGGAGACCTTCCCCGAGGTGCGCTGGAACGTGGACCTGAAGGCGGAGCCGGCGCTCCACCCCTTCCTGGAGCTGATCGAGCGCACCCGCGCCTGGGACCGCATCTGCGTCGGCTCCTTCTCCGAGGCCCGGGTGATCCGCGCCCAGCGCCTGGCCGGACCGCGCCTGGCGACGTCGTACGGCACCCGGGGCGTGCTCAATCTGCGGCTGCGCTCGTGGGGCGTACCGGCCGCGCTGCGCCGCTCGGCGGTCGCCGCCCAGGTTCCCGAGACGCAGTCCGGGATCCAGGTGGTGGACCATCGCTTCGTACGGGCCGCCCACGCGCGCGGGCTCCAGGTGCACGTGTGGACCATCAATGATCCCGATGCGATGCACCGGCTCCTGGACCTGGGAGTCGATGGCATCATGACCGATCACATCGACACATTGCGCAAGGTCATGGAGGACCGCGGCGTCTGGGTCTGACCCCCGTCCCCGTCTCCACCCGCGCGCGGGATCATCACGGGGAAGCGAGGGCGCGGGTGGGCACCGGAACCGTGCGAACCGAGGCGGCCGACGAGGCCGCCGGGCGCCGGCGCGAGCAGCGCGGCTGGTACTTCTACGACTGGGCGTGCTCCGTCTACTCGACGAGCGTGCTCACCGTGTTCCTGGGCCCCTATCTGACATCGGTCGCCGAGGAGGCGGCGGACGCGGACGGGTTCGTCCACCCCTTGGGCATCCCGGTGCGCGCGGGATCCTTCTTCGCGTACTCGGTGTCCCTGTCGGTGATCGTGGCCGTTCTGGTCATGCCCCTGGTGGGCGCGGCCGCCGACCGCACGGGCCGCAAGAAGCCCCTCCTCGGGATCGCCGCCTATGTGGGTGCCACGGCCACCGCGGCCATGTTCTTCCTGGACGGCGACCGCTATCTGCTCGGCGGCTTGCTGCTGGTGGTCGCGAACGCGGCGCAGTCGGTCGCGATGATGCTCTACAACTCCTACCTCCCGCAGATCGCCCCACCCGAGGAACGCGACGCGGTCTCCTCCCGGGGCTGGGCCTTCGGCTACGCGTCGGGCTCGCTGATGCTGATCGTGAACCTGGTCCTGTATCTGGCCCACGACTCCTTCGGCGTCTCCGAGAGCATGGCCGTCCGCATCTGCCTCGCGTCGGCGGGCCTGTGGTGGGGCGCCTTCGCGCTCATCCCGCTACGACGGCTGCGCGACCGCAGGTCCGCCAAGGAGACGAAAGACACGAAAGACACGGCGGAGGCGAGCGGCATGGACGAGGAGGCGGCCAGAAAGCCGACCGCCCCTGGCTTCCGGCAACTCGCGGCGACCGTCCGCGACATGCGCCGCCACCCACTGACCCTCGCCTTCCTCCTCGCCTACCTCATCTACAACGACGGCATCCAGACCGTGATCTCCCAGGCGTCGATCTACGGCTCCGAGGAACTGGGCCTCGAGCAGTCGACGCTCATCGGCGCCGTCCTGCTGGTCCAGGTGCTGGCGGTGGTGGGCGCGCTGGCGATGGGGCGGCTGGCCCGGATCTACGGCGCGAAGCGGACGATCCTCGGCTCGCTGGTCGCGTGGACGGTGACGCTGGCGGCCGGGTACTTCCTGCCGGCCGGGGCGCCGGTGTGGTTCTTCGCGCTGGCGGCAGGCATCGGGCTGGTCCTGGGCGGCAGCCAGGCCCTGTCCCGGTCCCTGTTCTCCCATCTCGTCCCGCCGGGCAAGGAGGCCGAATACTTCTCGGCGTACGAGATGAGCGACCGCGGCATGAGCTGGCTCGGCCCACTTCTCTTCGGGCTCACCTACCAGCTGACCGGAAGTTATCGGGACGCGATCATCTCGCTGGTGGCCTTCTTCGTCATCGGATTCGCCCTGCTCGCGAGGGTGCCGGTGCGCCGGGCGATCAGCGACGCGGGCAATCCGGTGCCGACAACGATTTAGCGTTCCGAGTGAAAGGGCGGTAGTGTACGCGTTTGGCCTGCCAGGCGTACCGTTACTGCGCGTCAAAGATGCCGAAACGCTGGGTCACATCTGCTAGCAGATGTGACAAACCGGGCGCCGGTGGGTACGACATTGGTCAGCAAGGCTGCGGCTACGACGGCGACGCATCACCCGGAACGGGACACGGAACGGGAATCTTTACCGCCGACCGGACGTTGACCGGATGACGACGACAGCGACACCTGTCCTGTGGGCGACAAGCCCGGGAGGCACGATTCATGAGTGAGCGAGCTCTTCGCGGCACGCGCCTCGTGGTGACCAGCTACGAGACGGACCGCGGCATCGACCTGGCCCCGCGCCAGGCCGTGGAGTACGCATGCGAGAAGGGGCACCGGTTCGAGATGCCCTTCTCGGTCGAGGCGGAGATCCCGCCGGAGTGGGAGTGCAAGGTCTGCGGGGCCCAGGCACTCCTCGTGGATGGCGACGGCCCAGAGGAGAAGAAGGCCAAGCCCGCGCGCACGCATTGGGACATGCTGATGGAGCGGCGTACCCGTGAGGAACTCGAAGAGGTCCTCGAGGAGCGCCTTGCTGTTCTGCGCTCCGGGGCGATGAACATCGCGGTTCATCCCCGGGACAGCCGCAAGTCGGCGTAACCCCTGCGAGCTCCTTCGGGGCTCGGGCGGGTTGACCAGGCAATGCCTGTAACCGCGGGCGCTGTACGTGAAGTCGACGTACAGCGCCCGCGGTTTGGTGTGCCCAAAATCTCCTGTGCAAAAAATTGCTGTGCAAAAAAAGAAACCCGGCGCTCGGTGGCGCCGGGTTTCCTTCTATGCCGCTATGCCTCTATGCCTGTCAGCGGGTCAGCGGGTCAGCGGCGGGCGCGGGCCCTCCGGCGCATCCCCCGGCTCGTCCCGGATGACCTCACCCTGCACGACCTTGCCGTCGGGACGGTGCATACGAGACTGCTGGTAGGCATCCCCGAACGACCCCGGGGTCGCCTCACGCAGCTTGCGGTCGAACGTCCGCTCCGCATAGCCGCTCAGGGCCTTCTGGACCGGTGGGATCAGCAGGAGCAGGCCCACCGCGTCCGAGATCAGGCCGGGCAGCATGATCAGCAGGCCGCCCAGCATCATCAGGCCGTTGCCACCGCCGCTCGCCGGGGTGCCGCCGCGCTGCAGCTTCTCGTTCAGCGCCTGGAAGGCGCGGCGGCCCGCCCGCTTGATCACCACCGAGCCGAGCACCAGGCCGGCGAGCAGCAGCAGGAACACCAAGAGCCCGCCCGCCGCGTCCGCGACCACGGTCAGCAGCCAGATCTCCAGCACCAGCCACGCCGCGATGCCCAGCGGCAGGAAAGTCCGCAGCCGGGAGCGCCGGGGCCGGGCGGGGTAGGTGGGGGTCGGTGCGCCAGTCGTCATGCGTCCAGTGTGCCTGGGCCCGGCTCAGAGCGGGATAAGGGGACGCCGACGCCGCCTGTGCGGTCGTAGGTGACGACTGTGACAAGTGTGACTGCGGGTCATGGGCCGACCGCCGTGACGGCTGGACTGGCGGGCCCGCCGCGGGCGGTGCCCCGACGGTCCGCAGGTTACGACTGTGACGGCCGCGACGGCGACGACGGCTTCGTGCGACCCATCAGCTTGCCGACCCGCTCCCGCGCTCCCCACGACGTGACCCGCCACAGGGCCTCGACCAGGATGTCGCGGCTCATCTTCGAGTCACCGAGTTCACGCTCGACGAAGGTGATCGGGACCTCGACGACATGGAAGCCGGCCTTGACCGCGCGGCGGGCGAGGTCGACCTGGAAGCAGTAGCCCTGGGAAGCGACGTCGTCCAGGCCGAGGCCCTCGAGGGTCTCGCGGCGGAAGGCGCGGTAGCCGCCGGTGATGTCCCGCAGGGGAAGATCCAGGGCGAGGCGGGAGTAGAGGCTGCCGCCGCGGGAGATGAACTCGCGGGACTTCGGCCAGTTCACGACCCGGCCGCCAGGTACCCAGCGGGAGCCGAGGACCAGGTCGGCGCCCTTGAGGGCGGTCAGCAGGCGGGGCAGTTCCTCTGGCCGGTGGGAGCCGTCGGCGTCCATCTCGATCAGGACGCCATAGCCCTTCTCGATGCCCCAGCGAAAGCCGGCGAGATAGGCGGCGCCCAGGCCCTCCTTGCCCTTGCGGTGCAGGACCTGGACGTGGTCGTCCTCGACAGCCAGTTCGTCGGCGAGCTTGCCGGTGCCGTCGGGGCTGTTGTCGTCGGCCACCAGCACGTGAGCCTCGGGGACCGCCTTGCGGACCCGGCCGACGATGCTCTTGATGTTCTCCGCCTCGTTGTAGGTCGGAATGATCACCAACGCCGTGCCGAGCGGCCCGAACTGCCTCCCCCGATCCTGTGCCGCGAGGGTCCCGTCGCCGTCGTTCACTGCTGCCCCTTCATGTCCGTACGCAGACGTCCACCATAGTGGTCGCGGCCTGCACTGACGCGACCACACGTTCGTATGGTGGTGTCGATTCCACAAGAGCGGGGTAAGTACGGGTTTTTGTGTGACCGTGCGCCGACGCGCGCCTTCTGCTGCGGATGGGGGCCCGGCGCCCTTCGGGCCGACCTGGGACCCGCTGGCTGCGGGTCGACCGAAAGCCGTTGTCTACTGAGCGCCCGGGCCCCACCCGGGTCACACCTCCCCGACCGGCCGGAACGTTCCGTCGTCGCCGCGCGAGCGCTGAGCCTGGCTCCCAGTGGCGGTGCCCCGGTGCGGCACACCGTCCCTGACCCAGCGGCTTTGCGACGGGTTCGGGGAAGTTCCGCGGTTCCCCGGTCGGGCGTCCGGTGGTGGACTCGGCCGAACCTATCGGCCCCGGGCCTCCGCCTGTCAACAGCCGTCTGACCTGCGGCTATTCGCTCAATCCCCTGGTCAGCGCGGAGGATGCGCAGGTCGCACGACGGGGTGGTGCGGACCGATCGGATTCGCGCCACCCCGGGAGATCACTCGCCCGGCCGTACGAAGACCGTTCGTCCGCCCACCACCGTGCTGAGGCAGGTGGGGAGTTCGCGACCCGGGCTCAGGTCGGGCAGGCCGGGGGTGCCGGAGCGGGGGTCGGTGGACCAGCGCGCGACCCGGTCGTCGGGGGCCTGGACCACGAGCTCGTCGGTGCGCCACACGGCGTAGTCGGCGGGCGCGCCCGGCACCAGGACGCCCGCGTCGTCGCGCCCGGTCGCCCGCCAGCCGCCGCGCGTGTGCGCCGTGAACGCGGCGCGCACGGAAACCCGGTGCTCGGGCGTGCGGTGGAAAGCGGCCGCACGGACCGTGCCCCAGGGATCGAGGGGCGTGACAGGGCTGTCGGAGCCGAAGGCGAGCGGGACGCCGGCGCGCAGCAGGGCCGCGAAGGGGTTCAGCGAGCGGGCACGCTCGGCACCCAGTCGCTGGGCGTACATGCCGTCCTCGCCGCCCCACAGGGCGTCGAAGGCGGGCTGCACGGAGGCGGTCAGGCCCAGCTCGGCGAAGGCCGCGATCGTCTCGGGGGTGAGCATCTCGGCGTGCTCGACGCGATGGCGGGCGGCGCGGATACGGGCGAGGCCGAGCTTCTCGGCGGCGGCGCGCACGCCCTCCACGACGGCGGCCACGGCGGCGTCGCCGATGGCGTGGAAGCCCGCCTGGAGGCCGGCCTCGGTGCAGGCGGTGACGTGGGCGGCGACGGCGGCCGCGTCCAGGTAGGCGGTGCCGGTGTGGGCGGCGTCGGCGTACGGCTGGTGCACACAGGCGGTGTGCGAGCCGAGGGCACCGTCGACGAAGAGGTCACCGGCCGCGCCGATCGCGCCCAGCTCCCGCGCCTTCTCCACATCCTGTTCCGCCCAGTAGCCGACGACCCGAGGACCGGCTTCCTCGGCGGCGAGCCGCAGCAGGCCGGTGAAGTCGTCCTCGGAGGAGATGTCCGGCCCGCCGCACTCGTGGACGGCGCCGATGCCGAGGGAGGCGGCGTGGGCCAGGGCGGCGCGCTGGGCCTCGGTGCGCTGGGCGGGGGTGATCGCGGCGAGCGCGGTGGCGCGTACGGCGTGGTGGGCGCCGGCGACGAGCGGGGCGTCCACCGCATCGAGGTCACCCGGCGTCATGTCCAGCAGAGCCGTGCTGACGACGGCCGAGTGGACGTCGATGCGGGAGAGGTAGAGAGGGCGGTTGCCGGTGGCCTCGTCGAGCTCGGCGCGCGTCGGGGGGCGGCCGCCGGGCCAGCGGGAGGCGTCCCAGCCGTGGCCGAGGAGGACCCGGTCGTGCGGGCGGGCCGCGGCGAACTCCCGCACGAGGGCGAGGGCCGCCTCCAGGGAGGGGGCGCCGGACAGGTCGAGGCCGGTGAGGGCGAGGCCCGTGGCGGTGGTGTGCACATGGGCGTCGGTGAACGCGGGGGTGACCAGGGCACCGTCCAGGTCGACGACCTCGTCCACGCCGTCCGCGAAGGCGTCGGCGGCGCCCTCCGAGCCGACCCAGGCGACCTGGCCGCGCTCCACGACCATCGCGGTGGCGAAGGGGTCGGCGGGGCTGTGGACCTCTCCTCGGCGGAGCAGGACGGTCTTCGGCTGGGCGGTGGGCTCACTCATGGGGAACAGTCTCGCGCCTGGCGCGCACCCCCTGGCACGCAGGTCGGTCAGATCCGCGGTGGCCGTGCCTCGTACGGCGTCGACAGCACCACTGTCGTCCGGGTCGAGACCCCCGCCAGCGAGCGCAGCCGGGCCAACAGCTCCTCCAGCTCGTGCGGCGTGGACACCCGCACCTTGAGGATGTAGTTCTCGTCGCCCGCGACACTGTGGCAGGCCTCGATCTCGGGGACGCCGGCCAGGCGGTCCGCGATGTCGTCGGGGGCACTGGGGTCGAACGGCTTCACCGAGATGAAGGCGGTCATGGGCAGCCCCACGGCCTCGGGGTCGACGACCGCGGCGTAGCCACGGATGACGCCCCGCTGCTCCAGCCGTCGCACCCGCTGGTGCACGGCCGACGTGGACAGCCCCGTGGCCTTGCCCAGGTCGGTGTAGCTCATCCGCCCGTCCTTGACGAGCAGCTGCACAATTTGTCGGTCCAGCTCCTCCATGACGCAGAACCTACAGTGCGGTTGATCTCCTCGGATACCTGAGCCGCCCAGGTCATGCCCGGTTTGTGATGTGGCAGAGAGGCGTCTGTGGGCCGACTGAGGGACAAACCGGCCGGGCCGGGCACCTGCGGGCGGCATGTGACGAACGCCACAGGCCTCGAACAGGCTCCGTGATGTTCTCGTGATTACCGCCGAGACCGGACGGGAAGTGCTTGCTGTGGTCGAGGCCGCAGCGCCTTCACGGCCCAGCCCGAGGGGGAGAAATCCATGCAGAGTCTTAAGCGCCCTGGTCGTACCGCACCCAAGCGGCTCCAGCCGGTCGACGAGCCCGCTCCGGAGGGCGTCGAACCCGACGCCTTCGACGACGAGGAGCTCGACGCGTACGACACCTTCGAGATGTACCGGGTGATCTGCCCGGACTGCGCGCAGCCCATCGCCCTGCTGGCGGACGAGGAGGTCCTGCCGGAGCACGCGCTGTGCGCCTCGCCGTGGAACCCGTTCGGCCTCACGGTCTGTGCCGGTACGGGTCGCGCGGCCTCCGAGGCCCGCTCGGCCGACGAGTCGACGGAACCTCAACAGCAGGACACCGCCCTGCTGTTGACGCTCCCTCAGGGTCTCGACTGGCGGACCCAGCCGTTCTCGCACGTCGGCGGCCCGGGCTCGCGCCCCATCAGGGTCCCGGTCATGCGGCGCGACGCCGCCTGAGCGCACAGCGCCGGCGTCACGTCGCTCGATCCCAGTAGCTGCCCTGCACCATGGCTCGCAGGCTGCCGTGGTGCAGGATCAGTGTGTCCGGATCCGCCGGTACGGCGACTTCACCGAAGTGGGCCTGGCGGTAGGCGATGCGCAACATGACGACGGCGTGCCTCAGCGCGGCATAGAGCGTGTAGAAGTCCATGTCACGCGGGGTGTGACCGGTGAGGTCGGCGTAGCGGGCCTCGATCCGGTCCCGGCGCAGGAAGTCCGGCAGTCCGCGCTGGCCGAAGGCGACCGTCAGGTCCTGGAAGAAGCGGTGCAGGTAGACGGTCCAGCCGAGGTCGACCTCGCGCGGGGCGAGTGCCGCCATCTCCCAGTCGAGGACGGCCGCGGGTTCGAAACCGTCGTAGATGACGTTCCCGATGCGCGCGTCGCCCCAGTTGAGCACCGGCGTGCCCGGATCGCGGGGCCACAGTTCCTCGATGCGGTCGAACGCGTCCTCGATGAGCGGTGAGCGGGCGAGTCCGTCAACCACCCATTCGTAGTACGCGCGTTGCGCCATGACATGGCGACGCAGTGCGTCACCTTCACCTGGAAGGGCGAGGAACTGGACTTCGGCTGCCGGTACTTGGTCGTGGAGCCGGGCCAGCAGCCCGATCGTCGCCGCCTCGAGGCGCTCGCGTTCCCCGTCGCTCGCCGCGTGCAGCCAGTTGCCCTCGTAGGTGTATGGCATGACGTCCGGCGGCACCCGCCCGGCGACTCGCTCCATGACGAAGAAGGGCGCCCCCAGCGGGCCGGGGTCCTCCTCCAGCCACAGCACCTTCGGTACGGGGAGGTCGGACCGGTCGGCGACCAGTCGCATCGTGCGGTACTGGCGGGCCATGTCGTACACCGGGAACACCGTGTACGCCGCCGGATCCGCCGCGAGCCGCAACGCGCAAGCGCGCAGGGGTGGTTCGCGGTGCCCGGCGCCTTCGGGCGGCTCGATGTCGAAGAGCAGGGTTTCGCTGGACATGCCGTTCGACGCGGGGACGGTGACGTCGACGGCCTTGGCGCCGGGCAGCCGTATGCCGAGCCAGGCGGTGAGGCGGTGGGCGAGTTCGTCCGGATCGCGTGTCGTCGTACGAGGGCGGGGTACCGCGGCCATGGGCTCAACTCCCTTACGACGCAACCGAGTCGAAGCCCGTGAACCCGCTCGGGTCGTGCCGCCCGAACGAGCCGTGCTCGAAGATGCCGTGCCCGACCCGGCCGTCCAGCCGGAAGCGCGCGGCGTGGTCGGTGACTCCGTACGCGGCGAGGGGATGGGCGGCGGGGTCGGAGAGGTCGTAGGTACGGCGGTCGGTCCAGCCGCGCCCTCGCCAGGTGCCGTGCTGCCAGTCGTCGGCGGGCGGGTAGCCGGCGCCGATGGCGAGGGGGGACGAGGTCAGGACCTCCACCTCCAGCTCCTGCGGCTTGCGTACGTCACCGAGGTGGACGAGGGCGCGTTCGGGGTGTCGGGTGCCCGAGCGGTAGGTGATCTCGGCCTGGGGCCAGCCGAGTTGGCGGTCCCGGTGGCCCGGGCGAACCATCGTCGCCTCGCTCAGTGAGCGGTATCCGTCCGCGTCCTCCTGGACGATCACCATCAGGAACCGGTCCTCGAAGCGCACCGGGGACCAGATCCAGTGGAAGCCCTCGGTCGGATGCTCCTCGGCGAACCGCCCGCCCTCCTCCCCCGGTATGGGTCGCACACCCCAGCTGCGGTCACGGGTGCCAGTCCACTCGGCGGGGGTGACGCGGAACTCCGCGCCGCCCGCGCGCACGACGCCCGCCACGCCACCCGCCTGCACGAAGCGGCGCCCTTCGAGGCTGAGCCGGTCACCGCGTCGCTGCAGGTGGTGGGGTTCCCAGAGGGCGGGGAAGTCGGCGGTCCAGGTGATGTCGTACGACAACGCCTCGTCGTCGCACGTCAGACGCAGCCGCCGCAGCGGCTCCCCGACCTCGATGCGCAGCGGCCCGACGGCGAGCCGCATCCGGTCCTCGCCGAGCGCGTCCGACGCCCGGACCGCGTGCAGGGTGTTGCCGACCCGCAGCGTCGCGTACGCGTCGATCACCCCGGCGTTCGGATACACCCCGAGGCCGAGGATCAGCAGGGCACGCCCCTCGTGGTCGAGGACGTGGAAGATGCAGCGGTCGTAGGCGTTCCGGTCGCTGGTCGCGACGTACTTCATGGACAGGGGCACCTGGTGCACCGGGTACTCGTCGAGCGGTACCGGGCGGTCGTCGTCGGCCACGGCAAGCCTCCCTGGAAGCGGGTGGCCTGACGGTACGTCAGGCGACGTGACCTGACCAGAGAGGGAGCCGGACGTCCGTGAACTCACGCCCGATTCCAGCTGGCGGTGACTTGTCCGGCCACCTCCGCGTTGCCCTGGTATGCCCCCCATCTATTCGGCGACCGAGCCGCAACGCCGCATCTTCGTTCCGCGGCCCGCAGGAACGCTTCCGCCGGCGCCTCCGCAGCAGCCGGATCCGCCCATCTACCGCGAGCTGATGCGCACCTGGGCCGACCGCGGCCGCACCCTGCCCGGGCGCCACGACCCGGAGTGGATCCGGCTGGCGGCGCCGCAGGTCAAGCACGGTCAGTTCAGCGTCCCTCGGGACCTGCTAGGTGACGGGCGATGACCATCCGCTGAATCTGGTTCGTGCCCTCGACGATCTGCAGGACCTTGGCCTCGCGCATATAGCGCTCGGCCGGGAAGTCCGCGGTGTAGCCGTACCCGCCGAGGACCTGGACGGCGTCGGTGGTGACCCGCATCGCCGCGTCGGTGCAGTGCAGCTTGGCCATGGCCGCCTGCTTGGCGAACGGCCGGCCCGCGTCGCGCAGCCGTGCCGCCGCCAGATAGAGCGCGCGGCCCGCCTCGATCTGGGTCGCCATGTCGGCGAGCATGAAGCGCAGGCCCTGGAAGTCGGCGATCGGCTTGCCGAACTGCCGTCGCTCGGTCGCGTACGACACCGCCTCGTCCAGCGCGGCCTGCGCCACGCCGATCGCGCAGGCCGCGATGCCGAGCCGCCCGGAGTCGAGCGCGGACAGGGCGATCGCGAAGCCCTGACCCTCGTCGCCGATGCGCCGCTCGTCGGAGACGCGGACGCCGTCGAAGTGGACCTGGGCGGTGGGCGAGCCCTTCATGCCCATCTTCTTCTCGGGCGCCGCCGCGCTCAGCCCCGCCGCGTCACCGGGCACCAGGAACGCGGAGATCCCGCGCGGCCCTTCCTCGCCGGTGCGGGCCATGACCGTGTAGAAGTCGGCGATGCCGCCGTGCGTGATCCAGGCCTTGGTGCCGGTGATCACCCATGCGTCGCCGTCCCGTACGGCCTTGGTGCGCAGCGACGCCGCGTCCGATCCCGACGACGGCTCGGAGAGGCAGTACGCGCCGAGCAGTCCGCCGCCGAGCATCGCGGGCAGGTGCTCGACCTGCTGTTGCTTGGTGCCGTAGGTGGCGAGGGCGTAGGAGGACAGGGTGTGCACGCTGACGCCGAGTCCGACGGTCAGCCGGGCCGCGGCAAGCTCCTCGAGGACCTGGAGGTAGACCTCGTACGGCTGGTCGCCGCCGCCGTACTCGGAGCCGTACGGCAGGCCGAGCAGCCCGGATTCGGAGAGCAGGGTGAAGACCTCGCGCGGGAAGCGTCCGGCGTCCTCCTCCTCGGCCGCCTTCGGGGCGATCTCGCGCTGCGCGATGTCGCGGACGAGCGAGATCAGATCCCGGGCCTCGTCCGTGGGCAGTTGACGGTCCACCGGCTGCGGGGCGCGGTCGGGCATGGCGACGCTCTCCTCCCTTTCGGGAATCGGCGGTCGCACACCTTGGGTGGGGCGGCTCCGCCTGGTCTCTCGGGTACCGGCCGATGCTCCGCTCCCGGATCGCGGAAGCTGCTGACCAGCGGCTCTGCGGTGAGTATGCCCGATCGGGGACATCGAGTCACCAGTTAACGACCGCTTACTCCAAGAAACTTTCAACCCTCCGAAATTGGTCCGAACCATTGACCAAATGGTCTAGTCCTCCTACCGTTTCGGGTCAACGCTTCCCCGCGTTCATGCCAATCGGCGTGCGATCCCCTCTTGTCCCCCGCGAGGAGACACCCGATGCACACCCCGCTCCCCTCCCGCGCTCGCGGCCGCGCGCTGCCGGCCGCCGCCTGTTCCGCCGCCCTCGCCGCCGCCCTGCTCACCGGCGCCGGCCAGGCGACCGCCGACCAGAGCGGCCCCGACCAGGACGGCGACCGCAAGGCGGCCGGCTCCAAGGTGGTCGGCTACTTCACCGACTGGGGCATCTACGGCCGCCAGTACTTCGTGAAGAACATCGAGACGTCCGGTTCGGCGAAGAAGCTCACGCACATCAACTACGCCTTCGGCAACGTCGTCGACGGCAAGTGCGCGATCGGCGACACCTGGGCGGACACCGACAAGCCGTTCACCGCCGCGGAGTCCGTGGACGGTGTCGCGGACACTGCCGACCAGCCGCTGAGCGGCAACTTCAACCAGCTGCGCGAGCTGAAGAAGCTCCACCCGAACCTCAAGGTCGTCTGGTCGTTCGGCGGCTGGAGCTGGTCCGGCGGCTTCGGAGAGGCGGCCAAGAACCCGGCGGCCTTCGCCCAGTCCTGCTACGACCTGGTCGAGAACTCCCAGTGGGCGGACGTCTTCGACGGCATCGACATCGACTGGGAGTACCCGGGCGCCTGCGGCCTGACCTGCGACACCAGCGGCCGGGAGGCCTTCCCTGAGCTGATGAAGGCGCTGCGCGCCAAGTTCGGCAAGCGGAACCTGGTCACCGCGGCGATCACGGCCGACGCGAGCGAGGGCGGCCGGATCGACGCGGCGGACTACGCGGGCGCGGCGCGGTACGTCGACTGGTACAACCCGATGACGTACGACTACTTCGGCGCCTGGGCCGCCACCGGCCCCACGGCACCCCACTCCCCGCTCCACTCCTACCCGGGCATCCCCGAGGAGGGGTACAACACGGCCGCCACCATCGCCAAACTCAAGGGCCTGGGCATCCCGTCCTCGAAGCTGCTGCTCGGCATCGGCTTCTACGGCCGCGGCTGGACCGGCGTCACCCAGGAGGCACCCGGCGGTACGGCCACCGGTCCGGCGAAGGGCACCTACGAGGACGGCTTCGAGGACTACAAGGTGCTCGAGCGGACCTGCCCGGCGACCGGCACGGTGGGCGGCACCGCGTACGCCAAGTGCGGGGACGACTGGTGGAGTTACGACACCCCGGCGACGATCGCGACCAAGATGAAGTACAAGGACCGGCAGGGGCTGGGCGGGACCTTCTTCTGGGAGCTGAGCGGGGACACCGCGGGCGGCGAGCTGATCAGGTCCATCAAGTAGCGGGGCCCACGGGGGACTTGGGGCGGAGGACCACGAGCCTCCGCCCCTTGCCGCGTCAGTCTTCCCGGCGCGCGGGCTCCGGGGCCGGGTAGGCGGGGTCCATCTCCTCGATGGCGCGCATGGCGCCGCCCAGTGTCTTCACCAGCAGCTCGCGCATGGTGTCGCGGGACAGTTCGGGGCGGTCTATCCAGTCGAGGGTGGCGCCCTCGACGCTGCACACCCAGGCGAGCAGGCCCATACGGGCCAGGGGGGCGATGTCGGTGCGGCCGTACGCCCCCTCGGCGAGGGTCGCCACGATCGCCTCGCGCACGCCGTCCCGGATGCCGTGCACCTCGGTGTCGAAGCCGACGCCGCCGCTGACGATGGTGCGGTAGGCGGCCTGGTTGTGCTCGGCGTAGCGGAGATAGCTGTCGATGGTGCGGTGGACCCGGTCCACCGGCTGCAGTTCGAGCCCGCTCGCGGCGAAGGTGACCAGATCGGCGACGGAGTCCTGGATGATCGCCAGGTAGTACCCGCGCTTGGACTGGAAGTAGTAGTAGATGAGCCCCTTGGCGACATGGGCCTGCCGGGCGATGTCGTCCATGGAGAGCGCGTCGTACGACGTGTCGGCGAACAACTTCCGCCCGATGGTGATGAGTTCGGCACGGCGCGCCACCGAGCGCTCGGTGCCGCGGGCCCGGGGACGGGCCGCGTCTCGCTGTTGACTAATATTCAATTTAGACCCTGGATTTCCAACGGGCGGCGGGACATCGGCAGTATGGCAGACGTGCACCAGCTGCTCGTTCGAGTCTGATCGACTTTGATGGAACGCTCGACAAAACGGTCGGCATATGTCCGATCAAAGCGTCCGGTGTGTGTCAGGTCACAGCAGGCCGAGCTGGGTGACGAGCATCGCGACGACCACCACGAGGGTCCAGCCCATGACGTGCTCCACGAGCTTCGGGCCGTCCCCCTTGGGGCCGCCGGTGCGGACGTGGGTGGCGGTGGCTGAGTGCGCGGTCATATGCCCACCTTGCCAGCGGGGACGGCTTTTGCGGCAGAGACGTTGCTCACAGCACAAAGGCCCCGGTTTCCCGGGGCCCTGCGTGCGTCTGCGTCCGGCGGCTCAGCGCACGCCCACGGCCGCGAGCGCGGCGCGCTGTCCCGGTGTCAGCGACGCCGGGAAGTAGAGGTAACAGACGCCGCCGGTGCCGGAGACGACCTTGCCGCTGGCGTTGTACCGCTTGGTCCTGAGCCAGATGTTCTCCCACTCGCGCCGCTTGTAGACGCGCCGCACCGCCTCGTTGCTCGGTGAGTTCGGGTCGTTGGCGATCACGTCGCCCTCGGCGGTGAAGCCGATGACGGTCATCAGATGCCCGGCGGTGCCGTATCCCGCCCCGGTCAGCTCCTCCTCCAGGAAGGACTGGGACGTTATGGCCGGGATGCCGGCCGCGATCAGCCTCGCGAGGTCGGAGAGCGAGCCGAGCCGGGTGACCACGCCCTGCAGGCCCTTGAAGGTGGCCGCGTAGGCGGCGTTGAACGGCCAGTTGCCGCAGCCCTCGTACTGGTAGTCGTAGCTGAACCGGGCCGCGTGGCAGACCTGCGGGTCGGCGTACGCCGGGTCGACCCAGGCCAGCTGCTGCGGGGTGAGGCGCCCGCCCCAGTACTCGATGATCATCTGCGAGGAGGTGGGGCTGCACCACGCCTCGCCGCCGTTGTCGTACTCCGGGTACTGGCCGACGTGGGTCTCCTGCGAGTAGCGCGGGACGATCAGCTCGTGGGCGAGGCCGGGGGCGGAGGCCGGGACGGTGAAGCGGTCGGGGACGTCGGAGCCCATCGCACCGACCCGCCAGACGGTGGGGGTGAGCTTCGTGCCGGGCTTGCGGTAGAGGGTCAGCCGCAGCTGGTACGAGGTGAGGCGCAGCCCGGTGGCCGGGGCGTCGATGGCGAGCGTGTCCGTCCAGACGCTGCTCTTGCCGTCGCTCTGGTCGTCGACCGAGGTCCGCCGGATGTCCTGGTCGCCGGCGGCCCAGCGGCCCAGCACGTACCAGGGGGTGGCGGTGCCGTCGGAGTAGGTCCCCATCAGCTCGATCTGGAGCCAGGTGCCCGCGGGGGTGTGCGCGTTCCAGCAGGCGATCGCCTCGGTCGAGGGGACGGAGAGCCGGTGGACGGGCGAGGTCCAGGTCGCATGCTCCCAGCGGGCGCTCTTGCCGGTGTGCGGATCTGTGTAGTCGGTGGTGCCGGAAGGGGTGGCGATGACGATGCCGGGGCGGCCTCCCGCGACGGCACGCGTGCCGTTGGCGGCGCCGCTGCGCCAGTCGGTGTACGTGGTCCAGGCGCGGTTGTCGACGGTGCGGGCCGGGGCCTGCGCGGGGTCCGTGCCCTCGGCGGTGGTGTCGGCGGCGACCGACGGGCCTGCACTGCCACCGCCGGCGACGGCTGCGGCGACCGCGGCCGCCAGGACGGTTCTGCGGGACGGCTGTTCGGCTCTGCTCATGGGCGTAAGACCCCCAGGTGTCCGAGTCGGGCGGGTCCAATGCACGGCTGTCCGCCAACTATGGCCGCAGGCGGTCCCGCCTGCCAGCACTTCGGTCCCTGGCGCGCCCAACAATATTGGTGTCGACCACTGGCATGGCCTGAGCCTCGGCGTACACCTCCGCCGCGGTGTACGCCGAGACCCTGACCCTGACGGCTCCTACCGGTGACGTGTCGTCAGACCAGGTCCATGGCCGCGACCTCGTCGGGACGGCCGTAACTGACCGGGCCGTGGAAGCGGCGGCGGGCGGCGGCGAACCACCACACCGTGGCCGCGGCCAGGACGACGGCCAGCGCGATCGGCGCGTAGTTGAAGGAGTGGGCGGTGATCGGTGAGGCCTGCGGCAGCATGAAGAGGGCACTGCTCAGCACGATCCAGGTCACCGCGACGACCCCGACCGGCCGCCCCCAGCGGCCCAGGTGCCAGGGCCCTGGCTGGAACTCGTCGCCCAGTCGCAGCCGGAGCAGGATGGGCACGGCGTACGCGAGGAAGAGTCCGACGACGTTGACGCTGACGATGGCGGTGAACGCCGTGTGCGACCACCAGCCGGGCACCACCAGCGCCAGCGAGCAGGCCACCGCCAGCCACACCGCCTTGACGGGCGTGCGCGTGCGCGGCGAGACCGAGTGCCACCAGCGGGAGCCGGGCATCGCGCCGTCCCGGGAGAAGGCGAAGATCTGCCGGGTGTTGCTGGTGAGGTTGGCGAGCCCGCAGAAGAGCATGGCGCCGATGACGATCAGCAGCACCACCTTGGCGGTCCCCAGTCCGAGCCCGTCGATCAGGATCTGTACGGGAGGCGCGTCGGCGCTCGCCACACGGTCGTAGTCACGAATGCTGTAGACCAATGCGAGCATCAGCAGCAGCCCGGCGATCGCCGAGTATCCGATCGCCCGCGTGATCCCCTTCGGCGCGTTGACCGTCGCCCGGACCGTTTCCTCGGACATGTGGAAGCTGCCGTCGAAGCCGGTGAAGGTCCAGCTGGTGACCAGCAGACCGAGCATCCCGCCGTAAAGCCCGCTCGTGAAACCGGTGTTGTTCGCGAAATGCGTGACGAACGAGGCCGACTGATGATGTTCGGGCATGACGATCAGGGCGCTCACGATAACCACGAGTCCGCTCAGCAGCCACCACACGGAGATCCGGTTCAGTACGGCCACCAGGTGCACGGTGTAGGTGTTGGCGAGCCCCTGGAGCACGATGATCAGGGCCGTGATCAGCACCGTCCGGTGCGGCGTCGGCTCGTACGAGGGCCACTGCAGGGCGATGAACGCCTGGAGGAAGGTGGCTGCGGCGTACCCGGTGGCGGCCGTGCCGCCGACCTGGCCCACGAAATTCAGCCAGCCCGTGTACCAGGACCACGCACCCTTGTGCCGTTTGGCGAGCTTTCCGGCGGAGAAATACAGCGCGCCGCTCGTCGGATAGGCCGAGGCGACTTCCGCCATCGCTGCTCCCACGAAGAGCACCATGGCGGAGACGCCGATCCAGCCGAAGACGAGAATACTCGGGCCGCCGGCGTTCAGACCGAATCCAAAGCCTGAGAAAATACCCGAGATGATGTTGATGATGGTGAACGAGATGGCGAAATTGTCGAACGCCTGAAAGCGCCGCGTGAGTTTTCTCGGATAACCCATCGCATGCAGGGTGGCATCGTCGTCGAGCGCGATCGGAACCGCTCCCCCGCGCGCTTTGGCACGCGGAGCCGATATCCGTTCTGACACGGGTCGGACCTTTCTCTTCGGTGGGGGGTTGTGGTCCGTCAGACGCTCGGCACGGGCAGACCGCAGGCGCGGCGCGCCCGGGAGAGCTGCTCGGCCGGATCGCCGAAGGCGGACCAGGGCATCCGGGAGGCGTACGGCCCCATCGCCGCGAAGACGGCGCGGGCCTCCTCCTCGCGCCGGGCCATGACCAGGGCGTGGGCGAGGTAGGCCAGGTCGAGGACCGGGGTGAAGCGGTATTCGGCCACCGTGGGCAGCCAGTTCTGGTGGATCGCCAGGGCGGTCGAGCGCCACTGCGGCTGCTCCCAGACGCGGTCGGCGAGCAGTTGGGTCGGGTCGTAGCTCGCCACCAGGGCGACCAGCGGGAGCAGGCGCAGCGGCGAGTCGGCGGGCGCGCGCTGGCCGAGGAAGGCGGCGACGTCCCAGGCGGCGGTCACGGAGCCGCCGTGCCGGGTGAAGAAGCAGGCCAGGAAGCGGTGGTGGGCCTCACGGTGCCAGGGGTCGAGCGAGAGGACGTGCGCAAACAGGCGCCACGGCCCGGGCGGTGCCGTGAGCAGCCCGCGCGGCGCCTGGTCGCGCAGCCGGTGCAGTCGGGCCATCGCCAGCTTGGCCACCCAGGGCGTGGGATCGGCGGGGTCCGCCGTCGCGGCCCGCTCGCAGGCGGCCAGCGCTATCCGCTCCAGCGCCTCGGCCCGGGGGTCACGCGCGTCGGCCGCGCGCAGTGCCCGCAGCACGGCCACCCGCGCCCACAGCAGCGCCGCCTCGGGGCCGGGTTCCTCGGCCAGCCAGCGCTCGACGAGGTCGGAGTCGGCGGCCTCGGAGGCGAGCACGAGAGAGCGGTGGGCGCGCAGACCGAAGTCGCCATGGGTTTCGGCCAGCGCGTCGCGGGCGCTCAGATATCGGCCGGCGCGTACATCGACGCATACGCTCGCGAGCAGGCGGTCGTCGGCCGCCGGATGCCACACATACTGCCCCTCGAATAACCCCGCGGCCATCTGTCCCAGCCCATCCCCCGTTACGGCACCTCACAGTTGCGCACCAGGCACCTTACTCAGCATGGGACTCAACCGGAACGCACATTTCGCTGTGGCGGCCGGAGTTTTTCGGCGGCATTGCGGACCTCCGGCAGCTAGTTCAAAGCGACACCTTTTCTCATCCCGCCGTACCACCCGCATTCACCCGCTACTAGAATGTTCCAAGGAAATATGCCCGCGCCGCACCTCAGGAAAAAACGATTCAAGACCTCGCCACGCGGCTCCGCCGCCTTCCCCCGTCCTGCGGCCCGGTCCGCCTCATCGGCGTGGACGGGCACGCCGGCTCCGGAAAGTCCACGTTCGCCGGGCAGTTGGCCCGCGCGCTCGGCGACGCCCCGGTGCTGCGCCTCGACGACATCGCCAGCCACGACGAGCTGTTCGAGTGGACCGAGCGCCTGCTGACCCAGGTGATCGAACCGCTCGCACACGGCGAGACCGCCCACTACACCCCCTACGACTGGCGGGCCCGCCGCTTCGGACCGCCCCTCGCGCTGCCGCCCGCCCCGGTGATCGTCATCGAGGGCGTCGGCGCCGGCCGCCGCGCACTGCGTCCGTATCTCGCCCGGCTGCTGTGGATGGAGCTGGCGCGCGAGGAGTCGTGGACCCGGGGGCGCTCGCGGGACGGGGAGGAGCAGCGGGAGTTCTGGGAGGGGTGGGTCAGGGCGGAGCGGAAGCACTTCGCCGACGACCCGTCCCGGCCGTTCGCCGATCTCCTGGTTCGGCAGTGCGGCAAGGGATATGAGGTGGTTCCTGGGCCTGCCGGGACCGTTGGACCGGACCAGTCCATCACACAGAGTGACGGGCCATCGGCAATGTGCTGAACTTGTGAAGAGCCTTGCGGGAGAAGTTCTCGGAGTGCTTCAACTCGGCTTGACCCGGGGGCCGTACAGGACTTACGTTCTCAATGAGCGGCCATTCGAAGCCGCCCACACACGCGAAGCCCCCGGTTGTTCCCCCGTGATCGGGGGCTTCGTTCTGCCCTGCCCCCCTTTTTCCGGGCGCCGAGAGACGTGATTCGCTCACCCTCGGTCATCGAGCGCGGTGCGCCTGATCTGCTCCCACCTCGCCAAACGGCCCGTGCGGCACCCTGGGGCGGGCCACACCCGCGCAGGTACGATGCCCTTGGTGCGCCCTACGGACGGCTGCTCTGCGCACCGTTGCAACTCCGGTCCGCGGCACGGCGGTTCGATCAAGGCGGTCGACGCGCGACCGGTCGGCCAACTGACGGGGGCACGGTTTGTGGGGGACGTGATGGACTTCGGCATGCAGGGCCCCGAGGCCCCGGCCGACCTCGCCTGGCTGCGAGGTGTGGATGCCTACACGATGGGGGCGTATCCACAGGCGGAGGAGGAGTTCCGTACCGCGGTGCGGATCGATCCCGGGATGGCCGACGGCTGGCTCGGGCTGCACGCGCTGCGCGTCGACACGACGACCGCGCTGCTGCGGATGTTCCGGCACCGGGAGCGCTTCGGGGAACAGCGCACCCGGCACCGGCGGACGCTCAACTCCTGGTACTGGCTGGGCTGGTGGGTGCAGCCGGTCCTGGAGAGCCCGCGCGATCTGCTGCTGGCCCACGCCTCGCACTGGCTGGACGGCCGGCACGTCCCGGAGCTGGACCGCGCGCTGGCCGGGCTCCCGCCCGTGGACACCGACCACCAGGTCCGCTTCCTGCACGCCTGCCGCGCCTATCTGGTCAAGGACTGGGAACAGCTCGTCCGGCACACCGACCCGCTGCTCAACGACACCATGCTCGGCATCGAGGCCGGCCTGTTCGGCGGGATGGCGCGGGTACGGCTGGAGATGTACGGGCAGGCCGAGCCGCTGTTGTCGGCCGCGCTGATGCGCTGCCGCAGCGAGCAGCCACAGCGCAAGGAGCTGCGGTACTGGCTGGCCCGGGCGCATGAGGGCACGGGGCGGTCCGCGGCCGCCCTCCCGCTCTACCGTGCCGTGCACCGCGTCGACCCCGCCTTCATGGACACCTCGGCCCGGCTCGCGGCGATCGCCGAGGGCGACGGCTACGACGACTCCGCCGACCTCGCGGCGATCACCCTCACCGGGGTCGGACAGGACGTGGCCGACGGTCCCGACGGGTTCGATCCGCTCTTCGGCATGGAGGGGCGGGACCTGAGACTGCCGGACCCCGACCTGCCGCCGGCCGGTCCGCTGCCGTCGGTGGTCGATCCGACGGTGCGCGAGAAGACCGCCGTACCGGGGCAGCCGCTGCCCGCCGGGCCCACCGACCCCGGGTTACTCGAGGAGGCGCTCGCCGAGCTCGAGCGCATGGTGGGGCTGGAACCCGTCAAACGCCAGGTCAAGGCGCTGTCCGCGCAGTTGAACATGGCCCGTCTGCGCACCGGGCAGGGTCTGCCGGTGCAGCCGCCCAAACGGCACTTCGTCTTCTCCGGCCCCTCCGGCACCGGTAAGACCACGGTCGCCCGCATCCTCGGCCGCGTCTTCTACGCCCTCGGCCTTCTCGGCGGCGACCATCTCGTGGAGGCCCAGCGAGCCGATCTGGTCGGCGAGTATCTGGGCCAGACGGCCGTGAAGGCCAACGAGCTCATCGACTCCGCGCTCGGCGGTGTCCTGTTCGTGGACGAGGCGTACTCCCTCTCCAACTCCGGCTACGGCAAGGGCGACGCCTACGGCGACGAGGCCCTCCAGGTGCTGCTGAAGCGGGCCGAGGACAACCGGGACCACCTGGTGGTGATCCTGGCCGGTTACCCCGAGGGCATGGACCGTCTGCTGGCCGCCAATCCAGGCCTGTCGTCCCGCTTCACGACCCGCGTCGACTTCCCGTCCTACCGGCCCCTCGAACTCACCTCGATCGGCGAGGTGCTCGCCGCGGAGAACGGGGACGTGTGGGACGAGGAGGCACTGGACGAGCTGCGATCGATCGCCGGGCATGTCGTCGACCAGGGGTGGATCGACGAGTTGGGCAACGGGCGGTTCCTGCGGACGCTGTACGAGAAGAGCTGTGCGTACCGGGATCTGCGGTTGACGACCTATCCGGGCGCGCTGACGAGGGACGACTTGTCGACACTTCGACTGCCGGATCTGATGCAGGCGTACGGGGAGGTCCTGTCGGGAAGGGGCCCGCAGGATCCGTCGGCGATGTGACGGACGTCGGGCAGCCCTCGGTGCCGGAGTGGGGACGCTCGCCCGCACCGGCGGGGCGCCGCCCTCTTTGGGCCGGGAGCCGGGCGGCCCAACGGCACGGATGCCCGAAGACTGCACGGGATGCAGACACCGCCACGGGCCACAGCCATCGGCGCGACCGCCGTCAGGCGCAGAGCACGCAGAGGGCACCGCCGAGACGGGCATCGTCCCAACGGCATGGCTGCCCGCAGACAGCGCCGGATGCAGACGCCGCCACGAGCCACCCCCCGGCGGCACCACCGCCCTCAGGCCGCAGGACACGCAGAGGTGGGCACCACCGGAATGGACATCATCCCAACGGCATGACCGCCCGCAGACTGTGCGGAATCCAGACACCGCCGGATGCGCACCGCCCCAGCCCCACACGACCGCCCTCAGACAGCGCCCGGGTGCAGACGCCGCCACGGGCCACCGCCCGCCGACACGACCGCCCTCAGACGCAAGGTACAGGTGGGCACCGCCCGGGTGGGCATCGTCCCAGCGGCATGGCGGCGCGCAGACTGCGTGGGATCCAGACGCGCCCGGTGCGCACCGCCCCAGCCCCACGACGTCCGCAGGCAGCGTGGGATGAAAACGCCGTCGAGTGGGCGCCGCCCCTGTGGCTCGCTTGGCCAAGGGGCGGCGCGTCTCGGTCGGTCGGTGTTCTTGCGGCTGCCCGCTTCTCAGGGGCGGCGGCGTCGCTCAGCCCGCCAGGGCCTCCTCCGGCTCGCCGCTGCTCACGCGCGGTCCCGTGACCCGCACCTCCGGCAGCTCCCGGTGTGCCGGGTCCCGTACCTCGCCGACCAGCAGCTCCAGTACGTCCTCGAGCGCGACGAGCCCGAGCACCTTGCCGGACGCGTCGGCCACCTGGGCCAGGTGTGTCGCGGCGCGGCGCATCACCGTCAACGCGTCGTCCAGCGGCAGTTCCGAGCGCAGCGTCGTCATCGGGCGCCACACCTGCTGCGGCACCGCCCGCTCCGACTCCTCCAGGTCCAGTACGTCCTTCACGTGCAGGTAGCCCATGAAGGCGCCGGTCTCCGCCGCAACCGGGAAACGGGAGTACCCCGTGCGGGCGGTGAGCGCGACGATCTGGCCGGGCGTGACCGACGGGCTGACCGTGATGAGGGACTCGCGCTTGAGGAGCACGTCCGTCACTGGGCGGGAGCCCAGTTCCAGCGCGTCCTCCAGACGTTCCTGCTCCTCGGGGTCGAGCAGGCCGGCCTGGCCGGAGTCCTCGACGAGGCGGTTGAGCTGCTCGCTGGTGAAGACCGCCTCGACCTCGTCCTTCGGCTCGACACGGAACAGCCGCAGGATGGCCTTGGCGACCGCGCCGAGGGCCAGGGTGATCGGCCGGCAGAAGCGGGCGAACCAGACCAGGCCGGGGCTGAGCCACAGCGCGACCTTCTCGGGCGCCGCCATCGCCATGTTCTTCGGCAGCATCTCGCCGATGACCAGGTGGAAGAAGACCACCGCGGCGAGCGCGATGACGTAGGTGAGCGGGTGGATCAGGCCGTGCGGCAGGTGGATCCATTCGAACACCGGCTCCAGCAGGTGCGCCACCGTCGGTTCGGCGACCGCGCCGAGCGTCAGCGAGCAGACCGTGATGCCGAACTGGGCCGCCGCCATCATCTGCGGCAGCCGCTCCAGGCCGTACAGGACCTGGCGGGCCCGCGCCGTGCCCAGCGGTTCGATCTGGCTGCGGCGGACCGAGACGAGGGCGAACTCGGCGCCGACGAAGAAGCCGTTGGCGAGCACGAGCAACGCGGCGAAGAGGAGTTGGAGCACGCTCATCGGGCGACCTCCACCACGGCCCCGGTCCTGACCAGCCGGACCCGTTCGGCCCGGTAGTGGCCGACCCGGCGCACCGACAGCCGCCAGCCCGGCAGTTCCGCCTTGTCGCCGACGGCCGGGATACGCCCGAGCAGGTCGGCGACCAGGCCGGCGACGGTCTCGTACGGCCCCTCGGGCACGTCGAGTCCTATGCGCTGCAGGATGTCGACGCGGCAGCTGCCGTCGGCGTCCCAGGCGGGGCGGCCGTCCTCCGGCGGTGCGGCGGCGAGTTCGGGCGGTTCGTTGAGCACGTCGTCGTGCTCGTCGCGGACCTCGCCCACGATCTCCTCGACGATGTCCTCCAGTGTGACGACCCCGGCCGTGCCGCCGTACTCGTCGACGACGACGGCGATGGGCTGCTCGCTGCGCAGCTGGGCGAGGAGGGGCTGGACCGGCAGGGTCTCGGGGACGAGCAGCGCCGGGCGGGCGATGCGGCCGACCGGGGTGCGCAGACGATCACTCGAACGGATCGCCAGCGCGTCCTTCAGATGGACCATGCCGACGATCTCGTCGATCCTCTCCCGGTAGACCGGGAAGCGGGACAGGCCCGTGGCGCGGGTCAGGTTCACCACGTCCTCGGCGGTCGCCGACGACTGCAGCGCGCTGACCTTCACGCGCGGGGTCATCACGTGCTGCGCGGTCAGTTCGGCGAGCGAAAGGGTCCGTACGAACAGGTCCGCGGTGTCCTGCTCCAGGGCACCTGCCTGCGCGGAGTGCCGGGCCAGGGAGACGAGTTCGCCGGGGGTTCGGGCGGAGGCCAGCTCCTCGGCGGGCTCGATGCCCATGGCGCGGACGAGGCGGTTGGCGACGGAGTTCAGTGCGGCGATCACCGGCCGGAACAGGCGCGCGAAGACGTGCTGCGGGCCGGCGACGAAGCGCGCGACCTGCATCGGCCGGGACACCGCCCAGTTCTTGGGCACGAGCTCACCGATCACCATCTGCACGGCCGAGGCCAGCAGCATGCCGACGACCACGGCGACCCCGGACCCAGCGCCCTCGGGAATGCCGATCGCGGTGAAGGGGCCGCCCAGCAGCTCCGCGAGCGCCGGTTCGGCGAGCATGCCGACGACGAGGGAGGTGATGGTGATGCCGAGCTGGGTGCCGGAGAGCTGGAAGGACAGTTCCCTGAGTGACTCGACGACCCGGCGGGCCCGTCGGTCGCCGTCGGCCGCGGCCTTTTCGGCGTCCGTGGCCTCGACCGTGACCAGGCCGAACTCGGCGGCCACGAAGAAGCCGTTGGCGAGGATCAGGAGGAACGCGGCTGCCAGAAGCAGCAAGGGGGTGCTCATGATGCCGCCGCCCCGGTATGTCGGGAGGGGGCGGCGCAGGTACTACAGGACGATCCGTCCATCGCTGGAGGGAATCACTCCTCGGGTAGCAGGGGGGCCTCTGAAGACCGGTGGGAACATCAGCGGCGGAGGCGCCACGAAAACGCCTCCGCCAACAGATTAATCAAGACATGGGGATTTACGGCAGGGTGAACGCCCCCGAGTCAGCCCTGACGGCCCTCGGGGTCGTTGATGGCGCGGGCCTCGGCGAGAGCCCGCAGTGCGCGCGCGTCGGCGATGGCCCGCTGCTTGGCGATGCCCGGCTGGATGCCGAGCGCGGGCAGGCTGGTGCCGTCGCTGAGGTTGAGGAACACCCAGGGATCACCCGGGCGGAGGTTCACCTGGACGATCTCGGCCCACTCCAGACGGCGCTTGCCGGCGATGTTGACCACGGTGACGCCGGACTCGTCGGCGACGACCTTGACGCGCGCCAGCATGGCCAGCACGCCGAACATGAGCGCGCCGGTGAGGATGAAGCTGAGACGCTCGCCCGGGCCGAGCTTCTCCAGCAGGAGTGCGACCGCCGTGATGACGACGAAGATCGCGATCCCGGCCGTGAGCAGGACGGCCCGGGTGCGGCCCGGCCGGAACGTGACGGGCAGGTTGGGCAGTTCGGAGGACATCGGTGTACGGCCCCTCGGGTCAGAGGCGGCAGGCGTGGATGGCCGTCGTCAGGATGGCCCGCGCGCCGATGTCGTACAGGTCGTCCATGATCCGCTGGGCCTCCTTGGCCGGAACCATGGCCCGGACGGCGACCCAGCCCTCGTTGTGCAGCGGGGAGACGGTCGGGGACTCCAGCCCCGGGGTGAGGGCGACGGCCTTCTCGAGCTGCTCGACGCGGCAGTCGTAGTCCATCATCACGTACGTCCGGGCGACCAGGACACCCTGGAGGCGGCGCAGGAACTGCTGCACCTTGGGCTCCTCGCCGTCCGCACCGGTGCGGCGGATCACGACGGCCTCGGACTTCATGATCGGCGTGCCGACGACCTCCAGGCCGGCGTTGCGCAGCGAGGTGCCCGTCTCGACGACGTCCGCGATCACCTGGGCGACGCCGAGTTCGATGGCGGTCTCGACGGCGCCGTCGAGGTGGACGACGGAGGCGTCGATGCCGTTGTCGGCGAGGTGCTTGGCGACGATGCCCTCGTAGGAGGTGGCGACCGTCTTGCCGTTCAGGTCCGTCAGGTCGTCGCCGACGGTGCCCGGCTTGGTGGCGAAGCGGAAGGTGGAGCGGGCGAAGCCCAGCGGCAGGATCTCCTCGGCGTTGGCGCCGGAGTCGATCAGCAGGTCACGGCCGGTGATGCCGATGTCGAGCTGCCCGGAGGAGACGTAGATCGCGATGTCGCGGGGGCGGAGGTAGAAGAACTCGACCTCGTTCTCCGGGTCGACGATCCGCAGTTCCTTGGACTCGCGGCGTTGCTGGTAGCCGGCCTCATGCAGCATCTCCGCCGCAGGGCCGGACAGTGAACCCTTGTTGGGGACGGCGATGCGCAGCATGAGGTCGGCTTCCTTCGTTCGCTCTTACGGTGTGCGGGTTGTCGGTGCTCAGAGGTGGGCGTACACGTCGTCCAGGGAGATCCCGCGGGCGACCATCATCACCTGGACGTGGTACAGCAGCTGCGAGATCTCCTCGGCGGCCGCTTCCTTGCCCTCGTACTCGGCGGCCATCCAGACCTCGGCGGCCTCCTCGACGACCTTCTTGCCGATGGCATGGACGCCCTTGCCGACCAGTTCGGCGGTGCGGGAAGTGGCTGGGTCGCCGTCGGCGGCCTTCTGCTGGAGCTCGGTGAAGAGCTCCTCGAACGTCTTCTTGGACATGGTGACGCTCAGCCTATGCCAAGTACCGGTTTCGTCAGCGCCAGGGTTCAGATACTGAGCGGAGGGTGGCCGCCGTCGCCACCGCCGCGGTCACCGCCTCGTGCCCCTTGTCCTCGCTGGAGCCCTCGATGCCCGCCCGGTCCAGGGCCTGTTCCTCGGTGTCGCAGGTCAGCACGCCGAAGCCGACGGGGACGCCGGTCTCGACCGAGACCTGGGTCAGGCCCTGGGTCACGCCCTGGCAGACGTACTCGAAGTGGGGGGTGCCGCCGCGGATGACGACGCCGAGGGCCACGATCGCGTCGTAGCCGCGGCCCGCGAGGACCTTGGCGACGACCGGGAGTTCCCAGCTGCCGGGGACCCGCAGGAGGGTCGGCTCGTCGATCCCCAGGTCGTGCAGGGCGCGCAGCGCGCCGTCGACCAGACCGTCCATCACCTTTTCGTGCCACTGCGCCGCGATGACCGCGACCCGAAGGTCGCCCACATTGCGTACGGACAGCTCCGGTGCGCCCTTGCCGCTCACGTTCTTGTGTCTCCTCGTAGTGCTACTGGTTGCTGCAGGTGGACACGGGGGCCGTGTCCAGCCAGGGCAGGTCGTGTCCCATCCGGTCCCGCTTGGTGCGCAGGTAGTGGAGGTTGTGCTCGCCCGCCTGTATGGGCATCGGCTCGCGGTCGGTGACCTTGATGCCGTGCCGCACGAGGGCGTCGCTCTTGTCGGGGTTGTTGGTCATCAGGCGGACGCTGGTGATGCCCAGGTCCGTCAGGATCTGCGCGCCGGCGCCGTAGTCGCGGGCGTCGGCGGGCAGGCCGAGTTCGAGGTTGGCGTCGAGGGTGTCGCGGCCGCGCTCCTGGAGTTCGTACGCGCGCAGCTTGGACAGCAGGCCGATGCCGCGTCCCTCGTGGCCGCGCAGGTAGACCACCACTCCCCTGCCCTCGGCCTGGATGCGCTGCAGGGAGGTGTCCAGCTGGGGGCCGCAGTCGCAGCGCAGGGAGCCGAACACATCGCCGGTGAGGCACTCGGAGTGGACGCGGACCAGGACGTCCTCGCCGTCGCCGATCTCGCCGTGCACGAGGGCGACGTGCTCGACGCCGTCGACGGTGGAGCGGTAGCCGTACGCCCTGAAGGTGCCGTGGGCCGTGGGGAGCCGGGTCTCGGCCTCGCGGCGGACGGTGGGCTCGGCGGAACGGCGGTAGGCGATCAGGTCCTCGATGGAGATGATCGTCAGGCCGTGCTTGCGGGCGAACGGGATCAGCTCGGGCAGCCGCAGCATCTCGCCGTCCTCGCCGGCGATCTCGACGATGGCGCCGGCCGGGCGCAGCCCCGCGAGGCGGGCGAGGTCGACGGCGGCCTCGGTGTGGCCGTTGCGCGCGAGGACGCCGCCGGGCTTGGCGCGCAGCGGGAAGATGTGGCCGGGGCGGACGAAGTCCGAGGCCTGCGCCGTGCCGCTCGCGAGGAGTTGGAGCGTGGTCGACCGGTCGGAGGCCGAGATGCCCGTGGTCACACCGTGCGCCCCCGAGGCGTCCACGGACACCGTGAACGCGGTCTTCATCGACTCGGTGTTGTCGTCGACCATCTGCGGGAGGCCCAGCCGGTCGAGTTCCTCGGGCTCCATGGGGGCGCAGATCAGGCCGCGGCACTCGCTCATCATGAAGGCGACGATCTCGGGGGTCGCGTGCTCGGCGGCCACGACGAGGTCGCCCTCGTTCTCCCGGTCCTCGTCGTCGACGACCACGACGGGGCGGCCCGCCGCGATGTCGGCGATGGCCCGCTCGATCGGGTCGAGCGTGAGGTCCTCGAAGCCGTCGGTGCTGTACAGAATCGGTGCCGTGGTCATGCCGGCGCTCCTTCCAGGACGGGCCGCGCGTCCTCGCGGGAGCGCAGCCACCAGTCGCGCATGCCCCACAGGACGAGTGCGCCGTAGATGACGTAGACGAAGCCGGAAAAGGCGTAGCCGTTGGCGAAGTTCAGGGGCACGCCGACCAGGTCGACGAGCAGCCAGGCGAACCAGAACTCGACCATGCCGCGTGCCTGTGCGTACATGGCGACGACGGTGCCGACGAAGATGTAGGCGTCGGGCCAGGGGTCCCAGGACAGGGTCGGGTACGCCTTGAAGAGCAGCGCCACCGCGACGGTGCCGGCGGTGGCCGCCGCGACCATCGCGCCGCGCTCGCGCCAGGTCGCGAACCGTACGGCTATGTGGCCGTCCGCCGTCCGGCCCTTGCCGCGCTGCCACTGCCACCAGCCGTACAGGGCGACGAGCATGACGACCGCCTGCTTGCCCGCGCTGCCGGTGAGGTGGCCGAAGAAGGCGCCGAAGAGGATCAGGCCGGCCAGGAACTGCACGGGCCAGGTCCATATGGACCGCCGCCAGCCGAGGGCGAGGGCGGCCAGGCCGAAGAGGTTGCCGATCATGTCCGACCAGAGGATGTGCTGGCCGAACAGGGCGAAGGCCTCGGAGTTCAGCGAGTTCACTTGGCCGTCGCCCCTTCGGAGGAGAGCCGGTCGCCCAGCATCCGCTCGACGTACTTGGCGATGACGTCGACCTCGAGGTTGACCGGGTCGCCGGGCTGCTTCAGGCCGAGCGTGGTCAGGTCGAGGGTGGTCGGGATGAGGCTGACGGTGAAGTAGTCGGGCCCGGCGTCGACGACGGTGAGGCTGATGCCGTCGACGGTGATGGAGCCCTTCTCGACGACGTACCGGGAGAGGTCCGCGGGGAGTGAGATCTTGACGATCTCCCAGTTCTCGGAGGGCTTGCGCTCCAGTACCTCGCCGGTGCCGTCGACGTGGCCCTGCACGATGTGGCCGCCGAGGCGCTCGCCCACGGCCATGGGGCGTTCGAGGTTGACGCGGGAGCCGACGGTGAGGACGCCCAGGCTGGAGCGGTTGAGGGTCTCGGCCATGACGTCGGCGGTGAACTCGTCGCCCTCGTGGTCGACGACCGTGAGGCAGACGCCGTTGACCGCGATGGAGTCGCCGTGCTTCGCGCCCTCGGTGACGACGGGACCGCGCAGTCGGAAGCGACAGGCGTCGTCGAGGGTCTCGACGGCCGTGACGTGGCCCAGCTCTTCGACGATTCCGGTGAACACTTCCCGGGTCCTCCTGCCGCATAGGGGCACGGACTCCGGGGCTGTCGATGACGACAGAATGTACGAGCAGAGACACCGGGGCGACGCCGGACAGGGCTCGCCTCAAGGACGAACCGGTACGGCGGCGCGCACGAATGCCCGCCCGCCGCGCACTGCCTCCCATCCGGACTTTAACCGTCGGTCCAGGAATTTCACCTGGTCAACCGGCCGCTGGAGGCGACCGGGTCGCGGACTGTAACCGCCGGTTCGGACTTTCACCGACCCCGGAGTGCGCTGCTTCTGGTACACGGCCAGTCTGCCACGCCTGATCCGCGTCCATGCGGGCGAATGCTGTGGGGTGCCTCACAGGGCGGCTGGCTGGATTTCTCCGATTCAGGGTTGGTCCATACCTATTGACTCACTGGTCTAGTCCTCCCTAGGGTCGGCGCAACTTCCCTGGACAGGAACGACTTTGGAGGTCGGGAACCCCGTCGCCCTTCGCGGCCTCTTCCAGTGGAGAGCGCACGGACATCGGTGACCGGGGTGGGTGGCAGGGCCTCGGAGCCCGCCGAGCCCCGCGCAGACGGCCCGGCGGCGGTGACGACGGCCCTTGCCCGCCGCCGGGCCTCCCAGGTGCCGCTTCCCGTGGTTCTGGCAGGGTGAACGGCATGACGACCGCGACCGCCGACGAGTTCGAGACCCACCGGCCCCGGCTGTTCGGCCTGGCCTATCGGATGCTGGGCTCCGCCGAGGAGGCCGAGGACACCGTCCAGGACGCATACCTGCGGTTCAGTGGCGCCGACCGTGCGCGGATCGAGCACCCGGCGGCCTGGCTTGCCAAGGTGGTCACCAACCTCTGTCTCACCCGGCTGACTTCGGCCAGGGCCCGGCGCGAGCAGTACATCGGGCCCTGGCTGCCCGAGCCCGTGGTCACCTCGGACGGCACACTCGGACCGCTGGAGTCCGCCGAGCAGCGCGACGCCGTGTCCATGGCGATGCTGGTGCTGCTGGAGCGGCTCACGCCGACCGAGCGGGCCGTGTACGTGCTGCGGGAGGCGTTCGCGTACGGGCACCGGGAGATCGCCGAGGTGCTGGATCTGACCGAGGCCAACTGCCGTCAGCTGTACCGGCGGGCGGTCCAACGGGTGGGTGAGGCGCGGTCGCGGTTCGAGCCGGCTCCCGAGCGGCAGGTAGAACTCGTCGCGTCCTTCGTGGCAGCGGCCCGGGACGGTGATCTGGCCCGGCTGGAGAAGCTTCTGGCGGCCGACGTGGTCTGGTCGAGTGACGGTGGTGGCAAGGTCTCGGCGGCCCGGCGGCCGGTCGAGGGCCGGGAGAAGGTGTCCCGTTTCCTGGTGGGCCTGGTCGAGCGGTTCATGCAGGGCGTCCACTTCACGACGGCCGAGCTCAACGGCGAGCCGGCGGTGGCCGCATGGGCGGGCGACACGCTCCTCGGCGTGGTCGCGCTGGAGCTGAGCGACGGGCTCGTCGTGCACGCCCGAGCCGTGGTGAACCCGGACAAGCTGGCTTTCGCGGGCCGTCAGCTGGGCGGGGCGCAGGGCCTTTGACGACGGGCTCCACGGCCGTCTGTCACATTCCGCACCGGGTACTCGGTCAAGGCTGACGAGGGGCGCTCCATCCGGGAGCGCCCGGCGTCCGAAGGGACTGAACGACATGACCACGATCCTGGTGACCGGCGGTACCGGAACGCTCGGCCGGCTCGTCACCGAGCGGCTGCGCGCGGACGGGCACGAGGTGCGGGTGCTCAGCCGGCACGCCCAGCCGTACGCCGTCGATCTGCGCAAGGGCGGCCCCGGCCTGGACGCGGCGGTGGAGGGCGTGGACACGATCGTGCACTGCGCGACTACGCCGGGCGGGGGTGACCAGGAGGCGGCGGCGCATCTGATCGCGGCGGCACGCAAGGCGGGCGTACGGCACCTGGTCTACATCTCGATCGTGGGCATCGACCGGGTGCCGTTCGGCTACTACAAGACCAAGCTCGCCGTGGAGACGCTGATCGAGGAGTCGGGGCTCGGCTGGACCGTGCTGCGGACGACGCAGTTCCACGACCTGCTGCTACGGCTGTTCGGAATCCTGTCCAAGCTGCCCGTGATGCTGCTCCCGGCCGGCGTGAAGGACCAGCCCGTGGAGGCGGCGGAGGTCGCGGACCGCCTCGCCGAACTGGCCCTGGCAGCCCCCGCCGGGCGGGTGGAGGACATGGGCGGCCCTGAAGTGCGGACCTTCGATTCACTGGCCCGCGCGTACCTCAAGGCGACGGGCCGAAAGCGGGCCGTGGTGAGCGTGCCGCTGTGGGGAGAGGGCTACCGGGGGTTCCGCTCGGGCGGCCATCTGACGCCGGGGCGGGCGGTGGGGAAGGGGACGTTCGAGGAGTACTTGGGGCGGCGGGTCTGACGGGGCG
>NZ_LLZG01000210.1 GCF_001509475.1 Streptomyces regalis
AGGTAGCCGGGCAGCGCGGCCGGCATCACGATGTGCCAGGTGCCCTTCAGGCCCGTCGCGCCCAGCGTGCGGCCCGCTCGCAGGAACAGTGGCGGCACCTGGTCGACGCCGGACACCAGACCGTTGGCGATGGAGGGGACCGCGCCGAGGAGGATGACGGCGTACATCATCGAGTTGTTCAGGCCGAGCCAGAGCACGGCGGGCGCCACCCAGGCCACCGACGGCAGGGACTGCAGGCCGGACAGGATGGGTCCGATGGCCGCGCGGACGAATCTCACGCGGGCGACCAGCAGGCCGAGCGGTGTGCCGATGGCGAGGGCCATGAGGAAGCCGAGCAGGCCGCGTGAGACGGACGTCCAGATGTAGTCGAAGAGGGTGCCCTGGAGCCAGGACTCGCGGACCTCGCCCCATACGTCGGACGGCGAGGGGAGCTTGTATGCGGGGGCGGCCTCGGCCCACACCAGCAGCTGCCAGACCACCAGCACCAGCGCGATCGCGGTGACGGGCGGCAGGACCTTGCGGATCAGGGTCTCGCGCAGCGGTGTACGGCTCGTCTGGACCGTCTCCAGGGCGTCCAGGCCCGCTTCGACTCCGTCGAGATCGTTGCCGTCCTTGACGGTGGCGGTCGACTCAGTGCTGGCCATGGCGGCGGATCTCCCCACGCAGTTCTTCGGTGATCTCCCGGGACAGCTCGGCGACGGCGGTGTCCTCGATGCGGCGCGGCTGCGGGATGCCGACCGTCCACTCGCGGGCGATGCGGCCGGGGCGGGAGGACAGCAGGACGACGCGCTGGGCGAGGCGGGCCGCCTCGCGCACGTTGTGCGTGACGAAGAGGACCGACAGCTGCGTCTCGCGCCAGATGCGGGTCAGTTCGTCGTGCAGTACGTCGCGGGTGATGGCGTCGAGCGCGGCGAACGGCTCGTCCATCAGCAGCAGCTTGCTGTCCTGGGCGAGCGCACGGGCCAGGGCGACGCGCTGGCGCATCCCGCCCGACAGCTCGTGCACCCGCTTGCCGT
>NZ_LLZG01000211.1 GCF_001509475.1 Streptomyces regalis
GGAGAAGGAGGGGGAGGGGGGAGAGTGAAGCCGGTCTGGCGGTGAGCTTGCGGGGAGCAGATCTGGTGCGGGGACTGCGGGGAGCGGGTCTGGTGCTGGGCCTGCGGGGAACCGGCCTGGTGGTGAGCCTGCGAGGAATCAGTCTGGCGGTGAGTCCGCGAAGAGTCAGCCCGGTGGTGAGCCTGCGAGGAATCAGCCTGGCGGTGAGTCCGCGAAGAGTCAGCCCGGTGGTGAGCCTGCGAGGAATCAGCCTGGCGGTGAGCCCGCGAAGAGTCAGCCCGGTGGTGAGCCCGCGAGGAATCAGCCCGGTGGCGAGCCTGCCAAGGGCTCGGGGCCAGGGCCTGCGACCGACGCCGGCCCCGTCGAGCATGCCGATGCCGCCAGGGGCCCCGGATCTTCCGGTGCGGCCGGGAGCCCGGCCGCCGCGAAGGGCTTCCCATCGCCGAACCCCGCAGACCACCCCGATGCCGTTGAGGCCCAGGACAGCAAGCGCTTCGGCGCGCCCCTTTCCGTCCGGCGCCCCGATGCCGTCAAGGGCGGCGGGGCATCGAGCCGGGGTGGTCGCGCCGGTACCCCCCAGAAGTCCGAACCCCTCGACCCCGTCCAGGACCCCGACGCCGCCAAGCACGCCGAACCCCCTGGCCCCGTGAAGCGGCCTGATCCCCGGCCGGGCGGCGAGCCGCGTCCCGGCTCCGCCGCGGAGGGCGAACCGCCCGCGGCCACCTCTCGGGAGGGCGAGTCATCCACGGCCACCTCCGCAAGGGGCGAATCATCCACCGTCACCCCCGCGCCCGGCGAACCGCCCACGGCCACCCCTGCAGGGGGCGAATCATCCACGGCCACTCCCGCGCCCGGCGAACCAACGACGGCCACCCCTGCAGACGGTGAGCCACCCACGGCCACCTCCGCAGACGGCAAACCATCCACGGCCACCCCCGCGCCCGGTGAGCCACCCACGGCCACCTCCACAGACGGCAAACCACCCACCGC
>NZ_LLZG01000212.1 GCF_001509475.1 Streptomyces regalis
GCTCGGGGGCATGCGGGCATGGGGTGAGGGTGGGGAGGTATTCGGGTTGTTCGGCGGCGCGGGTGCGGACTTGGGCGGCTTCGGTGGGGGCGTTGGCGCAGGTGAAGGCGTCGACGGCCTGGAGGTAGGCGGTGCGGGCCTCGGCTGGGCGGTGTGCCGACTCGTGGGCGAGGGCCAGGTTGTAGAGGGCCAGCCCCTCGTGGTACCAATCCTCGAACCCCCGGAGGAGATCCAGGGACTTGCCGTACGCCTCGATCGCCTCCTCCGCGCGACCTGCCTCCCGCAGGGTGCTGCCGAGGTTGTGCCATGCGATGGCCTCGCCGTGGCGGTCTCCGACGGCCCGGGACAGATCGCGGGCCCGGGTGTGGGCCTCGATCGCCTCCTTCGCCCGGCCCGCCTCGTGCTCGGTGCGGCCGAGGTTGTCCCACGTGCCGGCCTCGCCGTGGCGGTCTCCGGTGGCCTGGTGCAGGTCGCGGGCGCGGGTGTAGGCGTCGATCGCCTCCTTCGCCCGGCCCGCCTCCCGCAGCGCGAGGCCGAGATTGTTCCACACGCAGGCCTCGCGATGGCGGTCTCCGGTGGCCTGGTGCAGGTCGCGGGCGCGGGTGTGGGCCTCGATCGCCTCCCCCGCCCGACCCGTCGCCCGCAAGGCATTGCCGAGGTGGTCCCACGCGATGGCCTCGTTCAGCCGGTCCCCGGCACGGTGGGCGGCCTCTCGCGCGGCCTCCGCGACGGCGATCAAGTCGTCGAAATACCGCCGCCAGTGCAGGTACTCCCCCAGATACAGGGCCAGCCGCACCGCCGCGTCTGCGAACCGCTCCTCCCGCGCCCAGCCCACCGCCGCCACCAGACCCGCCCGCTCCCCGTCCAGCCACGCCAACGCCCGTCCCCGATCCCCGAGCCGCTCCGGCCCCTCCAACCCCGGCAACGACCGCAACCAGTCATCGGC
>NZ_LLZG01000213.1 GCF_001509475.1 Streptomyces regalis
CCACCTGGGAATACACCCTCTACATCCCCCACGACCCCCGAGCCGTGGCCATCTCCCGCCGCACCCTCGCCCACATCCTCACCACCCACCACCTCCCCACCCTCATCGAACCCGCCCAGCTCCTGGCCTCCGAGCTCCTCACCAACGCCCTCCGCCACACCACCGGCCCCGCCGCCCTGAAGCTCCGCCACTCCGGCCGCTCCTTCCGCCTCGGCGCCTGGGACACCGACCCCACACCACCCACGGAAAACCTGTCGACATCGGAGGGCGACGACGAAACCGGCCGAGGCCTCCACCTCATCCACGCCTACGCCGACGACTGGGGCTGGTTCCAGATCAACGGCCCCGGAGCCGACGGACGCGGCCACGGCAAGTACGTGTGGTGCGAGCTCGGCGCCAAGCACGACCGGGAAACCGTCCGCTGAAGCCAAAGCCCGCGAAGGCGGCGCGAAGCCCCCGACCACCCCGCCGCCGTCTCAACCCCGCTTGAGCCGCCCATAGATGGCAAGCCCCGCTCTTCTCCAGCGTGGCCCCCTTCAGGACCACCGTGTCCTCGCACCGCGCCGTCCCGGTCAGGCCCTCGTAGAAACGCCCGCCCGTCAGCACCCACCTCCGTGCGACCCAGATGCCCTGGAAGGACGCGCGTCCCTGCCGGATGGCCCGCGTGAAGTCGACGGACGTGGCGTCGGCGGCGGAAGGCCGACTGCGGTACGTGGCGCCGTCGCACAAGAAGGCCGAGCCGTCGAACCTGCACTCCTGCTCGAACTCGGCGTCGACGAAGGACACCGGGCCATAGAAGCGGGCATTAGTCAACATGACCCGGGCATGAATGCCCGGGCTTGCAGCTCGTGACCATCACTGGCGGTGGTGGCCCGGCCGCGTCCAGATCTCACGCAATGAGGGTGAGTTCAGGGGCC
>NZ_LLZG01000214.1 GCF_001509475.1 Streptomyces regalis
CTGCAGATCATGCCGAGGAACTGTTCGGCCACTTCGGATGCCGACTGTGGCTGTCCGTCGGCCGAACGGAAGTCGAGTGTGCCGGCCTGGGCTTCGGCTTCCAGGTAGTCGCGGAGCCGGTCGAAGAAGGGTCCGCGGTCGATGGCGAAGCCGGTGCCGACGATGTCGGCGAGTTCCGGCATCTGGGGTAGTTCGGTGATGATGAGGCGGCACAGCGCCGCCGTGCCGGGCCGCGAGACCAGGCAGGCGTAGTCGCGGCCGATGTGGTCCAGACCGTACCGGGGATCACCGGGCGGGGGCGGTTCGGCGTACTGCACATCCAGCTGCCACTGTTCGGAGGTGACGGCCGCGAACAGCGCAGCCTTGGAGGGGTACCGCTTGAAGAGGGTGCCGGTGGAGACGCGGGCCTGCTTGGCGATCTGGGCCAGGGAGGTCTTGTCGTATCCCCGGGCGAGGAAGAGGTCGCGGGCGGCGCGGATAATACGCGCACGGTTCTCCTCTTTGATCTGCGCGTGATACCCGGCCCGGCACGCATCGCCACCGCTTTCCGCTCGGTCACGGTCCGCCACCGACATACCCACGCCCCTCGCCCGTCTCCCGGCCGCATCCTCGCTGTCAGAGGACGGTCTGGCCGCCGTCCAGGATAAGGTCCTGGCCCACCGCGAAGGCCGAGGCATCGGAGGCCAGGTACACGACGGCTTCCGCGACCTCCTCGGGCATACCCATGCGGCCCAGCGGGATGCCGGAGCTGATCGCCTCCACAACCGCCGCCTGCTGCGCGGGGTCCTCGATCCCGAGCTTGGAGTAGAGCGGGGTGTTCACCGGGCCGGGGCTGACCGCGTTGAACCGGATGCCGTGTGACCTGAGCAGGTCCGCGTTCCACGACCGCATCAGGGAG
>NZ_LLZG01000215.1 GCF_001509475.1 Streptomyces regalis
TGAGCCCTTTGCAAGCTGGCGGTGTCTGACCGCGAGTTGGACTGTCCTGCGCAACGACGAAGCTCCTGGTAGACGGGTTCTCGACCAAGATCGCCCGTGTCCGCCAGGAGCTTCGCGTGCTTGTCTACCCGTCCTCGATTGATCTGTCCAGCCGCACCCTGCGGTTCCTGACCGGACAACTGACAGTCAGACGGCGGGAGATCGGGACACGGTGGCGGCGCCTTCCTGCCGCACGCCAGGCCCTGCTCGCCCTGGCCCACCTGCGGTGCGGTGACACTTACGCCCAGCTCGCCGCCGGATTCGGCATCGGGATCGCGACGGTCTACCGCTACATACGTGAAGCCGTCGAGGCCCTGGCAGACCTCGCCCCGTCCCTGGACGAGGCGATGACGACGATCCGGGCGAAGGCGTTCGTCATCCTCGACGGCACCCTGCTGCCGATCGACCGCATCGCCGCCGACACCCCGTACTACTCCGGGAAACACAAACGCCACGGCATGAACGTCCAGGTCCTCACCGATCCCTTCGGACGGCTGCTCTGGGCCTCGCCGGCGCTTCCCGGCTCAACTCACGACCTGACCGCCGCGCGACAGCACGGCATCATCGAAGCCCTCGCCGATGCTGGGCTCAAATGCTGGGCGGACAAGGCATATCAAGGAGCCGGCGGATCCGTCCGGGTTCCGTTTCGGGGCCGCCGCCTCAAGCGATGGAAGCGCCGCCACAACACCACCCACGCCAAGATCCGTTGCCTCGGCGAGCGGGCCATGGCCACCCTCAAGAGCTGGCGCCTCCTGCGGAAACTCCGCTGCAGCACCAACCGCATCACCGACGTGGTGAAGGCCGTCCTCGTCCTTCACCACGCATCAGCGTGAGGTTGGAAAACGCTC
>NZ_LLZG01000216.1 GCF_001509475.1 Streptomyces regalis
GTGTTCCGGCCCTGGTCGTGCCACCAGCGGCGGATCGATTCCACCGCGAACGCGGCGGTGTCGTGGTCGGTGCCGACGTTGACCCAGCCGGTGTTCGTAACACCACCGTCAACGTCACCGCACTCATCGCCAACCTCGACGGCGACACCGCCGCCGCACAGAAACTGATCGACCTGTTCGCCTGGACGTTCACCATGGCGATGCCTACAGCAGCCCCGCGCAAATCTCACCCCCAACCCAGAAGAACCTGCAGGTCAGGCAGTGCCTGCTATCGGGATTCTCACTTCAATGTCATGCGCTTTTTCATATGACGTCACATCGGTTTCTCACCGACTGCCGTCCTTGATTCCTGCCAAGACCCGGCAAATGAGCACGTGACAAGGGCTATAGCAGCAGAGGGGCACAGGACATCAGGATGAGAGTTTTACCGGACACCGAGGTGAAACTCAGCAGCCGGTGACCTCCCACACCGCAAGCCGCCCTGCGGTGCCGGCCAGCACCATGTGGCCCACCCCGCCCGGCACACTGCGCGTACGGCCGCTGCCCCGCGAGACAGCAGCCTCTTACCTCACCCGCCTCGCCGCCGCCTACCACCTCTCCCCCGCCCAACTCCTCGACGGCCTGCACATCACCGTCACCGGCACCGTTGCGGCCCAGCCCGCCACCGAAATCCACCTCAGCACCGAAGCCGCCCGCCGCCTGTCCGACTTCCCCCGCACCCCCCCCGCCCACCTCGCCCGCGCCCTGCCCCGCCAGCCCCCGCCCGCTGCCATCGGCACGGCGGGCACCGCCTGCGCCCGCTGGCAGCCTGTCCCGTCCGCGGTGCAGTCGCTGCCGGCGTGCACGGCCTGCACCGCTCACCGCAGCCCGCACAAAGCC
>NZ_LLZG01000217.1 GCF_001509475.1 Streptomyces regalis
CCGGCAGGCATCCATCCCCTGCCCAGCACCACCGGCCGCTTTCCCGGCATCCAGGAAAACCCAGGTCCGCCCAGGAAACCTCAGCTCATCTGCGACGCTGTAGGCGCGCTGCACCAGCGCCCGGTCGACGGCGAGCCTGCCCCACACGGCCCGCATGGTCGGCCCCAGCGGCGGAGTGCAGGCGCCCGCGGCGGCGGTCACGGCGCCCAGCACGGGCGACGAGGCGGTGCCCGGGCGCCAGACGATCACCGTCAACAGCCCGAGTGAGGCGGTATAGGCCGCGACCATCGGCACGAGCGCCCGGCGCGGCCCGTACCGGTCGATCAGGGCCGCCCTCGCGGGCGACAGAAAGACGCTGGTCCCGGAGAACAGCGCCATCACGACACCCGCCACCGCATACGACCCGGAGGCCCGGCTCACGGCGAGCATCACGGACAGCGGGACGATGCCGTACGACAGCCTGCCGAGCAGGGCGGCGGCGAAGGTACGGCGGGCATACGGGATCCGGAGAACGGCGGCATACGAAGGCCGCACGACAGACGTGGAAGACACGGAGGTTCCTCGACTCGAGGCGGAAAAGGGGACGCCGCATCGCCGCGCCGGTCACGGCCGACCGGCCGTACACCGTGCGCGGGCAGGGCGTGCCCTATGCCAAGAGGAGGTACATGCGCGTCAACCTAGCAGCGGGGACCGGAAGTTGACACGCGAAATATCCGGAAGCCGACCGCCGTGAAGCCCCTGCCTGCCGCGCCCCGAGAGCCACCACACCCGCAAGCCGCGGGCATGCAGGGACGCCAACACATGCGCCCCACCGCCCTCAGCCGGCCGCACACACGGCCCCACCCGACCCGCAAGCCGCCCGCTCGAACGACGC
>NZ_LLZG01000218.1 GCF_001509475.1 Streptomyces regalis
AGGGCTTGCAGGGAATCAAGGTGTTGCTTCCCGTTCTGGGGATCGTTGGTGTGGTATGCCCATCCCGGACGAGACACGTGACCAACTCGCTGTGAAGCTCGCGGTGTTGCTGCCGCATTTGGACGAGCGGCAGCGGCGGCTGTTGATGGCCGCGGAGGCGCGTGCTCTGGGTCATGGCGGCGTTCGGGCCGTCGCGCGGGCGGCTGCGGTCAGCGAGACCACGGTCCGCAAAGGTGTGTTCGAGCTGGAGGCCGGTGAGGCGCCGCTGGGGCGGGTGCGACGTCCGGGTGGAGGCCGTAAGCGGGTCGCGGATCTGGATCCGGGGCTGCGGCCGGCGCTGTTGGCGCTGGTGGAGCCGGATGTGCGGGGTGATCCGATGTCGCCGCTGCGGTGGACGGTGAAGTCGACCCGCACGCTCGCGCGGGAGCTGACCCGGGCCGGACACCGGGTCAGTGCCGACACCGTCGCCGGCCTGCTGCGCGAGGAGGGCTTCAGCCTGCAGGCCAACGCCAAGACCATCGAGGGCAGCCAGCATCCGGACCGGGATGCCCAGTTCCGCTATCTCAACGAGCAGGCCCGAGAGCACCGGGACACCGGCCAGCCCGTGATCAGCGTCGACACCAAGAAAAAGGAGCTCGTCGGCGAGTTCAAGAACAGCGGACGGCAGTGGCGGCCCGCGGCCGATCCAGTACGGGTGAACGTCCACGACTTCGCCGACCCGCAACTGGGCAAGGCCGTCCCCTACGGGATCTACGATCTCGCTACGAACACCGGCTGGGTCAACGTCGGCACCGACCACGACACCGCCGCGTTCGCGGTGGAATCGATCCGCCGCTGGTGGCACGACCAGGGCCGGAACAC
>NZ_LLZG01000219.1 GCF_001509475.1 Streptomyces regalis
AGACGTCATCTCATTTGGCTGGGTAAGCTGCCGGTCGTGGCAGGGATCGTTGAGCGGCTGGTGCCGGACGAGTTGTGGGAGCTGTTCGCGCGGGTGGTACCGGAGGCGCCGTCGCGGCCTCAGGGCGGTGGCCGGCGTCGGCACGGTGACCGCGAAGTACTGGCCGCGATCGTCTTCGTGGCGACCTCTGGCTGCACGTGGCAGCAGTTGCCGACTGCGTCGTTCGGGCCGTCCGGCGCGACGGCTCACCGACGATTCACCGAGTGGACGAAGGCCCGGGTGTGGGCCAAACTCCACCGCCTGGTCCTCGATGAACTGGGATCCCGCGGCGAGCTGGACTGGTCCCGGTGCGCGATCGACTCGGTCAATATGCGGGCCTTGAAAAGGGGGATCTGACAGGCCCGAATCCTGTAGACCGGGGCAAGTACGGGTCAAAGATCCACTTGATCACGGAGCGGACCGGCCTGCCCCTGTCCGTCGGCATCTCGGGCGCCAACACGCACGACAGCCAGGCACTGATCCCCCTGGTGAAGGGCATACCGCCGATCCGCTCCCGCCGGGGACGCAGGCGGCGCAAGCCGCACAAACTCCACGCCGACAAGGGTTACGACTACAACCACCTGCGGCGATGGTTATCCGGCCGAGGCATCCGGCATCGCATCGCCCGCAAGGGCATCGAGACCTCGCAACGACTCGGCCGCCACCGCTGGACCATCGAACGCACCATGGCCTGGCTCGCCGGATGCCGACGTCTGCACCGCCGCTACGAACGCAAAGCCGACCACTTCCTCGCCTTCACCAGCATCGCCTGCACCCTGATCTGCTACCGCAGGCTCACCAAATGAGATGACGTCT
>NZ_LLZG01000220.1 GCF_001509475.1 Streptomyces regalis
GCCCGAAGGCGAGCCGCTCCCCCGCAGCCCCCCGCAGCCGACACCGCCGCCCGTCATCCACCGGCTCAGGCACCCCCAACCACCCCGGCAACCGAGCCGCGACAAACTCCGCAGGCGCATCGAACGTCACCGAGAACTCGTACGTCTCCTGCCGCCGCCACATCGACTGCCGCAGATACTCCGCCGCACTCCCCGTCGGCAACTCCCGCGGAGCGAACCGCGCCCCCGTCGCGAACGGCTCGCTCACCCGGTCCACCCGGAACGTCCGCCAGTCGTCCCGATCGAGGTCGTAGGCGACGAGGTACCAGCGCCGCCCCGTGGACACCAGCCGATACGGCTCGGTCAAGCGACGCGACTGCGTGCCGTCCCCGGCCCGGTACGCGAACCGCAACCGCTCCCGCCCCGCCACAGTCGACGCCATCACGGTCAGCGTCTCGGGCGCGATACTCGCCCCGTCCCCACTGATCAGCGGCGTGGTCGCGGCCTGAAGCGTCGTCACCCGGTGCCGCAACCGCGCCGGCAGCACCTGCTCCAGCTTTGCCAGCGCCCGCACGGACGCCTCCTCCACCCCCTCGACCGCATGCCCGGCCCCGGCCCGCAGCCCGACCGCGATGGCGACGGCCTCCTCGTCGTCCAGGACGAGCGGCGGCATCGCCTTGCCCGCCACGAGCCGATAACCACCGTCGGCCCCCTTGGTCGCCTGCACGGGATACCCCAGTTCCCGCAGCCGGTCGATGTCCCGCCGCACCGTACGCCGGGACACCCCGAGCCGGTCGGCGAGCTCACCGCCGGGCCATTCGCGGGGCGTCTGCAGAAGGGACAGGAGCGTCAGAAGCCGTGCCGGAGTGTCCGTCGTCATGAATCCGAGGATGCCGCAGAACTAGGACGCGATCTGACCTAATGCGGGCATAGCTTCACACCATGACCTCAAGGACCTCAGCCGGGACAGAGACAGAGCCCGGGCTCCACCCCGCGATCCGCCACAACGCACCGCCCACGCAGCCCGCCGCAGGCGACCGCCGCCGCTGGTTCGCCCTCGCGATCGTGATGACCGCGGCCTTCATGGACCTCGTCGACGTCACGATCGTCAATATCGCGATCCCGTCGATCCAGCGGGAGGCCGGCGCGACGTTCAGCCAGATCCAGTGGATCACCGCCGGTTACGCCCTCGCGTTCGCCGCAGGCCTGATCACCGGCGGCCGTCTCGGCGACATCCACGGCCGCAAGCGGCTGTTCCTCATCGGCATCGGCGGCTTCACCCTCGCCTCGGCCCTGTGCGGCTTCGCCGCGAACCCGGAGATGCTGGTCGCCTCCCGCATCCTGCAGGGCGCGATGGCGTCGCTGATGGTCCCGCAGGTCCTGTCGATCGTGCACGCCACCTTCCCGGCGCACGAACGCGGCAAGGTCTTCGGCCTGTTCGGCGCGGTCGTCGGCCTCGGTGCGGTCATGGGCCCGCTCCTCGGCGCACTGCTGACGGAGTGGAACCTCTTCGGCCTCGAATGGCGCCCGATCTTCCTCATCAACCTCCCGGTCGGCATCGCGGGCCTGATCCTCGGCAGCCGCTTCATCACCGAGTCCAAGGCGCCGAAGGCATTGAAGCTCGACCTCGTCGGCGTCGCCCTGGTCACCCTCGGCCTGCTGATGCTGCTCTACCCGCTGACCCGGGGCCGCGAGCTCGGCTGGCCGCTGTGGGGGTACGTGTCGATGGCGGGCGCGTTCGTCGTGCTCGCGGCGCTGGTGGCGTACGAGAGGCGGAAGGCGGCCCGCGACGGCTCCCCGCTGATCGAACTCTCCCTGTTCAAGGTGAAGAGCTTCGCGGCCGGCATCGCCGTACAGACCGTCTTCGGCGTCGCGCTCGGCATCTTCTTCCTGGTCTGGACGCTGTACATGCAGTTCGGCCTCGGCTGGACCCCGCTGAAGGCCGGCCTGACCGGCATCCCGTTCTCGATCGCTGTCTCGACGGCGGCCGGTATGTCCGTCCAGAAGCTGGTCCCGCGCTTCGGCCGCAAGGTGCTCCAGGCGGGCGCGCTGGTGATGGCGATCGGCGTGCTGCTCTACATCTGGGAGTCCAGCCGCTACGGCCTGTCCATCGCCCCCTGGCAGATGGCCCTGCCCCTGGTCGTCATGGGCGTCGGCATGGGCCTGATCGTGGCGCCCCTGACGGACGCGATCCTCTCCGACGTGCCGCGCGAGCACGCGGGCTCGGCGTCCGGTCTGATCAACACCGTTCAGCAGATGGGCAACGCGCTCGGCCTCGGCCTGGTCTCGGTGGTCTTCTTCGGCGTCGTCGACGACCGGCTGACCGCGGCCACGGAGCGCACGGCGGCCGGCATGGCCTTCGCGGACGGCTTCCAGAACGCGCTCGGGTGGGTGGCCGCGGTGATGGCCGTCATCTTCCTCCTGATGTTCGCCCTGCCGAAGCGCCCGGCACAGCACGTCGAGGTAGCGGCCGAGGAGCCGTCGCCGGCGAGCGAGAAGGAGCCCGCGCTGGTGGGCTGAGCGGGGCCAGAGCGGGGGAGGGGCCCGGCACTTCGGTGCCGGGCCCCTCGTCGTTTCCGTATCGCCCCGGCTCGGATCCGTGTCGCCCCAGCTCGGAAGCCCGTTCATGCCCGATTGGGCCCGAACCTGTTTACTTTCCGGAAATCCGGGCGTAGCCTCCCGTCGAAACCACAAGTTCGGGCACAGTTCGGAGGCGAACGGACATGTACGCACCGGAGCGGCAGCAGGAGATCCTCCGGCTCGCCCGTGACGGCGGCCGAGTGGACGTCCTGTCGCTGGCCGAGGAGTTCCAGGTGACGGCGGAGACGATCCGCCGGGATCTGAAGGCCCTCGACCGCGCCGGGCTCCTGCGCCGGGTGCACGGCGGTGCGATCCCGGCCGGGCGTCTGGACTTCGAGCCGGACCTCGCCGAGCGCGAGTCGACGGCGGCCGACGAGAAGGACCGCGTCGCCAAGGCGGCCCTCGCCGAGCTGCCCACCGAGGGCACGGTGATCCTCGACGCCGGTACGACGGTGGCCCGCCTCGCGGCCGCGCTGCCGCTGGAGGCGTCCCTCACCGTCGTCACGCACAGCCTGCCCATCGCGGCCCGCCTCGCGGACCACCCAGGCATCCAGCTCCACCTGGTCGGGGGACGCGTACGGCACCGTACGCGCGCGGCCGTGGACGCCTGGGCGCTGCGGGCGTACGGCGAGATCCGGGCGGACGTGCTGTTCGTCGCGGCCAACGGCTTCTCCGCCGAGCACGGTCTGACCACCCCCGACCTCGCCGAGGCCGCGGTCAAGCGTGCCGCCGTCGCCGCCGCCCGCCGCGTCGTCCTCCTCGCCGACTCCTCCAAGCACGGCCAGGAGCACTTCGCCCGGTTCGGTGACCTGAGCGACGTGGACCTGCTGATCACCGACAGCGGGCTGAGCCCCGAAGACGCCACCGCGATCGAGCGCGGCGGCACGGAAGTAGTGCGCGCATGATCCTCACCGTCACCCCGAACCCGTCTCTGGACCGCACCTACGAGGTCCCGTCCCTCGACCGTGGCGAGGTCATACGCGCCACCGGCGAGCGCATGGACCCGGGCGGCAAGGGCGTGAACGTCTCGCGCGCCGTCGCGGCCGCCGGGCAGCGCACGGTCGCGGTACTGCCCCTGGGTGGTGCGCCCGGCGCGCTTGTCGCCGACCTGCTCGACGCGCAGGGCATCGAGGTGGCGCCGGTCCCGGTCGCCGGGGCCACCCGCTCGAACATCGCGCTCGCGGAGTCGGACGGGGTACTGACGAAGATCAACGCGCCCGGTCCCGAGCTGTCCGCGGCCGAGCAGGAGCTGCTCCTGGAGACGGTCCGCGAGCAGTCCCGCGACGCCGACTGGATCGCCTGCTGCGGAAGCCTGCCCCGAGGGCTCGCGCCGTCCTGGTACGCCGATGTGGTCGCCCGGGCGCACGCGGGCGGCGCGCGGATCGCGCTGGACACCTCCGGGCGCGCCCTCCTCGAAGCGCTGCGCGCGCGGCCCGACGTGGTGAAGCCGAACGCCGAGGAGCTCGCGGAGGCCGTCGGGCGCCCCCTGTCGACCGTGGGTGACGCGGTGAAGGCGGCCGAGGAGTTGCGCGAGATGGGCGCGCGCGCCGTGCTCGCGAGCCTGGGCGCCGACGGGCAGCTGCTGGTGGACGACGCGGGCGCCTGGTTCGCCAGTGCGCGCGTGGACGTCGTACGCAGCAATGTCGGCGCCGGTGACTCCTCCCTCGCCGGGTTCCTGATCGCCGGCGGCAGCGGCCCGGCGGCCCTCGCCTCGGCGGTCGCCCATGGCGCGGCGGCCGTGCAGCTCCCCGGCAGCGTGATGCCGGCTCCGGGTGACCTGGACATGGCGGCGGTGACGGTCACGGCCGAGGTGCCGCTGGATCGCGTACTGAAGGAGCCGGTGTCATGACGAATGTCGTGTTTGTCACAGTTCTTGCCGATCCGGTCCGCAACCGGCGAAGCTCGGCGTTACTCACGCCCGCCGACGGCCGGCAGAGCCTCCTGAGCCGCTCTGCCGCCCGGGGGAGGCGGGTTTTCCCCGATCCCGCCTCCCTCACCTCCGCCACCCCCCACCGCAGTCACACCACCCCCCACGGCACCCCCGTCCCCTTCACCGCCCACCAGACTCCCCGGGCGATACGCGAGCGAAGGAGCCCGCGATGAGCGACATGATCACCGCGGACCTGGTCGATCTCGACCTGTCCGCCGACACCAAGGAAGCGGCGGCGCGTGCCCTCGCCGAGCGCATGGTGGCCCTGGGCCGGGTGACCGACCTCGACGGCTTCCTCGCCGACGTGGCCGCGCGCGAAGCACAGATGCCCACCGGCCTCGACGGCGGCATCGGCATCCCGCACTGCCGCAGCGAACACGTCACCGAGCCGACGCTCGCCTTCGGGCGCAGCGCCGCCGGTATCGACTTCGGCGCGGCGGACGGTCCTGCCGACCTGATCTTCCTGATCGCCGCCCCCGCCGGTGCGGACGACGCCCACCTGACGATCCTGTCGTCGCTGGCCCGCCAGCTGATGAACGCCGAGTTCACGGACGCGCTGCGGTCGGCGGGCGACGCGGTGTCGGCGGCGGCGCTGATCCGCGGCGAGGAGCCCCCGGCGGCCGATGCCGCCGCTTCGGAAGAGCCCGCAGACTCCGTGGCGTCGTCGGTGGCGGCCTCCGCCGACGCCGCCACGGGCACCACCTCCGACGCCCCCGCCCAGGCGTCCGGCGAGCGTCCCTTCCGTATCGTCGCCGTCACCTCCTGCCCGACCGGCATCGCCCACACGTACATGGCGGCCGAGTCCCTGGAGAACGCGGGCCGTGAGGCGGGCGTCGAGCTCGTCGTCGAGACGCAGGGCTCGGCCGGCTTCAGCCGCCTCGACCCGGCCGTCATCGCGGCGGCGGACGGCGTGATCTTCGCCCACGACGTGTCCGTACGGGAGAAGGACCGCTTCGCCGGCAAGCCCACCGTCGACGTCGGCGTGAAGGCGGGCATCAACCGCCCGGCCGAACTCATCGCCGAGGTGCGTGAGAAGGCGGCCCGCGGTGAGGTCACCGCGGCCGCCAGGCCCGGCGGTGGCACCCCCGTCGAGCGCGCCGGCGAGCCCGGCGAGGGCTACGGCACGAAGCTGCGCAAGTGGCTGATGTCCGGCGTGAGTTACATGGTCCCGTTCGTCGCGGCGGGCGGTCTGCTGATCGCGCTCGGGTTCGCGATCGGCGGCTGGGAGATCAACAAGGCCAAGCCGGTCACCGAGCACTTCGACTGGCTGCAGGTCGACAGCTGGGCGGCGCTGCTGTTCCAGATCGGCGTCGTCGCCTTCGGCTTCCTGATCCCCGTCCTCGCCGGCTACATCGCGTACGGCATGGCGGACCGGCCCGGTCTCGTGCCCGGCTTCGTCGGCGGCATGATCGCCGCCAACATCAACGCGGGCTTCCTCGGCGGTCTGGCCGCCGGTCTGATCGCCGGTGCGGTCGTCCTCGGCATCCAGCGCATCAAGATTCCGCCGGTGTTGCGCGGCATCATGCCGGTGGTCGTGATCCCGCTGTTCTCCTCGATCGCCGTCGGCTTCCTGATGCTCGTCGTCATCGGCAAGCCCATCGCCGAGGCGCAGAAGGGCATGACCGACTGGCTCAGCGGCCTCTCCGGTACCAACGCGGTCCTGCTCGGCATCCTGCTCGGCCTGATGATGTGCTTCGACCTGGGCGGACCGGTCAACAAGGTCGCGTACGCCTTCGCCACCGGCGGTATCGCCGTGCAGGCCCCCAGCGACTCCGCAATGAAGATCATGGCCGCCGTCATGGCCGCGGGTATGGTCCCGCCGCTGGGCATGGCCCTGGCCACCGTGGTCCGCAAGAAGCTGTTCACCACGGCCGAGCGCGAGAACGGCAAGGCGGCCTGGGTGCTGGGCGCCTCCTTCATCTCCGAGGGCGCGATCCCGTTCGCCGCGGCCGACCCGCTGCGCGTGATCCCCGCCTCCATGGCGGGCGGCGCGGTCACCGGCGCGCTGACCATGGCCTTCGGCTCGACCCTGCGCGCCCCGCACGGCGGCATCTGGGTCACCTTCCTGATCGGCAAGCCGTTCCTCTACCTGCTGGCCATCGCGGTCGGTACGGCGGTCACGGCCGGCCTGGTCATCCTCCTGAAGGGCATGCGCAAGACGGCCCCGGAGGGCACCTCGGCCGCCGGTTCCCCGGTGGCCGCTACCGCGGAGGCGAAGCAGCCGGTGGCGGCGTAAGCCCTCCGCCGGGCAAGCCACCCGCTTGTCCCTTTGGGGCGCTGTGAGTTGTTCACGGCACCTGCGAGATACGTCACGGTCCGGGCCCATAGGCCCGGACCGTGGTGTCTACTGGGGCGCATGCCTGAGCACGTCTCGTTCCTCCAGCTGCTGGGGCCGGTCGTCCTCGCCCTGGCGGCCGTGCTCTGGGTGATGGGCCTGGCCCGCGTCCTGCGCCGGGCCCGCCTCGAATCGTCGCCGCGGCGCACGGGCCCGGCTCTCTCCGCGCTCCCGCACCAGCGGCAGACCGCCCCCGAGCTGGAGGCGGTGGAACTGACCCCGGCGGAACGGGACGCGTTCGCGGGCCTCGTACGACAGCTCGGCGACGGCCGCTGAAAAAGAGGGGCGTTACGAAACCTGCGCCGCCCGTCGCTCCATCGCATCGCGTGCCGCGTCCTCGCTGACGTACACCTCGCACATGTGCCGCCCGTCCGGCGTCGCCGTGTGCTCGACCTCCCAGAGGGAGACCTCCTTGCCGTCGTGCAGCAGGAAGGCGTGCTCGTAGAGCGAGAAGCACAAGCCGGCGCGCCCCATGCGGCTCGGGCGTCCGAACGCCTGCGTGATCTGGTGCGCGAACGCCGTGGTCAGCAGCGCGGCCGTCTCCGCGTCCGGCCGGTCGGCGTTCTCCGCCCGGCGCAGCAGCCGGCGCGCGTGGTCGGCCGAGTCGTCCGGCACATACGCGTGCCGAGGCGCGGGTATCGGCGACAGCTGCACCGTCACCGGCAGCTCGAAGTCCGGCGCGTCCGGCGGCAGTGGCAGCCGCGCGGTCGCGGCGCGCAGCTCCTCCTCGTCGACATACACCTCGTGCTGGGGCGCCCGGTCGCGCGCCGTGTTGTGGACGAGCTCCCACAGGGTGAGCGCCGAGCCGTCGGCGAGCAGCCAGGTATGTCGGTACGTCTCGCGATGCAGCCCCGCGCTGTGGTGCGCGGAGTGCAGTGAGCTGTCATGAGCCAGCGCACAGTCGAGCCGCCGTATCGTCTCGTCGGGCAGCTCGAAGGAGTTCAGGGCGCGGCCGAGGAGTCGCGCGAGGTGCTCCTCCGGAGACTCCGGCGACTCGGGTGGTTCGTACGCTGCCGTCTCGTACGGAACGCTCAAGGTTTCTCCCGGCGTTGCTGCATGTCACCTTGTGGGTGCATACCGTAGCCCCTCGGGCGGACATCATGTCCGGGAACCGAGAAAACGTACGTCCGGTAAAACGCGCGGGCCGCGCGAGAAGTTCCCGCACGGCCCGACGAACCGTCAAGAATCCCTGTTGGGACGGTACTTCAGTGAGTTCCGTGGGTCACGCGGCGCTGCCCGCGACCCACTCGCTCCACGTCATGTTCCAGCCGTTGAGTCCGTTGTCCGGCGTCACGTTCTTGTCGGGGGAGTTCTTGACGATCACCACGTCGCCGAGGATCGAGTTGTCGTAGAACCACTTGGCAGGGGTGTCTCCCTGTCCGCCCTGGACGTCCCGCAGGCCGACGCAGCCGTGGCTGGTGCCCTGGCTGCCGAAGGGCGGGTTGCCCTTGTTGTACCAGTAGTTGCCGTGCAGGAAGGTTCCCGACTGCGTCAGCCGCATCGCGTTCGGCACGTCCTTGATGTCGTACGCGTCGGCGAGATTGACCGTGCGGCTGTCCATGCGCAGCTTCTTGTACTTCTCGGAGATCACCATCTGCCCGTTGTAGGTGGAGAACTCCGCGCTGCCCGCCGAGATCGGAACGGACTTGAGGGTCTTGCCGTCGCGCACGACCGTCATGGTCTGCGTGTTCACGTCGACGGTGGACACCTGCGAGCGGCCGATGGTGAAGGTGACCGTCTTCTTCTGCACCCCGTGGACGCCGTTCGCGCCCTCGACGCCGTCCAGGTCGATCTTCATCGTGACCTTGGAGCCGGCCTTCCAGTACTCCTCGGGCCGGAAGTCGAGCCGCTGCGCCCCGAACCAGTGCCCGACCACCTTCTGCCCGCTGCTGGAGGTGACCTTGATGTGCGACTGCACGGCCTTCTGGTCGCTGATCGCCTTGTCGAAGTTGAACGACACCGGCATGCCGACACCGACCGTGGTGCCGTCGTCCGGCGTGTACGTCCCGATGAAGCTGTTGGCCGAAGTGACCGTGGTGAAGTCGGAATCGGCGGTGGCGGTGCGCCCGTCGGCGTCCTTCGCGGTGGCCGAGATCTGGTACTTCGTGCCCCGCTCCAGCTGCTCCTTCGGCTGCCAGCTGCCTCCGTCGGCGGACAGGGAACCCGGCACGGCCTGCCCGCTCCCCGCCACCGTCATCTTCACGTCGGTCAGCTTGCCGTCGCTGACCTTCACGCCGGTCGTGTTGATCGACGCGCCTGTCGAGCCGTCCTTCGCCGAGATCAGGATCTTCGCGGCGGACGCTTTGGAGGAGTCACCGCCCTTGCCGTCGTTGTCGGCGTTGGCGCTCCCACCACAGGCGGTGAGGGTCAGGGCGCCGATCATCAGGGCGGCACAGGCCCCCAGTGCGCGCCGCGCTGCTATGTCCGGCGTTGTCACGAGCTGCTCCAGTTCTTACGATCTGCGGGATCCGTTCCGTTCCACGGTGGAAGAGGTCACCGTCACCGGACCGGGTTCCCGCCGTTCGCGGTGAATGCCATCACGTGACACAACCGCGACAATCGACCGCGCGGAGCAGGCGCCACCCCCTCAGTGTTGCCCCTGTCGTCAGCGCTTCCCGTACAACTCCCCGTACGACGGCCACACTCCACCCGGTCCGTCCACCGACTCGGCCGCGCGCACGGCACGCACGATCGCCCGCGTCACCGTGTCCGCGCCCGCCGCGAGAAGCTCGTTCAGCGCGAGCGGGTGCCCGGTGTCGAGCGGGCGGTCCCCGGTGGCCAGCGCGAACACGGTGTCCCCGTCGTTGAGCAGATGCACCGGCCGCACGGCACGCGCAATGCCGTCATGCGCCGTGCCGGCCAGCTTCTGCGCCTGCGCCTTCGACAGGTCCGCGTCCGTGGCGACCACCGCGAGCGTGGTGTTCAGCGGGGGCGGTGCGCTCTTCGCCGCGATCTCCGCGAGGCGCACCCGCGCGGCCTCATGGACCTGCTCCTGCGGATAGTCCACACGCCCCTGGAACAACTCCCCGTACAGCACCCCCGTCTCCGGATCCACCGCCGCCCCCACCGCGTTGGCCACCACCAGCGCCGCCACCGTGATCCCCGAGCCGAGAACGACGCTCGCCGTGCCGACCCCGCCCTTCACCGCCCCGACCGTCGCCCCCGTACCGGCGCCCACGCACCCCTGCCGCACGGGTGACCCCGCCTCGCTCGCCGCGGCCGCCTCGACCGCCGCCCGCCCGGTGGCCGCGTCCGGCCTCGCCCGGAAGTCGCCGCCCCGGCCCAGATCGAAGACGCAGGCCGCGGGCACCACCGGCACGACATGCGCCGGATCCACCCCGACGCGCACCCCGCGCCCCCGCTCCTCCAGCCAGGCCATCACCCCGGACGCCGCGTCGAGCCCGTACGCACTGCCGCCGGTCAGCACGATCGCCTCGACCTTCTGCACGAGGTTGCGCGGATCGAGGGCGTCGGTCTCCTTGGTGCCGGGACCGCCGCCGCGTACGTCCACCGCTGCGACGGCCCCGCCCTCGGGTGCGAGGACGACCGTGGTGCCGGTGAGCCAACCGTCGCCGGTGCGCGTCGCGTGCCCCACGCGCAGCCCGGCGACATCTGTCAGAGCGTCAACTGTCATGGGGCCAGTCTCGTCCAGCCACCGGCGCGGCCCCGCGATGTCCGGCCATGTGGGGCTGTCCGGCCATGTGGGGCTGGTCAGGCGACCGGCGCCCGCGCCGCCGTCCCGGCCGCCCGGGCCGTCCTGCGTGCCGTCAGCGTCTCCCCGGTCGCCACCGCCCCCGCCGACACGAGGCCGGCCGCGAGCACCGCCCAGTCGCCCAGGAACGTGCAGCAGATCACCAGCAGGGCCGTGGTCGGCAGCACCAGCTGTTGGGTGATGCCGAACTTGAAGTGGCGCGAGTGCAGCGCCCAGACGGTGAGCAGATAGAGCGCCGTCGGCAGGGTCACCGCCGCCGACGCGGCCAGCGTCGAGATGTGCGCCTTGCCGACGACCTGCTCGACCGCCACCTCCAGGCCCGCACCGATCGCGGCCGCCGAGGCGAAAACGAGGTAGTGGCCGTAACCCCACAGGAAGGCCTGCTTGTTGGAGCGCAGATGACCGTGGATCGGCACCGCGAAGTAGATCCACCACGCGGCGAAGATGATCAACAGCCCGCCCGCGGCGATCGGCAGCAGGTCGCCCAGCGCGTCGTTCTCGTCGATGCCGGTCTTCACGCCGACCGTGGCCGCGGCGATGGTCTCGCCGAGGACGATGATCGTGAACAGCCCGTACCGCTCGGCGATATGGCGCGGATGCCAGGACGTGGGGTGGGCCTTCTCGGCGTACGGCGGCACACACATCTCGAGGATCGCCATCACCAGGAACACCCAGGGCCTGGCGTCCTCGGGCAGGAGCACCAGTCCCAGCCAGCCGATCTGGCACAGCAGCACGCCGACGGCGTACCGCAGGGCCATCGTCCGCTCCGGGCCCTCGCTCGACCTGGCCGCCCGCAGCCACTGCGTCACGAGGGCGAGGCGCATGATCACATAGCCCAGCAGCCCCGCCAGGAACTCGTGGTCCTCGAACGCCCGGGAGACCCCGGCCGCCAGGACCAGCACACCGGCGATCTGGATCAGGGTGACGACCCGGTAGAGCACGTCGTCGTTGTCGTAGGCCGAGGCGAACCAGGTGAAGTTCATCCAGGCCCACCAGATGGCGAAGAACACCATCGCGTAGTTGAGGATCCCCTCGCCCGGGTGCCCCTCGGCGACGGCGTGCACCAGCTGCATGCCCGCCTGCGCGATGGCCACGACGAAGCACAGGTCGAAGAAGAGTTCCAGCGGGGTGGCGGCCCGGTGCGCCTCACCACGGCCACGGGCCGCCAGTCTGCGCAGCGGTCGGCGGGTTCCCGGTGTGCCGGGGGAGTCCGGCGCGGGAGTCGAACTGGACGTCATGAGGTCAAGCACAGCAGATGGGGCGGGGAATTTCTTGCGAAGGGATCAACGGCGCGCAAGCGCCGGGTCCGTCGTCGGGACGGCTGTCGCCGTGGAGGTCCGCCGTGCGGGCCGTACCCTGGACGCATGAGTACCGCCCCCGCCCCCGAGCCGCGCGAGCCGAAGCCCGCGCTGATCTTCGACGACCCGCTGGACCAGCAGTCCTCGGACGACACGGACCGCGGGTGGGGCGAGCGGCCGGGCACCGACGGCGACAGCGCGGCCGACCTGAAGCGCTTCCTCGACGAGAAGCCGCCCCACCACCTCTGAGCCGTTACCGCTCGTCGTGCCCCGAACCGCGCTGCGCCACCAGGGCGTCGCGGATCTCCTTGAGCACCTCCAGCTCGGTCACCTCGATGACCTCGTGGGCGCCCTCCTTCCCCTTCCTGCGGGCCTCCACCCGGGCCAGGTACTTCGCCATCGGCAGGACCATCAGGAAGTAGACGACGGCCGCGGTGATCACAAAGCTGAGGGTCGCGCCGAGGACCGAGCCCCACAGGATCGTGATGCCCTGCTCGCCCTTGCACGACGAGCTCAGGCACGAGCTGTAATGGTCGAGGTTCTTGGTGCCGATCGCGCCGACCAGCGGGTTGATGATCCCCTTCACCACCGCGTTGACGATGTTGGTGAACGCGGCACCGATGACCACCGCGACCGCCAGATCGACGACATTCCCGCGCATGAGGAAGGCCTTGAAACCCTCCCAGATGCTCGGTTCCTTCTTCTCGCTCACTTCGGAGCCTCTCCTCGCGCGCACAGGTTGCGGAACAAACAGCTCCGCAACCTACGTCAGGGCTAGGCCATCCTGTCCAATTGCACCACCGGAACGAGGGGCTTGACAGGGCGTTGAGCACCATGTGCAGGACATGCGCGACCCGGCTCAGCACAGCGTCACCGCCAGCCGTGCCGTAGCGCTCGCCCCCGCCAGGCGCGCGGCGGTGGCACGCGGCACCGCCAGCACGACCAGTGCCCCGCTCTCGGCCGTGGCGGCCATGGGCTCCAGCGGCTCCGGCACCTCCGTCACCCGCGCCCCGCGCGCGACCACCTGGGCGTCGCCGCCCGTCGCGGTGTCCTGCGCGGCGATCACGTCGACCCGGTCGCCGGGCCGCAGCAACCGCACGGTGGCTCCGTCGGCGATCCGCACGGGCGCGGCCACCGCCTCGACAGCACGGTGTTTCCGTACGGGCTCCACCACCGGATGCCCCCGCGTCCGGTCGGCATCGCGGGGGCCCGCCGCCACCAGCGCGGCCGCGGTGACGGCCAGCCCGACCGCCACGGCCCGCCTGCCATGCCGTACGAGCCGGCGCAGCTGATACCGCCCGCCGCGCACCCGTACGGGAGCGAAGTGCGGCACCTCACACGTGGCGGGAGCGTCCGTGCCCAGCGGGCGCGGAGCAACCGAGAAGGAAGGGGAGGAAGAGGAAGACGGAGCAAAGGGCATGGGGGCCACCACCTACGACGACGGATCGGCTTGCCACGCCACGATGAGCCATCACGCCGCCGCCCGCTGAGGCCGGTGGACTACCGACGGGTTGTGGACAACTCCCTCACCCGAACGGGACGTTCCGCCCTCGCCCCCCACGCTCCCGCTACGGCAGCTCGAACCCCGGATCCATCCCGCCCAGCGCGCCCGTGCACAGACAGGCCCGCTCCTCGTTCGCCGGCAGCGCGGCCACCGCGTCGAAGAGCACGCCCCGCAGCCGGTCCACGTTCGCCGCGAACACCTGCAGGACTTCGTCGTGCGAGACGCCCTCGCCGGTCTCGGCACCCGCGTCGAGGTCGGTGACCAGCGTCAACGAGGTGTAGCAGAGCTCGAGTTCACGGGCGAGCGCCGCCTCGGGGTGGCCGGTCATGCCCACCACCGACCAGCCCTGGGCCCGGTGCCACAACGATTCGGCACGGGTCGAGAAGCGCGGCCCCTCTATGACCACCAGCGTGCCGCCGTCCACCGGCTCCCAGTCCTGTCCGCGCGCCGTCTTCAGCGCGACCGTGCGCCCCGTGGGGCAGTAGGGGTCGGCCAGGGAGACGTGCACCACGTTCGGCACGGTGCCGTCGGGCAGCGGCAGCCCGTCGAAGTACGTGCCCACCCGGGACTTCGTACGGTCGACCAGCTGGTCCGGCACGAGCAGGGTGCCCGGCCCGTACTCGGGGCGCAGGCCGCCCACCGCGCACGGGGCGAGGATCTGGCGCACGCCGAGCGAGCGCAGCGCCCAGAGGTTGGCGCGGTAGTTGATCCGGTGCGGCGGCAGATGGTGGCCGCGGCCGTGCCGGGGCAGGAAGGCGACCCGGCGGCCGGCGATCTCGCCGAGGAAGAGGGAGTCGCTGGGCGGCCCGTACGGGGTGTCCACCTGTATCTCGGTCACGTCGTCGAGGAACGAGTAGAAGCCGGAGCCGCCGATCACACCGAGTTCTGCGTTCGCCTTGTTCGCCATGCCCGCACCCTAACCGGACCCGCAGAAGCCGAGGACCCCGCCGCCGGAAGGCGACAGGGTCCCGTAAGAAGTGCGTGTTACGCGGCGGAGCTGCTGGAGGAGGTGCCCGCGCTCGACGACTTCGAGTCCGAGGACGACGAAGAAGTCGTCGAGGAGGACGAAGAGGAAGAGGACGAGTCGGACGAGGAGGACGTCGACGACTTCGAGGACGCCGGCGAGCTGCTCGACGAGGAGCCGCGGCTGTCGTTGCGGTAGAAGCCGGAGCCCTTGAAGACGATGCCGACCGCGGAGAACACCTTCTTGAGGCGGCCCTGGCAGCTGGGGCACTCGGTCAGGGCGTCGTCGGTGAACTTCTGCACCGCCTCGAGGCCCTCGCCGCACTCGGTGCACTGGTACTGGTAGGTCGGCACTGTCTTCCTCCTGGCACTCTCACTCGATGAGTGCTAACGACGGTCAATAGTGACGTATTCCAGCCGCTCAGTCCACTGCTACCGGGACTCGGTGACCGACGCCACGTGCGACGGTACGGCCGCGGGGCCGCGCCGCCAGCCGCGAGCGCAGCGCCACCAGGGTCCCCAGGGCGAGCATCGTCCCGCCCATTGGCACCAGGAACCCGGCGCCGCCCCAGAAGCGGTCCTCCAGCTGTCCGGCGACCGTGACGGCGGCGGCCTGGCCGAGCGCCACCGCGCCGGTGAGCCACGTGAACGCCTCGGTGCGGGCACCGGCCGGAACCAGGTCCTCGACCAGCGTGTACCCGGTGATCAGCGCGGGCGCGATGCACATGCCGACGAGCAGGCCGAGGCCGGCCAGGACGAGCACCGAGTGGGCGGCCCACAGACCGGACGCCGCCAGCGCGAGGGCGGCGTATCCGACGACGAGGCGGCGCTGCGGGGCCACCTTCCACGCGATGGCGCCGCACGCGATGCCGGAGAGCATGTTGCCCGCGGCGAAGGTGCCGTACAGGACGCCGTTCAGGCCGGGCTCGCCGATCGACTCGGTGAAGGCGGCCAGCGAGACCTGCATGCCGCCGAAGACGGAACCGATACCGAGGAAGGTCACGATCAGTACGCGCACGCCGGGGACGCGCAGCGCGGAAGCGTGCTCCACGCGCGCGTGCCCGTCGACGGTGACCGAGGGCTGGGTGCTCCTCTGCGCGGCGAACAGCAGGCCGCCCAGCAGGGTGAGCGCGGCCTCCGTGACCAGACCCGCGGCCGGGTCGACGGCCGTGCACAGGGCGGTGGCCAGCAGCGGGCCGACGACGAAGGTCAGCTCGTCCGTGACCGACTCGAAGGCCGCCGCGGTCGTCATCAGGGGCGAGCCCTGGAGCTTCACGCCCCAGCGGGCCCGCACCATGGGCCCGACCTGCGGCACCGAGGCGCCGGTCGGCACGGCCGCCGCGAACAGTGCCCACAGGGGGGCGTGGTTCAGGGCGAGTGCCGTCAGGGTCAGACCCGACAGCGTGTGCACCAGCACGCCGGGGATCAGTACGGGGCGCTGCCCGTAGCGGTCGGCGAGGCGGCCGCTGTAGGGCGCGAACAGCGCCATGGAGACGCCGGTGACGGCCGCGGCGGCGCCCGCCGCACCGTAGGAGCCGGTGGTGTGCTGCACGAGCAGCACGATGGAGATGGTCAGCATCGCGAACGGCTGGCGTGCCGCGAAGCCGGGGAGCAGGAACGTCCAGGCGCCGCGGGTGCGCAGCAGCTGTCCGTATCCCGGGCGGGAGGAGGTGACCGTGGATGCCACGGCCCGTGCCTTTCTGCCACCTGGTAGCGCGCCTGTGCGGGGGCGCCGAGAGCTGTCCTCTTGCGCGGACTGCGGTAGATGCCGAGGTCCACTCTCAGGGACGTCTCGGCCGCCATACGGTCGCGCCAGCTCTGCGTCAGGCAGAGTTGGTGTGATCTGGGTGACGCCTGCATCGTACAGGGAAAGACGGCCCCTTCCCCTGTGAAACTGGGCACCACCGGGCTGCTGGCCTGCGATTCCCGGCAGTGTGAACGGTGCGAAACGCGCCCTTAATGACTCGCCCCGTTCGTCCCCAGCCATCCGGCCAGCTTGCCCCCGGCTCCCACGGCCCGTAGTCGCTTCTCCGCGGCGTCCCGTACCGGATCCGTGGCGACGACGAGCAGCTCGTCGCCGAGCCGCAGCACCGTCGTCGGCAGCGGAACGAACGATTTTCCGTCGCGGACGACGAGGGTGACGGCGGCCCCGGCGGGCAGCCGCAGCTCGTTGACCTCGACGCCGTGCATCTTCGAGCCCTCGGGGATCGCGACGGACAGCAGGTGTCCGCGCAGCCGCTCCAGCGGCGCCGACTCGATGCCGAGGTCGGCGGCCTCGGGGCCCTGGCCGAGGTGCAGCTTGCGGGCGAGCCAGGGCAGCGTCGGACCCTGCACCAGGGTGTAGACGACGACCAGGATGAAGACGATGTTGAAGATGCGGCGGCTGTCCTCGACGCCGCCCACCATGGGGATCGTCGCCAGGATGATGGGCACGGCGCCGCGCAGCCCGGCCCAGGACATCAGCGCCTGCTCCCGCCAGGGGACCCGGAACGGCGTCAGACACGCGATGACGCTCAGCGGGCGGGCCACCATCGTCAGCACCAGCCCGATGACCAGCGCGGGCAGGATGTCGTCGCCCAGCTCGTGCGGGGTGACCAGCAGACCGAGCAGGACGAACATGCCGATCTGGGCGATCCAGCCGAGCCCGTCGGCGAACCCGCGCGTGGCCGGCCAGTGCGGCAGCCGCGCGTTGCCCATCACCATCGCGGCCAGGTACACCGCCAGGAAGCCGCTGCCGTGCGCCGAGGCGCCCGCCGCGTACGCGGTGACGGCGATGGCCATGACGGCGATCGGATAGAGACCGGAGGCGGGGAGCGCCACGTGCCTGAGGCCCCAGGCGCCGAGCCAGCCCACCGCGATGCCGATGGCCGCGCCGATGGCCAGCTCCAGTGCTATCTCGCCCAGCAGCACGTACCAGTGCTCGATCGGGCCGTGCTCGGAGAAGGCGACCACCAGGATGACCACGGGGGCGTCGTTGAAGCCGGACTCGGCCTCCAAGGTGCCCGTCACGCGCGAGGGCAGGGGGATCTTCCGCAGGACGGAGAAGACCGCGGCGGCGTCGGTCGAGGAGACGATCGCCCCGATGATGAGCGACTGCCGCCACTCCAGCCCGACCAGGTAGTGCGCGGCCGCCGCCGTGCCCCCGACGCTCACCGAGACCCCGACCAGTGCCAGCGCGGAGGCGGCCGGAAGGGCCGGCCTGATCTCCTTCCACTTCGTGCCGAGACCACCTTCGGCCAGGATCACGACCAGCGCCGCGTACCCGATGACCTGGGTCAGCTCGGCATCGTCGAAGCGGATGCCACCGATTCCGTCCTGGCCCATGAGCACGCCGATGCCCAGGTACACGAGCAGGCTGGGGAGCCCGCTGCGCGAGGAGATCCGGACCGCTGCGACGGCAACGAGCAGGACGAGCGAGCAGACGAGCAGGAGCTGGTTGAGGTCGTGGACAGTCAGCGGCCGTTCCCTTTCCCTGGCCCGCGCACACGCGCGCGTGGGCTCACGTACATAGGACACGAAGTGGTGGTTCTCCGCACCCAAGTACTTCGTTACCTTACCTAACTCTTGACGATTTCTTGACGTTCGGCGGTGCATGACCGAACGTCCGTCCGTGCTGGTTCCCTACTCCGAGTCAAGTTGGACCGGGCCCTGCGCCTATGGTTGCTCCAGCACCAGAGGACCGCCTGCCGCTCGCGTTAGGACAGCAAGGACAGCGATGCCCCCCAACACCACCGCCTCCACGGGTCAGCAGCCCGGCAAGTCCGGCAGGAAGAAGGGGCGCAGAGCCCGCCTGATCGTTCTCGTGCTGGTGCTGGGCCTCATCGGAGGCGTCACCGGCGGGGCGTACTGGTCCATCAGTACCGTCCGAGCCTCTTTCCCGCAGACCAAGGGCTCACTCACGCTCGCAGGCCTGTCCGGGCCCGTCGACGTGAAGCGCGACTACTACGGCATCCCGCAGATCTACGCCTCCTCCGACGAGGACCTGTTCATGGCACAGGGCTACGTCCAGGCGCAGGACCGGTTCTACGAGATGGACGTGCGCCGTCACATGACGTCCGGGCGCCTGTCGGAGATGTTCGGCAAGAGCCAGGTCGACACCGACGAGTTCCTGCGCACGCTCGGCTGGGACCGGATCGCGCAGCAGGAGTACGACAAGACGCTGTCGGCCTCCACCAAGAAGTACCTCCAGGCCTACGCCAAGGGTGTCAACGCCTACCTGGACGGCAAGGACAACAAGGACATCTCCCTGGAGTACGCGGCCCTCGGGTTCACCAATGACTACAAGCCGGAGAAGTGGACCCCGGTCGACTCGGTCTCCTGGCTGAAGGCGATGGCCTGGGACCTGCGCGGCAACATGCAGGACGAGATCGACCGCGCCCTGATGACCAGCCGCCTCGGCCCCAAGGAGATCGCGGACCTCTACCCGGACTACCCGTACAGCCGGAACAAGACGATCGTCCAGGCCGGCCAGTACGACGAGGCCACCAAGACGTTCCAGCAGAACGGCGGCACGTCCTCCGCGGGCGCGGGTTCGTCCACGGGGTCCACGAGCGGCACGGCGGGCACGGGCGCCGGCTCGGGCACCGCCGGCCTGCAGAGCCAGCTGTCGGGCCTGCAGAACGTCCTGGACGACCTCCCGACGGCCGTCGGCGTGAACGGCAACGGCATCGGCTCCAACTCCTGGGTGGTCCGCGGCAAGCACACGATCACCGGCAAGCCGCTGCTGGCCAACGACCCGCACCTGTCGGCGTCGCTGCCGTCCGTCTGGTACCAGATGGGCCTGCACTGCCGCTTGGTCTCCAGCAAGTGCCAGTACGACGTCAGCGGCTACACCTTCGCGGGCATGCCCGGCGTGGTCATCGGCCACAACCAGAACATCGCCTGGGGCATGACCAACTCCGGCGTCGACGTCACCGACCTCTACCTGGAGAAGCTCTCCGGCGACGGCTACCTGTACGACGACAAGACGGTGCCCTTCATCACGCGCGAGGAGACCATCAAGGTCGCCGGCGGCACGCCCAAGAAGATCGTGGTCCGGGAGACCAAGGACGGGATGCCCCTGCTGTCCGACCGCAGCAGCGAGCTCGTGAAGGTCGGCCGGAAGGCCACCGTCGATACCGCCGCCCCCGACCGCGGCGACGGCTACGGCATCGCGCTGCGCTGGACCGCGCTGAGCCCGGGCACCACCATGGACGCCGTCTTCGCCATGGACAGGGCGGCGGACTGGAGCGACTTCCGCGCCGCGGCCGCCCTGTTCGACGTGCCCTCGCAGAACATGATCTACGCCGACACCAAGGACAACATCGGCTACACGCTGCCCGGAAAGATCCCCACGCGCGCGCAGGGCTACGACGGCTCCGTCCCGGCACCGGGCTGGGACTCCAGGTCCCGCTGGACCGGCTACATCGCCGAGGACGAGCTGCCGTACGAGTACAACCCGTCCCGCGGCTACATCGTCACCGCCAACCAGGCCGTGGTCGACAAGGCCAAGTACCCCTACACGCTCACCACGGACTGGGGTTACGGCGCCCGCAGCCAGCGCATCACCGATCTGATCCAGTCGAAGATCGACGACGGCGGCAAGATCTCCACCGACGACATGCGTCAGATGCAGCTCGACAACAGCAGCGAGATCGCCAAGCTGCTCGTGCCCAAGCTGCTGAAGATCGACATCGAGGACAAGGACGTCCGTCAGGCGCAGGAGCTCCTGGAGGGCTGGGACTATACCCAGGACGCCGACTCGGCGGCGGCCGCCTACTTCAACTCGGTCTGGCGCAACATCCTCAAGCTCGCCTTCGGCAACAAGCTGCCCAAGGAGCTGCGGGTCGAGGGCCAGTGCCTGTGGGTCGATCCCGTGAACACGACCGGCCCCGCGGACGAGACGCAGAAGGTGCGCGAGTGCGGTGAGCGCGAGGCCGACCAGGCGCAGCCGGACGGTGGCGACCGCTGGTTCGAGGCCGTGCGCACTCTCATGGAGGACCCGAAGAGCGACTGGTGGACCACACCCAAGTCGCTCACCCGGCCGGGCGCGGCGCACAACCGTGACGACCTGTTCAAGCGCGCCATGATCGACGCCCGCTGGGAGCTGACCGCCAAGCTCGGCAAGGACATCGACACCTGGAGCTGGGGCCGGCTGCACCGCCTGTTCCTGAAGAACCAGACCCTCGGCACGGAGGGTCCCAGCTTCCTGCAGTACGTCCTCAACCGCGGCCCCTGGAAGCTCAGCGGCGGCGAGGCCACGGTCAACGCCTCGGGCTGGAACGCCGCCGGCGGCTACGGCGTCGTGTGGGTGCCGTCGATGCGGATGGTGGTCAACCTCGGCGACCTCGACAAGTCGAAGTGGATCAACCTCACCGGCGCCTCCGGGCACGCCTACAGCGCCCACTACACCGACCAGACGGACAAGTGGGCCGACGGTGAACTGCTCGACTGGTCCTTCTCGGACGGCGCGGTCGACGAGGGCACCAGCGACACCCTGGTGCTCAAGCCGTGACCCGGTGACGGTCGAACGACCGAAGGGGCCCTCAACGCGCGCGTGGAGGGCCCCTTCGCATGAGGGGCGCGGTTCAGGGCTCCCGGAAGCGGCGCGTGGCCGACGGCGTCACCACCGCGTGCACCGGCCGGTCGTGCGGCTCTGCAGGGACGCGCTCGACGACCTCGGAGTCGTACAGCAGCACCACGAGCGAGGGATGGGCGCCCGCGCCTTCCAGCCGGGCGAGGACGCGGTCGTACGACCCCCCGCCGCGCCCCAGACGCATCCCGCGCGCGTCGACCGCGAGGCCCGGCAGCAGCACGACGTCGGCGTCGGTCACGGCGTCCGGGCCGAGGCGTTCGCCGGTGGGCTCGAAGAGGGCCATCTTTCCGCCGTGTTGGACGCGGGCGAGGGAGTTCTCTCCCGCGTACGCGCCCCAGTCGAGGTCGTTGTCGGGCAGCAGGGCGGGCAGCAGGACACGCACGCCCCGCGCGCGCAGTGCGTCCAGCAGCGCGAGCGTGCCGGGTTCACTCCCCACGGAGACGTACGCCGCCACCGTGCGCGCATGCGCCAGCTCGGGCAGCTCCAGCGCCCGCTCCGCCAGCGCGGCTGCCGATGCCTGCATGTCAACCGCCGTCAACCTGCTCCTCACCGCGAGGAACTCTCGCCGCAACATTCGCTTGTCAGTCTCGGCCGGACGCCCGATGTGACTCACTGGTCGTTCCCGAACCCTTCCTAATGGGCTCATATGAGAGCCAATTAACCGGAGCCTCAGATTCCCTGTTAAGGCACCGGATATGGTGGCGGGCATGACTCAGTCGCACCCTCGGATCAGCAAGGCTGTCATCCCCGCAGCAGGCCTGGGTACCCGCTTCCTGCCGGCCACCAAAGCCACTCCCAAGGAGATGCTGCCGGTCGTCGACAAGCCGGCGATCCAGTACGTGGTCGAAGAGGCCGTCTCCGCCGGTCTCGACGACGTCCTCATGATCACGGGCCGCAACAAGCGCCCCCTGGAGGACCACTTCGACCGCAACTACGAGCTGGAATCGGCCCTGCAGAAGAAGGGCGACGCCGGCCGGCTCGCGAAGGTGCAGGAGTCCAGCGACCTCGCGACCATGCACTACGTCCGCCAGGGCGATCCCAGGGGTCTCGGCCACGCCGTCCTGTGTGCCGCCCCGCACGTCGGCCACGAGCCCTTCGCCGTCCTGCTCGGCGACGACCTGATCGACCCGCGCGACCCCCTGCTCAAGCGGATGGTCGAGGTGCAGGAGCAGCACGGCGGCAGCGTCATCGCGCTCATGGAGGTCGCGCCCGAGCAGATCCACCTCTACGGGTGTGCGGCCGTCGACCCCACTCAGGACAGCGACGTGGTCAAGGTCCACGACCTGGTCGAGAAGCCCGCCGCCGCGGACGCCCCGTCGAACTACGCGATCATCGGCCGCTACGTCCTCGACCCGGCCATCTTCGACATACTGCGCAAGACCGAGCCGGGCCGCGGCGGCGAGATCCAGCTCACCGACGCTCTCCAGCAGCTCTCGCAGGACGAGAAGGTCGGCGGCCCGGTGCACGGCGTCGTCTTCAAGGGGCGCCGCTATGACACCGGTGACCGCGGTGACTATCTGCGTGCCATTGTCAGACTCGCATGCGAACGTGAAGACCTGGGCCCGGACTTCCGGACCTGGCTTCGCAGTTACGTAGCCGAGGAGATGTAGCAATTTGAGCACCGCCGCGACCCGCCCTGCCGGCCAGGACCACCTCTGGTCGGTGGACGAACACCTGGAGGACATCCTCACGACCGTCCGCCCCCTGGAACCCATCGAGCTGCAACTGCTCGACGCCCAGGGCTGTGTCCTGGTCGAGGACGTCACGGTGCCGGTCTCCCTGCCGCCGTTCGACAACAGCTCCATGGACGGGTACGCGGTGCGGGTCGCGGATGTCGTGGGCGCGAGCGAGGAGTTCCCTGCCGTCCTGGAGGTCGTCGGGGACGTCGCGGCGGGCCAGGCCGACCTGCTCCAGGTGGGCCCCGGCCAGGCCGCCCGCATCATGACCGGCGCCCCGCTGCCGCCCGGCGCCGAAACCGTCGTACCGGTGGAGTGGACCGACGGCGGCCTCGGCGAGGGCCCGGTGACCGGGATGCAGGCCCGCAGCCTGGCCCCCGAGGGTGCCCACGGCCAGGTGCACATCTACCGTCCGGCCGAGGCACGCGCGCACGTACGCGCGACGGGCAGCGACGTGAAGTCCGGCGACCGCGCCCTCGAAGCCGGCACGATCCTCGGTCCGCCGCAGATCGCGCTGCTCGCCGCGATCGGCCGCGGCACGGTACGCGTGCGCCCCCGCCCACGCGTGGTCGTCATGTCCACCGGCAGCGAACTCGTCCAGCCCGACGAGGACCTGGGCCAGGGCCAGATCTACGACTCCAACAGCTTCGCCCTCACCGCCGCGGCCCGTGACGCCGGCGCCATCGCCTACCGCGTGGGCGCCGTCGCCGACGACGCCGAGACCCTGCGCTCCACGATCGAGGACCAGCTCGTCCGCGCCGACCTCATGGTCACCACCGGCGGCGTGAGCGTCGGGGCGTACGACGTCGTCAAGGAGGCGCTGTCCCACGTCGGCGACGAGGACGAGGCCGGCAGCGGCATCGACTTCCGCAAGCTCGCCATGCAGCCCGGCAAGCCCCAGGGCTTCGGCTCCATCGGCCCCGACCACACCCCGCTGCTCGCCCTCCCGGGCAACCCGGTGTCGTCGTACGTCTCCTTCGAACTGTTCGTGCGTCCCGCGATCCGCACCCTGATGGGCCTGGAGGACGTCCACCGCCCGCGGACGACCGCGACCCTGGCGGCGGACGAGGCGCTGAGCTCGCCGAAGGGGCGCAGACAGTTCCTGCGCGGGACGTATGCCGAGGGCGCGGTGCGGCCGGTCGGCGGCGCCGGATCCCACCTGATCGCGGCCCTCGCGCACGCGGACGCGCTGATCGTGGTCCCCGAGGACGTGGAGAGCGTCGAGCCCGGCACCGAGGTCGAGGTGGTCCTGCTCGGCTGAGCGGGCCTGCTTGGCGGTACCGTGTCGCGCACAGCAGGCCCGTGCGCCGCACCGCGACGGGCCCGGACCGGGAGCGCCACACGATCATGACTGTGCCTTCCCGGGGGGAGACCCCCGGATCCCCTGCGCAGGACCCATCCACGCAGGACCACCTCACACACATCGACGACGCGGGCGCGGCCCGCATGGTCGATGTCTCCGAGAAGGACGTGACCGCGCGCACCGCTCGCGCCAGCGGACGCGTCCTCGTCGCGCCCCGCGTGGTCGAGCTGCTGCGCGGCGAGGGGGTCCCCAAGGGCGACGCCCTCGCCACCGCGCGCATCGCGGGCATCATGGGCGCCAAACGCACCCCTGACCTGATCCCGCTCTGTCACCCGTTGTCGGTGTCCGGTGTGAAACTGGATCTGTCGGTCGCGGACGACGCCGTGGAGATCGTGGCCACCGTGAAGACGACGGACCGCACGGGCGTCGAGATGGAGGCCCTCACCGCGGTCTCCGTCGCCGCGCTCACCGTGATCGACATGGTGAAGGCGGTCGACAAGGGAGCGGTCATCACGGACGTACGGGTCGAGGAGAAGACGGGCGGCAAGTCGGGCGACTGGAGCCGGGCATGACTCTGGATGTTTCGGTCGGCGGTGCGCTGGTCGCGCCGTATGCCGCCTTGGTCATCACCGCCTCCAACAGGGCCGCCGCCGGGATCTACGAGGACAAGGGCGGCCCGCTGATCGCCGAGGGCCTGAAGGGCTTCGGCTTCGCCGTCGACGGCCCGCAGGTCGTCCCCGACGGCGACCCCGTCGAGGCCGCCCTGTGCGCGGGCGTCGAAGCCGGCTACGACGCCATCGTCACCACCGGCGGCACCGGCATCTCGCCCACCGACCGCACCCCCGAGGCGACCCGCGCGGTGATCGACTACGAGGTACCGGGCATTCCCGAGGCGATCAGGGCGTTCGGACGGGAGAAGGTGCCCACGGCGGCGCTGTCCCGGGGGATCGCCGGAGTCGCCGGGAGCACCCTGATCATCAACCTGCCCGGTTCCAGCGGCGGGGTGAAGGACGGCCTGGCCGTCCTGGAGTCCCTCCTGATCCACGCCGTCGACCAGATCCGCGGCGGCGACCACCCCAGACCCAGCAGCGGGGGTGCGAGCTGAACAGCCCATCCTGGCCCGTCGTGCTGGGGGACGGCGATGTCGTCCTCCGGCCGATAAAGATGCGCGACCAACGGGCCTGGCGCGAGGTCAACCGGCGCAACCGGGACTGGCTGCGCCCCTGGGAGGCGACCATTCCGCCGCCCACGCCCAGCGGGCCGATCGCGCACCGGCCGACCTACCGGCAGATGGTCCGGCATCTGCGGTCCGAGGCGAACTCGGGCCGGATGCTGCCGTTCGTCATCGAGTACCAGGGGCGGCTGGTCGGGCAGTTGACGGTCGCCGGGATCACCTGGGGCTCGATGTGTTCGGGGCACGTCGGTTACTGGGTGGACGAGGCGGTGGCGGGGCGCGGGGTGATGCCGACCGCCGTGGCGCTCGCCGTGGACCACTGTTTCCGCACCGTCGGTCTGCACCGCATCGAGGTCTGCATTCGCCCCGAGAACCGCCCGAGCCGTCGGGTCGTGGAGAAACTCGGATTCCGCGAGGAGGGGCTGCGTCCACGGTATCTCCACATCGACGGAGCCTGGCGGGACCATCTCGTCTTCGCGCTCACGGCGGAAGAGGTGCCGGAAGGGTTGCTGAGCCGCTGGCACCGGGCAGGCTCTCAGCAGGCGCCGCACTCGAAGCCGCAGAACACCCAGGGGAATCCCGCCTAGCCGGGAAGGAGCCCGGGGAATTGAATAAGTGTTCGAAATTGATCGCCGGATGACCGGCTCAGGGCATTAAATTCGCGCCCTCGGTGGGCTGCTGATCGCATCGGTCACAAAAAAAGTTCGAAATATCAGCCAGATCGTGCGACACACCGGCTCAATTGGCAGATGGCCTCACGCAAACCCCTCTACCGTGTGAGGCGTGAGCAGCAGCGGCCTCATCTACGCAGTCATTGTCGGGGCCTGGGCCGCCTACTTGGTGCCGATGTGGCTCCGTAGGCAGGACGAGCTGAACGAGGCCCGTCCGACGGAACGCTTCAGCACAGCCATCCGGTTGCTGTCCGGACGGGCGGGGATGGAGCGCCGGTACGCCAAGGACCTGCGCGCGCGCTCCACCGACGAGGGGGAGCCCAGCGCCGATGTTCCGGGCGACGTCACCGAATCGGTGGACGTCCGGGCCTTCGCCATGCCTCCGACCCGTCCGCAGGCCCAGGCGGCGGTTCCGGCCCAGGCACCGGAGCGCCCGGAGCCGGCGCGTGAATCCCCCCGCGAAGCGGCGGCCAAGTCGGCACCGGAACGCGCGGGCGCACCCGTGCCCGAACCGGGTTCCGGTCCGGCGGACAAGGCACGCAAACGCGTGCCCGCGGCCCGGCGTCCCCCTTCGGACGAGGCGGCCGCGGCACGGGCGCGGCGCTTGAAGGCGCTGGCGCGCCGCAGGCGCACCACCGTCGTCCTCTTCCTCGCGTTCACGCTCGGTGCGATCGTCGCCGCGGTCGGCGGGCTCGCCTTCCTGTGGGCGCCGGGCGTTCCCGCCGTGATGCTCAGCGGGTACATCGCGTATCTGCGCTCCCAGGAGCGCCGTCGCTTCGCCTACCAGATGGACCGGCGCCGCGCGGAGGTCGCCGCGCAGCGGCTGCGCGAGCATGCTCGCCAGTCCCGCCGGCGCGGCACCGCCGACACCGGTGCCGGGATCGACGAGCCCGACGAGGGGGCCGAACCAGGTACGGACACCGGGATGTCCGCGCTCGCCGCGGACCGGCGTGCCCTCGTCGAGCAGACCGATCACGCCGAGTGGGTCGACCAGCAGCGCGAGCGGCAGCGGCGGCCGGGGCACGGGGACAGTTGGGAGCCGGTTCCGGTGCCGTTGCCGACGTATGTGACCGCGCCGGTCGCTCCGCGGGCCACCACCGATGTGGATCTCGGCGCGCCGGACGCGTGGAGCTCGGCACGGTCGAGTTCCGTCGGCCGGGACCGGGACGCGGGGGGCGAGGCAGGCTCCGCCGGCGCGAGGCGGGACGGCGCGGGTCGCGAGGGTGCGGGCCGCGAGGGCGCGCCTCGGGACGGTTCCGCGCGCGGCGCGGAGTCGGACGAGGCGGCTCACGGCGAGGAGAAGGCCGAGGGGGGCGGTCGTAGCGACGCCCGCCGCGCCGCTTCCGCCCGCCGGGCGCGCGAGCGGGGCCGCACGCCGCTGTTCGACCAGTACGAGGACGGCGACCGCCCGCGCGCGGCGAACGAGTAGCCACCGGCCGGGGCAGGGAACGGATTTCCAAGCAGGCCGATCGGGGTGCTAAAGTTTCACTCGTTGCAAGGGCCTGTGGCGCAGTCCGGTAGCGCACCTCGTTCGCATCGAGGGGGCCAGGGGTTCAAATCCCCTCAGGTCCACCGCAACAACTTTCCAAGGGAACTTGGGAGTTGGAAGATCCCGTCCGATCGGTTGATCGGGCGGGATCTTTGTTGTTCCCACGGTTCCCACGGTTGTCGCCAAGAGCGGCGTCTTGAGGGGGAACGTGGAGAAGGTCGACGCAGCGTTACCGGCGGGGCGTACGGCGCCGTTGCGGAGTGGGGCCTTCCGGCGGTTCCTGCTGGCCAATCTCGTCTCCGCCACCGGGTCCGCCATGGCGCCCCTCGCGCTCGCCTACTCCGTGATCGGGGAGGGCGGCGGAGCCGGGGACCTCGGACTGGTGCTGGCCACCAACACTGTGCCGACGGTCGTGTTCCTTGTCGTGGGCGGAGTGCTCGCCGACCGGCTGTCCCGGAGCCGGATGCTCTTCCTCGGCAATCTGCTGGCGGCCGCCGCCCAGGGGGCGCTCGCTGTGATCGTCGCCACGGGGCACGCGTCGACGGGCTCCATCGCGGTCTGCGGGTTCGTCTCCGGCACGGCGATGGCCTTCACCGTGCCCGCCGCTCAGGGCGCCGTGAGCCAGATCGTCCCCGTGGAGCAGTTGCAGCAGGCCAACGCCCTGCTCAGGCTGCCGGGCAACGCGGTCAAGGTGCTCGGACCGGCCGTCGGCGGAGTCGTCGTCGCGGTCAGCGGCCCGGCCTGGGCGCTGGCCTGGGACGCGCTCACCTTCGCCGTCGCCGCCGTACTGCTGCTCGGGCTGCGCCTGGACGCGCCTGTCACCGTCACCAGCGCGCTCGGCGATCTGCGGGAGGGCTGGGCCGGCTTCTGGTCGCGGACCTGGCTGTGGACGTACACGGCGTGCGGGACCGTCCTCGTCGGCGCGTGGCTGGCGGGATTCCAGCTGCTCGGGCCCGTCGTCGCGGCACAGCAGTACGCGGGGGCGCGTGACTGGGGTCTGGTGCAGGGCGCGTTCGCGGCGGGGCTGTTGGCCGGGACGGTGGTGTGTCTGCGCTGGCGGCCGTACCGGTTGCTCACGGTGGCCGTGGTGGGCGGTGTGCCGCTCGCCGCGCCTCTGCTCGTCATGGGCTGGGGACTGCCGTTGCCCTGGGTGCTGTTGGCCGCGTTGCTTGCGGGCGTCGGGCTGGACGTGGCGATCGTCGCGTGGGCGACCGCCTTCCAACAGCACGTGCCGCAGGGAGAGTTGGGGCGCCTGAGCGCGTTCAACAGTGTCGGTGAGCGGCTGGCGATTCCCCTCGGCTACCTTCTGACCGCCCTCGCGGTCGGTACCTGGGACAACCGGACGGTGCTGGTGGCGTGCGCCGCTCTGGTCGTCGCCGCGGCCGTCCTCAACCTCTGTGTGCGGGACGTGTACCGCATCAACCGGCGTGCGGGGGAGGGGGACGGCTGACGCCGGCCGTCCGCGTCACAGCGCCTTGGCGTAACAGAGACTCAGCTCGTGGAAGCGGTAGTAGCCGAACTTCTCGCACGGCTCGTACCCGCTGGAGATGTACAGCGCCACTGCCTCCGGCTGCTTGGCGCCGGTCTCCAGCACCATGCGGGTGCGGCCCGCCGCCCGCGCGTCCTCCTCCAGTGCGGCCAGGATGCGTCTCGCCAGGCCCCGCCCGCGCATCTGCTCGACGACGTACATCCGCTTGAGCTCGGCGTCCCCGTCTTGGTTGCCCTCGCCGTTCTCGTCCTGGGCGCGCCAGCCGCCGGAGGCGACGGGGGTGCCGAGCTCGTCGTAGGCGATCAGGTAGAGGCCGTTCGGCGGCTCGAAGTCCGTCGGGGCGAGGGGGGTGGCGTCGCCGTCGTCGCCGTAGCGGACGCCGTACTCGGCCTGCACCTGGTCGTTGAGCTTGACGGCGTCAGGGTGGTCGAAGGAGACGGGGCGTATATGCATGCTAGATACCGTATATCAATTCAAGATCAAGAGGTTCCAGAATCGGACAACGTCCAGTGTGCCGGTAAGGTGCCGGGGTGCTCACTGTGACCTCTGTGAATGTGAACGGGCTGCGGGCCGCCGCGAAGAAGGGCTTCGTGGAGTGGCTCGCCGGCACCGAAGCCGATGTGCTGTGCCTGCAGGAGGTGCGCGCGGAGCCGCAGCAGCTGCCCGAGCACGTCCGCACGCCCGACGGCTGGCACGTCGTGCACGCGCCCGCCGCCGCCAAGGGCCGCGCCGGTGTCTCCCTCTACACCCGCCGTGAGCCCGACCGCATCCAGGTCGGCTTCGGGTCGAGTGAGTTCGACGGCAGCGGGCGTTACGTCGAGGCCGACCTGCCCGGTGTGACGGTCGCCTCCCTCTACCTCCCCTCCGGCGAGGTCGGCACCGAGCGGCAGGACGAGAAGGTCCGCTTCATGGGCGAGTTCCTCGCCTACCTGAAGGACCTGCGCGAGCGCGCCGCCGCCGACGGCCGCGAGGTCCTCGTCTGCGGTGACTGGAACATCGCCCACCAGCAGGCCGACCTGAAAAACTGGCGCGGCAACACCAAGAACTCCGGCTTCCTGCCGGAGGAGCGGGAGTGGCTCGGCCGGGTGTTCGACCTCACCGCCGGCGGCTACGTCGACGTCGTACGGTCGCTGCATCCGGACACCGAGGGGCCGTACTCGTGGTGGTCGTACCGCGGGCGGGCCTTCGACAACGACACGGGGTGGCGCATCGACTACCACGTGGCGACGCCGGGTCTCGCCGCCAAGGCGCTCAAGGGGTACGTCGAGCGGGCGGCGACGCATGCCGAGCGGTGGTCGGACCACGCGCCGGTGACGGTCGTCTACGGGTGATGGTGACGGTCGTCCACGGGTGATTTCGCGCCTGATTTCTCGCCGTTGACCCTCGAGCGCGTACGGCCCCGGTTGTCGAACGTGTGCGCGCGGAAATGCTCACTCCCAAAGGACGGTGCTTACCGGTCGGAGGGACGACGCATGCGGGGGCAGGAGCGGGGCGGCCACAACGAGATGAGCGGTGTCGTGCACGGCCCCGGCGTGCAGGCGTCGGTGGTGCACGGAGGTGTGCACATCCGGACCGGCGACCCGTCGGCCGCGCCGCGGACTCAGCGGCCGTGGCAACTTCCACGCGCGGTCCCGCTCACCGACCGCACCCAAGAGGTGGAGCGCCTGGAAGAGCTGCGCGCCCGCGCCACGCACCGCGGGCAGCCCGCGCTGGCCACGGTGAGCGGCCTGGGCGGGGTGGGCAAGACCGCGCTGGCCCTGGCCTGGCTGCACCGGCTGCGCCCGGACTTCCCGGGCGGTCAGTTGTACGCCGACCTGGGCGCCCAGTCGCCGACCGGCCCCGCCGACCCGGCCGAGGTCCTCAGCGGCTTCCTGCGCGGGTTCGGCGTGCCGCCGCAGCAGGTGCCGTACGGCATCGCGGAACGGGCCGCGCTGTACCGCTCGCTGACCGCGGAGCGCCCGGTCGTGGTGCTGCTCGACGACGCGGTGACGGCGGCCCAGGTGCGGCCGCTGCTGCCGGGCGGGGCGAACGTCACCCTCGTCACCAGTCGTCGGCGGATGTCGGGACTGGCCCTCGAAGGCGGCCACCAGATGCATCTGGAACCGCTGGCGCCGGAGGCGGCCGTCGAACTGCTGGCGGTCACCCTCGCCGACGACCGGGTGGCCACCGAGCCGGACGACGCCCGCGCTCTCGTCGGGCTGTGCGCGGGGCTGCCGCTGGCGGTGCGGGTGGCCGGGGCCCGGCTCGCGGCCCGGCCGCAGCGGCGGATCACCACCATGGTCCGCGCGCTGGCCGCGGAGCGGGGGAGGCTGGACGCGCTGGCCATCGACGGCGACCACGGGGTGCGCGCGGCACTGGACCTGTCGTACCGGGGGCTGCCCCCGGCCGCGGCCCGGCTCTACCGGCTGCTCGGGGTGCACCCGGCGACAGAGTTCGGGACCACGGCGGCTCGGGCGCTGCTCGCCGGGACGGGGACGGGGCAGCGGCAGGGGGCGGCGGGCGAGCAGCGGGAGCCGTGGGAGGACGCGGCCGTCGACGAACTGCTGGACGTCCTTCACGACGCCAATCTGCTGATCGAGGTCGGCGAGGACCGCTACCGCTTCCACGATCTCGTACGGCTGCACGCCGCGGCCATGGCGGAGGAGGGCGAGCCCCCCGAGCAGCGCGCGGCGGCGTTCCGGCGCCTCGCCGACCACTGTCTGGCGACCGCCACCCGGGCCGAGACGGCCATCGATCCCCAACACCCGTTACGGGAGCGCTCGTTCGGGCCCGGACCGGTGGTCATCGAGGACTTCGGCGAGGGCGTGCAGGCGGCGTTGGACTGGCTGGACCGGGAGCTGCCGACGCTGCTGGCGGTGATACGCCGGGCGAGCGCGGCGGGCGCGCCCGAGGCCGGCTGGCAACTCGCCGACGCGCTGGGGCCGTTCTTCATCCGGCGCAAGCACTACGACCAATGGTGCGCCGCCCATGCCGAGGGGCTCGCCGCCGCGCGGGAGCTGTCGGACACGGCGGCCCAGTGCCGGATGCTCACCTCCGGTGGCCTGGGCGAGCTGGGGCGCGGTGACCATACGCGTGCCCTGGAGATGTTCGAGGAGGCGGCGCGGCTGTTCGCGGCCGACGGGGACGGGCTGGGCCGGGCCCGCACGCTGAACTACCGCGGGCTCGCACAGCAGCGCCTGGGCCGACTGGACGCGGCGGCCGAGCTGTTCGCCCGTGCCGCCGCGGAGCTGCCCGGCTGCGGCGATCACCGGGCCGGTGCGCTCGCCCGGCTCAACGCGGCCGACGTCGAGCTGGCCCGGGGCCGGCTGGAGCAGACGGCGGCGGGCGCCGCCGAGGCCCGCACGACGCTGCTGGCCGTGAACGACACGTACAACGCCGCACGGGCCGCGATCCTGCTCGGCCGGGTCGGCCTGCGCCGGGGACGGCCCGACGAGGCCGAGGCCTGGCTCACCGGCGCGCTGACCTCGCTGCGCGATGTCGCCGCCCACTACGAAGTGGCCCGCGCCCTGGAGTCCCTGGGCGAGGCCGCCGAGCAGCGCGGCCAACGGACACTCGCCCGGGACCGCTACCGGGAGGCGCTGGACCTCTACGTCGCGGTGAACCGCCCGGCCGCCGCGGACGAGCTGCGCGAACGGTTGCGGGGCGCGGGGCGGGACGCCGCCGCCGACTGAGCCGGACGCCTTGGGCCGTGGTGGCGGTGCCCGGCGCGGGGCGCCGTCGTTGAGTGAGTCGGGCGATTTGGGGCGTAGTGGTGGTGCCTGCCTGTGGCGGCGTCGCGCGCTTAGGCGGGCCGGGAGGTTGCTGCCTTTGCCGTGGTGGCGGAGGCGCTGCAGTTCGGTTGGCGTCCGTGGGTACCGAACGGTTGCGGCGCCCGGCGCGGGGCGCCGTCGTTGAGTGAGTCGGGCGCTTTGGGTTGTAGTGGTGGTGCTCGCTCGTGGCGGTGTCGCGCGTGCTCAGGCGGGCCGGGAGGCCGTCGCCTTCGCTGTCGTGGCGGAGGGGCTGCAGTTCGGTCGGTGTTTGTGGTGGTGCGCAAGGTCAGGGGTCCGGCAGGGCGGGGAGATGCACCCGGACCGCCGTGTTCAGGCTGTTGCTCACCACTTGGTGTCATCGCATGCCCGTCGCCGTCTCCAGCATGCGCACCGTCATGTCCTCCCACTCCGCCGGAGCCAGGCTCGCTGACAGCCACGCGTGGGCCAGTGAGGCCCAGGTGGGCCAGGGGCACAGGGACATGTGCCGGGAGTTCAGGATCAGGCGGGCCGGGGCGTGGCCGTACGGGCCGAGGCGTAGCCAGCAGCTCTCGGTCTCCTGATGTACCGCCACCACCGCCGCGCCCGGGTGGGCGGCGGCCAGGTCGTCGGCCGCGGAGGCGCCCGGGCCCGGCGCTACCAGGACGTCGGCGAGCAGCGGCCAGGGGGGTGGGGCGGGGAGTGTGACCCGCAGGTGCCGGTCCACGACCGGGGGACGGCGGCCCGGTCGCGTCGGGGTCAGGCGGACCGTGACGCGGTGCGCGGCGACGGCCGACGGCGGTGGGAAACCGTGCACCGACACGGCTGTCCTCCCCTCGGCGCCGCTGCTCATGAGCCGTCGTACCGGACCGTCACCGGCGGCACCGCCGGTTGCGGTGCGGTACGGGTCGCCGGGGGGCGGAGGTGGAGTTTGCGGTAGAGCAGGGTGCGCATGCGGCGGGCGAAGCGGCCCGGTTCCGAGCTGAGGCGGGACGAGATACGGGCGTACTGACCCGCGCGGTACGTGGCCGAGCTGCGCCGGAGCTGCCTGCGCAGGGGGGTCTTGCGGCGGATGCGGGGGGCCAGGGAGCGCAGCTCGGCCATGGGGGAGCCGGGATCCAGATCGGTGTCCGGGGAGCCGGCGGTCAGGATGCGGGCGCCGGTCATGGTCCCGTACAGCGCCACCGAACCGTGGTCGCCCACGATGTAGTCCGCGGCGACCACCGCGCCGGACCACTCCGCGTGCTGGCTGATCAGGGCGACGCCGGCGCGGCCGAGCCCGGCGAAGGCGCTGCGGATGTGCCACTCGCTGTGAGCGTTCCAGACGTGTGAGTGCAGCATCACCGCGATGCGGAATTCCTCGCGGGGCAGCTCGGCCGCCAGCCGTTCCAGCAGGTCCCACCGCCGGCCCAGGAGGGAGTCGGGGCCCCAGGTGGAGCAGACCAGCACCAGTTCCTGCCCGGAACCCGTGCCCAGCGCCTCCCGGTACAGGGCCCTGGACGGCAGGCTCGCGGCCACGCGGTCGTAGCAGGGGTCCCCGACCACCTCGGCGACGGGCAACGCCTCGGGGCACTCCCGGCCGAGACGGCCGCGGTCCTCCTCGTGCGCCAGCGCGATCGCCGCGGGGACGACCTCCCCGTCCCGGACCAGCCACTGCCGGCCCAGCCCGTACACCTCGCGCGCGGCCGCGTGCCGTCCGCGGGGGCCGTCGGAGGCGGTGGCGCGCTTGGAGACACGCTTGTTGAAAGAGGCGCCGTGCGGGAGCACGATCACCGGGACGTTCAGCTCGTGCAGTCCGCCGTAGCTCGCGGCCAGCGCGAGGTCGAACCGGGTGTGCACGGCCTGGCTCCAGGGCACCACCAGCGCCCGGATGGATTCCAGGAACGCCTCCACACCGTCGTTGAAGACGTCGCCGGCCATCGTGAAGACGGTCTGGATCCTGGGATCGCCCTCCAGTAGCCGGACGGCTTCCAGCAGCCGCTGCGCGGAGGTCACCGTGTGCACCACCGCGAGCACCCGTTTGCGGATCCGGAAGGTGGCCCAGCGCTCGACGTCCAGGCGCAGGGGCACGGCGGGACGCCGGTCGGCGTCCGGGATCAACAGGCTCATTCGAACTCCCCCGTGGAATCCATGAGGTGACGGCTTGTCGGATGCGGCCGTGAGGGGCCGCTGAGCAGGACTTGCCCGCCGAGGTGGACGGTGGCCTTGCAGAAACCTTGCAACGCGGTGCTGAGGGGGCCGCAGGGCCGCGTGTGCGCCCCTTGCGCGTCTGTGCGCCCTGCTTCGCCCCCTCCGGCCTTTCCCGCCCTGCGGCAAAAGTGAAAGTTGAACAGGTGTCCGCGCGTGTGAACCACGTGGGGGAAGTGGTGGACCTTCTTGCGCTGGGGCCCCTCGAACTGTGGCACCAGGGGCGCTCGTACCCGCTCGGATCGCTCAAAGAGCGCTGTGTGCTGGCCGTCCTGCTGTATGCCCGGGGAGAACCGGTCGCCGTGGACACGCTCGTCGAACGGGTCTGGGACGACGAGGATCCGCCGCCGACCGCCGTGGACACCCTGCGCACCTACGTCTCCCGATTACGCACCCGCCTCGACCGCGCGGCCGGCGACCTGGCCCGGATCGACCGCGTCTCGCCGCGCCGCTACCGACTGCGTCTCGAAGACCTGAACGACGTGGACTTCGTACGGTTCCAGCGGTTGCGCAGCGAGGCCCGGACGGCGGCCGCACGCGGGGAGCGGGAGTACGCGATCGGCCTGCTGCACACTGCGGAGTCGCTGTGGCGCGGGGAGCCGTTCGCGGAGTTCACCGGCGACTGGGCGGCCTCCGCGCGCGCCCGGCTGACCGAGGACCACCGTCGGGTGCAGGAAGAGCGCATCCGGCTGGAGCTGGAGCTCGGCCGGCACGCCGACCTCGTCGGCGAACTCCACGAGCTGGTGGCCCGCAACCCGCTCGCCCAGCAGGCCGTCGCCGCCCTGATGCTGGCCCTGCACCGCTGCGGCCGGGACGACGAGGCCCTCGCCCTGTACGGCAGCACCCGGCGCAGACTGAGCGACGCACTCGGCATCGACCCCGGCGTCGAGCTCCAGGACCTGCACGTCCGCATCCTCGGCCAGGACCCGGCGCTGCGGGACACGCCGGTGCAAGGGGCCGGACCCGCTGGAGCCGCCGCGGAGCCCGCCGCCGCGCCGACTTCCTTACGTCCGGCGGCACTTGACGGGGCGACCGGCAGCAGCCTGCCCCGGGACACGCGGGACTTCACCGGCCGTACGAGCGAGCTGAACGTCCTGCTCGCCGAACCCGCCCCCGACGACCGCGGTACGGCGCTGCCCCTCACCGTCGTGCACGGGATGCCCGGCGTCGGCAAATCGGCTCTGGTCGTCCATGCCGGGCACCGCCTGCGCCCGCGCTACCCGGACGGCCAGTTCTACGTCGACCTGCGGGCCTACAGCGACCAGCCGCCGTACGAACCCGTGGACGCCCTGGCGTTCCTGCTGCACACCGTCGGCGTGCCCGACCCGCTGCCCGCCACGCTGGACGAGCGGACGGCGCGCTGGCGGGAGTGGACCGCGAGCCGCCGGGTCCTTCTCGTGCTCGACAACGCGCGGGACGCCGAGCAGGTGCGGCCGCTGCTGCCCGGTTCGGGGCAGTGCCATGCGATCGTGGCCAGCCGCAACCTGCTGGCCGGACTCGACGGTGCTGCCTTCCTGCCCCTGGACGTGCTGTCGGTGTCCGAGGCGGCCTCGCTCTTCGCCCGGATCGCGGGCGCGGCCCGGGTCTCGGACACCGCCTCCCTGCGCCGCGTGGTGGAGATGTGCGGCTGCCACCCGTTGACCGTCCAGCTGCTGGCCGGCCGGTTCCGGCACCGGGACACATGGGATCTGGAGTACGTCGCCGACCGACTGACCCGGGCCGACGACCGGCTGGACGAGTTCGACGAGCGGGTCGCCGCCGCCCTGCACCTGTCCTACGCCGACCTCGATCCGATGGCCCGGCGGCTCTTCCGCCGCCTCGCCCTGCACCCCGGCCCCGACATCACGCTGGAGGCGGCGACCGCGCTGTCCGGCGACGGCGACCCGGGCGCGGTGCGCCGCGCGGCAGACGCGCTTCTGGACCGTCACCTGCTCGACGAGCCCGTCCGGGACCGCTACCGACTCCATGACCTGGCCCGCGCGTTCGCCGCCCGCCTGGGCCGCCGTGAGGATCCCGCGCCGACGCACGGTGCGGCCCTGGGGCGGCTGATGGCGTACTACCTCACGGCCGCCGACAGCGCGGACCGGCTGGCTCACCCGCGCCGGCGAAGACGGCATGCCCCGCCGCAGCCGCGCTCCGAGCACGCCCCCGACTTCACGGCCACGGGCGATGCCGCAGCGGCCGCCGACGCGGCGACGGTCTGGCTCACGGTGGAGCGCGCCAACCTGCTGGCCGTGGCCCGTACGGCGGCGGCCGAATTCCCGGACTTCGCCGCCCTGTTCCCGCATGTCCTCGCCGAGTCCCTGAAGCGCTGGGGCACCCACGACATCACCGCCGAGCTGCACGAAGCGGCGCTGACGGCACTGCGCTCGGGCACAGCCTCGGCGGGCGGCGACCGGCTCGCCCTCGCCCAGACCCTGGTGGAGCGGGCGGGCGTGCTGGCTCGGGAGAACCACACCGCGGCCCTGTCCGCCGCGACCGAGGCGCTGACCCTGTTCGAGTCGCTCGACGACGACCGGGGTCGCGCCGACGCCCTGCTCGAGATCGGCCGCGCCCACCTCGGCGCGGGGCGGGGCGAGGCGTGCCTGCGGGAACTGGAGCGGGCGCTGGATCTCTACCGCCGGGTCGACGACCGGCACGGTGTGGCGGCGACGCTGAACGTACAGGGGACGGCCCTGGTGCACCGGGCCGAATACGCGGAGGCGATGCGGAGGTTCGCGACCGCGCTCGACATCAACCGGGAACTCGGTGACGTGTCCGGGGAGGCGACCGCGTGGAACAACACGGGCGACATCCTCATGGCCACGAAGCGCTATGCGCAGGCCCGCCATCACTACGAGCAGGCGCTTGCCCTGATGCGTGACGTCGGCGGGCGCAAGGAACTCGCCATCATCCACATGAACCTGGGGGCCGTCCTGCACGCCACCGGCCAGGCGGCCCGGGCCCTCGCCTGTTTCCGCCGGGCTCTGGCCAGCCACCGGGCGAGCGGGGACGCCATCGGTGAGGTCAACACGCTCATCTGTCTGGGCGAGACGTGCGCGTCGGCGGGGCGGACGGAGGATGCCCTCGCGTATTTCGGCGGGGCGGAGAAAGTCTCCCGACGGATCGACAATTCGTACGAGAGGCAAAGGGCTCTGCTCGGAGTCGCGGACACGCAGTATCGGGTGGGGCGGTGGAACGACGCGTTGGAGACATATCGAAGCGCGCTGGAGATAGCGAGAAAATACAGCTATTCACTCTGCTCGGCACACGCTCTGGCCGGGATTTCCCGGACCTTTCTCGCGCTGCGGAACATTCCTTCCGCCCGCACCCATGCGGACCACGCGCTGGCGCTCTACCAGCGGTTAGGGGCGGTGGCCGAGGCAGCGGAACTGCATCGGCTCTTCGCCGGCGGTAGTGCCACGGGCACGTGAACCGATTCGGCTACCAAATGCACTCCGCGTGCGCTGCGGTCATGTTCATGACGAACAGGGCTGCGGTGCAGAGGAATACCGTCGACATGGAGCGGACGTTCACTTTACTCCTGGTGTGTACGTGCGTTTGCAGTAAATGCGTCAGTTCGAACCGGCGTGCGGCAATGCTAGCCCACACGAGCGAATCCTGTGGCGTCGAATCACTCGCGAGAGTGAATTTCTATGACTCGGATTTCCGCTTGGCCGTCAACTGTCCGAGTCGCCGGTCCAACGCCAGCGACAGCTCCGCCTCCACCACGCTCCGCGCCAGCGGGCGCAGCCGCTGGAGGTTCTCCTCGGGGCCGTGGCGCAGCACCAGCTCGGCGAACATCTCCGCCAGGTCGTCCACGTGTTCCCGGACCCGCTTGCCCGCCGCCAGCACCTCCGCGAGCGGGATGCCCTCGCGGACCAGGGCCGAGGAGACGTCCAGCAGGCTGCGGCTGATGTGGACGATCTCGTCGCCGTCGGTGCCGAGGTAGCCGAGGTCCAGTGCGGCGGCGAGGTTCTCCGTGGTGACCTGGCCCTCGAAGCGGGCGGCGAGTTCCTCGGGGGTGAGGCGGACCGGCTCCTCCTCGGTGGGGGCGGCGACGCCGAGGAGGTCGGCGACGTCGCGGCCGTGGTCGAGGGCCTCCGCGAGTTCCGCGATGCCGGTGAGGGTGTGGCCGCGCTCCAGGAGGGCGGCGATCGTGCGCAGACGGGCCAGGTGATGGTCGTCGTACCAGGCGATACGGCCCTCGCGGCGAGGTGGCGGTATCAGCTTGCGTTCGCGGTAGAAGCGCAGGGTGCGCACCGTGATCCCGGCCAGGCGGGCCAGCTCCTCCATGCGGTATTCACGCTTCTCGGTCACCTGGGAACCTTAAGTCGTACCGGCGGTAACTTTCGTCGATCGACCCCTACCGGTCGGTACGGACCTCCTCTACTCTCCCCATTGCGCCAGTGTTCACTGGCGAGGTTCCGGTTCCGGGTGAAGCATGGAGGCACAGGCATGGCCGAACGCGAACATGTGCGGGTCGCGGTGGTCGGGTCCGGGTTCGGCGGGCTGGGGGCCGCCGTACGGCTGCGACGCGAGGGCGTCACCGACTTCGTCGTCCTGGAGCGGGCCGACAGCGTCGGCGGCACCTGGCGGGACAACAGCTATCCGGGATGCGCCTGCGATGTGCCCTCCCATCTGTACTCCTTCTCCTTCGCGCCCCATCCCGACTGGCCGCGCACCTTCTCCGGGCAGGAGCACATCCGCGCCTACCTGGAGCACGTCACGGACGTCTTCCGGCTGCGCCCCCACATCCGCTTCGACTCGGAGGTGAAGCGGATGACCTGGAACGGCGAGCGGCTGTGCTGGGACATCGAGACCAGCAGCGGGAACCTGTCGGCCGACTTCGTCGTCTCGGCCACCGGACCGCTGTCCGACCCCAAGATCCCCGAGATCCCGGGGCTGGAGACCTTCCCCGGCAAGGTCTTCCACTCCGCCCGCTGGGACCACGACTACGACCTGCGCGGCAAGCGCGTCGCCATGGTCGGCACCGGCGCCTCTGCCATCCAGATCGTGCCGGCCGTCCAGCCCGAGGTCGAGCGGCTCACGCTCTTCCAGCGCACCCCGCCCTGGATCATGCCCCGCATGGACCGTGCCATCAGCGGCGTCGAGCGCTCCGTGCACCGGGCCCTGCCCTTCACCGCGCAGCTGCGGCGCGGACTGCTGTGGGGGATCCGGGAGCTGCAGGTGCAGGCGTTCACCAAGCACCCGAACGAGCTGGGCCTCGTCGAGCGGTTGGCCAAGCGGAACATGGGCCGGTCCATCAAGGACCCCGCCCTGCGGGCCAAGCTGACCCCCGACTACCGCATCGGCTGCAAGCGGATCCTGCTGAGCAGCGAGTACTACCCGGCGCTCGCCCGGCCCAACGTGGACGTCGTCGCCAGTGGGCTGAGCGAGGTCCGCGGCTCGACCGTGGTGGCCGCCGACGGCAGCGAGGCCGAGGTCGACGCGATCATCTTCGGCACCGGTTTCCATGTCACCGACATGCCGATCGCCGACCGGGTGGTGGGCGCGGACGGCAAGACCCTCGCCGAGGCGTGGAAGGGCGGGATGGAGGCGCTGCGCGGCGCGTCCGCCGCCGGGTTCCCGAACTGGATGACCATCATCGGGCCCAACACCGGCCTCGGGAACTCGTCCATGATCCTGATGATCGAGTCCCAGCTGAACTACATGGCCGACTTCGTGCGGCAACTCGGCGTCCTCGGCGGCCGGGTCGCCCTCGACGCCCGCCCCGGCGCCGTGGACGCGTGGAACCGGCGGGTGCAGGAGCGGATGAAGCGCACGGTGTGGAACACCGGCGGGTGCACGAGCTGGTATCTCGACGCGAGCGGTCGTAACACCACCATCTGGCCCGGTACGACAGCGGAGTTCCGGCGGGCCACCCGTCGGGTGGACCTCGCGGAGTACGCCGTCGTCCGACCCTCCGTGACAGAGCGCGAGGAGACCGGCGAGAGCGCGGAGGTGACCGCGTGAGCCGGCTGATGAACGTCGTCTCCGGGCCCTACGCCCCGCCCGCCGCCGCCCGTGAGCTGACCGCCATATCCGCCGACGGCGCCCGGCTGCACGTCGAGATACACGGCCCCGTGGACCGTGTGGACGACACTGCCGCGCCCGCCGTCGTCCTCGCGCACGGCTGGACCTGCTCGACCGCCTTCTGGGCGGCGCAGATCCGGGAGCTGGCCGCCGACCACCGGGTCATCGCCTACGACCAGCGCGGCCACGGACGCAGCCCGGCGAGCCCGGCCTGCAGCACCGACGCCCTCGCCGACGACCTCGAAGCCGTACTGAAGGCGACGCTCGCACCCGATGAGAAGGCGGTGATCGTCGGGCACTCCATGGGCGGCATGACGGTGATGGCCGCTGCCGCGCGCCCGGAGTTCCGGGAGCATGCCGCTGCCGTCCTGCTGTGCAGCACCGGCTCCTCGCGGCTGGTCGCCGAGTCCACGGTCGTACCCCTGCGTCCTGGGCGGCTGCGGACCTGGCTGACCAAGCACATACTCGGCTCGCGGGCGCCGCTCGGGCCGGTCACGCCGATCGCCAGGGCGATCCTCAAGTACGGGACGATGGGCCCCGGTTCGGCCCCGCACATGGTCGAGGCGTGCGCGCGGATCGTCCACGCGTGCCCGCGCAAGGTGCGCCACGCCTGGTCGAACGTGCTCGATCTGCTCGATCTCGACCACGGCGTACGGGAGTTGGCGGTGCCGACCGCGGTGGTCGTCGGTACGGCCGACCGCCTGACCCCGCCGGTGCACGCGCGCTCGCTGGCCGCCGCGCTGCCGCACTGCCTCGGCGTCACCGAACTGCCCGGCCTCGGGCACATGACGCCCATCGAGGCGCCCGAGCTGGTGACCGGGAAGATACGGGAACTCGTCACGACGTACACGCACCCGCAGTCCAAGACGTACACCCAGGTGAAGGAGGGCGCATGAGCAGGGTGAGCCTCGAAGGCCAGGTCGCCGTCGTCACCGGGGCGGCGCGGGGCGTCGGTGAGCTGCTCGCCCGCAAGCTCTCCGCGCGCGGTGCGAAGGTGGCACTCGTCGGGCTGGAGCCGGACGCCCTCAAGCAGGTCTCCGAACGGCTGCACAGCGACAGCGACCACTGGTACGCCGACGTCACGGATCACGAGGCGATGGCCCGGGTGGCGCGGGAGGTCAAGGAGCGGTTCGGGAAGGTCGACATCGTCGTCGCCAATGCCGGTGTCGCGACCGGCGGGCCGTTCGCCGACTCCGATCCGGAGGCGTGGCGGCGGGTCATCGAGGTCAATCTGATCGGGTCGGCGGTGACGGCGCGGGCGTTTTTGCCGGTGCTGATGGAGAGCCGGGGGTATCTGCTCCAGATCGCCTCGCTCGCGGCGATCACTCCGGCGCCGATGATGACCGCGTACTGTGCGTCCAAGTCCGGTGTGGAGGCGTACGCGCACAGTCTGCGGGCCGAAGTCGGCTACCAGGGCGTCCGGGTGGGGGTCGGGTATCTGTCCTGGACCGACACCGATATGGTGCGCGGGGCCGATCAGGACGACGTCATGCGGGAGTTGCGGAAACGGCTGCCCTGGCCGTCCAACAAGACCTATCCGCTGGGGCCGGCGGTCGACCGGATCGTGGCCGGCATCGAGCGGCGGTCGAGCCATGTGTACGGGCAGTGGTGGCTGCGCGGGATGCAGGGCGTGCGCGGGTATCTGCCGGGGATCATCGGGACCGTGGGGCAACGGGAGATGCAGCGGTTCGCCGGGCGGCTGGCGGGGATGCGGACGGGGCTGGTCGGGGCGGGGGGCGCCGCCGATGAGCAGGAGAGGACTACACGGCGTAACTGATCGACATGCGGGGGGTTATCGCCCGTGTGAATCTGGTCGAGGCCCCACCGAGGGGCCAATCCCCCCACTCACTACGGGAGTGAACCCACATGGGCATGAAGGACCAGTTCCAGGACAAGTCGGAACAGATGAAGCAGAAGGCCCAGCAGGCCAAGGAGCAGGCGCAGCAGCGTGGGCGCCAGCGGCCGCAGCGGGACGAGGAGAGCGAGCGGTCGCTTCGTGAGGAGCGGGAGCGGCTTGACCAGGACTACGACGCGTAGCCGCTGCGCTTGGCTTTAGCCGTTGACGCGGGGTGCCCCCTTCCTCTTGGTGGGTGCCCCGCGTTTGCGTTGCCGTTGGGGGGTTTGTTGTCGGGTGCGGGTCGGTGGGGGCTTGTCGCGCAGTTCCCCGCGCCCCTTGGGGCGTTGTCGTCGCGCCCGCGCGGCGGAGCCGCAAATTGATGCAGCCCCGCGCCCCTGGGTGGGCTGTCCTGCCGCGTCTCAAGAGCCAAGAGCAACTGCCTTGCCTTAAGAGCGTGGAGGGAGGTTTGGTCTTGAGCGGTTTGGGACGTGGGCGTAGTCGGGGGGTGTTGCCGGGGGGTTTGTCTCCAGTAGTTTCAGGGCTAGTTCCACTGCGTCGGTCAGTTGGGCGTGGCGGCCCTCGGCCCAGTCCAGGGGGGTGCGGAGGACCTCGACGTCTGGGGTTACGCCCTTGTTTTCGATGGACCAGCCGTAGGCGTCGAACCAGGCCGCGTTCATCGGGACCGTGATCACCGTGCCGTCGCCGAGGCGGTGGCGGCCGGTCATGCCGACGACTCCGCCCCAGGTGCGTTGGCCGACGACCGGGCCCAGCTTGAGGAGCTTGAAGGCGGCCGTGATCATGTCGCCGTCCGAGGAGGTGGCCTCGTCCGCGAGGGCGACGACCGGGCCGCGCGGGGCGTTGGACGCGTACGACACGGGCTGGGCGTTGCGGGTGAGGTCCCAGCCGAGGATCGTGCGGGTCAGCTTCTCCACGACCAGTTCGCTGATGTGGCCGCCCGCGTTGCCGCGTACGTCGACGATCAGTGCGGGGCGTGACATCTCCATCCGCAGGTCCCGGTTGAACTGGGCCCAGCCCGAGCCGCCCATGTCCGGGATGTGCAGGTAGCCGCAGCGGCCGCCGCTCAACTCCCGTACGACGTCGCGGCGTTTGGCGACCCAGTCCTGGTAGCGGAGCGGGCGCTCGTCGATCAGGGGGACCACTGCCACCCGCCGTGCCCGGCCTGCCTCGCCCTCGGCCGGGGTGAACGTCAGCTCCACCGTCGTGCCGCCGGAGCCGGCCAGGAGGGGGTACGGGCCTGCGGTCGGGTCCACGGGCCTGCCGTCGACGTGGGTGAGCACCGCGCCTTCCCGGATGCCGGTGCCCGCCAGCGGGGAGCGGGCCTTGGAGTCGGACGATTCGCCGGGAAGGATGCGCTTGACCATCCAGCCCTCGTCCCTGCGGACGAAGTTGGCGCCCAGCAGGCCCTGCCAGCGCTGGTAGTGCGCCGGGCCCTCGTTGCGGCGGGCGGCGGCGACGTACGCGTGTGAGGTGCCCAGTTCGCCCAGTACCTCGCGGAGCAGGTCCGCGAACTCGTCGGGGGAGGCGACGCGTTCGACCAGGGGGCGGTACTGGTCGAGGACCGCGTCCCAGTCGATGCCGCACATCTGCGGCTCCCAGAAGTACGCCCTGATCAGCCGGCCCGCCTCCGCGTACGACTGCCTCCACTCCGCCGTCGGGTCCACCTCGTGCAGGATGCGGCGCAGATCGATCCACACCGTCGTGTCGCTGTCGCCGGACTCGGAGGCCGGGACCGCCCGCAACTCGCCCTCGTCGACCAGGACCAGGCGGGACCCGTCGCCGCTCACCGCGAACCAGTCCAGGTGGTCGACGAGTTCGGACTTCTTCGCCTTGCTGATGTTGAAGTGTTCGAGGGTCGGCCGCCCCGTCATGTCGTCCGGGTTGGCGAAGGTCTCGCCCAGCGCGCCCGAGATCGGCCAGCGCAGCCAGACCAGTCCACCGCCCGCGACCGGGTGCAGCGCGGAGTACTTGGAGGCGGTGACCGGGAAGGGGGTGACCCTGCTCTCCAGGCCCTCCACCTCGACGGTCGTCGTACCGGCGTCCCCGCCCTCCTCTTCCTCCACCGGGTCCAGCCCGCCGGCGGCCGGCCGGCCCTCGGGGTTCAGGGCGAAGGGCGAGGGGGTCGCGGAGGACAGGGGGACCAGGTAGGGGCGGCAGCCGAGTGGGAAGGAGAGGTCGCCGGTGTGGACGTCGTAGACCGGGTCGAAGCCTCGCCAGGAGAGGAAGGCCAAGTAGCGGCCGTCCCGGGTGAACACCGGGTTCTCGTCCTCGAAGCGGCCGTTGGTGACGTCGACGATCAGGCTGTCCTTGATGCGGGCCAGCTTGATCTGGCGAAGGGAGCGGCCGATCCCCGGATGCGACCACGTCAGCCACGTCCCGTCCGGGGAGAAGGCCAGGTCCCTTACCGGGCCGTTGATCGACCGGATCAGCTCCGTGACCTCGCCGCCCGAGTCCTCGGTTGCGTCGATGAGCAGGAGCCGGCCGTCGTGCGAGGCGATCGCGAGCCGCTCGCCCTTCGGGTCGGCGACCATCTCCAGGACCCGGCCCAGCTCGCCCGAGGCCAGTCGGCGCGGCTCGCGGTCGCCCGTCGCCCGCGGCAGATAGGCGATCTCGATGGCGTCCTCGCCCTCCGCGTCCGTCACATACGCGACCTGGCCGACCGAGCCGAGCATCTCGGGCAGCCGGACCCGTACGCCGGGCGTGTCGGTCATCGTGCGGGCCGGGCCGTCCCGGTGGGTCGCCCAGTAAAGGCTGCCCCGTACGACGACGGCGCTCGCGCGACCCGTCTCGTCGACGGAGATGCCGTCGATGTGCTGGGCGGCGGGCACCTGGTACGTACGGCGTCCCGCGCGCGGCCCGCTCAGCCGTACGTCGAGCCGGCGGGGCTCGGAGTGGGCGGCGAGGTCGTCCACGATCCACAGGTCGCCCGCGCACTGGTACACCACCCGGGTGCCGTCACTGGAGGCGTGCCGGGCGTAGAAGGCGTCGTGGTCGGTGTGGCGGCGCAGGTCGGAGCCGTCGTGGGCGCAGGAGTAGAGGTTGCCGACGCCCTCGTGGTCGGAGAGGAAGGCGATACGGCCGCCGACGAACATGGGGGAGTGGAGGTGGCCGCCGATGTCCGGGAGCAGGCGTTCGCCGTGCAGCCAGAGGCGGCCCATCGCCCCGCCCCGGTAGCGCTTCCAGGCGGCCGGTTCGTGGGGTGGGGTGCCGGTCAGGAGCAGGGTTTTTCGCTCGCCGTCGAGGTCGGCGACCTGGATGTCGGAGCACGGGCCCCAGGGGAGCTTGCGGCCGGGGTCGCCGCCGAGGCTGACCTTGTAGGCCCAGGTGAAGTGGGAGAAGGGCTCGCCGTGGGAGGCGACGGCGAGGATGATGCCGTCGGGTGTCCAGCCGCACACCTGGGTGTCCGCCGACCCCCAGTGGGTGAGCTGGCTGCCGGGTCCGCCGTCCACCGGGACCAGGTGGATCTCGGGGACCAGACTGCGCCAGCTCGTGTACGCGATGTGCCGGCCGTCGGGGGAGAAGCGGGGGTGGCCGGTCTTGGTGCGGTCCACGGTGAGGCGCCAGGCGCGGCCCGGACCGTCGAGGGGGGCCAGCCACAGGTCGTCCTCGGCCACGAAGCACAGCAGATCGCCGCTCAGATGCGGTAGGCGCAGGTAGCTCACCTCCCCATGCTTTTCCTGTGGACGAACCGGGGCAACTCGTGGCACAAGGTCTGGCGTGACCCAGAACACGAACGAAACCGTTTCGTTTCGCTGAGGAATGGGGTACCTTTCTTGGTGTACGAAACCGTATCGTTCGGAGTGGGAAGGTGAGTACGGTGACCGAGGCCGCAACCGCGCGTCGCAGCCGCATCAGCCCCGAGCGTGAGGCCGAGTTGTACGAGGCCGTGCTCGACCTGCTCCGGGAGGTCGGCTACGACGCCCTCACCATGGACGCCGTGGCGGCCCGCACCCGGTCCAGCAAGGCGACGCTCTACCGCCAGTGGGGCGGCAAGGCCGAGCTGGTGGTGAAGGCCATCCGGCACAACAAGCCCGGCAAGGACATCGGCGAGGTCGACACCGGGTCGCTCCGCGGCGACTTCCACGCGCTCATGGCGCATGTGGACGACGCCGAGATGGAGCAGAACAGCGCGCTGATGCGCGGGCTGGCCATGGCGATGCACGCGAACCCGGACCTGCACCGGGAGTTCCGGAGCCAGATCGTCGAACCGGAGATCGTGCAATTCCGCCGTGTGCTGGAGCGCGCCGTCGACCGGGGTGAGGTCCGTGCGGACTGCCCGGCGCTGGACTTCGTGGTGCACATGATGTTCGGCGCGTTCGTGACCTGCACGATCCTCGACGAGAGGCCGCCGACGCGGGCCTTCCTCACCTCGTACATCGACGCCGTGGTCCTCCCCGCCCTCGGCGTGCCCGTCAACTGACAAGTCCTCTCACCGACAAGTCCCCTCAGCTGGCGAGTCCCCTCGGCTGACGGGTTCCCCGAGCAAGCCCTCCACCTGACGTAACCGCTCACGTCGTCGGGCTGATCACCCCTGCCCAAGTACCGACCCCACGACCTGACCGGGAGACGCCTCCGTGGCCACGTTCCTGTACAAACTCGGCCGACTCGCCTTCAGGCGACGGCACTTCGTCGTCCTCATATGGGTCGCGCTGCTCACCCTCGCGGGCGTCGGCGCGGCCAGCGCACCCAGCGCCGGATCCAGCTCCTTCTCCATCCCCGGCACCGAGGCGCAGAAGGCCTTCGACCTGCTGGAACAGCGCTTCCCGGGCAGCAGCGCGGACGGAGCGACCGCCCGTGTCGTCTTCAAGGCGCCGAGCGGCGAGAAGATGACCGATGCCGACAACAAGGCGACCGTCGAGGAGACCGTCAGGGAGCTGTCCAACGGCTCCGAGGTCGTCTCCGTCGCCGACCCGTACACGGCGAACGCCGTCAGCCGGGACGGCACGGTCGCGTACGCCTCGGTGTCCTACAAGGTCGCCGGCCCGGAGCTTCAGGACAGCACCCGGGACGCCCTGGACGAGGCCGCGCAGGACGCGCGGGACGCGGGGCTGACCGTCGAAGTCGGCGGTGACGCGCTCCAGACGGTCGCGGAGGCCGGGGCCGGCGAGATCGTCGGCATCGCCATCGCCGCGATCGTCCTCGTCATCACCCTGGGCTCGCTGGTCGCGGCCGGGCTGCCGCTGCTGACGGCGATGATCGGCGTGGGTATCGGCGTCTCCGTCATCACCGCCCTCGCCAGCACTCTGGAGCTGGGCTCGACCACGTCCACCCTGGCGGTGATGATCGGCCTCGCGGTCGGCATCGACTACGCCCTGTTCATCGTCTCCCGCTACCGGGGTGAGTTGGCCGAGGGCCGTGATCGCGAGGAGGCGGTCGGACGGGCCACCGGCACGGCGGGCTCCGCGGTGGTCTTCGCCGGCCTGACGGTCGTGATCGCCCTGGCCGGCCTCTCGGTCGTCAACGTCCCGATGCTGACCAAGATGGGCCTCGCGGCGGCGGGCACGGTCGTCATCGCCGTCCTGATCGCCCTGACCATGATCCCGGCGCTGCTCGGCTACGCGGGCCGGAAGGTCCAGCCGACGGGTGAGAAGAGCAAGCTGTTCGGCCGCCGGAAGGCATCGAAGAGCCCGGAGGCAGCGGCCAAGCCCAACATGGGCACCCGCTGGGCGAGTTTCGTCGTCCGCCGTCCCGTCGCCGTCCTGCTCCTCGGCGTGGTCGGCCTGGGCGCCCTCGCGGCCCCGGTCACCTCGATGGAACTGGGTCTGCCCGACGACGGCACACAGCCGACGTCCACCACGCAGCGCCGCGCCTACGACATCCTCTCGGAGGGCTTCGGCCCCGGTTTCAACGGCCCGTTGATGATCGTGGGCGACGCCAGGGCGAGCGACGACCCGCAGGCTGCCGCCACGACGGTGGCCGACAAGATCAAGGGCCTGGACGACGTCGCGGCGGTGACCCCGGCGCAACTCAACAAGGCCGGGGACACCTTCATCATCACCGTCATCCCGGACTCCAAGCCCGCCTCGACACAGACCGAGGACCTGGTCCACGTCATCCGTGACACCGGTGCCGACATCAAGGCCGACACGGACGCGGAGGTGCTCGTCACCGGCCAGACGGCCATGAACATCGACTTCTCGCAGCGGATGAACGACGCGCTGATCCCCTACCTGGGTCTCGTCGTCGGCCTCGCCTTCCTCCTGCTGATCCTGGTCTTCCGCTCGATCCTGGTCCCCCTCAAGGCGGCCCTCGGCTTCCTGCTGAGCGTGCTCGCCGCGCTGGGCGCCGTCGTCGCGGTCTTCCAGTGGGGCTGGCTGTCCGGCCTGCTGGGCGTCGAGGAGACCGGCCCGATCATGTCGATGATGCCGATCTTCATGATCGGCGTGGTCTTCGGCCTGGCCATGGACTACGAGGTGTTCCTCGTGACGCGGATGCGCGAGGCGTACGTCCACGGCGAGAAGCCCAGTCAGGCCGTGGTGACCGGCTTCAGGCACGGCGCCCGGGTGGTCACGGCCGCGGCGATCATCATGATGGCGGTCTTCGCGGGCTTCATCACCTCCAGCGAGTCCATGGTCAAGATGATCGGCTTCGGCCTGGCGATCGCGGTCTTCTTCGACGCCTTCGTCGTGCGGATGGCCATCGTCCCGGCGGTCCTGGCCCTGCTCGGCAAGAAGGCCTGGTGGCTCCCGAAGTGGCTGGACCGCGCCCTGCCGAACGTGGACGTGGAGGGCGAGGGGCTGCGCACGGAGACCGAATCCGAGAAGGATGGGGATCCGGACGGGGACCGCGCCCTGGTGCGCGTCTGACCGGCCACCGCTGAAGGACGACCATCGAAGCAGACCGGCCGGTGAGGGCTCCGTGGGGACGGGGCGCCCTCACCGGCTTCTTCATACGGGCGGGGCGAAGACACTTCGCTCGGTGACGTCCGTGAGGACGCGAGCGGCGGCACGGAAGTCGTTGTCGTCGTGCAGTACGACCAGGCCGTGATGGGCAGCGGTGGCACAGACCAGCCAGTCCACGGCGGAGAGGCTCTGGTGCTGCCCGCGCTGGGCGAGCCTGTGCTGCCCGGCCTCGATCCAGCGCCACGCGCCCTTGGGGACGGAGGCATCGGGATACAGCTCGGCGAACATCTCGGCCATGTCGTCGTACTCGTCGAGGTTGCGGGCCGACTGAAGGAATTCGGTGCGCTGGGCCGCACATGACCCGATAGCCCCGTCGTCCAGCTCGTGCGACCAGAGGTCGTTGAGCTTTCGGTCGCGTTGAAGCCGCCACACGGCGGTCGAGTCGGCGAGATAGCGGATCACGGTCAGGCGATGTCCTTCTGCGTGTGCCCTGGGTCGACGGACCCCTTCTCCGCCGCGTGGCGCCGCCAGAAGGCGTCCTCATCCCACTGCTGGGCTCGCTCCAGGTGACGCAATCGGGCCTCGGTGCGTCGCCGACGCTCGGCGTACTCCCGCAGCGCCAGGTTGACCATTTCCTTCTTGGTCTTGGCGCCGGACAGCCTCATCGCCTCGGTGAGGGCTTCGTCGTCGATGTCGATCTGAGTTGCGGACATGGCACCTCCGTGAGATGTGCTTCATACAAAGGTAGCCCATGACTCATACATCGAGCTCAGCCCAGACCGTCTTGCGCGGGTACGGCCCCGGCGCCGCGTCCCACCGGTCGGCGAGCGCGTCCACGAGCAGCAGACCCCGGCCGGACGGAACGAGGCAGGGCAGACGGTCGGCACGGGTGTCCGTGACCTCGATGCGGAGGGTGTCGGCGACGACGTAGAGGGTCAGGCGGAAGTCGCGTCCCGCTACGCGGCCGTGGGTGGCGGCGTTGTTGGCCAGTTCGGCGACGATGTGCTCCGCCGGGTCCAACGCGGTCCCCCAGCTGCGGAGTTGCTCCCTGGCGAGGAGCCGGGCGAGGCGGGCGCCGCGGGGCGTGGGGGACAGCAGGACGCTGAAGTTGCGGATGGGGTGGGTGAGTTCGTTTTCAGGGGCAGACATCTCGCGGTTCATGTCACTCAGGGTGGCGTGATCGGTTTCCCTGGGTGAGTGATCGCAGCCGTGCGTAGCGGGACTGTCCCAGCTTTGTCTCGTGCTGTCTCGGCTGTCTCAGGGGTTGTACGGGTACGAGTGCGCGTCGGAGGTGGGTGACTGTGAACGACCAGGTGGACGAGGCCGGTTGGGGTGTCGAGCCGGGGGACGAGATCGAGCCGGTGGTGCAGGCGGTGGGGCACCTGCTCAAGGTCTGCCGGGAGGCTGCGGGGATGCGGGCGGCCGAGTTCGGTGAGGTCATGGGCTACGGCGAGGACATGATCCGCAAGATGGAGCGGGGGCAGCGGATTCCCCGTCCGGAGTTCCTGGACAGGGCCGACGATGTCCTGAGGGCACAGGGGCATCTCAAGGCGTTCAAGCGGGAGATGGAGCAGGCTCGGTATCCGAAGAAGGTACGGAGGCTGAAGGAGATGGAGGAGCGAGCGGTCGAGCTGCTGCTCTACAGCAACCACAACATCCACGGCTTGTTGCAGACGCCGGAGTACGCCCAGGCGCTGTTCGAGATGATGCAACCGCCGTACTCGCAGGACGAAGTGGAGCGGGGGCTTGCCGGGCGCATGGCACGCAAGTCGATCTTCAACCGAGAGTCCGCCCCGACGCTCAGTTTTGTCCAGGAACAGGTGACGCTCGAACGCCCTCTCGGTGGGAAAATGGTGCTGCGCCGACAACTCGAACACCTGCTGTAGGTCTCACAGTTGCGGAACGTCACGCTTCAGGTCATGCCGACTGACCGGGAGGAAAACGCCGGAGAGCAGGGTCGGATCCAGTTGCTGAAGTTCGCCGACGTCACGGCGATCGGACGTTCCGATGGCGCGTTCAACGGGCGCCCGGTATCGAACCCCAGGGAACTTCGGATCCTTGAGCTGCGCTATGGCATGATCCGGGCGCAGGCTCTCACGCCGAGGGAGTCGCAGGCCTTCATCGAGCAAGTGCTGGGGAGACTATGAGCACCTCTGAACTCCACTGGTTCAAGAGCAGCTACAGCGACAGCAGCGACATCAACGACTGCGTCGAGGTCGCCACCACCCCCGCCACCATCCACATCCGCGACTCCAAGACCCCCGAGGCCCCCCACCTCACCGTCGCCCCGGGCACCTGGAATTCATTCGTGGGGCACGTATCCGCCAGCTAGCCTGCGGAGCATGAACCGTTTCGACGAGGCCCTTCGCGAACTCGGCCTGACCGACCTCCACTCCCGGATCCGCCGCTTCCCGGACGCGACCCGTACCGCCGCCGAGGCCGCCGCAGCCATCGGGTGTGAGCTCAGTCAGATCTGCAAGTCGCTGATCTTCGCCGCCGACGGGGTGCCGGTGCTGGTCCTGATGGACGGGGCCTCGCGGGTCGACGTGGAGCTCGTCCGGAAGGAACTCGGCGCCGAGAAGGTCACGCGGGCCAAGGCCGACGTCGTACGGGAGACCACCGGCTACGCCATCGGGGGCGTACCGCCCTTCGGGCACCGTACGAAGACGCGGGTGCTCGCCGACCGTTCGCTGCTCGACCACGACGTCGTGTGGGCCGCCGCCGGGAACCCGCACGCGGTCTTCCCCATGGCACCCAAGGACCTCATCGCCCACGCCGGCGCCACCCTGGTGGACGTGCGCGAGCAGACGCAGACGCAGACTTCGTGACCCCGCTGGTCACCGCCGCCGTCCTGCTGGCGGCCGTCACGCACGCCGGCTGGAACGCCATCGCCCACCGGATCACCGACAAGCTGGCCGGGTTCACGCTCATCAATGGCGGCGGGGTGCTGATCGGGCTGGCGCTCATGCCCTTCGGCAAGTTCCCGGCGGCGGGGGCCTGGCCGTATCTTTTCGCCTCCGCCCTCGTCCACATCGTCTACTTCGCGCTGCTCATGAAGTCCTTCCGGCTCGGCGACTTCGGGCAGGCCTACCCCATCGCACGCGGCACCGCGCCGCTCGTCGTCGCCGTACTAGCCGCCCTCGTCGCGCACGAGGTGCCGGACGGGTGGGCGGCCGCCGGGATCGCCTGTTCCTGCGCGGGACTCGCCGGCGTCGCCCTGTGGGGGCTGCGCGGGCGCCGGCCCGACTGGGCGGCGATCGGGGCGGCGTTGGCGACCGGGCTGAGCATCGCGGCGTACACCGTCCTCGACGGGCTCGGCGTACGGGCCTCCGGCTCGTCCATCGGCTATATCGCCTGGCTGATGGCGGTCGAGGGCCTCGCCATCCCGGCGTACGCCGTCTGGCGCCGGCGCGGGGAGACGGTCGCCGTGCTGCGGCCGTTCGCGGGGCTGGGGCTGCTGGGCGCCGCGCTGTCCGTCGCAGCGTACGCGCTGGTCCTGTGGGCGCAGACGAAGGCGGAGCTGGCGCCGATCGCGGCCCTGCGGGAGTCCTCGATCATCGTGGGGGCGGCCATCGGGGCCGTGTTCTTCAAGGAGCGGTTCGGGGCCGCTCGGATCGCGGGGGCCGCGTTGCTGGTGGTGGGCATCGGGATGATGCTGCACGCGAGTTAGCCGCCGGGCGGTTCTCGGACCAGGACAGGCGGTCAGCCGTTCGCTGACCGCCTGTGACCCTGTTACGGCAGAAGGGCTCGCCTAGAAGGCGCTGTTGCTGCAGCCCATCTTCGAGCCGAGGCTGGTGGCCTGGCTGCCCTCGTTGCCCTCGCCGTTGAGCGCGCCGCCCAGCGCGCCGTTGAGCACCCCGACCACACCGAGGATGTCGATGTTCAGGTCGTGGGACTTGCACGAGGTGCTCTGCTGGATTTTGAAGTCGTTGCCGCCGCGGCCCCGGCCGTCGGCGTGGGCGGTACCGGTGGCCAGGACGCCGACGCTGCTGAGAGCGGCGACCAGGACGGCGGCCTTGCGAAGCTTGTGCATGTCATCTCCGGTGGAGTGAGGTGGATGCGCTACGTGAGGATTGACTCCCTGTCAAAAGGAGCTACTCCTTACGATTAAGGGAGATTAAGTAAGAAAGGCCCCAAATCATCCCCTGGCACGCCGAGTTTCGCGATCTTGCACTAGAAGTGCTGTGCGCTAGGTGAGTGACGGCTTGCCCACCCGGAACGCGAACTGGCCGCAGTACGTCAGCTTGCGCAGGTTCACCAGGGCCGTCCTGCGGTGGCCGTTCTCCGCCGCCCACCGGTCGATCTCGGTGTTGAGCGGGGACTGTTCGTCCCAGTAACGGCTGTACTCCGGCGGCCGGCCGAGGTAGCTGCGCATGATCAGCGCCACTCCGTCGAGCGAGGGCCGGATCTCCTCCAGCGCCAGCCCCGCCTCCTCGACCAGGACCCGGAAGCCGTACGGCGTGTAGTTCCACAGGCTGAAGGAGTGGTACGGCTCGAATTGGGATGTTGATCCGATGAAATGCCCACCCGGCTCCAGCACTCGGGCGATCTCCGCCAGCAGTTCGCGCGGGCGGGCGACGTGTTCGAAGACCTGGTGGGAGTAGATCAGCGGCAGCGAATGCGAGCCGAGGGGGAGGTGGACGCCGTCGTAGTGCACCACCGGGTCACCGCCGGGGGTGCGCTGGCCGGCCTCCGGTGAGTCCCGGATGTCGACCCCGACCCACCGCACCTGCGGGGCGTGCTTACGGAAGAGCGCGGCCGACGTGCCGCGGCCGCACCCCAGATCGACGACCAGGCCGGGTGCGCCGGGTGCGCCCATCACCTCGTCGACGTAGTAGCGCGAGGTGACCTGACGGGCGTGGTCGTCGGGGATGCAGTCCCGCATGAGGTCCCAGAGGGTCGCCATGCTTCGATGCTACGGACACTCGCTGTTACGTGCGATTCACGCCCCGTGAAGCCGTGACTCCCGACAGATCGTGCGAGGTCACGCTGTTGCGGTCGGTGACCGAGCGGCCGAGGGCGTGGTGCGGCCACAGCCCCGCGGCGACTCGTCGGCTGCGCTCGCTCCACTGCCGGGCCGCCGGGTCGCCGGCCTTGTAGTGGTTGAGGGCGTAGCCGCCGGAGTGGATGCGCAGCAGGGTGAAACCGCCGGGGTACTCCTTGGCGGCGGCGACCTCCTGCTGGGTGACGTGCGGGGCCCGCGTCAGCACGGTGCGCTTGTTGCGGTGCGTGTGGCCCGCGTGGTGCAGGAAGACGCCGGGCGCGGACGCGTAGGCGTCGAGGATGCTGCGGGCCTGGCGGCGGTCCAGGCATTGGCCGCGGGTCACCGGGAAGACGGAGTCCCGCACGGTCAGCGGATGGTGCCCGAACACCAGCGTCGGCTGGTCCGGCGCATCCCTCAACCGCGCCCGGAACCATGCCAGTTGATCGGGCCCGAGCCCGCCCGCGTCGGCGCCGTTGCCGGTCTTGACGTAGGTGTCGAGGCCGATGATGCGCAGCCCGCCGAGATCACGGGCGAAGTAGCCGGGCCCGTCGCCGCCCGGGAAGGAGTTGTGGAAGGCGTCGTCCCCTGCGCCGTCGTTCCGGAAGCGGTCGTGGTTGCCGCGTACGACGAAGTAGTCCCGCCCGTGCGTGCCGAAGCCGTCCAGGATCCGCCGGGCCTCACGGAGGTCGTGAGCGGCTCCGCCGGCCGAGATGTCGCCCCCGGCCAGCAGCAGGTCCGCCCCGCGCCGCCGCGCCTCCTCGACCAGGGCGCGGCTCATGATCTCCGGATACGGCGCCCGCCCCGGCTGCTGGACCACCCCGCGCAGCAGGGGCAGGCCGCCGACCAGGCCCGCGGTGGTCTCGCCGAGGTGCAGGTCGTTGCAGAGCGCGACCGACAGCAGGAGCCGGCCGGGCGGGGGCTGCGGGGTGGTGAAGGAGTACGGCCCGCCACCCGGACCGAACCCGAACGTCGACGTGCCCACCGCGTTGCCGCGCACCAGGTGCAGCGGGGTGGGTGTGGCGGCCACGCCCCGTGAGCGGGCCTGGTAGTAGTACGTCTGCCCCGGCTCCAGGTCCGTGAGTTCGACCTGGTGATGGGCGGTCGGCCGGCCCTCGGACGAGGTGCGGTTGAGCCGGGAGGGGTGGGTGCCGTAGACGACCTCGCCCTCGGTGATCGCGGGGAGGGGGTGGCCCAGGCCGTCGTCGGTGCCGGGGATGCCGGTGTACCAGGTGATGACGGCGGTGTCCTCGGTGAGGGTGACCAGTTCCAGATTGACGGCCGTCAGGTCATCGGGGTGGTGGGAGCGCGCCCGCTGCATGGCGGCCGAGGCCGTGCGCAGCAGGGCAGGGGCGAGGCGCGCGCCGGAGCGCAGCACCTCGCAGGGGCCGGGGAAGGCCGACAGTGCTGCGAGAGCGGGGAGGTGGGCGGAGAAGCAGCAGCGCATGTCCTCGATGTGGCCCGGAGCGGTTAACGGGGGAGGTGGCGTTGGCGGCTGGGCCAGGTCCGGCGCGCGACATCTCCGTGGAACGGGACATCTCCATGGAAGCAGGGCGGAGCCGGTCACCGAAGGGAGTGTGCCGAGTCTCACTGATCCCGAGCGATCCCGAGTGATCCCGAGTTGCCGTCTTTGCTCCCGCACTACGATCGGGCGTGCGAGAACTTCACCGAGGGGGCGGGGCGTGACTGCGCTGAGTGAGGGGTCGGACGCGGGAGTCGGCGACAGGGCGCCGCTGGACGCGGACCGGATCAAGCATCTGGAGTTCATCCAGGCGACGATCACGCGCTTGGGCACCAACTCGTTTCTCGTCAAGGGCTGGGCGCTGACCCTGGCCGCGGGCCTGCTGGCTCTCCGCCAGCCGCCTCAGCTGGCAGCTCGCGGCCGTCGGCGTGGTGCCGCTGCTCTGCTTCTGGTACCTGGACTGCTTCTTCCTGCGCCAGGAGAGGGCCTTTCGACGGCTGTACGACGCGGCGCGGGTCCCCGACAGCACGGTCGAGGTGCTGTCCATGAACGTGGCGCCGTATCTGGCGCGGATGCCCTGGCCGGAGGTCTGGCTCACGCCGACGTCACTGCTGTTCTACTCGCCGTTGCTGTTGGCCGACCTTGCGCTGGTCGTCATCGCCCTGTGAGCTCAGCGCGCCGGACCGGCGAGCGCCGCGGTGAGGCGGGCGCCGAGGGCGTCCGTTGCCGCGTCGTCCTCGTCCCGGAAACCCTCGCCCTTCGGCGGCCAGATGGGCCCCATCGCATCGCCCGGCCGGCGCGGCACGAGGTGCACATGGGTGTGGAAGACGGACTGCGTGGCCACCGCGCCCGCGGAGTTGATGATGTTCATGCCGTCGGGTCCGAGGACCGCACGCAGCGCGCGTCCCACCACCATCACGGTGTGGAACAGCCGTTGGGCATCCGCCTCGTCCATCGCCCACAGGTCCGCCGAATGAGCCCTGGGCACGACCAGCGTGTGCCCGCGCGTCGCGGGCGCCAGCGGGAAGAAGGCGAGGGTGTGCGCGTCCTCGTACACCACCCGCGCCCTGCCGGTGCCGGCGACGATCTCGCAGAAGGCGCAAGCCTGTTCACGGGCGTCCATGGATCTTCCCTGTCGCTCTAGGGTGTGCGGCGTGGGCGGCATCTTCATCAACTACCGCAGAGGCGATCACGAAGACGCCGTGCGGGAACTGTACGACCGGCTCGAACAGCACTTCGGCGAGGACCAGGTCTTCCGCGACGTCGCATCCATCGTGCCGGGGCAGCGGTACCCGGACACGCTGCGGGAGCGGGTCGCGGACTGCGAGGTGCTGCTCGTGGTCGTGCACCGGGGCTGGCTCGGGGCGCGGGGGCCGTCCGGCGGCATGCGGCTGGACGACGAGGGGGACTGGGTCCGCCGGGAGATCGACCAGGCACTGCACACCGGCAAGACCGTCATCCCGCTGCTGCTGGACGGCGCCGCCCCGCCGAGACCTGACCAACTGCCGCTGCCCATCCGCGAACTGGCCCACCGCAACGCCCAGTCCCTGCGCGCGGCCCGCTTCGAGGACGACCTCGCGGAACTGATCGCCGTACTGGAGACCGACGTCTCCCGGACCTGGCGGCCCGTCCCGCCGCCCCCGCCGGGGTACCGGCCGGGATGGTGGCTCGGCGTTCTCACCGCGCTGCTGGCCGGCGCGGCGCTGCTCGGGGTCCCCGCGCTGCCGAGGGACGACGACTGGGCGCGCGGGGAGGGCCTTCCGTGGACCCTGTACGCCACCCTGGGAGGCTGCCTGCTGCTGTGCGCGCCGCTCGTCGCGGTCGCCGTCGGCCGCTTCCTGCTCCGCCGCCCCATCGACAGCTGGGAACGCGACCTGCACACCGTCAAGCACCGGACGTACGTCCGCCAGACCTGGCCGATGGGCGCGGGGCTCGTGCTCCTCGGGCTGTTCCCGGCGCTCCAGACGTGGGGCGACAAGGGCAAGTGGGGGTCCCTGGTCCTGCTGCTGGTCATGGGCCTCGCCGTCGCACACACGGCCGCCACCCACATCCGCCTCACGCGGCGCGACGCGGACCTGTGGGCCCGCTGGCCGCAGGGCCTGCCGGACCGGGTGACCCGGCCCGTGCTGCGCCGGGCGCTCGCGCGGCTGGAGCTCCGACTGGCCGAGTCGCGGCCGCCGCTCTCCCGCGAGCAGCGGGAGAAGGCCGACTGGGAGCTGAAGGACATGCGCCGGGCGCTCGGGCGGCTGGCGGACGAAGCGCGGCGCTCCAGGGTGCGGTGGCTGTGCCAGGACCACCCCTGGATCCTCGGCGGCTACTGCGTGGGGCTGGCCCTGGTCACGGCCCTGGCCGTCGCGTCCGGGCTTGCCTTCGACGCGGCGGGGGAGGGCAGGCCGCGTGTCTACGTCACGCTGGCCGTCGTGGTCCTGGTCGGCGCGGCTCTGGCCCTGTCCACCATGGAACTCGCGCTGCGCCACCAGCGCCGGCTGCGCACCGACCTGGTGACCGAGGCCGCCGAGCGGATCGCCCTGCTCGCCGACCGGGTGGCCGCCCTCAGCGCTCCCGCCCGCACGAGACGCCCCGCCCCGGCGCCACGGCCCGAAGAGTTCGCCGAGCCCGACTAGGCGCCGAGCCCGACTGGGCGCCGAGCCCGACTAGTCGGCGAGCCCTTCCGAGGCGCACCCTGGAAGCAGCACTTCCGGAGGTGATCGTCATGATGCACACCGCAGTGGGATGGCATGTCGAGCTGGAGTTCCAGGAGGACGAGACGCACACCAGGGCGGTCGCGCTGGTGCGACTCCCCGACGGCACCGAGGTACGAGCCCACGGGCACGCCTCACGGCACCACACGGACGCGAATCAGCCACGCGTCGGTGAGGAGATCGCCGGCGCTCGCGCGCTGAACGAGCTCGCGATGCAGATGCTCACCAAGGCGCACGGGGAGATAGACCAGGCATCAGGGCGCACATCGCACCCGATCCACGTCTGAACCGAACCCCGCGCGAGGGCCCCGAACGCTACGCGAGCGCCGCCCGCACCGCCCGTATCAACCCCTGCGCCCTCGGATCCGCCGTCACCGTCTTGCGGAAGCCGTTCGTCACATAGCCGAACGCGATCCCCGCCTCCGGGTCGGCGAAGCCGAGGGCGCCGCCGCGGCCGGGGTGGCCGAAGGAACCCGGTCCCAGCAAGGGGGACGCGGTGCCGTGCAGCATGTAGCCGAGGCCGAAGCGGGTGCCCACGACCAGCACGCGGTCCGGGCCCGCCGACTCCTCCGTGCGGGCCAGCTCCACCGTCGCCGGGTCGAAGAGCCGTACCCCGTCGACCTCGCCGATCAGCGTGGCGTAGAAGCGGGCCAGACCGTCGGCCGTCGCGATGCCGTTCGTCGCGGGCAGGGCGGCGGCGCGGTAGGCGGGGTCGTTCTGGTCGGGGAAGGGCGTGATCGCGGCGAACGCCCGGCGGGTGAGGGAGTTCGGGTCGTCGTAGGCCTCGGTGACCGAGCGCTTGGGGCGCGCCTTGAGTCCGCCGACCGGCTCGGGGCCCTCGACCCGACCGGTACGGCCCACCCGGCCCGCCTCCGACTCCGGCAGCCCCAGCCAGAGGTCCAGGCCCAGCGGACCGGCGACCTCCGCCGCGAGCCACTCGCCGGCCCGCCGCCCCGCCGCCCGCCGCACCAACTCGTCCAGCAGCCAGCCGTACGTCAGCGCGTGATAGCCGTGGTCGGTGCCCGGCTCCCACGCGGGCGCCTGCGCGGCCACCGCCTCGGGGCCGCGATGCGGGTCCAGCGCGTCCTCGGGCGTCAGCGGGCGGTCGAGGACCGGGAGCCCGGCGCGATGGTTCAGCACATGCCGCACCAGCAGCCGTTCCTTGCCGTGTGCCTTGAACTCCGGCCAGTACTCGCCCACCGGCGCGTCCAGGTCCAGCTCCCCGCGCTGGTGCAGGAGGAGAAGGATGGCGGCGGCGACACCCTTGGTCGCCGAGCGCACCACCTGCGCGGTGCCGTGCTGCCACGCTTCCGTACCGTCGACGTCCTTCGTGCCGGCCCACAGGTCGACGACCTTGCGCCCGTCCCGGTACACGGCGACGGCCGCGCCCCGCTCCCCGAGCGTGCCGAAGTTCCGTACGAACGCCTCCCTGACCGGCTCGAAGCCCTCGGCCACTGTGCCGTTCACGTCCACGCCCGTCTCCTCGTCCTGCCTGTGTGGGTGCCCTTCTACCCAAGCAGGATGGTGACGTCGATGTTCCCCCGGGTCGCGTTGGAGTACGGGCAGACCTCGTGCGCCGCGTCCACCAGCTTGGCCGCGATGCCCGCGTCCAGCACCGGCAGCGAGACGCTGAGGGCGACCGCGAGGCCGTAGCCGCGGTGCCTGTTGGGGCCGATGCCGACCTTGGCGGCGACGGTGGATCCGGTGAGGTCGTAGCCCTCGCGGTTGCCGACCAGGATCAGGGCGTTGTGGAAGCAGGAGCTGTACCCGGCGGCGAACAGCTGCTCGGGGTTGGTGCCGTTGCCGTCGCCGCCCAACTCCGGGGGCATCGCGACCCGGAGGTCGATCTCGCCGTCCTGGCTGGTGACATAGCCGTCCCGGCCGCCGTGCGCGGTGGCCTCGGCGACGTACATGATCTTCGTCGGACGGGTGTCGACAGCGGTGCCCTCGGCGGTCATGAATGGCCCTCCCCCATCAAAAGCGCGCACAAGTACATCGTGCACAAGGTACTTGCCGGTAGAGGGCCTGCTGTTACCAGGGGGTAGTAACCGTTGGTAAGCGAGATCAGCCGGTCGACCCGAAATCAGCGAGTGCGGTCGGCCGCTGCCGTCGCCTTCGTCGCCAGCTGCCACAGCTCCTCGCGCAGCCGCTGCACCTCCGGGCCGTCGAGCCCGGTCTCGGCGAGCAGCGCGCCGGGCACGCGCGCCGCGCGCTCCCGCAGCTCCTCGCCGCGCCCTGTGCACGCGACCAGCACCGAGCGCTCGTCGCTCGCCGCACGCTCCCGGCGTACCAGACCCGCCGCCTGAAGCCGCTTGAGCAACGGCGACACCGTGCCGTAGTCCAGCCGCAGCGCGCCGGCCAGCTCCTTCACCGTCGTCTCGCCGCGCTCCCACAGGACCAGCAGGACGAGGTACTGCGGGTAGGTGAGGCCGAGTTCGTCGAGGAGCGGGCGGTACGCGGCCGTCACCGCGCGCTGGGCGGCGTACAGCGCGAAGCACAGCTGCTCGTCCAGCAGCAGCGAGCCCTCGGCCCCGATGCCCGCGTCCCGGGTGCCCTCGTCGTTGGTCACGCGCCCATTGTCACGGACCGCGGATCGAATCCGAACGGCAGCTCCAGGCGATGGGCGCGCATCAGCTCGTCGTCGGACAGCAGCTCGGCCGTCCTGCCGTCCGCCGCGATCACGCCCTCGCTGAGAACGAGGGAGCGCGGGCACAGCTCCAGGGCGTACGGCAGGTCGTGCGTGACCATCAGGACGGTGACGTCCAACGAGCGCAGGATGTCGGCCAGTTCGCGGCGGGAGGCGGGGTCGAGGTTGGAGGAGGGCTCGTCGAGGACGAGGATCTCCGGCTCCATGGCCAGCACGGTCGCCACCGCGACCCGGCGCCGCTGACCGAAGGACAGGTGGTGTGGCGGACGGTCCTTGAACTCCGCCATCCCGACCCGCTCCAGCGCCCGGTCGACCCGCTCCTCCAGTTCCGGGCCCTTCAGCCCGGCCGCCGCAGGCCCGAAGGCGACGTCCTCGCGAACCGTCGGCATGAACAGCTGGTCGTCCGGGTCCTGGAAGACGATTCCGACCCGGCGCCGGATCTCGGCCATGTGCTGCTTGCCGACGGGCAGCCCGGCGACGTGCACCGTGCCCGCGCCGCCGGTCAGGATGCCGTTGAGGTGCAGCACAAGCGTCGTCTTGCCGGCACCGTTCGGCCCGAGCAGCGCGACCCGCTCGCCGCGCGCGATGGAGAAGTCCACGCCGAACAGGGCCTGGTGGCCGTCGGGGTAGGCGAAGGCCAGACCGGCCACGTCCAGGGAGGCAATCGGTTCCTTCACAGTGACCATCCCAGTAGACAGACGACGAGGGCGGCGAAGGGAAGCGCGAGGGCGTACGACCACTGCGCCCGGGACGCGGTCACCTCGTCGATCACCGGCATCGAACCGGCGTACCCGCGGCTGACCATGGCCAGGTGCACGCGCTCGCCGCGCTCGTAGGACCGGATGAACAGCGCGCCCGCCGACTTCGCGAGCACGCCCCAGTGCCGCACGCCGCTCGCCTCGAAGCCGCGCGATTCGCGGGCGATGCGCATCCGCCGCATCTCGTCCGTGATGACATCGCCGTACCGGATCATGAAGGACGCGATCTGCACGAGGAGGGGCGGGAGCTTCAACCGCTGCAACCCCAGCAGGAGTTCACGCAGCTCGGTCGTGGAGGCGAGCAGCACGGACGCGGCGACGCCCAGGGTGCCCTTCGCGAGCACGTTCCAGGCGCCCCACAGCCCGCTGACGCTCAGTGACATCCCCAGCACCTCGACCCGCTCGCCCTCCGCGACGAACGGCATCAGCACGGCGAACGCGACGAACGGCACCTCGATCAGCAGCCGCTTGAGCAGAAAGCCGGCGGGCACGCGCGCGACGTACGCGACGAGCGCGAGCAGTACGGCGTACAGGCCGAACGCCCACATCGCCTCCCGCGGCGTCGACACCACGACCACCACGAACGCGAACGTGGCGGCGAGCTTGGTGTGCGGCGGCAGGCCGTGCACGGGCGAGTGCCCGTGCCGGTAGAGCCGGTGCGCGTGTCCTGCGCCCATGCTCAGACGCTCGTGCTCGCGGGCGACACATCGGCCGCCCCGTCCGTACGGCGCCGGCGCACCGCCCAGAAGATGCCGGTGCCGGCGACCACGGTCGCTCCGACGCCGATCACGCCGGCGAGGCCGCCGGACAGACGGGCGTTGTCGATGTCCTTGACGCCGTAGTCGGCGAGCAGGGAGTCGGCGTTCGCGTGCTTCTCGGCGGACTGCGCGAACCCCTTGTCCTGGGCGACCTTCTCCAGGCCGTCGGGGCTGGCGGAGGCGTAGAAGCTGACGAACCCGGCGAGGACGAGGGAGGTGACCAGGCCGCCGATCCACAGCGTGCGGCGGGAGGTGCGGGCCGCGACCGGCTGCCCGGCCCCGGCCGCCGGAGCGTCGACGAGCTCGCCGCCGATCCGCAGCTTCAGCGGCTGCCGCAGGTCACGGGCGCCGTACACGAGGTCCGGGCGTACGGCAATGACGGCGCCGATGGTCAGCGCGGTGATCGCGGCCTCGCCGATGCCGATCAGCAGGTGGACGCCGACCATGGCGGTGGCGACCTTGCCGATCGACACGTCGGTGGTGCCGCCGATCCAGAACAGGAGCGTGAACGCGAGGGCCGCGGCCGGCACCGACACCACCGAGGCGACGAAGGAGGCGGCGGTGATCGACCGCCGGGTCTTCGGCAGGACCTTCACCAGGCCACGGAAGACGACGTAGGCGACGCCGACGCCGACGATCGCCATGTTGGTGATGTTCACGCCGAGCGCGGTGAGGCCGCCGTCCGCGAAGAGGATGCCCTGCATCAGCAGGACGACGGAGATGCACAGCGCGCCGGTGAAGGGGCCGACGAGGATCGCGGCCAGGGCGCCCCCGAGTAGATGTCCGCTGGTCCCGGCCGCGACGGGGAAGTTCAGCATCTGCACCGCGAAGATGAACGCCGCCACCAGGCCGGCCAGCGGCGCCGTCCGCTCGTCGAGCTCGCGGCGCGCGCCGCGCAGGCTCACGGCGACCGCGGCCGCGGCGACCACTCCGGTCACGGCGGAGGTGGGGGCGTCTATGAATCCGTCAGGTACGTGCACCGTTCGATGATAGTGGCTTAATGCGAATAGGTTGCAAGAGCGAGGAGCTTGTGTATCCGCACTTCTGCATCCGCGCTTGCTTTAAACCGCATGTGAGATACGTCGGCTCCAGGGAGCGCTTTCCGCAAGATATGCGACATTGGAGGAGGAGCGGAGGTACAGCTTTCGCACAGGTCACGCACTGTAAGGGGCCGTCCGATGTCGGTAGTCGAACAGTACGCCCGAGCCCATATCGTCACGGACGCCGACCTCTTGCAGGAAGAGCAGGAGGCCGTCCCGGTCGTCCTGCGCTATGACCCCGATACCGACCCGCGCTCGGTGCGCGTGCGGTTGCCCGGGCGCGAGGAACACGAGTGGACGTTCTCGCGCTCCCTGCTGGAACAGGGTCTGCGTGCCCCCACGGGGAGCGGCGAGATACGGGTGTGGCCGTGCGGGAGGGTGCAGGCCGTCGTGGAGTTCCACTCGGCCGAGGGCGTTTCGGTGGTGCAGTTCGAGTCGAAGGCCTTGATGAGGTTCCTGCGGCGGACCTACCTGGCCGCCGCACCCGTGACGCGCTGAGTTTCAGCCGCCGACCTCAGTCGCCGAGCTTCAGCCACCCATCTTCAGCAGTGCCGCCACGATCGGGCCCGCCGTCTCTCCGCCGTGGCCGCCCTCCTGGACCACACCCGCTGCCGCGAGGTCGCCCCGGTACGCGGTGAACCAGCCGTTCGGCTTCTTCTGGCCGTCGACCTCCGCCGAGCCGGTCTTCGCGCCGACGTCACCGGTGACCCCGGACATCGCCTCGGCCGCCGTGCCGTAGGCCGCCGTGTAGGCCATCAGCTCGCGCAGCTGCGAGACCGTGGCCCCCGACATGGTGCGGGAGGCGGTGGCGAGGGTGCGGTTGTCGACCGTCGGGGCCACCAGGTAGGGCTGCTTGAAGGTGCCCGTCTTGACGGTCGCCGAGACCGACGCCATGTTCAGCGGGTTCATCCGCACGCCGCCCTGGCCGATGAGCGAGGCCGCCATCTGGGCCTGCGACTGGACCGGGACGGAGCCGTCGAAGGTGGAGACGCCGACGGACCAGTTGTTCAGGGAGAGGCCGAAGACCTGCTGGGCCTGCTTGGTCAGGCTGTCGTTGTCCAGCTCGGGGGCCTGGCTGATGAAGGCCGTGTTGCAGGAGCGGGCGAAGCTCGCCTTGAACGTGCCGCCCTTGATCTCGAACTTGTCGTCGTTCTGGAACTTCCAGTGGCCGTACGTGAAGTACTTCGGGCACGGGTGCTGCTCGTCCGCCGACGCGAGGCCCTTCTCGATCAGCAGCGACGAGGTGATGACCTTCATCGTGGAGCCCGGGGCGAGGGAGCCCTGGAAGGCGGTGTTGAAGCCGTGCGAGGAGTTCGCGACCGCCAGGATCTCGCCCGTCGAGGGGCGCAGGACGACCACCGACGCCTTGGACTTGGCGGCCACCTGCTGCTCCGCGGCGGCCTGCATCGTCGGGCTCAGCGTCGTCTTCACGGTGCCCGGCGTGCCCTTGCTCAGCTCCAGCAGGGACTTGTCGGACAGCTCGCCCTTCTTGGACTCCTCGCCGCGGATCACCTGCAGCTCGACGCCCGCCTTGCCGCCGGCCTTCTCGCCGTACTTCTCGCGCAGCCCGTCCAGGACCGAGCCCAGCGACGGGTACGCGGCCTCCGTCAGCTCGCCGCCGTCCCGGTCGAGGGCCTTGACCGGCGGGGTGCCGGACTCGCCGGTGACCAGCTTGTCGCCGTCCTTCAGGTCGGGGTGGACGATCGCGGAGTGCCACTCGACGAGCGGCTTGCCGTCCTCGGCGCGGCGGACGACGGTCAGTGAACTGTCGTACGTCAGCGGCTTCTCGGTGCCCTTGTACGACACCGTGCCCTTCACGGAGAAGGGGACCTTGTCGCCGGTGCGGGTGCCGGCGGTGAGGGTGACGTCCTTGATGTGGGCGTCCTTGGTGTAGCCGGTCAGCAGGGCCTGGGCGGCCGTCGTGTCGTCCGTGGCGGCGGCCGCCTCGGTCACCTTGCCCTGCTGCCAGGCGGTGAGGAACTCCCGGGCCGCGGACGTGACCTCGGTCGCCGACAGCGGGCCGGTCTTGACGTCCTTCGCCTTGTCGTCGGCGCTCGCCGACGTCGACTGCGTACGGCTGTCGGCGACGGCCCCGCCGCCGAACAGCGCGTAGGCGCCGAACCCGGCGCCGCCGATGACCACGGCGATCATCCCGCCGAGCACGGCGGGGTTGGTCTTCCGTCGCTCAGCGACGCGCCCTCTGTTGCCCACTTCTTTCCGTTCCCTCGCGTATTCCAGGGGCCCCCGCCGCCCCGCCGACCTGAGAGCCTGTGAACGGACCCCCGCCTGCGCTGCGACGCCCGGCACGCACGCTCGCCGCGTTGCCGAAACGCCCACGTGGCTCCGCCACGAGGGCGCTCCGGCGCCTTGCGATCGCACGCACCGGACGCCGCAGCGCCCGCCCTACGGGCGGACGACGGGGGTCCGTTCACAGGCTCTCCCGCATACCAACGACGACGACCACCCTAGAGTCCCGTGGCGCGGCGGATAAGTTCAGCCGGACGCTCGTAGCACGTCTGCGACAATCGGCCCGGCCGCGTCGCCGCCGTGGCCGCCCTGCTGGGACAGGGCCGCGGCCGCCACATCATTGCGGAACCCGGTGAACCAGCTGTCAGAGGTGGCCTTGCCGTCGATCTCGGCGGAACCGGTCTTGGCGCCGATGTCGCCGCCGAGCCCCGACATGACCTGCACGGCGGTGCCCGGGGCCGTGGTCGCGGTCAGCCGCATCATCTGCTTCAGCTGGGCGGCGGTGCTCGCCCGCAGCCCCTGGGCGGTGGCCAGTTGGCGGTTGTCGAGCTCGGGCGAGACCAGATAGGGCTGGCGGAACTCGCCGGTGATCGCGGTGGCCGTCACCGACGCCATGTTCAGCGGGTTCATCTGGACCTGGCCCTGGCCGATGGCGTTGGCCGCGCGGTCCGGGCCGCCGGAGGCGGGGACGCTGCCGTCGAAGGAGGTGATGCCGGTCTTCCAGTCGCGGCCGATCCCGAACCGCTCCTCGGCCTCCTGGGTCAGCGAGGCGTCGGTGACCTCGTCGACGAGCTTGATGAAGGCCGTGTTGCAGGAGCGCATGAAGCCGTTGGTGAGGGTGGCGCTCGCGGTCTCGTTGGGCTCCAGGCCCGTGAGGTTCTTGAAGGTCTGGCTCTTCCAGGTGGCGGTCGGCGGACAGGGCGCCGGGCCGTTCATCGAGGTCACGCCGTTGTCGATGAGCATCGCCGCGGTGATGATCTTCATCGTGGAGCCGGGGGCGACCTTGCCCTCGAAGGCCGCGTTGAAGGCGTCGTCCCGGTGGTTGGCCACCGCCAGTACCTCGCCGGTGCTCGGCTTGAGCGCCACGACCGAGGACTGGGCGTGCTGCTTCACCGCCTTTTCGGCCGCCGCCTGCACGCTCGCGCTGAGCGTCGTCTCCAGCTTGCCGGGTCTGCCCTTCGCGAGGGTCAGCAGCGAGGTGTCCGGCGACTCGTCGGCGTGCCGTATCGCCAGCTCGATGCCGGGCGAGCCGCCGGTCTTGCTGCCGTACCGCTCGCGCAGCGTGTCCAGGATCGGGCCGAGCGAGGGGTACTTCTGCTTCGTCAGCACGGTGCCGTTGCGGTCGACGGCCTCGATGGGCGGGCTCGCCGCCTCGCCGGTGACGAGGGTGTCGTCCTTCTTCAACTCCGGGTGGATCACGGTCGGTTCCCAGTCGACGAGGGCCCGCCCGGTGGTGATCCCGCGCACGACGGTGAGCTGACTCTTGTAGCTGAGCGCCTTGGACTTCCCGCCGTAGGACACCTTGGCCTTCACCGTGTACGGCACGGTGGCGCCCTTGGCCTTGCCGGGTGTGATCTTCACGCCGGTGATGTGCGCGGCGTCGCCGTAGGAGGTGAGCACCCTCTCCGCGGCCGCGTCGTTGTTCGTGTACGACGCCGCCTGCGTCGCCTGCCCCTTCTCCCAGGCCGCGAAGAACTTCGCCGTGGTCTCCTCGACCTCGTCCCCGCTCGGCGGCCCGGACCGCACCGGCGCCGGCTCACCGCCCTGGCCTGTCGCCCCGCCGCCGTTCAACGCGGACATGATGTTGTACGCGCCGTACCCGGCACCCCCCACCATCACGGCGAACACCCCGCCTATGACGGCAGCCTTGACCCCCTTGGACATGCGTCCCCTCCCCGTTTCAGTCCTCCGCACTGTAAGTGGCGTGAGGGAAACCCGTGGAAGGTGTTTTCTTTTGTTGGCCGTTTTTATGCGCTGCAGCCGGCCTGGTCGGCCGACCGCAGCGCTCGGCGGGCGACGATCCTCAGAGGACGCCGAAGGGGGCGAGGCCGAGGATGGCGACTGCGGGAGCAGCCGCCAAGGGGAGGACGCCCGGCGGGTAGGCGGCCGAGTACGGGTACACCAGGTTCGTGGACGTCTGCGGGGGCTGGGAGTCGCGGGTGTCGGCGTTGGCGACGGTCGTGGCCGACATGACCGCTGCTGCGGCGAGGGCGATGACAGCAAGTGTCCGTTTGGTTACGTTCATGCTCAGTGAACGATCATCGACGGCTCCTGTTACGCAAGCTAGACCCACGTATCCAGCCACATCCGCGACCGCCAGTCGTCCACCGGGATCGCCGTCCCCGTGTAGATCGGCCAGAAGTAGATGAAGTTCCAGGCGATCAGCAGCACCAGTACGCCCGCGCCCGTCGCCCCCGCCACCCGGCGGGTTTCGCCGGCGCGCGGTGGGCCGATGATCGCGCCGAGGAGCATGGCGACGGCCAGGCAGAGGAAGGGGAGGAAGACGACGGCGTAGAAGTAGAAGATCGTGCGCTCCTGGTAGAGGAACCAGGGGAGGTAGCCGGCCGCGACGCCGCAGGCGATGGCGCCCGCTCGCCAGTCGCGGCGAAAGAGCCAGCGCCACAGGACGTACAGGACCGCGAAGGCGGCCACCCACCACAGCAGTGGCGTGCCGATCGCCAGGACCTCGCGCGCGCACTTCTCGCCCGCGTCGACGGGGCAGCCGTCCTTGCCGGGCAGGGGGGACTCGTAGAAGAACGACACCGGGCGGCCGTCGACGATCCAGCTCCACGGGTTGGACTGATACGTGTGCGGGGACGACAGGCCGACGTGGAACTTGTACACCTGGTGCTCGTAATGCCACAGGCTCAGCCACCAGTCGGGGAACAGCCACGACCAATTGCTGCTGCGGCCGTTGGCGGACGCCCAGTCGCGGTAGTAGCCGCCGCTGCCGTCCGTGGGCGAGAGGATCCAGCCCGTCCACGAGACGAGATAGGTGACGATCGCCACCGGCACGGTCGCCAGGAAGGCGAAGCCCAGGTCGCGCTTGAGCACCGCCGTGTACGGGTAGCGGGCACCGGCGACCTTGCGGGCGCCGACGTCCCACAGGACCGTCATCAGGCCGAACGCGACCAGGAAGTACAGGCCGTTCCACTTGGTGCCGATGGCCAGGCCCAGCATCAGACCGGCCAGCCAGCGCCAGGGCCGCCATCCGAGGCGCAGGGTCTCGGCGGTGTGCGCGTCGGGGCGGACCCGGCCGTCGGCGTCGGCCGGCAGCGCGGCGGCGAGTTTCGCGCGTGCCCGGTCCCGGTCGATGACGAGGCAGCCGAACGCCGCCAGCACGAAGAACATCAGCACCCCGTCGAGCAGCGAGGTGCGCGCCATCACGAAGGCCAGCCCGTCCACCGCCATCAGCCCGCCCGCGAGGCAGCCGAGGAAGGTGGAGCGGAAGATACGGCGCCCGATGCGGCACAGCATCAGGACGGCCAGAGTGCCCAGCAGCGCCGTCATGAACCGCCAGCCGAACGGGTTGAACCCGAACATCAGCTCGCCGAGCCCGATGACGTACTTGCCGATCGGCGGATGCACGACGTACGCCGCGTCCGTGGGGATCGGCAGGTGACCGTTGGTCGACAGGACCAGGTCGTTGGCGTTCTTGTCCCAGCTGACCTCGAAGCCGCGGTGGACGAGCGCCCAGGCGTCCTTGGCGTAGTACGTCTCGTCGAATATCACCTTCTTCGGGCTGCCCAGGTTCCAGAACCGCAGCACTCCCGCGAGCAGCGTCACCAGCAGCGGACCGCCCCAGCCGGACCAGCGTGCGATCCGCTCGGCGAGCAGGCGCGGGACGCCGAGGAACTGCCACATCCGCGGGCTGGGCTGGACATACGGCGGCACGAGACGGTCGCGTACGTCGCTTCTGAGCGCCGCCGTGTAGCCGAATCGACGCAGCCGCTGCTGCCACGACGGCCGCTGCTCGTGCGGTGCCTGGTCCTGCCGGGTGTCCGTGGAGGACGCGGTACTGGTCACCGCGCCATCGTAGGGAACACGTCTGTGGGAGTCCCGTGGATGCGCCCTGCGAGGATGGAAACGTGACAGGAACCCTTGTTTTGGCAGGCACCCCCATCGGCGACATCAACGACGCCCCGCCCCGGCTCGCCGAGGAGCTGGCCGGCGCGGACGTGGTCGCCGCCGAGGACACCCGGCGGCTGCGGCGCCTCACCCAGGCGCTGGGCGTGCAGCCGGCCGGGCGGGTCGTGTCGTACTTCGAGGGCAACGAGTCGGCCCGTACGCCCGAGCTCGTCGAGGCCCTCCTGGAAGGCTCGCGCGTGCTGCTGGTGACCGACGCGGGGATGCCGTCGGTGTCGGACCCCGGGTATCGGCTGGTCGCCGCGGCCGTCGAGAAGGACATCCGCGTCACCGCCGTACCGGGGCCGTCCGCCGTGCTCACCGCGCTCGCGCTGTCCGGGCTGCCCGTCGACCGGTTCTGCTTCGAGGGGTTCCTGCCGCGCAAGGCGGGCGAGCGGATGTCGCGTTTGCGGGAGGTGGCCGAGGAGCGGCGGACGCTCGTCTACTTCGAGGCCCCGCACCGGCTCGACGACACGCTCGCCGCGATGGCCGAGGCGTTCGGTGCCGAGCGGCGGGCCGCCGTGTGCCGCGAGCTGACCAAGACGTACGAGGAGGTCAAGCGGGGCGGGCTCGCGGAGCTCGCGGCCTGGGCCGCGGAGGGCGTGCGCGGGGAGATCACCGTCGTGGTCGAGGGCGCGCCGCAGAAGGGGGCCGAGGAGATCGACGCCGCCGAGCTCGTGCGGCGTGTACGCGTTCGTGAAGAGGCGGGGGAGCGGCGCAAGGAGGCGATCGCGGCGGTGGCGGCGGACGCCGGGGTGCCGAAGCGGGAGGTCTTCGACGCGGTCGTGGCGGCGAAGAACGCGGGGGCGTGACATGCCGTGTGAGCAGGGCGTATCTCGGCTGAGCGGGCGCCCCATGCGGGGGTAAAGGGACCCGGCCCTTTCGGCAAGGAACGCCCAAGTCGCCGCCAACACTGGACAGATGGCGTGCGTTCGCTTCCGCGGAGGAGTCCACTGGGCGAAGGGACGCAACCCGTCCCACCAGCGGACCACAGGAGCTGGCATGAGCGAGATCGCACAGCAGACCACGGACCTTCGCAGCGCCGCGACCGCCGTCGTCCACGAGTCGTATTCCTTCGCCTGCATGCGGTGCGGGCACGGCTGGGAGCAGTCGTTCGAGATAGAGCACCACGTAGACGGTGACGGCCGTGAGTTCGTCATATATGTGGCCGACGGCCAGGTGATTCCGTCCCCGTTGAGCCGGCCCACGTGTCAGAACTGCGACAACCACGTCGTCCGCATCATGCGGCCCGGGCAGGTGTCCTCCGTGCAGAACTCCCTGCACCCCCACCGATCGATTCCCCGGCAGGCGGAGCCGAAGCCGGAGACGGAGTCGGCGGCCGGGGCGGACCACCACTGGCATCTGTCCGATCTCCTGCACGTCTTCCACCGCAAGGCGAGCTGAGACGAGCCCCGGCCGATACCGAGCGCCGGCAGAGAAGGCATGCCCCTTTCGTAGGATCGGGGCATGCCTTCGAACACCTCCGACAAGCACGCCGCCCCGCCCCTCCCGGAACCGCTCCGGGTGCCGGTCGCCGACTCCCACACCCACCTCGACATGCAGTCCGGCACGGTGGAGGAGGGCCTGGCGAAGGCCGCGTCGGTCGGGGTGACGACGGTCGTTCAGGTGGGCTGCGACGTCCGCGGCTCGCAGTGGGCGGCCGAGACGGCGGCGCGGTACGAAGCCGTGCACGCGACCGTCGCCCTGCACCCGAACGAGGCCCCGCGCATCGTGCACGGGGACCCCGACGGCTGGTCGCGGCAGGGCGCGCGCGAACCCGGCGGAGCGAGGGCGCTCGACGAGGCGCTCGCGGAGATCGACCGGCTGGCCGCGCTGCCGCACGTCAAGGGCGTCGGTGAGACCGGCCTCGACTACTTCCGCACCGGGCCCGAGGGCAAGGAGGCGCAGGAGGCGTCCTTCCGCGCCCACATCGAGATCGCCAAGCGGCACGGCAAGGCCCTGGTCATCCACGACCGCGAGGCTCATGCGGATGTGCTCCGGGTGCTGAAGGAGGAGGGCGCCCCCGAGCGGACCGTCTTCCACTGCTACTCCGGGGACGCCGAGATGGCCCAGATGTGCGCCCGCGCCGGCTACTACATGTCCTTCGCCGGCAACGTCACCTTCAAGAACGCCCAGAACCTGCGGGACGCGGTGGCGGTGGCCCCGCTGGAGCTGCTCCTCGTGGAGACCGACGCGCCCTTCCTCACGCCTGCCCCGTACCGCGGACGGCCCAACGCCCCGTATCTCATTCCGATCACGGTGCGTGCCATGGCCGCCGTGCGGGGCATCGACGAGGACGCGCTGGCGGCGGCACTGGGGCCGAACACGGCACATGCCTTCGGCTACTGACCGATAACCGACGGATAACGCTCACGCGGGTGCGCGCGGGCTCACGCGGGCTCACGCCGGGTCCGTCATTACGGAGAGTAGTTGCCCCGCTTTGGAGAGTAACTGCCCCTCCGCTAGGTTCTGTGGGCCCGATCCGGACTCCTCCGCTGGAGCGTGTCGTCGTGAGCAACGCGCAGTTCGAGACGTATGGCCCGAGCCCCGCCCACGAGCCCCCGGCATACGGCGGCTTCGACCCGTACAGCGCTCAGACGCTGGGGTACGGGGTGCCGGGGGCGTACCAGACGCGTACGGACACATACGGACCTGTGTACGGGGTGTACGCGGGCTACGGCGACCACAGTGTCCACGGCGGCCATGGGACCCACGGGGATCATGGCGCCCACGGGGACTACGGGAACCACGGGAACCACGGGGACTACGGGAACCACGGGGATTACGGGGATTACGGGGATTACGAGGACACGTACCGGCCCGCGTACGAGATCCCCGAGACGGCGCCCACGCCCGTGGTGCGCCCCCGGCGCGGTCGACGAGCCGCGCGTCGCCACCGGGCCCGAGCCGCCGAGCGGGTGGACGGGCCGATGCGCCGACTCGTGCCGCAGGCGCTGGTCGTCGCGTTCCTCGCAGGCGGGACGACCGCCTTCGTCGCCAAGGACAAGGCGATCGAGCTGAGCGTCGACGGCGAGCCACGCACCATGCACACCTTCGCGGACGACGTCACCGAACTGCTGGACGAGGAGGGCGTGGAGGTAGGGGCGCACGACCTGGTGGCGCCCGCGCCCGATGCGGCGCTCACCAACGGTGACGAGGTCGAGGTGCACTACGGGCGCCCCGTGCGGCTCACGCTCGACGGTCAGCGGCGCGAGGTGTGGACGACCGCGCGCACGGTCGAGGCGGCGCTCAAGCAGTTGGGGGTGCGTGCGGAGGGGGCGTATCTGTCGACGTCGCGCTCCCGGCGCATCGGGCGCGAAGGGCTCGCGCTGGATGTGCGCACCGAGCGCGCGGTGACGATCATGGCGGACGGCCTGGCACGCACGATCCGTACGAACGCGGCGACCGTGGGCGAGGTCGTCGAGCAGGCCGGCATCACCCTGCACGGGCAGGACACCACGTCCGTCCCGCAGGACAGCTTTCCGCGCGACGGCCAGACGGTCACGGTCCTGCGGATCACCGGCAGGAAGGAGATCCGCGACGAGGCCATCCCGTTCGCCGTGGAGCGGATCGACGACCCCTCGGTGTTCAAGGGCACGGAGGTCGTCGAGCGGGCCGGGCAGCCGGGGCTGCGGCGGCTCACGTACTCGCTGCGCACCGTCAACGGCGTCCGGCAGAAGCCGCGGCGGATCAAGTCCGAGGTGGTGCGGGAGCCGCGTACCCAGGTGGTGAAGGTGGGGACGAAGCCGCTGCCGACGTCCGTACAGGGTGCGGGTGATCTGAACTGGCAGGGGCTGGCGGCGTGTGAGTCCGGGGGGCGGCCGGATGCGGTGGACTCGTCGGGGACGTACGGCGGGCTGTACCAGTTCGACACGCAGACCTGGCGGAACCTCGGAGGGAAGGGGCGGCCGCAGGATGCGCCGGCGGCGGAACAGACGCTGCGGGCGAAGAAGCTGTATGTGCGACAGGGGGCGAGTCCCTGGCCGCACTGCGGGTCGCGGTTGCACGGGTGAGCGTCGGCGGCCCGGTCGGCTGCGCTGGTGTGATCGCGCCTGGCGGTGCCCCGTACCCTTGTCGGGTGAGTAGCCCCTCCCCCGACGCCCTGCTGGGCCCCGCCGACGTCCGTGAGCTGGCGGCAGCCCTCGGCGTGCGTCCCACCAAACAGCGCGGCCAGAACTTCGTGATCGACGCGAACACGGTCCGCCGTATCGTCCGCACCGCGGAGGTCCGCCCCGACGACGTGGTCGTCGAGGTCGGCCCGGGGCTCGGCTCCCTCACGCTCGCCCTGCTGGAGGTGGCCGACCGCGTCACCGCCGTCGAGATCGACGACGTACTGGCCGGCGCACTCCCCGCGACCATCGCGGCGCGCATGCCGGAGCGCGCCGACCGTTTCGCGCTGGTGCACACCGACGCGATGCACGTCGCCGAGCTCCCGGGCCCGCCGCCCACCGCGCTGGTCGCGAACCTCCCCTACAACGTGGCCGTTCCCGTCCTCCTGCACATGCTCGAGACCTTCCCGAGCATCGAACGCACCCTCGTCATGGTGCAGTCGGAGGTCGCCGACCGCCTGGCCGCCACGCCCGGCTCCAAGGTGTACGGCGTGCCGTCCGTGAAGGCCAACTGGTACGCCGACGTCAAGCGGGCCGGTGCCATCGGGCGCAATGTCTTCTGGCCCGCGCCGAACGTCGACAGCGGGCTGGTGGCGCTGACCCGGCGTGCCGAGCCGCTCAAGACCACCGCCTCGCGGCGCGAGGTCTTCGCCGTCATCGACGCCGCCTTCGCCCAGCGCCGCAAGACGCTGCGGGCCGCGCTCGCCGGGTGGGCGGGTTCGTCGGCGGCCGCCGAGGCGGCGCTCGTCGGGGCCGGGGTCTCGCCGCAGGCGCGCGGAGAGGCGCTGACCGTCGAGGAGTTCGCGCGCATCGCCGAGCACAAGGCGGACCACAACGCCGAGCACAAGGCAGACCCCAAGAAGGAAGACCCCAAGAAGGAAGACAGGGAGCCGGGTCAGCAGTGAGCGTCACCGTCCGCGTCCCCGCCAAGGTCAACGTCCAGCTCGCGGTGGGCGCCGCCCGTCCCGACGGGTTCCATGACCTGGCCAACGTCTTTCTCGCCGTGGGCCTGTACGACGAGGTCACCGTGACCCCGGCCGACGAACTGCGCGTGACCTGCGAGGGGCCGGACGCCGACCAGGTCCCGCTCGACCGTACGAACCTGGCGGCGCGGGCGGCGATCGTGCTCGCCGAGCGGCATGGGATCGACCCGGCCGTGCACGTCCACATCGCCAAGGACATCCCGGTCGCCGGCGGTATGGCCGGCGGCAGCGCGGACGGTGCGGGCGCGCTCCTCGCCTGCGACGCGCTGTGGGGCACGCGCGCCTCCCGCGAGGAACTCCTCGACATCTGCGCCGAGTTGGGCAGCGACGTGCCGTTCAGCCTGGTCGGCGGGGCGGCCCTGGGCACCGGTCGGGGCGAAAAGCTCCGGACGCTCGACGTGGGCGGCACCTTCCACTGGGTGTTCGCGATGGCCGGGCGCGGGCTGTCGACGCCCGCCGTCTTCCGTGAGTTCGACCGGCTCGGCGAGGGCACGGACATCCCGGAGCCCGTCGCCTCGCAGCCGCTCCTCGACGCCCTCGCGAAGGGCGACCCCGACGCGCTCGCCGCCGCCGTCTCCAACGACCTCCAGCCCGCCGCCCTCTCCCTCTTCCCGGAGCTCGCCCACACCCTCGCCGCCGGCCGCGCGGCGGGCGCGCTCACGGCACTCGTCTCCGGCTCGGGCCCGACGACGGCGTTCCTCGCCCGTGACCCCGAGTCGGCGGTGAAGGTGGCCGAAACTCTACGGTCGTCGGGGACCTGTCGGGCGGTGCGTACGGCGTCCGGACCGGCGCCGGGGGCGACCGCGCTGTCTGCATAAAACAGCCGTCTGCGTAAATCGTGGCGGCGTCCGCAGCGCACGGACGGCGCCGGAGCGTGACGTAGTACTCACAAGTAGGGCTTCTTCGCCCGATCTTCACACGCATGTACTGCGATCGGAGTACGCGTAGGGCGGGTGGGACGGTTAGGGTCCGTTGACGTTTCAAGTGCCTGGCGTCAGGCCAGGCCGCCCGGGCTGCCCTCGTGTGCCCGGCGCCCCCGTCAAATGCACTTCTGGAAGGGGACACTTCCGTGTCCGAATCCCCCACCCCCGCCCAGCCGTCCCACCGTAGAAAGCGCTCCCTGTCCCGCCGCGGCGTGATCGCCGCCGGCGGCGCGGTGGCCGCCGGAGCCGCGATCACGCCAATGGTGTTCGCGGCCACCGACTCCGGCGAGAGCGACAACTCCGCGTCCGGCTCCGGTGATTCCGGTACGACGCCGGAGAAGTTCCCCGCCACCCGGACCGAGGCCGCCACCGGCACCGGCGAGGCCACCACCGCCTTCGCCGCCTCCTACGTAGGGGTGCGCTGGTCCGGCGCGAAGGAGGGCGCCGCCATCCGGCTCGCGGACGGCGACTGGCAGACCCTCGCGAGCGGCTGCGCGACCGTCGAGGACGGCGGCACGGCCCTGGTCGCCGCCGCCAACGCCACCGCCTACGCGGTGAAGGCCCCCAGCGGCATCGACGGCGTCCACTCGCTGGCGATCGACACCACCGACGGCCCGAACCGCACCTTCAAGGTGCCGAGCGAGGCCACGCGCGTGCGTGGCGTGCGCTACCTCTCGCGGCCGGCCTGGGGCGCCGACGAGTCCAAGCGGTTCAAGCCGGACGGCTCGGTCAACTCGCCCGAGACGTACTACCCGCTGCAGATCATCACGGTCCACCACACCGCGACGCCGAACAACGACCCCGACCCGGCCGCGACGGTGCGCGCGATCTACGAGTACCACGCGATCACCAACGACTGGGGCGACATCGGCTACCACTTCCTCATCGACGAGGCCGGCGCGGTCTACGAGGGCCGCTACTCCGGCGACGACGGCATCCCCGCCTTCAACCCGGACGGCGACCTCGTCACCGGCTTCCACTCCGTGGGCTACAACTCCGGCGCCCTCGGCATCGCCCTGATCGGCAACCTCGACCAGCAGGCCCCCACGGACGCGGCCAAGGCGTCCCTGATCCGGCTGATCAAGGTGATCTCCCGGTTCAAGGGCCTGGACCCGCAGGCGAGGGTGACGTACACCAACCCCGTCAACGGCACGAAGAAGGACACGAATACGGTCGGCGGTCACCGCGACTACTTCGCCACCGAGTGCCCCGGCCAGGTCATGTACGACCTCCTCGCCGAGGTCCGCGAGGCGGCCGCCCGCCGCTGACGCCGAGCACGGAGATGCGCCCCGGGGATGCCGTCCCCGGGGCGCACGTTCGTGCGTTTCCCTGCGTCCGCGTAAGGGGGCCGGGGAGACGGGGGCGAGGAGCTGCCGGTCTGCCCGACTACGCTGGGAGGCTGAGCGTCCCCCTGGGCAGGAGAGAAATGGCCGTCAATCTGGTCAATGTCGAGAACGTCAGCAAGGTGTACGGCACCCGTGCCCTGCTCGACGGTGTGTCGCTCGGCGTCTCCGAGGGGGACCGCATCGGCGTCGTCGGGCGCAACGGCGACGGCAAGACGACCCTGATCCGGATGCTGGCCAAGCTGGAGGAGGCCGACACCGGCCGGGTCACCCACTCCGGCGGGTTGCGGCTCGGCGTGCTCACCCAGCACGACTCGCTCGACCCCGAGGCGACCGTCCGGCACGAGGTCATCCGGGACATGGCCGACCACGAGTGGGCCGGGAACGCCAAGGTCAGGGACGTACTCACCGGGCTCTTCGGCGGGCTCGACCTGCCCGGCTTCCCGCAGGGCCTCGACACCGTCATCGGCCCGCTGTCCGGTGGCGAGCGGCGGAGGATCGCGCTCGCCAAGCTCCTCATCGAGGAGCAGGACCTGATCGTCCTCGACGAGCCCACCAACCACCTCGACGTCGAGGGCATCGCCTGGCTCGCCCAGCACCTGCGCGAGCGGCGCTCGGGCCTCGTGTGCGTCACCCACGACCGGTGGTTCCTGGACCAGGTCTGCACGCGCATGTGGGACGTGCAGCGCGGCTCGGTCTACGAGTACGAGGGCGGCTACTCCGACTACGTCTTCGCCCGCGCCGAGCGCGAGCGCATCGCCGCCACCGAGGAGGTCAAGCGGCAGAACCTCGTCCGCAAGGAGCTGGCCTGGCTGCGGCGCGGCGCCCCCGCGCGTACCTCCAAGCCGCGCTTCCGGGTCGAGGCCGCCAACGAGCTCATCAAGGACGTACCGCCGCCCCGGGACAGCAGCGAACTGATGAAGTTCGCCTCGTCCCGGCTCGGGAAGTCCGTCTTCGACCTGGAGGACGTGACCATCCAGGCCGGTCCCAAGGTCCTGCTCAAGCATGTGACGTGGCAGCTCGGGCCCGGCGACCGCATCGGCCTCGTCGGCGTCAACGGCGCCGGCAAGACCTCCCTGCTGCGGGCGATGGCCGAGGCGGCGCGGACCGAGGGCGAGACGCAGCCGACCGGCGGGCGCGTCGTGGTCGGAAAGACCGTCAAGCTCGCCTATCTGTCCCAGGAAGTCGCCGAGCTCGATCCCAACATGCGTGTGCTGGAAGCCGTTCAGCAGGTGCGCGAGCGCGTCGACCTCGGCAAGGGGCGCGAGATGACCGCCGGGCAGCTGTGCGAGACGTTCGGCTTCAGCAAGGAGAAGCAGTGGACGCCGGTCGGGGACCTGTCCGGCGGTGAGCGGCGCCGCCTCCAGCTGCTGCGCCTGCTCATGGACGAGCCCAACGTCCTCTTCCTCGACGAGCCCACCAACGACCTCGACATCGAGACCCTCACCCAGCTCGAGGACGTCCTCGACGGCTGGCCCGGCTCGATGATCGTCATCTCCCACGACCGGTTCTTCGTCGAGCGGACCACGGACCGGGTGTTCGCCCTGCTCGGCGACCACACCCTGCGGATGCTGCCGCGCGGCATCGACGAGTACCTGGAGCGGCGCCACCGGATGGAGGCGCAGGTCATCGCCGCGACTTCCACTCCGGCCGCCGAGAAGGCCGTACCGGAGAAGAGCGCCGCGGATCTGCGTGCCGCCAAGAAGGAGTTGCAGAAGATCGAGCGGCAGCTCGACAAGATCTCCGAGCGGGAGACCAAGCTGCACGCGCAGATCGCGGAGAACGCCACCGACTTCTCGAAGGTGGCCGAACTCGACGCCGAACTGCGTGACTTGGCCGGTCAGCGGGATGAACTGGAGCTGCGCTGGCTGGAGCTGGCCGACGACGCGTAGCGCTCCGCTGGGTTGGGCGGGGTCGCGGTTTCGCCGTGGGGCGTGATGTCCGGTGGCGGGTGCGGCTCCGTTGTGGCTGGTCGCGCCCGCGCGGCGGAGCCGCATGTTCATACAGCCCCGCGCCCCTTCGCCGGGGCGCTGCGCGCCCCTGGTGAAGGGGGTGTGAAGGCGCATAACGGGGGTATCACGGGGTGGTTCTCCCTTGGGAACAGGGGGCGAGACGGCTCGGTGTGCTGTCGGTGGTGGGTGATAGAAAGAGCCGTCTGAGAACAGTCTGAGAACCGCTGGTGTGGCGCAAACGCGACGGCACAGGACGTGCCGCACACCGGTCACAAGGGGGAACCGCGCATGAGCCAGCCGCCCAACCAGCCGCCGCAGGGCGGTTTCGGCGCACCACAGGACCCACGGCAGGGCGGCTTCGGGGCACCACAGCCCCCGCAGCAGGATGCTCCGCAGGCCCCGCCTCCGCCGCCCCAGGGCC
>NZ_LLZG01000221.1 GCF_001509475.1 Streptomyces regalis
GGGTGGGCTGTGCGGGTGGGTGGGGGTGCGCGTTGATGCCTGCGGCGGCCTGTGCGGCTTCGGTGGGGGTTTGTGTAGCGCCTTGGGTTGCGTTGGGGGTCGGTGCCGTGCCGGGGGGTGTCCGTCCTCGGTCGGGCGGTTGCCGTATGTCAGTGGGGTGCCCTGTGTTGACGCCCGCCGCTGCGGGCGGACACCCCCCGGCACGTCCCCTTGCCGCCGTGCGCGGGTGCGGCGTCGCGGGGGTGCGCCCGGGCGGCGGGTCCTCACGCGCGCGTGCCGGAGCCAGGCCACGCGCGCGTGGGAAAAGGCGCGCCATGCGCGCGCGTGTGTAGGTTCTCGTTTGATCTGTCGATCGGGAGCCGTCCGACCTGGGCTTTTGGCGCTGGTTCTCGATGACTTGTCGGTGGCCTCTTCTTACCGAACTGTCGGGTTCCTCAGGCTCGTCCGAGACGTGGCAGGTCGAGATAGGGCGGCGGCGCGGCGGCGACCCGACGCACACAAGCGGCGTGCACTGGTCGGCGGCCGGCATGACCAGCCCGCTCGCGGCTGTACGATCTGCGTCGGGCAAGTCGCGCACGCCTCCCGCCGTTCACTGGCGCCCACGCAGCAGGTGATCGACCGGCCAAGGTCCTTCGGGGCCCGTGTCCTCCGGTATGCCTGAGCCCGGCGGGAGCGTGGGTGACCGCCAGGAACGAGCGCATGATGCCGAAGAAGCAGTCGACCGACGGGTTGCGTCCTGAGAAGTGGTGTACGGGTTCGACCTGATGTGGGGGTTTGCTCCGGCATCGGGATGGTGCCCGCATAGATGAACGGCCACCGGCTGATC
>NZ_LLZG01000222.1 GCF_001509475.1 Streptomyces regalis
CTCCTGATCTTCAGCAGGGTGCGATGCATGGCAGTCCGGCTGCTGTCGAACAGCACGGCGAGGGGTTCCGCGGCCAGGGCGACCCGTAGGTGGAGCACGGTGGCCAGAACCTGGTCGGGGAAAGCGAGCCGGGGCGGGCGGCCGCGCTGGGTATCGCCGTCCGGCGCCAAAGCCTGTGTCAGGTCGGCCAGTTGCCGTGGGGACATTCCGGTCAGTGTGGGGTCGGACAGCAGAGCCTGGTCCCATTCTGGGGCCGGCGTCTGTGGGGCCCTGGCCGCCGGAATGGCCGGGCATGGCTGCGGGTGCAGGGCGTAGTTCCACTCACCGTGGAAGGCGTGCCGGGTCAGTGGCAGGGCGGCCATGTCCGCGTCACCGATGTGGACTCCAGTCGCATAGGTGTTGGTGTCGAGCTCTGCCCTCACGCGCAGGCCGGTGCGGGTGGTGGTCGCTGCGGTCGACTGGACGATGACTTCGTGGCTGGTCAGCGGACGGCCGCGCCAGTTCATGGTGATGTGGGAGAAGAGGCGGTGCTCGATCTTGTTCCACTTCGAAGTGCCCGGCGGCAGATGACACACGGTGATGGTCAGCCCCGTTTCCGCGGCGAGCATGGCCAGTTCGAGTTTCCAGGCCCGGGTGCGGTAGCCGTTGGAGCCGCCCGCGTCCGCGGTGATCAGAAGTCGTGTTGCGCCTGGGTAGGTGTTCCGGCCCTGGTCGTGCCACCAGCGGCGGATCGATTCCACCGCGAACGCGGCGGTGTCGTGGTCGGTGCCGACGTTGACCCAGCCGGTGTTCGTA
>NZ_LLZG01000223.1 GCF_001509475.1 Streptomyces regalis
GCCCAGCCACGCCAGGCACCCCCGCCCAACCGCCGGAGGCACGCGCACCCCCACCACCACCCGAGTGGCTCCCACGCCACACCCGCCCCCCTTATGTCGCGTTTGTCTGATTAGCGCGTATCGTCGGCGCATGCCCACGCCATACGGATCCCGCGGCGGCATGGCGTTCGGTGCGGAGGAGCTGCGTGTGCTCCGCCGCGCTCTCGCCCTCGCCCTTCACCCCACCCCCGCCTCGGCCGAGGACGTCCAGGCCTGTCTCCGCCTCGCCGAGTCGCTCGACGAGGCGATGCGCGAGGATGCCCGAATGCGTGCCTTCCTGGTGGCGGAGCTGGCCCGCTGCCGCGCCGCCCTCCCCGGCACCGCAACCGGCTACCTCACCCTCCTCGAGGAGTCCCTGGGCGCCGGATACCGCCCGACCTCCGACGACCTCGCCGCCCTTCGGGCTCTGCGCGGCAACCCCACCGCAGCCGCGCTCCTCAGTCGCTGCCGGACGTTCGCCGAGCAGGACGTACGAGCCCGCCTCGCGCGCGATACCGCTCACCCGGCACCCCACGTCGCGCCGACCGTCCCCGGGGCCCGTACACGCTTCCTGGCCCTCCCTGGAGGCCTGTCTGACGCTTCCTCCAGCACGGCGGTCCACCTCCCCGCCCAGGCCGCCGGCCAGGAACCCGGCAAGCAGCCCCGGAAGAAGCCCGCCGAAAAGCCGGCAGCCCCCCAACCCGGCCCCGGTCCAGGCCCCACCCCCGCCGCCCCGAAGCCGACGCGCCCCATCCC
>NZ_LLZG01000224.1 GCF_001509475.1 Streptomyces regalis
CCCCCGCACCTGCCCCACCCGCACGCCGGCCGAGGTTGAGGCGCGCGTCCTTCAGGCCCGCCGACGCCTGCGCCGGGGACCCGAGCAGATCAGCGAGGCCACCGGGGTTGCGGCCCGCACGGTGACCCGGATCCTGCGCCGCCACCACATGCCGCCCCTGGCAGCCTGCGACCCGCTCACCGGGCAGGTGATCCGCGCGGTCCGCAAAAGCGCCGCACGCTACGAATACGGCCGCCCCGGCGGCCTGGTCCACGTGGACGTGAAGAAGCTCGGCAAGATCCCCGACGGTGGTGGCTGGCGCGCCCACGGCCGCAGCGAGGACGTCCGTGGCCGCGGGATCGGCTACGACTACGTGCACGCCGCCGTGGACGACCACTCCCGCCTGGCCTACGCCGAAATCCTGGCCGACGAGAAAGGCGCCACCTGCGCCGCGTTCCTCACCCGCGCGGCCGCGTTCTTCGCCGGCCAGGGCATCGCCCGCATCGAGCGTGTGATGACCGACAACGCCCGCAGCTACCGCACCTCCGGCGCGTTCCGCGACGCCTGCCAAACCCTGGGCGCGAAGCAGAAGTTCACCCGGCCCCACTGCCCCTGGACCAACGGCAAAGTCGAACGCTTCAACCGGACCCTGCAGGCCGAGTGGGCCTACCACCAGGTCTTTGCCAGCAACACCGAACGCGCCGACGCCCTCGCGCCCTGGCTTCACTTCTACAACACTGGCCGCCGACACACCGCGCTCGGCGGCCAGCCACCGATCAGCCGACTG
>NZ_LLZG01000225.1 GCF_001509475.1 Streptomyces regalis
AGAAAAGAAAAGGAAAGAACATGACACCGGAAGTCGTGCACGAGCGCTTCGCCCAGTACCTCAAGGACCAGGACCTCGACGGACTGGGTTCCCTGTTCGACGAACACGCCATGTTCGTACCGGGACCGGGACAGCAGCCGGTCTACGGCAGGGAAAGCATCAAGGAAGCGCTGAAGCCCTACCTCGCCTCGCCCAGCACCATGGAGGTGAAGGCCACGTCGGTCCATCAGAACGGCGACCTGGCGATGGTCCAGCCGTCCTGGCGGATCACGAGCGAGAGCGGCACCGTGGAAGGAAAGGCGGTCGAGGTGATGAGGAGGACGACCGAGGGGGACTGGGTCTACATCATCGACAACCCCTACGGCGTCTGATTCTCGTCATCCCGGCATCACCGTCGGGCGACGGAACCTCGTCACGGCAGCGGCGGCCGTATCGACGTTCTCGATGCGGCCCCCGCTGCACTGGCCCACCCCGGGCCGGCCCATCACCCTGCCGGACCCGCACACCCGATGACACCTCACCCGGTGCCGCCGCCGGCGCACCGGCCCGCTCCGTCTACGCCGCCGGAGACGCGGGAGCGGCTGCGGTCACCGCACTGTACGAGGGCCTCGCCATCGTGCCGGAAAGATCATCAGCGCGCACAACAGCGCCCAGCAGCTTCTGGGGCTGACGCCGCGCACCACCGGTCAATGGCTCACATAGATCGGCCCGTAGCCGACCCGCCCCTCCGCAACG
>NZ_LLZG01000226.1 GCF_001509475.1 Streptomyces regalis
TGGGTGTGGGTGTGGGTGTGGGGCTGGTCGGGTTGGGTCTGGTTGGGTCGTCTGAGATCCGGATGGGGTGCGGCCTGGGTCGGGACTTGCCGCGCCGCTCCGTGGATTGGGCTGGGGTCCCGGTCGGGCTGAGGGGTCAGGGCGGGGCGCCCGCGGGGCTGTGGGCGGGTTGGCTCAGGTCGCGCTGAGGGGCGCGGCGGTCGGGTGGGGCTGAGGGGTTCGGCCGGGATCCGGTTTGGGTCAGGCGCGTAGGCGTAGGCCTCGGGGCGTCGCGATGAAGCCTGCTCCTTCCAGGAGGGTGCCTGTGGGGGAGGTCAGGGCCGAGGCGCCGTTCACGCGCTCCACCGTGACCGTGCCGAGGGAGCCCGCGCGGGCGGCTGAGGCGAGGGCCTCCGCTGCCGTGTGCAGGCGGGGGTCGTCGCTGGGTTCGGTGTCCGGGGTCGAGGGCCAGGCCAGCAGCGTCTTGCCGCCGCGCTCCATGTAGAGAGTCAGCTCGCCGTCGACGAGCACTACGAGGGAGCCCGCCTTGCGGCCTGGCTTGTGGCCGGCGCCGGTGGGGGGCTCCGGCCAGGCGAGGGCGGCGCCGTACGCGTTCGCCGGGTCGGCGGCGGCGAGGACGACGGCTCGGGTGTCGGTGGCGGGGCGGGTGCGTCGGGAGGCGAAGCCGGGGCCTGAGCCGGGGCTGTGCGGTGGGCCGCCGTTGTGCCGGGCGGGGCCTTGGGG
>NZ_LLZG01000227.1 GCF_001509475.1 Streptomyces regalis
CCGCCCCACGAGCACGAGACCAACTACTACGCTCAACACCAGCCCCAACCGGCGGCTGGAGTCAACGCATAGAGCCTCCACCGATCCCGGAGCGGTTCACTCCTGCCGTCGGGCCCGTAGGACACCCCGTCGTCAGCTCCGTAAACAGCGACTCGTTCCGCGCATTTCAATCAGCGACCAGGGCGCCCCGGAGGGCCGGACGGCCACTCCAGCCAAGCCACGGTCGGCAAGCTGCTTTGAAGCCACATCCGGCCCTCCCGGGCCACCGAACAACTTACGGAGCTGCTTTGGCGCGAGTGATCATGGCCCAGTAAGCTTCCGGCGCGTCGGGCAGTCTGTGGACCTGCCCGTTAAAGCACGACGTTGGGGCCATGATCTTCGAGGCTCGCGCCAAAGTGGCTGCCTAAAGCCGTGGAGCCGACCGCCCCAGCCACAGAGGGTGTCTCCCACCTCATGCCCGCAGCCGCCGAGCGCGCCGCCTGGCGCGGCCAGCCGGGGCGAAGACAGGAGGCAGGCCGCGCCGCAGAGGCGGCGCGCGCCCGCGCCGTGCGCGGGCCTTGATGAAGTAGGGAAAGTCTTATCCCGCTGGGATGAGGCGCTTGTGTCCGATCCCGGGTGATGCTTGACAGTTCGGTCCCAGCTGATGGTTGACAGTGGCCGTGATCGGCTTTTCTGTGCGCGTCGTTGCGGCGCGTGTGGG
>NZ_LLZG01000228.1 GCF_001509475.1 Streptomyces regalis
CAGCCCGCCCCCTTGCGCGTACCGCATGAGGACGTCGTACCGCAGGGATCACGACCCGTCACCACAGCCCGGACATCGCCAATTCAACCTGAGTAAGGGACTGGAGACACGTTTCTCTGCACCTGACGATGCAGTGAATCATGTCTCCCTGTCCGTATTCCGTTTCGACGGAGAAGCGTTGGTCACTCCACACCTCGCCCGGCTGGTCGGGCATGACTCGCCACTTCTGCATCTGCGAAAGCACGAAGACGGCGGGATGTTCGACCGATTCGCGGAACATGCAGAGGAACTATGGGCCAGAGGCATAAAGGTAGACCGCTCGCCCGCAGCGTCTTAAAAGTCCTGCCCTGCCCGATCGACACTCTCTAGGCGCAGATAAGGCCCCCTCTCACCCCGAAACGATTGAGAGGGAGCCTGTCTGTGGTCTCAGAACGTCGGCGTGATCAGACCGGTGCCCGAAAATTTCGCCATGGCGCCGGACGGGTAGCGCTGGAAGGTGTAGCCGAAGTAGGCGTGGCCTCAACGCGCGAGCGGCAATGCGAGCAGCGATAGGCTTTCGCATACTCCTTGAGCGTTTTCCAACCTCACGCTGATGCGTGGTGAAGGACGAGGACGGCCTTCACCACGTCGGTGATGCGGTTGGTGCTGCAGCGGAGTTTCCGCAGGAG
>NZ_LLZG01000229.1 GCF_001509475.1 Streptomyces regalis
TCGACGCCCACCCCCAGGGTTCGCGGGACGCCCGCGCCCGGATCAAGGCGTACGGTGCACAGGACTGGGACGTCCGGTGGACCCGCACCTCGGAGTTCGAGCGCGTGTGGACCGTGGACGTGACCGGCACCGCGCGTGCCGAGCACAAGCCTGTCCGGGTCACCGAGACGATCACCTGGGAGGACGCGCACTGGGTGATGGCCCCACTGCCGGGCGTCGTGCCGACGCCATCGAACGCGGCGGGGACGGAACCTCCGCGGTGAGCCCAGCCTCACCAGGCATGTGACGACGAACGACAAGAGGTCCGCGCCGCCCCTCCCAGGGAGGCGCGGACCTGCGTCCGCGGTGATCGCCGCGTACCCGCCTGGAGTTCTTCCTTGGAGTCGTTGAGCACCGCCGTCCTATCTGCGGGGCCACCGCCCAGCCGACCGCAGCCGCTCCCGAGCCCCGCGCCTTTCCGGTTTCCGGGCGATCGGACCATCAACGTGGCGGCCTACGGGCACGCGTATGTGTGGGCCGCGGCCCGCGCCGGGACCGCCGACTTGCGTTTCTGGATTTCGGGGCGCGTTGGGAAGAGTCGGCAGATCTGTGCCACCGGCAGCTCGTGCAGCAAGAGGTCATGGCGGTGCGGGGTGGAACGGATCTGCCCATCTCGGA
>NZ_LLZG01000230.1 GCF_001509475.1 Streptomyces regalis
GCGAGAACACCCCCCTGCGCACCGGCAGCGAGGAGTACCTCCACTCGGAGAAGTACCAGCTGCGACCCCGCGACTGGGAAACCGCCGCACGCGAAGGCCACACCATCACCCCGCTCATCACCCAGCTCAACGCCGTCCGAAGGAGCCACCCCGCCCTCCACCGGCTGCGGAACCTCCGCTTCCACCACACCGACAACGACGCGCTCATCGCGTACAGCAAACGCACGGGCCCGGACACCGTTCTGGTGATCGCCAACCTTGATCCCCACCACACCCAGGAGGCCACGGTCTCGTTGGACATGCCGCAACTCGGCCTGGACTGGGATGCCTCCCTGTCCGTGCGGGACGAACTGACGGGTGAGACCTACCGCTGGGGCAGGACCAACTACGTACGTCTGGAGCCCGGCAGGGCGCCCGCGCACGTGCTCCACGTCCAGGCATCACCACCCCAGATCGGAGGGTCCTGAGCGTCATGACCGTCAACGAGCCCGTGCTGGACACCTTCGAGGACACCCCTGCCAAGGACCGTGACCCGGATTGGTTCAAGCGCGCCGTCTTCTACGAGGTCCTGGTCCGCTCCTTCCAGGACAGCAACGGCGACGGCGTCGGCGACCTCAAAGGCCTC
>NZ_LLZG01000231.1 GCF_001509475.1 Streptomyces regalis
GAAACGGACGAGACCGTCCTGCCGACCGAACTCACCGCATAACCTCAAAACGAGATCACCGAATGGCCGTCGATACACCACTCCAGCGGACGTGACCATCGTTGCCGGCCTTGCAGATGCCGCGTCCGGCGGGGCGGATCCGCAGGGCGACGAACCGCGAGTACATGCGCTGAAGCCACTTTGGCTCTTGCCCGTCCGGGAGCCTTCCCGCCAGAACACCGGCCGTGTGGCCGGCCGGACGACTTCGATGACCAGGCCAGACGGAAGGCGGCGGCATCGCCGTGTCCGGCGTCCGCGACGACCAGGGGAACGTCGACGCCCCATGACCGGGCATCGTCGATCATGTCCAGGGCCAGCTGCCACTTCTCCACGTGCCCCGCCTGCGCCGGGATGCCGCAGCGGCCGCGGCGGGCAGTCTTGTCCGCATCGGCCTCCGGAGAGGCGGGATCCCAGGATGCGGGCAGGGACAGCCGCCAGTTGACAGCTGCGGAGGCGCGGTCATTGGCCAGGTGCAGTGAGACGCCCACCTGGCATTTGGTGACCTTGCCCGCGGTGCCGGTGTACTGCCGCGACACACACGCCGACGCATCCCCGTCCTTCAAAAAGCCGGTGTCATCCACGATCAATGCCTCCGGCCCGATCGCGTCCTGCATCCTCCAGGCGAGTCGGGCCCGCGCATGCGCGGGATCCGACGGGCTGGAGGTGATGAAGTGCGACTTGCGCCGCCCGTCCAGCAGCAGTCCGCGCACATTGCCCGTCCAGGGCAGCAGGCGCCCGGACGGCTGCCTGCGTCCCCCGCCGCTTATGCGCACCACCGCACGCTCGGTCAGCAGGGGGCTGAGGTCCGCGCCGGATGCCGCGACAGACATCGCGCGTCGAGGCGCCGAATGCCGCTCACGGCCCGTCAAGTAGAGCCGCCGTACCAGCGGGCTTTCCTGTCCTCTTGGGGGACGCGCACCCGTGTGGAGGACGGTCGGCGCCGAGGCGGCGGCGCCTGGGCGGGCACGCGGACGGAGCGGCCGGGCGAAGGAACCGCGGGATCGGCTCGAAGAGCCGGGCGATGAGGTGAGACGTCAGCCTACTTTCTCGCGACTGCGCTGTGTGGTGAGTCCTCGCAGAATGAGGTCGCCGCCGGCTGGGCTGCTAGGGAAACGACGGTTTTCCACCGGCCGGCCGGACCGACGCGCCGTCAGGCGGCCCCTGCGGCCTCCTCCAAAGCGTGCCCGGTGCGACACCACGCCTCTGAATGTGCTGCCATCAGGCATGGACAGCAGCCGACGCGTACTCATCGTCGCCTATGACAACGCCCAGATCCTCGACATCGCCTCGCCCAGCAGTGCGTTGGACATCGCCAACTGGTTCGGTGCGAGCCCGCCGTACTCCATCGAGCTGGGCACCCTCGGCGGTCGGGCCACCCGGAGTTCGGCGGGGATCTGGGTGGGCGGGGGGCAGGACCTGGAAACGGTCGGGGGATTCCTGGACACGCTGCTGGTCGTGGGCGGCCTCGGCTGCGAGGGCGCGGCGGCGGACGAGAGACTGCTGGCCCAGGTGCGGCGGCTGGCCGAAAACAGCCGGCGCGTGGCCTCCGTCTGCACCGGCGCCTATGTGCTGGCCGCCGCGGGGCTGTTGGACGACCGCAGAGCCACGACTCACTGGCGGTGGGGGGAACGGCTGGCCGAGCGGCACCCCTCGGTGGCCGTCGACGTGGACCCGATCCGCATACGCGACGGCAACGTCTACACCTCCGCCGGCGTCACCAGCGCCCTCGATCTGACGCTGGAGCTGATCGAGGACGACCACGGACCGACCCTGGCCCGGGCCGTCGCCCGAGAACTCGTCACCCAGGTGCACCGTCCCGCTGACCAGGCGCAGATCTCTCTGTATCTGTCCGCTCCGCCGCCGGAGGACCGGCTGGTGCGGGACCTGATGGGCTACGTCGTCGGCCATGTGGCCGAGGACCTCTCACCGTCGGCGCTTGCGGCCCGGGCGGGGGTCAGCGTCCGGCACCTGACCCGGCTCTTCGGCGCACACCTCGCGACCACTCCGGCACGGGCCGTGCGCGTGGCGCGCACCGAGGCGGCAGCGCAGCTGGTCAGGAACAGCGGACTGCCGATGGCGGCGATCGCCCGCCGCTGCGGTTTCGGATCGGCGGAGACAATGCGGCAGGCGTTTCTGGACCGCTACGGGGTAACGGGGGACACGCTTCGCAGGATGCCGGACATGCCGGCCCCGCGCGTCGCACCGAGGCACGAGACTCTCGTGCCATGACGCATTCGACGGCACGTAGAAACGTTCTCCGCGGCACGGTGGCTGCCGCCGCCCTCGCTGCAACGGCAGCGGCCCCGACCGGAGCAGCACAGGCGACCCCGGCCGGGACCGCGCCCGCCGACGCGAAGGGCCGCTCGGGACCGACCATCGGCATCCTGATATTCGACGGCTACAGCATGCTGGACCCCACCGGCCCGGCAGAGGTCCTCTCCCGGATACCGGACGCGACCGTGATGATGATCGCCGAGCAGCGCGGCCCGGTCCGTACGGACACTGGCGACGTGGCCCTGATAGCCGAGCGTTCCCTCGCCGAGGTCGGCCATCTCGACGTCCTGCTCGTGTCGGGCGGGGGCTACCGCGGTATGGACGAGGCGTTGGAGAACCGGACCATCCTGAACTTCATCCGCGAAACCCACCGGCACACCCGCTGGACCACCTCCGTGTGCAGCGGCGGCCTCCTTCTCGCCGCCGCCGGCTTGCTGAAGGGCCGCAAGGCCGCCGTCCACTGGCTCGCCGCCGAGCAACTCCAGAAGAGGTTCGGCGTGACCTACTCGCCGCAGCGCTACGTACACTCCGGCAAGATCATCACCTCCGCCGGAGTGTCGGCGGGCGTGGACATGTCCCTGTACCTCGCGTCCCTGATCGCGGGAGAGGACACGGCGAGGGCGATCCAGCTCGCCATCGAGTACGACCCGCAGCCGCCCTTCGACTCGGGCAACGCGGCGGAGGCGAGCGACGAACTGAAGCGACGGGCAGCGGAGTTGCTGTCGGCGTCCGAGGTGTAGGAGGGGGCGTGATTCCGAGTGAGATCCCGGTTGGCCCGCTCGCGTTAGCGAGCGGTGCCTTCCGTGACGGTCCTCTCACTGCTGATTCCGGGCAGACTCGTCTCCGGTGCCACCTTGGCGCTGGTGATGGCGATGGCGATGGCGAGGCAATCGACGTACCGCGACGACCTCGACGGCGACACTGCGCCGGCTGAGGCAGTGAACCGTACAGCCCGTACCTGCGAGGTGGACGAGGGGCACGCCCCCGAGGCGGACTGACACGGACAATCGCGCGGCCTCGCGCCGAAGGCCCGGGGTATGGCGTGACGCGCGCCACACGGGCGTACGGAACTCCACCTTCTCCGGGCCCGACCTCTGTAAAGGGTACGGGCACGGGATCCGGCGTGATCCCGTGCCCGGACCATCTGACAGATGTAAGGAGCCCCGATAATGGAAGAGCCCCAGCAGTCCTCCCCCGAGCACGTTTTCGCGCTGCGGAGACTGGTGCCGCCGCCCGCCCTCTGCGGTTTCCTTCTGCTGCTAGCCCTGGTCTTCACGGTGTCATACGCCGCCGGAGCCGCCGTCGGCCCCGTCGCGCCCGACATGCAGCGCTCCGGAACGAGCGGCGAGGGCACTGGTGGCACGGAGGGCGGCATGGACATGCAGCACGGGAGTGGCGGCTGATGACCACGGAGCCGACCACCTCTCTGGTGACCACCGACCTGACCGTCGGCGGGATGACCTGCGCGGCATGCGTGCGGCGGGTGGAGAAGAAGCTCGCGAAGCTGGAGGGCGTGAACGCGACGGTCAATCTGGCCACTGGGGGCGCCAGGGTGAGCCATCCGCCGCACATCAGCCCCGACGAACTCATGGCGACGGTCGAGCAGGCCGGATACACGGCCGTGCTGCCTGAGCCTCCAAAGCAGCAGCGCGAGGAGGGCCAGGGCGGGGAGTCCGACGGCATCCGGCAGGAGCTTGAACGGCTGGTGATCACGACGCTGCTCGCGGTGCCGGTGCTCGTGCTGTCCATGGTGCCCGACTTGCAGTTCCGTGCCTGGCAGTGGCTGTGTTTCGTGCTGGCCGCGCCGGTCGCGGTGTGGAGCGCGTGGCCGTTCCACGTGCGGGCGCTGCGCGGGCTGCGGCACTCGACGGCGACCATGGACACCCTGGTCTCGCTGGGCGTGGCGGCATCCTTCACCTGGTCGGTGTACGCGCTCTTCTTCGGCGGCGCGGGCGTGCTGGGTATGACGATGCCGTTCAGCCTGCTGCCTGAAGCCTCCGGCGGCATCGCTCACGTCTACCTCGAAGTGGCCGTCGTCGTACCGCTGTTCGTGCTCACCGGGCGGTTCCTGGAAGCGCGGGCCAGGAACGGCACCGGGGCGGCCCTGCGGTCGCTGGCCCAAATCGCCGCGAAAGAAGTGGCGGTACGCGAGGGCGGGGCCGAGCGGCTCATCCCCGTCGAGGAGTTGAGGGTCGGGCAGGTCTTCGTCGTCCGCCCCGGCGAGCGCGTCGCCACCGACGGCGTGGTGACGGAGGGCAACTCCGCCGTGGACCTTTCCCTGGTCACCGGGGAGAGCGAGCCGGTCGAGACCGGGCCGGGTTCGGCCGTGGTCGGCGGGGCGGTCAACGCCGGCGGACGCATGCTCGTACGGGCCACCGCGGTCGGTGCGGACACACAGCTTGCCCGCATCACCCGGCTGGTGACCGAGGCACAGGCGGGCAAGGCGCGGGCGCAGCGGCTGGCGGACGCGGTGGCCGGGGTGTTCGTGCCGGTGGTGCTGGCGCTCGCCGTGACCGTGCTCGGGTTCTGGCTGGGCGCCGGGGCCGATCCGCAGGCCGCCGTCACCGTATGCGTGGCCGTCCTGGTGGTGGCGTGCCCGTGTGCGCTGGGGCTGGCTACGCCGACCGCGCTGATGGCCGCCACCGGACGCGGTGCCCAGCTCGGTGTCCTGGTCCGGGGCCCGCAGGCCCTGGAAGGGTTGCAGCACATCGACACGGTCGTGCTCGACAAGACCGGCACTCTCACCTCCGGCCACATGACCGTCGCCCGGGTCACGGCCGTGCCGGACGGGCTCGGGCGCGAGACGGTGCTGCGGCTGGCCGGTGCGGTGGAGCAGGGCTCGGAGCACCCGCTGGGCCGGGCGATCGTCGCGTGTGCCACGGGGGTGTCCCCGCGCGAGCGTGTCCGAGCGTCGGGGAGTGCACCGCCCGGGCCGGGCACGCTGCCGGAGGTGAGTGACTTCGCCGCGACGGCGGGCGAGGGCGTGCGCGGCCGGGTCGAGGGGCGGCTGGTCGAAGTCCTCGCGCCGGACGACGAGTTGCCCGCCGCCCTCACCGACGCGCTGCGGGCGGCGGAGGCCGGCGTCAACACCCCCGTCCTGGTCCGGGTCGACGGGGTCGCCGAGGCGCTGATCGAGGTCGGAGACGTCGTACGTCCCGGCAGTTACCAGGCCGTGGACGGGCTGCGGCGACTCGGTGTGCGCCCGGTGCTCGCCACCGGCGACCGGGAGGCACCGGCGCAGGCGGTCGCCGCCGCGCTCGGCATCGAGGAGGTGCACGCCCGCTGCACCCCCGAGGACAAGGCCGGCCTCGTACGGGAGTTGAGGGAACAGGGCTGCCGGGTCGCGGTCGTCGGCGACGGCGTCAACGACGCCGCCGCACTCGCCGGTGCCGATCTCGGTATCGCCATGGGAGGCGGCACGGATGCGGCGATCGGGGCCGCCGATGTGACACTCGTACGCGGTGACATCGAGGCCCTCGGCGACGCGGTCCGGCTCGCCCGGCGCACTCTGGGCACGATCCGCGTCAACCTCCTGTGGGCGTTCGGCTACAACGTGGTGACCGTGCCGCTCGCCATGGTCGGACTGCTGAACCCGATGCTCGCCGCTGCGGCCATGTCGGTGAGCTCCCTGCTGGTGGTCGGAAACAGCCTGCGCCTGCGGGCCTGGCAGCCGTCGCGGGTTCGGGGCCGTACGCGATGACCGGACAACCTCTGTGGCGGCCGACCCGCCACCGAGTCACCGACACCCTGATCGCCGCGCTCGCGCCCGTCGCCGCGTGCAGCGTCGCCCTCGGGGGTCTGACCACCTGGGTCACCCAGGGCAACGCGGGCAGCCCCGCACGGATCGCGGTCACCGACGGGCGCGTCTACCTCCCGTTCGGCGACACCCGGGAGACCGCCGCGTTCTTCCGCATCACCAACTCCGGCGGCGCGGACGACCGGCTGCTGAAGGTCACGTCCTCCGTCGGCGGCGACCCCACGCTCAGCCGCCACCGCATGACCGGCGGGCGGGCGGCGTACGGGCAGACGGTGGACTCCGCCGCCGTCCCGGCCGGCGACAGCCTCGCCATGTCCCCGTACGGCACGGATGTGACGCTGCGGGCGCAGGAGACGTGGCGCGAGGGTGACGCCGTGCCGTTCACGCTGCACTTCGCGCGCAGCGGGTCGATCAGGGCCCTTGCGGTGGTCGTCCGCCCGGGCACGGACGGGGAGTGACCGGCGGCCTGCCCGGTGGACTCGGCGCGGATACGGCAGTGTTCGGGGTGCTGTGGCGGGCTGCCCGCACAGGTCGTGGCTGCGCCGGCCGGCGATGAGGCACGCTTCGACCTGCAGTGCCGGCCCGTGGCTGCTGCTGCGGGCCGGGACGCGGTGAGTCGCGGCTGTGATGCCTGCGATGTCGGGGCAGCCCAGGTCGGCGTCCTTTTCAGCGAGCATGCCGACCGTGTACAAGGTGACGGCGTCCTCGCAGAAAGAGCGAAGGGCGGGGCGGTGCCCTGCCGACACGGTGGCTCCGGCGGGAAGACGCGCGACCGAGTGGACGGCGAGGGCCGGGAGAAACCCCGCCTTCACCTGTCGGCCGAAGCGTGCGCCGAGTTCCGGCCCGTTGGCGTGTTCTGCATCACCGGCCCGGGATTGAGTGGAGCACGGGGGCCTGTTCCGTACCCCTCCTTGGCGACGGAATCCCGGATGCGAGGATGAGGGCCGTCATGACAGCTGGGCGGTGTGGGCGCACGATACGGGCCGCGGTGTTCGCGGCCGTCTGTGTGCTGCTCGCTGCTCTCGGGCACGTCCTGATGTCCGGCGCCGCCGTCTCATGGTGGGCACTGACGGCCGGACTTGCCGTCACGGGCGGTGCGGGCTGGTGCCTCGCGGGCCGTGAGCGCGGACTCCCGCTGGTCGTGTCCCTGGTCGTGGTCACCCAGGGCGTGCTCCACTCGGTCTTCGAACGAGCGCAGTCGACGGCCACGAGCGCAGCCGGACCGGACATCACGCCGCCCGGCTCCGGGGGCCAGGGACACGCCATGGAGTCCATGGGCCACGACATGAGCGCCATGCCCATGGACTCCATGGACATGGGGCACATGGCCATGGACCACGCGGCGCACATGGGGCACATGGGCTCCATGGGCCACGACATGGGCGGCATGTCGTCGTTCGGCATGCTGGCCGCCCACACGCTCGCCGCGCTGCTGTGCGGCCTGTGGCTGGCCCATGGGGAGCGTGCCGCATTCCGTGTCCTGCGGGCCGTCGCCGGCTGGCTGGCCGCACCCCTGCGGCTGCTGTTCGCTGTTGTCGCGCCACCACGCCGACTGCGCGTCCGGCGGCACCGCGCCCGCTCGGAACGAGTGCCACGGCGCCTTCTTCTCGTTCACTCGATCACTCCTCGGGGGCCTCCGGCCAGGACCGCTGTCGTCTGAGACAGCCGGTTCCCCGGGGCCCTAAGCGACCCCGGGGAAGTTCAGGCACGCCCCCACGCCGCCCGGCACGCACTCTCGCCGCACCGGCCAAAGGCCCAAGTAGCTCCGCTACAAGGACCTTCGTCCGGCACGCCGAGAGCACGCACCGAACGCCGCGGGAACGCACCCGCACTTCCCCGGACCCGCTTAGCCAGGTGTCGTGTCATCGACGCCCGCGCCTCGGGCAACGGCCGTACGCGTCGTACGGCCGTCTCCCCTTCACTCCCGGACCCATCCGCAAGCGGTGTCACGTGGCCGTCGTGCCTCAGCACGGTCGTGCGCGCCGCCGTGCCGGATGCCGGATGACCCGAGAAGGACATCAGGTGATCACTCCTGTTCTGCCCGCCTCCCGCGACAAACGCAGAGAGGCGGACAAAGACGGTGCACAGGCGTCGTTCGACGAGTCGACGACCGCCTGGGCGCTCGCCGCCCGCGCCGGCGACCCGGCCGCCGTCGACCGTTTCGTACGGGCCCTGCACCCCGACGTCGTCCGTTATGTCGCGCATCTGTCCTCCGATCCCCAGGCCGCCGATGACCTGGCCCAGGACACGTTCCTGAGGGCACTCGGCAGCCTGCACCGGTTCGAGGGGCGCTCCTCGGCGCGGGCGTGGCTGCTGTCCATCGCACGCCGCGCGGTGATCGACAGTTACCGGTACGCCGCCGCCCGGCCACGTCTGTGCGCCACGGACGACTGGAGAGCGACGGTCGAAAGCGCCCAGCCGAGCGGTCTGCCCGGCTTCGAAGACGGCATCGCCCTGCTCGACCTGCTGGACGCGCTGCCCGGCGAGCGCCGTGAGGCGTTCGTTCTCACCCAGTTGATCGGGCTGCCTTACGCGGAGGCGGCCCAGGCCAGTGGCTGCCCCATCGGAACGGTCCGCTCACGCGTGTCCCGTGCCCGGGCAACGCTCATCGAGCTGCTGGCCGAGGCCGAGGCGACGGCCGAGCCGGCCCCGCTGGCCGCGTGATCGAAGGGCGCCGGGCCGTCCGTTCGAAGCGCGGGCCAGGCGCCCTTCCTCTCGCCGAACAGTTCCGAGCACCCCCATGGATGACAGTCGCGCGCAGGATGATGCGCGTAAGAGCGAGGTCGTGATGAACCGCCGAAACCATACGAGCGAGCAGCAGCCCCACCTGGTGCTCATCCTGCTTTTCGACGGGGCCCAGAGCCTCGGCTTCTCAGGGCCCGCCGATGTCTTCGCCGCTGCGGGCGAGATGAGCTCAGGAGCCTGCCGGTACTAGGTGCGGACAGCCTCCTTGGACGGCGGTCCCGTCCGTGTGTCCGGCGGACTCACCGTCCGGCCGGACCACGGCACGATGGACGTGGCCGAGGCCGGCACGCTGATCGTGCCGGGCACGGACGGCATCCCTGCCCTCGATCGGGCGATCGTCGACGCGGTGGGTTCCCTGGCCCGGCGGGCCCGGCGCGTGGCCTCGGTGGACACTGGCGCCTTCCTCCTCGCCGATGCCGGGCTTCTCGACGGCCGCAGGGCAGCCACGCACTGGTAGTTCGCGGACGAACTCACCCGCCGGTACCCGGCGGTCGAGGCCGACGCACGGGACACGGTGGTGCGGGACGGCCGCGTCACGACCTCCGGGGGCGCCGCCTCCGGCCTCGACCTGGCTCTCGCCCTCGTGGAGGACGACCTGGGCGGCGAGGCAGCCCAGAAGGTCGCCCGGTCCCTGGTCACGTACCAACGCAGGCCGGGCGGTCAGCTCCAGTTCGCCGAGCCGCTCGGCCCCGGCGCGCGCAGCCCGGTGCTGCGCGCGGTGCAACGGCGGATCCTCGCCGACCCGGGCAGCGACCTGTCGATCCGCTCCCTGTCCCGTCAGGCCGGCATCTCCGAGCGCCACTTCACCCGCCTGTTCCGCGCCCAGGTCGGCATGTCGGCGCGGGAGTACGTCGAGCGGGCCCGGGTGGCAGCCGCCTCCCGCCTCCTCACCGAGACGCCCCGCAGCCCCGAGTCCATCGCCCGCGAGACGGGGTTCGGGACGCAGGCCACGATGCTCAGGTCGTTCCAACGGGTGCTGCGGATCTCGCCCCTCGACTACCGGGAACGCTTCTCCTGACACGGACGGACAGCCAATCCCGGCGTGGTGGGCACCGGTACAGCCGGGTCATCTCGCGCCGGTGGTCACGGGTACCCGGACACCGACCCTTCCGCTGTACCGGAACCACAGGTTGTAGAGCACTTCCCGGCCCGGCTTCAGCACAGGCGGATCCACGATCAGGACGCCCAGACCATCCGGGGCCATGCGCACGGTGCCGCCCGCCGGAACGTCGACGGACCACACCTGTTCCGTGAGCCCCGCCCGCTCCCGGCCTCCGGCGCGGCGGATGGCGCTGACTCCCAGCTCCGGCGAGTCCGCGTACAGGAGCGTGTCCCGCGAGACGCCGGTGTTGCGGATCTCGAAGTAGGCGGCGGTGGAACTCGCGCCCCTGGGCGGAGCGATGATCCGGGCGTCCACGACCGTGATCCGGGGCGGAGGATCGCCGGCCAGGCCGGTCATGGTGTAGGCGGTCAGCAGGATCAGAGCCGCGCAGCACGCGCCGAGGGGTGCCGCGGCGGACCGCAGCGTGCTCGTGAACAGACTTCTCGGCGTCGAACGCGTCCCACGTGTCCTACTCGTCCCAAGTGCCGGACGCATCGGGCTCTTCAGGCTCCTCCGCTTCACACCTCAGTAGTCGCGGCGCTCCCTCCCGGGGTTCCGGCAGCGGATGAACCGGCACCTCAAATGGCGGGAACCCACACGGAGTCCGCCCCGACTACTGGAACGGGTGGCAGAGGTCCGCCCGTGCCCGAGTGGATCCTGGAGAGTTTCGATGCGTTCTCGCGTGTGGTGGGGTACGACGGCCGTGGTAATCGGCGGCTTGCTGGCGGCGGGCTGCGGCGGCGGGGACGGCGGCGGGGCGAGCCCCGCTGCCGGAAAGGCTGCCTCTGACGACTACCCGGTGACCGTCACCGACTGCACGGGAGCCAAGACCACGTTCTCCGAGGCTCCGCAGAAGATCGTCACCAGCAATGCCTCCAGCCTGGAGTTGCTGCTCCGGCTGGGAGCCGGGGACCAGGTGATCGGCACCGGCTTCCCGCCCGGCAAGGGCACGCTGCCCGGCGAGCTGGACGCTCCGGCGCAGAAGGTCAACGTGCTCAGCCAGACCGTGATCCCCAAGGAGAAACTGCTCGGTTCCGGCGCCGACCTGTACATCGACACCTTCGCCAACATGAACATGGGCGGCGGGATGGGCGACGCGCCGACCGAGGCGGAGTTCAAGGCCGCCGGGATCAAGCACATCTACCTGAAGTCCACCGCCTGCGCGGCGCAGAGCAAGAGCCCCGTCACCGACCTGACGGCCGTCGAGGAGGACATCACCTCCCTCGGTGCCGTCACCGGCACTTCGGCGAAAGCGAAAGAACTCGTCACGAGCATGAAGGAGAAAGCGGACGCCGTACGGAAGGCCGTCGGCGGCACGGCCGAGGCCGAGCGGCCGACGTACTTCTTCTTCGACTACGACGCCGGCACCAAGCAGCCCATGGCCGTCTGCAACCGGCAGATCGCCAACGCGGTGATCACCCAGGCCGGGGCCCGCAACGTCTTCGCCGACTGCGACGGCGACTTCAAACCGGTCGGCTGGGAGGACGTGATCGCCAAGAACCCTGACTGGATCCAGCTGGGCGTGCGCAACCGGGGCGGCGAGGCCGCGAACAAGAAGGCGTTCGACGAGGCCCAGAAGTGGCTGGAGACGAACTCCGCCACCAAGGGGCTGGAGGCGGTCAAGGAGGGGCACTTCCTGCGGATCGGCTCCGAGCAGACCACCATCGCCGGGGTCGAGAACGCCGACACGGTCGAGGCGATCGCCAGCGCTCTGTACCCCGGCAAGGTCGGCTGACCGTGATCGACGCTCTGCTCAGCCGACAGCGCACGGACGCCCGCAGGCAGGCGCGTTCGGTGCCCGCCGGCCCCATGGCCGCGGTCCTCGCCGTGGCACTGCTCGTCGCTCTCACGGCGGCGGTCTCCTGGGGCTCGACGTCCATCGCGCCGGGTGAGGTGTGGGGCGTGGTGGGGCGGCGGCTCTCCGGAGAGGCCCCCCGGCCGGGCACGGACGACCTCATCGTGTGGCAACTGCGCGTCCCCCGAGCCCTGCTCGCCGCCCTCGTCGGTGCCGGGCTCGGTCTCGTCGGTACGGCGATGCAGGCTCTCGTACGCAACCCGCTGGCCGACCCCTACTTCCTGGGCATCTCCAACGGAGCCTCCCTCGGGGCGGTCGCCGCGATCGTGCTCGGCGTCGGGACGGGCGGGGCACTGGGCCTCGGCCTGTCGGGCGCGGCGTTCGCCGGGGCGCTGGCGACGTTCGCGCTGGTGTGGACGGTGGCCCGGCGCCGTGGGGGCTTCGCCCCACTGCGGCTGGTGCTGGCCGGGGTGGCGATCGGCCAGTTCCTGTCCGGCTTCACCAGTTATCTCGTTCTCCAGGCCGGCGACGAGCAGCAGACGCAGAGCGTGCTGTTCTGGCTCATGGGGAGTCTGAGCGGGGCGAGTTGGCAGCTGCTCGCCGTACCCGCCGTCGCCGTACCCGCCACCCTGGTGTGGCTCCAGGCGCGCGCCCGGGCGCTCAACGCCCTGCTCATGGGTGACGAGACGGCTGCTGGGCTCGGCGTCGACGCCGCCCGGCTGCGCCGTGAGCTGTTCACCGCGACCAGCCTGCTGACCGGCGTCCTGGTCGCGGTGTCCGGTGCCATCGCCTTCGTCGCGCTGATGGTGCCGCACGCCTGCCGCCTGGTCGTCGGCGGCGACCACCGCCGACTGCTTCCGGTCTCGGCGCTGTTCGGGGCGCTGCTGCTGGTGGTGGTCGACATCGTGTGCCGTACCGCCATGGACACGCAGGAGCTGCCGGTCGGGGTCGTCACCTCGCTGATCGGCGCACCGGCGCTGCTGTACCTGCTGGACCGGCGCCTGGGAAGCGGCAGTTGAGGATCCGGAGGAGTGGCAGTTGAGGAGCTGGGGGAGCAGAAGTTGAGGATCGACGTCGAGGACCTGCACATCGCCTACGACGGCCGTACGGTCGTGGCCGGGGCGCACCTCATTGCCGCCGAAGGCGAGATCACCGGCCTGGTCGGACCGAACGGCAGCGGAAAGTCCTCGCTCCTGCGGACCGTCTACCGCCACCTGAAACCCGTCGGCGGGCGCGTCCTGCTCGACGGCACCGACCTGCGAGAGCTGAGCCCTGTCCAGGCGGCCCGGCGGGTGGCCGCGCTCCCGCAGGAGCGGGGCGGCGACTTCGAGCTGACCGTGCGCGAGGTCGTCGCCATGGGCCGCACCCCGTACAAGCGGGCCTTCGCCGCGGAGGACGCCACCGACCGGGACGTCGTCTCGAAGGCGCTCGCCGACGTCGGCATGGCGGACCACACCGGGCGCCGCTTCACGGAGCTGTCCGGCGGCGAACGCCAACGCGTCCTGCTGGCCCGTGCCTTCGCCCAGCAGACGGACGTCCTGGTCCTGGACGAGCCCACCAACCACCTGGACATCCGCCACCAGGTGGAACTGCTCGCCCTGCTGCGCGCCCAGCGCCGTACGACGCTGGTGTCGCTGCACGACCTCAACGCCGCCGCGTCCGTGTGCGACCGGCTGCACGTCCTGCACGAGGGAAACGTGGTCGCGTCCGGACCGCCCCGCGAGGTGCTCATCCCTGCCCTGCTGGCCGAGGTGTTCGGCGTACACGCGGCCGTGGTGGAACATCCGCTGACCGGCGATCCCCTGATCGCCTTCGACCACCGGGCCCCGGCGGACGGACCGGTACTCCCGAGAAGCGGCCCCACTACTGCACGAGTCGGCTCGTGAGGCGGCTGAGTTCCCGGGATCCGGCGTGAGATGCCCCATCCGGGCCGTCCGGGGCATGACCGACGTCGATGGCCTGACCCCGATGGCTGCATTCTGCGGCAACTGCGACTGCGGATGCCCGCAGCTGTTCGTCGACCCGGCCGCGCCGACGGAGCGGCGCGTGGTGCTCACGGATGACTTCGGACAGCGGGTGCAGATGAGCGCCGACCAGTTCGCGTCGCTCGTCGCGGACGCCAAGTCCGGCACACTGGACGGCGTGGCCACTGCCTGACCTCCGGCCGCGGCTCTTGCGGCCTCTCCCTCCGGTTGGTGCGGACAGGGCGGGGCCGGTACAGGCGTACTGGCACGAGGGAAGGACTCCTCCCGAGCTCGGGCCGGCGAGGTGGGTCCGGGCCCTTGACCGCCGCCGGCCTGGGCTGCCGGCCGGCGGCTGCGGCCGGCTGGTCGTGGCCCCCCGGCGCCCTGGTCGGCTGTGCCGCCGGGGCGGCACTCGCTGCCGTGCTGTATCTGCTGGTGGAGACGGCGATACGAGGCCCGCGAGCAGTGCGCCGCCAGGGCCGAGGCGCGGCAGACCTGAGGCGCCGCGCCCCTTGAACTTCCTTCCTCCCCACGCCTTTTCGGCCAGATCCGGGAACTGACCCGAGCGCTTCCCCGACCTGTGGGACGAGGCTGCTGTCCGGCAGCCCACCCGCGAGGGAAGGGGCGGAGAGTGACGGACCACGCTTCCGGTTCGGAGCGGCCCGGTCACATACCCGCGGTCGAGGACCGCTGGCTCCTGGTGGCCGTGGCGGGCTTGCTGTCGTTCGTGGCGATGCTCGACATGAACATCGTCAACGTGGCGCTCGCCGACATCTCCGAGGGGCTGCACGTCTCGGCCGCGACGGCCCAATGGGCGGTGCTGGGCTACCAGCTTCCGGTCGTCGCTCTGCTGTTGCCCGTCGGCCGGTGGCTGGACGGTGTGGGCCTGCGTCCCGCGCTGCTGGCCGCGACCGGTGGCTTCACGCTGTGCAGTGCGCTGGCGGCCGCCTCCCCGTGGGCGGCCTGGCTGATCGCCGCCCGGATCGGGCAGGGCGCGTGTGGTGCGGTGCTGTTCGTGCTGATGCCGGTGCTGGCGATGCGCGCCGTACGCCCTCAGGTGCGCGGCCGGGCGATGAGCGTGCCCGCGACGCTCGGCCCGCTGGGCGCGGTGGCCGGTCCGGCGATGGGCGGGCTGCTGCTGGACCAGCTGGGCTGGCGCTCGGTCTTCCTGGTGAAGATCCCGCTCTGCCTGCTGGCGCTGGTCGTGGCCTGGAAGGCGATGCCTCGTGACGGCCGCCTGCGCCGGCCCGACCGGCGGTCTTCGGCCGACACGGCGCTGGCCGCCACCGGCATGACAGTTCTGCTGCTGTCTCTGACCCTGGCCTCCGACGCCTCCGCGTGGCTGTTGCTCACGCTCGCAGCCGTACCGCCGCTGTGGTGGTGGCTGCGCGGACCGGGTGGTCGTCCGGTGGCCGGCGTGCTGCGGGAGGCGCGGCTGCTGCGAGCGCACGGCGCGGTGCTGGCGCTGGCGGCCGGGTTCGCCGCGATGCACTACGTCGTCGCCCTGCACCTTCAGCGCGACGACGGCGTGAGCGCCACCACGACCGGGCTGACCGTGCTCGCCTTCCCGCTCGGTATGGCGCTGGCCGGACCACTCGGCGGACGACTGGCCGACCGGTACCGTCCGCAGCCCGTCGCCGTGGCAGGCGCCATGCTCACCTCCGTCGGACTGCTCCTGCTGATCCCCCTCGGCGACACCTGGTCGCCGCCCGATGTGGCCTGGCGCCTCGCACTGGCCGGGATCGGCATGGGCCTGGGCGGTGGCCCGACCCAGGCCCTGGTGATGGGCGCCGCCCCACCGGACCGGGCCGCCACCGTCGGTTCGGCCGTACAACTCGCCCGCAGCCTCGGCTTCACGCTCGGCCCGGCCCTGGCCACCGCCACGTGGGCGCTGGCCGGGGCGGACGGCGGCGTACGGGCCTCCCTGGTGCTCGCCGCGGTGGCCGCCTGTCTTGCCGTGCCCCTGCTGGCGCTGCCCGGCCGACGGCCGACCGCCATCCCCGAGAAGACGACCGACGCGGCGCCTGCCGCCCCTCACTGACCCAGGAGCCATGGCATGTGCGGAATCACCGGCTGGGCGTCCTTCCACAGCGACGCCCGCACCCAGGCCCCGGTCATCGAAGCGATGACCGCCACCCTCGCCCCGCGCGGCCCCGATGCCGAAGGCGTCTGGCTGGGCGAGCAGGCCGCGATCGGCCACCGCCGCCTGGCCGTCATCGACATCGAGGGCGGCGTCCAGCCGATGGCCGACCGGCCCGACCGGCCGACCCACGTGCTCAGTTACAGCGGCGAGGTCTACAACCACCACGCACTGCGGGCCGAGCTGCGCGCCCGCGGGCACGCATTCCATACGCGCAGCGACACCGAGGTGGTGCTGCGCGCCTACGCCGAGTGGGGCGAGGACGTCGCCGACCACCTGGAGGGCATGTTCGCCTTCGCCGTCTGGGACGAACGAGCCCGGCGGCTGCTGTTGGTCCGCGACCGGCTCGGCGTCAAACCGCTGTTCTGGGCGGCCATCGATGGCGGCCTGGCCTTCGCCTCCGAACCCAAGGCGCTGTTCGCCCACCCGGAGATACGGCCCCGGGTGGACGCGGACGGACTGCGGGAGGCGTACAGCCTGCTGTTCAACACCGGACCGACAGTGTGGTCCGGGATACGGGAGGTCGAGCCCGGCGGCCTGCTCGTCCTCGACCGCTCCGGCATCCGCGAACGCCGCTACTGGCAGCTGGAGGCCGGTGCCCACGCCGATGACCAGGAAGCGACCGTCGAGCGCGTCCGCAGGCTGGTCAGTACGGCCGCCCACAGCCAGCTGGAGGCCGACGTCCCGCTGTGCAGCCTGCTGTCCGGCGGCATCGACTCCACCGTCCTGACCGCCCTGCTGGCCGACGAACTCCGCCTGCGCCAGGGCCCGGACGCCCGCATCCGCTCCTACGCCGTGGACTACAGCGACCAGGCCGAGCAGTTCGCCGGCGACGTCCTGCGCACCGGCCACGACACCCCCTACGCCATTGAGGCCGGCGCCTTCATCGGCACCGACCACAGCACGGTCGTCCTCGACCCGCGTGCCCTGCTCGACCCCGAGCACCGCAAGGCGGTGGTCGCAGCGCGGGACTCGCCGATCGGCGTCGGCGACATGGACACCTCCCTCTACCTGCTGTTCGGGGAGATACGACGGCACTCCACCGTCGCCCTGTCCGGCGAGGCGGCCGACGAGGTGTTCGGCGGCTACCCCTGGTTCCACAACCCCAAGGCGCTGGCCGCGGCCACCTTTCCCTGGCTGCTGGTCACCGGTGACGAGGCCGCCATGCCGCTCAACCCCGAACTCGACCTGCGCATCGCCGAGTTCCGCGCCGACACCTACCACAGCGCCCTGGCCGCCGTACCCCACCTCGACGGCGAAACCCGCACCGAGCACCGGCAGCGCGAGATGCAGCACCTGTCCCTGACCCGCTGGCTCCGCCAGCTCCTCCATCGCAAGGACCGGTTGAGCATGGCCCAGGGCCTGGAGGTCCGCGTGCCCTACTGCGACCACCGCCTCGTCGAATACGCCTTCAACGCCCCCTGGTCCCTGAAGAGCTTCGACGGCCGCGAGAAGAGCCTGCTCCGGGCCGCGGGCGCCGGCCTCGCGCCCGACTCGGTGCTGCACCGGCCCAAGAACCACTACCCGGCCACCCACCACCCCGACTACAACCGCGGCCTGCAGGACATGGCCCGTGACGCGCTGGCCGACGACCGGGTCCGTTCCCTCGCGCAGGAGTCCCTCATCAAGCCCTGCCTCGACACCCCGCCCGACCGGCTGGAGTGGGGCCACCGCCTGCGCCTCGAACGCGTCGTCGACCTCGCCCTGTGGCTGGACCACTACCAGCCCGAACTCGCCCTGTAGACCTGTAGACCTGTAGAGGAGCCTCCCCATGACCATCCAGGAACCCCTGCCGACCGTGGAGCCGGAGACGGCCTTGCCCGACCCGGTCCCGCTGACGGGTTGCCCGTACAAGGCCGACCCCTACCCGTTGTACGAGCGGATGCGTCAGGCCGGCCCGGTCCACCGCGTGCTGTTCCCCAGCGGCGTACAGGCGTGGCTCGTCACTGGTTACGAGGCCGCCCACGCCGCCCTCAACGACGACCGCCTCGGCAAGAGCCACGACCGCGGCAACGACCGCTGGCGCGCCCGCGCCTCGATCATGCCCGAGCCGCAGCACTCGCAGCTCCAGGTCCACCTCCTCCACCAGGACCCGCCCCAGCACACCCACATGCGGCGCTTCGTCACCGACGCATTCACCCCGCGCCGCATCGAGCAACTCCGCCCCCGCTTCCAGGAACTGGCCGACACGCTCGTCGACGCCTTCCCCGAGACCGGCCCCGCCGATCTCGTCACCGGCTTCGCCGCCCACTTCCCCTTCCAGGTCCTCGCCGAGATCATCGGCCTCCCCGCCGAACTGGCGTCCCGTTTCAACCGCGACTGGGGCAAAGTGGTCCAGCCGGTCGGCCCCACCGACCCCGGACGCCCTGTGTACGAGGCCCGGCTGCACGGCCTGCAGAGCTACATCGCCGACATCGTCGCCCACAAGCGCGAGCACGGGGACGACGACCTGCTCAGCCGCCTCGTCGTGGCCCGCGACCATGACGAGCTCTCCCAGGAGGAACTGGACTCGATGATCTTCCAGCTCCTCGTAGCGGGCCAGGAGCCGGTCACCAACCAGATCACCACCGCCCTGATCGCGCTCTTCCGCCACCCCGGCCAACTGGCCCGGCTCCGCGACAACCCGGACCTGCTGCCGCGCGCGGTCGAGGAGTTGCTCCGCTATGACAGTGCCTTCGAGCTGACCACCTGGCGCTTCTTCGACCAGGACAGCGACCTGCACGGCACCGAGGTTCCGTCCGGAGACTCCGTGATCGTCTCCCTGTGCGCCGCCAACCGCGACCCGCGCCGCTTCCCCGACCCCGACACCCTGGACTTCGAGCGATCGCCCAACCCTCACCTGGCCTTCGGCCACGGCATCCACTTCTGCCCCGGCGCCGCCCTCGCCCGCGCCGAACTCCAGATCGCCCTGGGCACGCTGCTCACGCGTCTGCCCGGCCTGCACCTGGCGATCAGGGACGAGGACATCGAGTGGATCCCGGCCGTCCTCGGCCGCGGCACCAACCACCTGCCCGTCGGCTACGACCGACGCCGCTGACACCTGCCATTCGGCCGTCCGGGGCCGGTCCCGCAGCCCGAACCGGCCCCTGTCGCCCGGACTGACCACCCACCTGACCACCGTCGGCGCCCGGCGCCCCTCACTCAAGCTCTCGGCTTAGCTCGAGCAGGGGGACCCCCATCGGCGCCATACGGCCATGCCTGCATGCCCTCACGGAGGACCCACATGCCGCTGACGACCGCGCCGGACCCCCGCTCCACCGGCATCAGCGCCGCGATCCTGCGCCTGCTCCTGCCGTATCACCGCACCACCGACCACGCGCCCGCCACTGCGGAGGCGTTCCGGCACCAGCGGCGCCGTATCGACGGCTTCGTACACGACGGAGAACCCGTCGTGTTCACCCTGCCCGGCTTCCCCTGCAAGTCCCCGAACCCCGCCAAGGTGCTCGGGCACCTCCCCGACCAGGGTGAGCGACTCTCCCTCACCTTTCTCCAGAGCCTGTGCATGGACATCGAACGGATCTACGCACCAGGAGCCCGGGTCGTCATCTGCTCCGACGGCCACGTCTTCGGCGACCTCATAGGTGTCCCGGACGACCACATAGACGCCTATTCGGACGAACTCCGCGCGGTCATACGGGCCTTGGATCTGCACCACCTGTCTGTCTTCGACCTGCGCGACGTCCTCGGCGACCTTCCCCACGACACGCAACGCGCCCGCGTCCACGACCAGTACGCGCCCACGCTGGAGGCCCTGCGCGCCGAGGTCCGGGCCGACGCCCACATGCTCGCCCTGTACCGGGGCATCACCCGCTTCCTCGTCGAGGACACCGCCGACTTCACCGGCACCCGCTCCGCCCTCCAACGCGAGTGCCGCAAGCGCGCGTATGGCGTCATCCAGCGCAGCCGCGCCTGGGGCGCCCTCATCGCCGAGCACCACCCCCGCGCCGTACGCCTGTCCATCCACCCCCAGCCCGTCGGGGCGGCCAAGTTCGGCATCCGCCTCCTCGACGCACCCGATGCCTGGACCACTCCCTGGCACTCGGCGGCCTTGCGCGATCCCGACGGCAGGTGGACGCTCATGCCCCGGGCGAGGGCGGAGCGGCTCGGCCGTCTGGTCCACCGAAACGGCAGACCGAGCCATTTCGAGGGGGCTGAAACACGCGCCGCCGTCAACCGATGGCGTGCGTGAACGCCGCCGCCGGCAGAAAGCGCACGCCATTCCAGCCAGAGGGTGGGCACATCGGCATCCTCAGTGCCGCGACCGTCGGCATTTTCAGGGTCGCCCAACATACCGTGCCGGTTTCTCCAGCACCGCATCGATACGCTCGAAGGGGACGTGCTGCGTCAACTCGCCCAGATACCCCGGAGCGAAGACATATCCGGAGGCCGAGGTGGAGCGAGCGGGCTGGGCGATGGCAGACTGACAACGGCAACAGGACCTTTGGCAGTTGGAAGATCTTGGTCGATCCCAGCCTTACCAGAGGTCCCGTTGCCGCGTTCGACTCTTTCCAGCCCGTGACCTGCTCGAAGATCCGCTGACTTCGCGGCCTTGGGCCCTGGCCCAAGGCCGGTTGGCTAGCGTTTTCGCAGGTCACGCAAGTGAGTTGAAGGATTCTCGACGCAGAGCAACGGAGCTCGTCAGTACAGGCAGTCGACCAAGACAGCTTGTCCCGAAGGAGTTCCGTTGCCCCGTCACATGTGTTCTGCCGTCTCCGCTGACGGCCATCACCCAAACGGTCACCGTGGCCGGGCGCCGGTTCGCTCCTGGGCATCTGGGGGAACTGAGCGCGGTCGTGCCGTTCGAGTTCGTGGACGCGGTCCTTGCGGAGACGAGGGCGGTGCAGCGGCGGTTGAGTGATCTTCCGTCGCGGGTCGGGGGTCTACTTCTTGCTGGCGATGTGCCTGTTCCCTCAGGTCGGCTACCGGCTGGTCTGGGACAAGCTGACCGTGGGTCTGTCCGGGATGCCGGTGGTCTGTCTGTCGGAGAAGGCGTTGCGTGACCTGCGCCGACGGATCGGCAGCGCGCCGGTGCGGGCGTTGCAGCGTGAGGACGCGGGGCTCGGCGACGGCGGCCGTCATCTCGATGGTCATCGCGCCATCTCCCGGCGTCGGGCGTCCGCGCGCTCGACCGCGGTTCGCCGGGAGCCCTCGTCGACGTGGACGTACGGGGCCATGGACGCCTCGGACATGTGCCCGAGCGGTCGGAGACCACCGACCGGTCGGTGCCCTGGCGCATCCATTCGGTGGCGGCGCTGTGACGGATCATGTGAGGCCTGGCGATCAGGTCCGCCCGCCGGGCGAGCCGGTCGAACAGCCCCTTGACGCCGGAGTAAGCCATCGCCTGTTCGAGTGGCTCACGGAAGAGGTTGCCGAGCACCTGCTCGGTGAAGTCGGCCTGCGGGACCGCCGAGCGCTCGTAGAGGTAGTCGGCGTAGCAGACGCCCAGCTCGCTGGTGTCCGGGATGGCCCGCGGCCGCTGCGACTTCGCCCACGCGCCACTGCTGTTCAACCGGCGCCGCACATGCACATGCGGGCCCTTGACCTGGCAACCGAAAGCCTGCGAATCGGCCAGCAGGTGCATGTCCTCGCGGCGCAGCCCGAGAGCCTCGCCGATCCTCATACCGGTGCACCACAGCAGGAGCACCAAGAAGCGATCCCGCGCGTGCCGGGTGACGTCGATCAGCCGGGCGATCTGCTCGACCGTCAGCCGCTCGATCCCCGAGTCGACGCCCCAGAGCTTGAGGATTCGCGAACGGACCGTGCGGTGCTGGTCGTTCTCGCCCAGATTGAACCCCTTCGGTAGATAACGCAGGTAGCGGGGCTCGGTCAGCTGCCCGGCGAGTTCGGGATCGACCCACTTCATGCGTACGCCGAAGACGAGGAACTCGCAGACCGTACCCACGATCGCGTTCGCGGTGTTCTCGTCGCGGAATCGTTCCGGCCCGCCCTCACCACGGGCTCGTGACGGCAGCGGCTCCTCCACCAGCCAGTGCAGGAAGCGGGCGAGCTGCCACACGGTGATCTGCGCCCATTCCAGGCGGTGGAACGTGCAGTACGACAGGTACAGCGCCGATCGCCCGGCGTAGGTCCTCTCGGTGTTGTAGGCCCGGTCGGCGTCTCGCAGTCCTTGCGAGGAAGAGCGAGCCCTCGCGGTGAAGGGCGTAGTCGTCAGCTCCGACGATCACCCAGCCTGTCCTGTCTTGGGTCAACGTCGCCCGTTCTGCGCTGAATGACGTGACAAACGTGCCTGTGATGCCGAACACCCCTTGAATTCCGATGATTCAGCCAGGTCAGCATGCATGTGGCTGACGTGGCTGATGGAAAGATCATCATGAAGATAAAGACCGCGGCCAGGCGATTCTTCCGTCGTCTGGTGAAGAGGACCCGTACGGTGCCGCGAGTGGTCGTCACGGACAAGCTCCACTCCTACGGCACCGCTCACCGAGAGGTCATGCCCTCCGTCGAGCACCGCTCGCGCAAGAGCCTGAACAACCGGGCGGAGAACAGCCACCAGCCGACGAGGCAGCGTGAACGTGCGATGAAGGGCTTCCGCTCCGCTGGAGGGGCGCAGCGGTTCCTGTCCGCGTTCAGCGGCATCTCACCGAACTTCCGGCCTCGCCGCCATCTGATGACCGCCCCCGACTACCGAGCCGAAAATGACCATCCGCTTCGCCATCTGGGAGCAGGTCACAGACACCGCCGGTCTGTCCACCACGGACTGAGCGCAGGCCCACTCCCCGACACACCGTCAGACACCCACACAACCAACAACGCGACAGCGCCCCAGCGACGCATCCGCCACGCATCAGCCACCGCGCCAGTCCCCGACCCCACTCAACGCCCCTGCGAGTATGACAAGTCGAGCGCGACCGCCGGTGCCGCGTCCTCCTCAAACGGATGGTTCACGACCCTGTCACGGATGACGCGGGGCGCGACTCCGTACACCTTGCGGAACGCCTTGTTGAAGGTCTGCAGGTCGGTGAACCCCACCATGGGGGCGACGGACTTGACCGACAGCGCCGTACGCGTCAGCAGATGGTGGGCACGGTGCATGCGGCGGTTCCTGATGTGGGCGACGACGGTAGTGCCGAGTTGCGCGCGGAAGAGTCGCGTGAGGTGGTTGTGGGACAGGCCGACCCCCCGGGCGAGCGAAGCGACGCTCATGGGATCGCTGAGGTGCGCCTCGATGTGAGAGAGAACTGCGCGTACCGCGGGGTGAAGGCCGGAGACGTCGTCGTAGCGCGAGGACTGACGGGCCGCCAAGAGGGAGAGCAGGCTCCACACTTCGGCACGTGCAAGGTGAGGCAGACGGGGTCTGGTTTCCAGCGCGGTCTCGAACCGGTCGCGAATGCGGGGCAGGTCGGTGCCGCAGTCGAGCATTACCGGGAGCTCTGGACAGTCCTCGTCGGCTTGGGCAGGCAGCCGGATATGAGCGAAAAGGTGGCGGGACGTCCCCCTGTAGCGGTAGCGCGTGGAGACGCCCGGGGGTACGAGGCTGACGAGCCCCGGAGCGATCGGAATGACCGTGCCGCACACTTCCAGTTCGCCCGTGTATCCGTAGAGGTGGAGTGACCACAGGTCGGGCAGGCACCAGTCGTCGACCTGGCTGTCGACGCCGTGCAGACCGATACCCAGGTCCGCGATGAGCGGTGGCTCAGCGAGCGGCACCCTCCAGGTGATCTTCGAGTTCCGGTCGGGCATGTCCGGACCGTACATCGGGGTGCCGTCGCTCACCAGACCGCGGTCAGCGGCAGATCAAGTGGGTGAGAACGGACCAGCGATATCCACTCCTGACCATTGGTTCCTGTCTCCCGGGAGATCTACGTTCACCCGGAACCGACCAGGACTGCCCAGCCGAGGTGATGTCGCCGTGCCCCAACGACCGGAAACGACGGGCCCTTTCCTGCCCAGCGTGGAATCGCTGTCGACGTTCGAGTGCCCGGAGTGGTTCCGCGATGCCAAGCTCGGAATCTGGTCGCACTGGGGACCGCAGTCCGTGCCGCGCTACGGCGACTGGTACGCCCGCAACATGTACATCGAGGGGTCCGACCAATACCGGTACCACGTACGGACGTACGGCCATCCGTCGACGTTCGGATACAAGGACCTGGGCGCGCTGTGGAAGGCGGAGAGGTTCGATCCGGACGAGCTGATGGACCTGTACGTCCGGGCCGGCGCCCGCTACTTCGTCGCCCTTGCGTCCCACCACGACAACTTCCTCAACTATCCCTCCCAACTGCACCGTTGGAACTCGGCGGCGGTCGGGCCGGGCAAGGACGTCGTCGGACTGTGGCGCCAGGCGGCGCATGCGCGGGGGCTGCGCTTCGGGTTGTCCGAGCACCTCGGGGCCGCGTTCAGCTGGTGGTCGGTGAACAAGGGCGCGGACGCCACGGGACCCTACGCGGGTGTGCCCTACGACGGCACGGACCCGGCCTTCGAGGACCTCTACCTGGCCAACGACGAGCACTTCGTCCCTGGGCGACGTACTGATCTGGTGGCCCCCTGGTACACCGCCAACCCCGGCTGGCACCGGCGGTGGCTGGACCTGGTCACCGAGATGATCGACCTGTACGAGCCCGACCTGCTCTACTCCGACGGTGCACCACCCTTCGGCGTCCACGGCATGCAGGCCGGTCTGCGAGCGGCCGCGCACCTGTACAACACCAGCGCGGCCCGCAACGGTGGCCGCAACCAGGCCGTCTACACCCAGAAGGACCGGTCGTCGGAAGTTCGCCGAATCGGCGTGCTGGACGTGGAACGCAGCCAGGAACCGGCGCTCTCGCCCGTGCCGTGGCAGACCGACACCTGCCTGGGCGGCTGGTTCTACGACGTGCGCGCCGTCTACAAGAGCCCCGCTCACGTGGTCGAACTGCTCGTCGATGTCGTGGCGAAGAACGGCAGGCTCCTGCTGAACGTCCCCCAGCTGCCCGACGGGACCATCGACGAGGAGTGCCGTCACCTCCTGAAGGAGCTGGCCGGCTGGATGGAGGTGTGCGGGGAGGGGATTCACGGTTCCCGGCCTTTCGGACCGGGTGTCGAGGGGCCCAGTGGTGTCGTCGTGGACGGCTTCCGCGAGGACCGCGTCGCCTGGACCGACGCCGACTACCGTCACACCCGGCGTGAGAACACGGTCTACGCCTTCCAGATGGCCTGGCCCCAGGACCGGCGGTCGATCATCCGCAGTCTCGGTCCGCAGACCCGGATCAGCTCCGTCCGGCTCCTGGGTGCGGGACCCGTCGAGCACCACCAGATCTACCCGGGAGGCGAACTGGTGGTCGACCTTCCCGAGCACCCTCCGACGCCCTACGTCAACTGCCTGGCGATAGAGGTGCGATGACCATGCGCCCTCTCACGCGAAGAAGAGTGCTGCGCGCGGGTGCCGCGCTCGGGACGTCGGCGGCGATCGCCGGGAGCACTGCCGCCTGCGGTGCCTCCCGGCGCAAGGACGAGCTGGTCTTCGGCTTCCACGGCGACACCGTCTCCATCGGGATCTACCGGCGGATCGTCGAGCTCTACCGTCGCAGGAACCCGGGCGCACGGATCAGCTATACGTACGCCGATTCCCTCGGGTTCTTCCAGCGGCTGCCGTTGATGTTCCGGGCCGGCACCGCGCCCGACGTGATGATCGTGGCCGAGAGCTGGGTGTCCGGCCTGAGCCAGCTCGGCGGTTACGCCGACCTCTCGTCGTTCGTCCGACGTGACGGCGTCAGGGAGGACCAGTGGCTTCCGGGGTCTCTCAACCCGGCCCGAATCGAGGGCCGCGTGCTCTGCCTGCCCGTGATCGTCTATCCCAAGGGCGTCACCTATAACAAGACGCTGCTGGACAAGCTGGGCATCCCCTTGCCCAGGGGCGGCTGGAGCGAACGTGACTTCCTGGAGACGGCCGCGGCGGCGCCCTCGGGCTCGGGCGTCCGCCGGACGTGGGGCATGCGGAACGCGTTCGGCACCAACCAGCCGTACGACGTCGCCACCGTACATGGCGGTCTTCCTTTCGACCCGCTGACCAGGAGGATGACCGCCACGGACGGTCGCATGGTCTCGGCGCTCCAGCTCATGCACGACCTGGTCCACACGCGTCGCGCGATGCCGGCCGCGGGTCAGACGCAGTACGCGGTGGACTTCACCAGCGGGCTGTTCGCGATGGATCTCTTCTACGGGTACGCGCTCAGCTACCTCAGGCAGCAGATCGCGGAGAGGTTCGAGTGGGGGGTCGTGCCCTACCCCAAGGAATGGATCGGCACTTATCAGAACAACAACGTGGCGGTCTTCGAGGGGTCGAAGCGCAAGGAAGAGGCCTGGCACTTCGCCACCTTCATCGCCACCGACCCCGATGCCCAGCGGCTCCTCGAGCCGGTCGGCACGCCCGCCCTGCGGACGGCTCTGAAGGGCGGGCAGCAGGGCCTGTCGGCCGAGGACCGCGTGCTGCCCTGGGCGCGGATGATCGCGGGCATGGAGCACCAGCTCGTGGCCTACCAGGGCGGCATCTTCAACAAGGTCTGGGACGTGCTGGGGCAACAGGTGCAGGCGGTCGAGAACCGGGGCGCCCCGGTCCGCCAGGCACTGGACGTTGTCCAGGAACGCGGCACACAGATCCTGCGTGCCTGAGACGGCGAAGGGACCGGAGAACATGAACGTGACGATGTACTGGCGCCGACTGAGGCGCTCGGAGTCCGCGGCATTCTGGCTCTTCCTCGCGCCCTGGCTGGCGGGCTTCCTCGGCCTCACGCTCGGGCCGATGCTGTTCTCGCTGTTCGCGGCCTTCACACGGTGGAACGGAGTCGGTACGCCACACTGGATCGGACTGCAGAACTTCCGGGTGATGTTCACCTCGGACCTGGACTTCTGGCCCTCGCTCGGGCATACCTTCCTGTACGCCGGAGCACGGGTGGCATTGGGAACAGTCCTGGCCCTCGCGCTCGCCGCCATGGTCAACACACGCATCGTCGGCCGCACGTTCTTCCGAACCGTGTTCTTCCTGCCCGCCATCGTCACGGGCGTGCCGCTGTTCGTCGTCTGGTCGTGGATGCTCGACCCCAGCGGTGGAGTCCTCAACTACCTCCTGGGCAAAGTGGGCATCCAGGGCCCTGAGTGGCTGGCCAGCAGCACCTGGGCGATTCCGGCGCTGGTCCTGATGAGCCTCACCGCGACCGGCGGCGCGATGATTGTCTTTCTCTCCGGGCTCCAGGACATCCCCCTCGAACTGCGCGACGCGGCCCTCGTGGACGGGGCCGGCTGGTGGCAGAGGTTCCGCAGGATCACGGTGCCCTTGCTGTCGCCGGTCATCCTGTTCAACGTGATCATGGGCCTCATCGGCTCCCTCCAGGTGTTCGCGGAACCGTATGTGATGACCGGCGGCGGCCCCGAGCACACGACGTACTTCCTCGGCCTCTACCTGTACAACGAGGCGTTCTGGTACTCCAACGTCGGCTACGCCTCCGCGCTCGCCTGGGTGCAGTTCCTCGTCGTCGTGGTGCTCACCGTGGTGGTTCTGCGGTTCTCCCGGCGCCACGTCCACCACCTCGGCTCATGAAAGGCGACCGGCCCGTGCCCGACACACACGCATCCTCCACCACCCTCCGGCTGACCGTCACCCGGTCGCGTGGCGCTCATCCCGCTCTACGTCCCCCTGTGCATTGCCGCCTTCTTCTTCGTCCTGCCCTTCCTCTGGATGCTTTCCGGCGCCTTCAAGGGTCCTGGTGGGGTCACCGCGTTCCCGCCCCGGTTCTGGCCGAGCCACATCGACGGCCGCAACTTCTCCACCGCGGCTGCGGGGGTGTCGATGTGGCGCTACTTCGGCAATTCGCTGTTCATCGCCGTCGTCTCCACCGTGGGCACCCTGCTGAGCTCCTCGCTGACCGCCTTCGCCTTCGCTCACCTGCGCTCGCGCGCTCGCGGCCCGCTCTTCGCCGTCCTGCTCGCGACGCTGATGCTGCCCCCGTTCATCACCCTGATCCCGTCCTACGCGATCTACCAGCAGCTCGGCTGGCTCGACACCTACCTGCCCCTCACCGTGCCGAGCTTCCTGGGCGTGGGGTGTGCCTTTTACATCTTCCTGCTGCGCCAGTTCTTCCTCGGGATCCCCAAGGAGCTCTTCGAAGCGGCCCGCATCGACGGCGCGGGTCGTCTGCGTCAGTACGCCTCCATCGCGCTGCCGTTGGCGAAGCCGGCTCTGATCACGGTCGGTCTCTTCCAGTTCGTCGCGTCCTGGAACGACTTTTTCGGCCCGCTGATCTTCCTCACGGACTCCTCGAAGTTCACGCTCCCCGTGGGTATCCGCTTCTTCCAGAGCCTGTACCAGACCGACTACGGCACCCTCATGGCGGCCAGCTGCGTCACCGTGGCCCCGGTGATCCTGCTCTTCCTGGTCGCCCAGAAGTTCTTCGTCCAGGGCATCGCCACGACGGGTGGCAAGACGTGAAGCAGACGCTGGCCGAACGGGATGGTTCGCCGTCAGATCTCGCCCGCTCGGGCCCCGTGGTCACCGGCGCGATGCCGGGCCGGTTGACCGCCCGAGCGGCTGCCGCCCCGTGGCCGCCCGGTCCGCTTGGACTTGTCGCGCGGTGACCTACCGCTGCCCACTGGGCGTCGTGTCATCCGATCACTGACACAACGTCCTTTACTCAACGGCCCATTGACAGCGCATTGCGGCCCACCGGACCATCAGACATCCGATGAATAGGAGCCGCTCGTGAGTACGTATGCAAGACGTCAGGTTCTGGGTGCCGCGGCGGGTGTGACAGCCGTGGCCGCTCTTCCCATCGCCCTGGGTACCCAGGCACAGGCCGCGGAGCCGACCGCCGGGCAGGCGGGGCAGTGGGTTCCCGTCCCCGACCCGATACCCGTCCCGCTCGACGCCCTCTTCGACAATGACGGCATCGACACCGCCACCGCACGCGGCGGCGACTTCGACGGCGCGGGCTACACGTTCCCGGGTGAGGAACTCCCCGCCGGCCGGGTCGAGGTCGACGGCGTCCCCTTCCTCTTCCCGTCGTCCGCCGCGGGCGCCAAGAACAACGTGGTCGCGCTCGGCCAGCGCATCGAGCTGCCCAAGGGCCGCTACCTGTCGGCCCTGTTCCTCACGGCGGGCAGCTACGGCAACGCCTCCGGTACGGCCACCGTGCACTATGCGGACGGTTCGAGCACGACCGCCGGACTCGGCGGTTCCGACTGGTACTCGAAGGGCGGCTCACTGTCGGCCGCGTACCGCTACAAGCCGGACGGCACCAAGGACGAGCACCGCGTCGGGATCGGCACGTCGGAGTTGTGGATGGATCCTCGACGGGAGGCGATCGCGCTCACGCTGCCGAAGACCAACCCGGCGGAGGCCGGCAAGTCGTCCCTGCACGTCTTCGCCCTCTCCCTCCAGCCGGTCGCCCAGGGACGGGCGCTGGCCCTGCGGGACGCACACTCTACGAACTCGCTGCTGGAGTCCACGGGCGCCCAGAGCGTCGAGGCCACCGTCGTCAACGCGGGCACGGTCGCAGTCCTGGCGGCCGACGGTGTGTCCGTGGGCGTCGACGTGCCCGGCGCCCGCACTGTCGAGCCCGCCCGCGTCCGCCGCCTCGACCCCGGTGAGCAGGCCCGCGTCCGCGTCGGCATCCGCAACCGCACCGGCACCGCGCCCGGCACCACGCGGGAGGGCACGGTGACCGTCAGCGCACGGGGCGGACAAGTCACCTCCAGGGAAGGCAAGTTGACCCTCGGCGTCGCCGACTACCAGCCCACCGACGCTTCGCTCACCGGCCATCAGGCGCCGTACTGGTTCCAGGGCGCCAAGTTCGGCATCTTCATCCACTGGGGTGTCTATTCGGTGCCCGCCTGGTCGCCCGTCGGCAAGCAGTACGCCGAGTGGTACTGGAACCACATGCAGGACCCGGCGAACGCCGTCTACGTCTACCACCGGGAGAAGTACGGCGAGGACTTCGCGTACGACGACTTCATTCCGATGTTCAGGGCGGAGAAGTTCGATCCGCGGGCGTGGGTCGAGCTGTTCCGGGACGCGGGCGCGCAGTACCACGTGCTGACATCGAAACACCATGAGGGCTTCGCCCTGTGGAACACGAAGGTCTCCGACCGCAACTCCGTGAAAATGGGGCCGCGGCGGGACCTGATCAAGGAACTCTTCGACGCCTCCAAGCGCTACACACCCGAACTCCACCGCGGCCTGTACTTCTCCATGCCCGAGTGGTTCAACCCCGACAACCCGTGGATGGGACACGCCCCGCGCAACCCGTACACCCTTCAGCCGGAGCCGTACACCGGCTACAGCGCGGGCAAGGATTTTGTGCGAGATTATCAGGCCCCGCAGATGCTGGAACTGATCCACGGCTACGACCCGCAGCTCATCTGGTGCGACATCGGCGGTGCCAACGACAGCCTCCATGTGCTCGCGGAGTACTTCAACCACGCCAAGAACCGCCGCCGGCCCATCGAGGTGACCGTCAACGACCGCTCGGGCATCGGCTTCCACGACTTCACGACCCCCGAATACACGACGTACGAGAACACGGTCGTCGCGAAGTGGGAGTCCAGCCGCGGCCTCGACCCCTTCAGCTACGGCTACAACCAGGCGACGCCCGACGACGCCTACATGACGACCGAAGAGGTCGTGCACGACCTGGTCGACATCGTCTCCAAGAACGGCAACTTTCTCCTCGATATCGGGCCGCGCGCCGACGGCACCATCCCGGAGATCATGCAGACACGGCTGCGCGAGACGGGCCGCTGGCTGCGCGTCAACGGCGAGGCGATATACGACACGACCTACTGGTCGCGCATGGCACAGCTGGGCGAGGACCTGCGGTTCACGGTCCGGCAGAACGAGGCGTTCTACATCCACTCGCTGGCCCGGCCGGGCGCGAAGCTCACCGTCGAGGCTCCGGTGCCGATCCGCAACGGCGACAAGGTGACGATGCTCGGCCACGATCGCCCGCTGACCTGGACCGTCAGCAACGGCTCGCTCGTGATCGACGTACCCGAAGCGGCCCGCAGGGCGGGGCAGTACGTGTGGGTGTTCAAGGTGGAGTGGCAGGGCTGAAGTTCCCCGTGATCGTGGACAGCGGGTGGTTACGCTGCGGGGGCGAGGTCCTGCGTCGGTCAGTGCCCTGGTTTCAAGCGGGGTGACGCACCCCTAGCGGTGGTTTGTTAGACCGGGATGTAGAGGTTCAGGGGTCTGCCCGTGCCGACGGTGTTGATCAGTTCCTGTAGTGCTGTGGGCAGGGGCTTCGTTGTCCAGGCCCCGCCAGCAGCGGTGCAGCGTGGCCCAGGGCATCAGCCAGCCACGGACGTCGCGGATGGCGCGGGGCCAGCAGGCCGGGCGGGGCTGCTGGGGCCCGGGTTCTCCCCCTCTCTGCCGGTCCTGACGGTGCGCCTTGCTCGGGTGGCGGGCTGACCGGGGCGGGCGGGGGTGGGTCCGGGGTGAACCAGGTGTTCCAGCAGAAGCTGAACGCACAGTTCACGAGGGTCTGGTGGCGGCGGATCGCGGTATCGGAGCGGACCTGGAAGTCGGCCCAGCCGAGTTCGTCCTTGACCTGTTTGTAGCTCTGCTCGGCCCAGTGCCGCAGCCCGTAGAGCCGTACCACTTCGGTGAGATCGGCTTCACGCCCGTGCAGGTCGAGCGCATCATGGCCCGCTACATGGAACTCCTCCACCCCGGCGGCACGCTGACCTACTTCGCCTACCTCCGCACCCGCAAGGCCCGCGCCCTGACGGCATCGCGAGCAGAAGCCCGCCGCCACGCCGGGTGGACGAGATCACGGCCACCTACCAGCGCACCTACGCCACGGGCCGCTGGACAGTATGGGCCAACGTACCCCCCGCCTACGTCTGGCATCTGCAACGCCCCCTCGTCTCCGCGGACCAGCCCATGCCGCAGTTCGACGGGACGAGGCGGTGAACGCGCTCTCCGACATCCTCGGCCACCTCCCCCCGGCCGCGGCGTACGCGGTGGTGGCCGCTGCGGTCCGGGGCCGACACGCTGATGAGACGCCACGGCGGCCGAGCGGTCTTTCTGGCCCGCTTCCTGCCGGTGGTGCGCACCTCGCCCCGCACCTCGCGGGCGCCGCCCGCCTGCCCTACCGGCGCATCGCTCCGTACAGTGTCATCGCCGCTTGTGTGGGCCACAGCGGAAGCGGGTGTCGGATACGCCGCCGCGACCTCTCTCTGATGGCGATCGGGGGCTCGCTGCTGTGGCGAAGAAGGCGCCGCCCGTCTCCTCCGACCCAGGTCCGAGATCGGATCGTCGTCGGGACGGTACAGGTGGAGGAGCATCTGCATCCCCCGGCTCCGCAGCTCGTCCTCCACCCCCGACACGACTTCCGCCATGAACCCGTCCTGCGCGGCGGCGGGCGAGAGGGCCTCCATCACCAGGCCCACCACCCGGCCCGGCTCCTTGCCGGCGACGCGGCTACCAGGCGGCGCTGCTGGAGGCGGGTATCACGCCTTCAGCCGAGCTGATGCCCCCTCAGGATCGGGGGGAGCGAGGTGAAGGGCTATCAGCAGATGTGCCGGCTCCTGGAGTTGCCCGAACCGCCCACCGCCGTCTACGCCGTCAGCGACAAGAGCATCTCCGTCGTCGGCACCGACGACGTGCTGCAGAGCGCGCTGCCGCCGCCGCTCACCACGTTCGTCGTACGAAGTTCGAACTCGGGAGAGTTGCCGCCCAGGCCCTGCACGACCTGCTCGACAACCCCTCCGCGGCCGCCTCACGCACCGTGCTTCACGGACGCATCGCTCACCGTGACTCGACCGCCCCGTCGGCGACACCGGAACGCACTTGATAATTCAGTGACGCATGCCCGCGTCGCCCGTCAGAAAGTGAACGTCATTTCCGATCATAGGCCGGAAACGCTGTGATCCGTGAGGTCGGCGTCTCACCGGTGAACGTGTTGGATATCCGGGAGTGAGGCAGCGGAGAATCCCGGATCAAGCGACTCCGCCGAACTGTCGACGCGATGCGAACTGCCCGGCGGAGTCGGTTGAACGGACATTATCTGGTCAGGCGGAAGGCGCTCCGGTGAGCACTTCCACCCGGCCGGTGTCGAGCGAGTAATAGGCGCTGACCACCGCCAGAGATCCCTTCTTCACGAGCGGGCCGAGATCCTTGTTGGACCGCAGCGCGGCAGAGGTCTGCTTCACGTGGATGCGGGTCATCGCGTCCACCGGGTCGCCGTGCTTTTCCTTCACGGTCTCCTCGTACGCCGGCCGCAGCGCGTCGGCGATCGACTGGAGGTTGCCAGGGAGCTTCTTCCCGTCACGCATGGCCTCGTACGACGCCTTGACGGCGCCGCAGCGCTGGTGCCCGAGGACGACGATCAGGGGAGTTCCCGAGGTCATGGGCCCGTACTCGACGGAACCGATGACCACCGGGTCGACCACCTGCCCACCGGTGCGCATCACGAACAGGTCGCCGAGACCGGTGTCGAAGAGCAACTCCGGCGGCACCCGGGAGTCGATGCACGAAAGGATCACGCCGAAGGGGTCCTGTTCCTCGGCCACGAATTCCCGCCGCTCGGGGTCTCGGTCAGGGTGCTGGAGGCTGCCACCCTGCCAGCGCTTGTTGCCGTCCATCAGCCTTGAGAACGCCCCCCACGGCGAGGAAGGGCGGGCATTGGGGGCCGGTGAGGCGGTTGCCGCGGCCGCTGCGTTTGCCGCTTTCCTGGTTTCCTTTCCCTCTGAATTCGAGGAACAGCCGGAGAGCACGGCAGCAGTGGCCGCCAATCCTCCGGTGATAAATGTTCTGCGGAGCGGATTTCCAGCTACAGACATTGCTCGGTCTTTCCTTGGGTTTACGCCGGATTCCCCCCGAGCGCTTTGAGTGCGTGACTGTATCAGGGGTAGGTGATGCGTGGCGAAGGACCGATGGCGGGCTCAATGATGAATTGATGGAGAATGTGTGCGTCATGCGGGCGGCGCTCTGAAAAGGGTTGATTCCCGGTCGCGACGCCGAAGGGCTGGAAGTGTGACGTGCGCCATACCGCCCCATTGGTTACGTTGAGGTGACTGGTTACGGATCACAAGTATGGGTGGCGCCAGAAAGGACTCGACAGAGCAAGGGGATCGGCCATGCGGTCCGCTGAAACGCTCACCGTCGCCCACCGCGGTGCGGTCGCCGTCAATGAGGTGATGGGCAGGACGATGGTCATCAGCGAGGGGACGTTCGAGCTCCGGTGACCGGCGCACGATGGTCAACGGTGCGATGTTCGCGGTGCCGGTGCACTTCGCGGCCAAGCGCCAGGGTGCCGAGCTGTCGATGGACGGCGTAGACGTGCTGAGGGTCGAGGGCGGCAAGATCGCGAAAGTGTGGCTCTTCCCCGGCGTCCAGGAGGACGAGGACGCCTCCTGGAACGGCAGCTGAGCCCAGAGAACTCCGGAGTCCTTGTCCCCGGCGGTCACACCCGGCCGTCGCCCCCCGAACGTCGCCCGGAGTCCTATTCCCCCGAGTGCCCGGGCGACACCAAGGCCCCGGCGGTCATCTGCACCGGCCGCCGGGGCCGTTTCCTGGGCGCGGCGGCGTCGCCCGCGTCGGGTGGCGTCGCCCATCGGTCACCGACCGTGACCAGCCCCTTCTTTTTTGACTTGACCATGTGGAGAGGCGTGAGGCATGACGCAGCAGGCGGACTTCAACGTGCTCACGGAGACCTGCCCCTCCCGGACGTCCCTGTCCCGCATCGCCAACAAGTGGACCGCGATGGTGGTGATCGTGCTCGGCGCCGGCCGGATGCGCTTCGGTGACCTGCGTGCCGCGGTCCAGGGCATCAGCCCAAAGGTCCTCACTGGCACGTTACGGGATCTGGAACGCGACGGCCTCGTAGCGCGGTATGCCTACGCCGAGATACCGCCCAGGGTCGAGTACGAACTGACCGCGCTGGGACACACCCTGCACACGCCGCTGCACGCACTGGGCCGCTGGGCCGAGGAGAACATTCCCGAGGTACTCGCCGCCCGCGAGGCTTACGACACCCTGCGCTGACTTCCTTCCCTGGTATCCCGTCTCACGACGCCGCGTCAGGAACCGGATCCGGGATCGACAGGGCCCAGGTGGCCATGGCTTCGAGAACCTCGCGCAGTCCCTCGCCGAGAGGGGTGAGGCGGTATTCGACGCGCGGCGGGATCTCGGCGTACGCGGTGCGGGTGACGATGCCGTTCTCCTCGAACTGGCGCAGCCGGCTGGTGAGAGTGTGCGGGCTGATGCCGGGCAGGGCGCCGCGCAACTCGGTGAACCGCCTGGGGCCCAGGAGGAGTTCCCGCACGATCAGCGTGGCCCACGGACCGTTGAGCAGGGTGAGGAACCGGGCGACCCCGCACTTGTGATCGCAGAGCTTGTCCATTTTTTGAGCGTATCCCATTAGTGCAGTTGATGTAACCGATGTATTCCGTGCACTAATGGGACTCATGACCTACGTGATTCATGGCGCCACCGGCGCCCAGGGTGCTCCTGTCGTCGCCGCCCTCGCCGCTGCGGACAAGTCCGTCGTGGCCCTGACCCGCAATGTGGAGGCCACCGTCACCGGCGCGCGCGTGGTGGCCGCCGACGCCTCCTCAACCGCGGACCTGACCCGGGCCTACCGTGACGCCGAGGGGGTGTTCGTCCACCTCCCCATAGTCTCGGAGGAGGACCGCCGGGCCTTCGCACGCAACGTCGTCACTGCCGTCCGCGCGGCCCGCCCGGCCCGTGTGGTGTTCTCCACCAGCGGCTTCGTCGTCGATGACCCTGGTAACGGCTATCAGGACGGCACGGCCGAGAGCGCGGTCGCGACGCTGGTCGGCGGGCTGGCGGACAGCGGCGTGTCCTACGCGGTGATCGAGCCCCGGCTGTTCTTCGAGAACCTGCTCATGCCGCACGTGGTCGGCGCGGTCCGCGAGCAGGGCGTGCTGCGCTATCCGCTCCCCGCCGGCTTCCGTGTCTCGTGGGCCTCGCACCTGGACATCGCCGACGTCGCTGCCGCGCTGTTCGAACGCGCGGATGTCACCGGTGTGGTCTCCGTCGGGCAGTACCCGGCCATCACCGGACAGGACCTGGCCGAGGCGTTCAGTGCCCGGCTCGGGCGGGACGTGGTCTACGAGGCGATCACCCCCAACGCCTTCCGCGCATCCGCCGCGCCCCTGATCGGGGAGGGCCCCGCCGCGGACGTCGCGGACAGCTACCAGGCCATGCGAGCGCTGCCGGACCGCTCGATCACGCCCGAGCGATCCGCCCAGAAACTGCTGGGCCTCGCCCCCCGGACCGCGATCCAGTGGCTGACCGACATCGGTGTGGCATAGCACGTGCCCACGGCATCGGGGCCGGGCAGGTGCACACAGGATCGCCCGGCCCCGATGCCGCACCTGACGGTCACGCTGAGGCAGGTGCTCACGGAGGGCAACCTGGTGGCCGTGCGCGCCCACTTCGTGAACGCGCCGGGCGAGCGGGGCCAGGCGATCGTCGACCTCTTCCGCGTGCTGGACGGGAAGATCGTCGAGCACTGGGATGTCATCCAGGACGTGCCGGAGACCTCCGCGAACAGCAACACGATGTTCTGGACACCCAAGGACTGCGGGTCGTCGCCGGCGGCTGCTCCGCCGGTGCGCGATCGCACGGACAGAAAGCGGTATTTCAGGCGGCCGCCACGCGAACGAGCACGAAGCCCGCGACCGCCAGTACGAAGACCGAGAAGGCGCGGCGCAGCGCCTTGGCCGGGAGCCGGCAGCCCACCGGCGCGGCCGCGGCGGCGCCGAGGAGGGCGCACGCCGTGAAACTGCCCGCCAGCAGCGGGTCGAGATCCACGTGGCCGAGCCAGGACATCAGCCCGCTGAACGAGTTCAGCACGATGATCACCAGCGCCGTGCCCGCCGCCGTCGCGATCGGCAGCCCCAGCACCACCGTGAGCGCGGGAACGATGAGGAACCCGCCGCCCACGCCGAACAACCCGGTCAGAAAACCGACCAACGCGCCGACGGCCACCGCGCGCGGCAGACACCGGCGCAGCTCCGTCCCACCGTCCGGCGCGGCGCAACCGTTACGGCGCGCCGGACGGTCGAGGAACATCCGCGCCCCGGTGACGACGAGCAGGATGCCGAATCCGGCGAGCACCAGGCGCGGTTCGAGCCGGCGGTTCACCAGGGCGCCGCCGTACGTCGCTGCTGCACCGGTCACCGCGAAGACGCCCGCGATCCGCCAGTGGACGTGTCCGGCGCGGATCCGGCTCACGGACGCGACGGCCGCTGAACAGCCCACCACCAGCAGCGACATCGGCACCGCCGACGTCGTCGGCAGCCCCGCCACGAAAACCAGGACCGGCAGAGCCAGAATCGAGCCGCCGCCTCCCAGCAGTCCGAGCGCGCCGCCGACGAGCAGCGCGAGCACGAGCGTGGCCATCAGCGTCATGGCGCTGCTTCACCACCCGGTGATCCGGACTCCAGCCAGGCGCGCAGACAGCCGTCGACGAGAACGACGTCGTACCCGTGTGCTGCGAGCAGGGACGCCGCCACCGTCGCCCGGTAACCCGAGGCGCAGTGCACCCAGATCTGCCGATCCGGCGGCAGTTCGCAGCGGCGCGCCAGGAGTTCGTGCAGCGGGATGGGGACCGAGCCGTGGACAACACCGTCGGCGTGTTCCGCGGTCCGGCGTACGTCGAGCACGAGCACGTCGGTCCGCTCTCGGGCCCGCGCCAGTTCCTCGTACGACGCGCGCGGCAGCGACGCCAGTGTCGCTTTCCCGGCGAGCGCCTCGATGGGGCCGCCGGCCGCACCGGCCAGATCGTCGACGCCGATCCGTACCAACTCGCGCTGTGCCTCGGCCACCTGCTCGGGCGTCTCACCGACGAGCGTGAGCGGCATGCCCTCCGGCAGCAGCCAGCCCAGGTGAGTGAGGAAGCTCGCGGACAGCTCGAAGCTGAGGGAGCCGGGCAGATGCCGGCGTGCGTACGCCGCACGGTCCCGCAGGTCGACCACCCACTCTCCGGCGTCGATCCGGGCGCGCAACTCCTGCGGCGCGGCCGTTTCGGGCGGGGTCAGGTCCACGGGCGAGGGGCCCGCCCGGTTGACCGGGGCCATGCGGGCGTACCAGGCCGGGACATCGGACAGCCCGGCGAGCAACTGCGAGACGTAGGCGTCCTCGTCGAGCAGCAGCGCGGGGTTGCGCTCGCGTTCCCGCCCGATGGTCGAATCATCGCCGTCGGCCGGGGTGGCCGCGCAGAAGGAGCCGAACCCGTGCGTCGGCAGCACCCGGGTCGTGGCCGCCGCCTCCGTGGCGAGCCGACGGACCGACGCGTGCTGGGACCGGGCGAGCGGCTCGGTGTGCTCCGAACCCAGCAGGTCGGTGCGCCCGGTGGTGCCGTACAGCATCGAACCGCCGGTGAACACCGCCATCTCGTCAGCGGCGGCGTCGGTCAGCAGGTAGCTCACGTGGTGGTGGGTGTGCCCCGGCGTCGCCACGACCCGCATCCGCATGCTGCCGACGTCGAGCACCTCGCCGTCGACCACACCGAGCCGCCCGAAGCTCACCTTCTCGGCCGCCGGCAGGACGTACGTCGCCTCCAGCGACCGCGCGAGCTCCAGCCCCCCGGTCACATAGTCGTTGTGGACATGGGTCTCGAACACATGGCTGAGGCGGACGCCCGCACGGTCGAGCAGCGTCCGTATCCGGTCGGTGTCGCGCTGCGGGTCCACGACCAGTGCCATGTGGCCGTCGTGGGCGAGGTAGCTCCGGTTGCCCAGTCCTGGCGTCTCGATGATCTCGACGGTCAGGGGACATACGGCCTTGGACCGCTCCAGCAGGCCGCCGTCGCGCTGCCACCGCACGATGCCGCCGGTGAGGGTGCGGGCGTCGTACCCTCTGCCGCCGAGCCAGGAGCTGATGCGGTCGGCGCGGCGACCGGACCGGCAGATCACCAGGACCGGGCGGCCGGGGTCGAGTTCACCGAGCCGGTCCGGGATCTCGTCCATGGGGATGTGCCGTGATCCGGGGATGCGTCCGGTGTTCCACTCGTGGATCTCGCGGATGTCGAGGAGCTGGAGGTCGGTGCGGGCGGTGACCTGGTCCGGGGTCACCGGGCTGCTGCCTTGCGCTCACGGCGGGGCTGCAGCAGCCATCGTGCCTGGGCGTCGATGGCGTATCCGATGAGGCCGATGATGAGGATGAGCGCTGTGATGTCGCTGTAGGCGAGCTGGTCCTTCGCGTTGAGGATCGCGTACCCGAGTCCGGAGGTGACGCCGAGCATCTCGGCGGGCACGAGCACGACCCAGCTGATGCCGATCGCCATCCGGATGCCCGACAACAGGTAGGGCTGTGCGGAGGGCCATGCCACCGAGCGGACGACCTCCCACCGGCCGGCGCCCAGGCCACGAGCCACGCGCAGGTGGTCGGGGTCGATCCGTCGTACGCCGTCGGCTGTGCTCATCAGGATCGGCCAGACCGCGGTCGCCGCGACCAGCGCGATCACCGGGTTGTCGCCGACGCCGAAGAGGCTGATCGCCACCGGTGCCCAGGACAGTGGCGAGATCATGCGCAGGAACATCAGTACCGGCCGGGTGCCGCGCTCCACGATCCGGCGCGATCCGATCGCGGCGCCGGAGAGGATGCCGGCGACCGCGGCCAGGGCGAGGCCGGCCGTCAGCCGCCACATGCTGCTGGTCGCGTCGTCGAACACGGACCCGTTGCGCAGCAGCGCGACCAGGGCGTCCCAGGTCGGCTCGGGCGCGAAGTCGCGCAGCATGGAGCCGGCTGCGGCGAGCACCTCGGTGATGAACCACCACAGCAGCAGCGCCGCGGCGACTCCGATCACCGGCGCCAGGGTGTCCGCGGCGGTGCCCGTACGGGCAGGGGTACGACGGTCACGGCCGCTGCGCGGGCTCCGGGGTGCGGTACCGGCGCTGACGTCTTCCTCGGTTTCCTCAGTGACGAGCGAGGTCATGGTTCGATCAGCTCCTTGCGGTTACGAACCAGCGGGATACCGGCGGCGCTCAGGGCCCGGGTGACGAAACGGTCGTCGACGAGCTCCCGGTGCGCGGCGGCACCGGTCAGGCCGGACAGGAACGAGGTGTCGCCGTCGACCGTCGTCCTGCCCATCAGCTCCACGAGCGAGGCGGTGTAACTGGCCGCCGGGAAAGCGGAGAAGCCGAGCCGCTGACCCTGCCATGCCGGGTGCCGCAGCACATCGCGGTACGCGGCGGCGGTGCGGTTGAAGACCTTGTCGATCGCCTTCACCGGCTGCGGGAGGTAGCCGGTCGGCCCCAGCTCGCGCGCGCCGCCTGTGCGGTGCGCGGAGAGCCACTGCTGGGCCCGGAGGACGGAGGCGACCAGCGCGGTCGCGGCCTCGGGGTGCGCGGTGGCCAGGTCTTCGCGGACCGTGACCGCGCAGCAGGCGTGGTCCTTCCACACGTCGCCGAGGAAGCGGAGCACGTGGCCGGCCCCGCTCGCCTCGGCCAGCGCGGAGAACGGGTCGGCGACGACGAAGCCCGCGATCGAACCGGCCCGCAGCGCGGGCACCATGTCGGCCGGCGACATCACCAGCAACTCGACGGTTCCGGCCGCGGCGGATGCCGTCCCGGTGACCGCCTTCAGACCGGCGGCGTCGAGCATCCGCTGGAGCAGGACGTTGTGCACCGACCACCAGAACGGGATCGCCACTCTCGCGCCGGCCAGCTGAGCGACGTCGGTGATCCGTGGCGCGACGGTGAGCGCGGATCCGTTGGTGTGCCCCCAGGCGACCACCTTGATCGGCGCCTTCTTCGCGATCCGCAGCTGCAGCGCCATCGGCATCAGCATGTGGACGACATCCACCTGACCGGTCGTCAGCGCCTGGGCCAGGCTGTCCCAGGAGCGGAACAGCACGGGGCGTTCGGCGTCGACGCCGGCGTCGGCCAGCAGGCCGCGCTCGTAGGCGACGAGGAGAGCACTGGCGTCGGTGATGGGCAGGTACCCGATGCGCAGCGGCCGGTCCAGGAGGCCGCCGCGGGTCGAGGCGGAGGGGGCGACGGAGCGGACCGCGCCCGTACCGGCCAGTCCGGCCAGCGTGGCCCCGGTCAGCACCCGGCCGCCGAGCCGCAGTGCGCCCCGGCGCGAGTACGGGCGGGAGGGCCGCGGTGTCTCAGACATGGTCCGGCTCTTTCGCCGCGGTGTGGTAGGCCGCCTGGATCTCTGCGCGCAGCTCCGCCCGGCCGGCGGAGCTGCCCGACGGGCCGTCCTGCGACTCGGGCCGGTGGGTCCAGCGGTGCGCGATACGGCCGCCTGCGCCCAGCAGCACGATCTCGTCGGCGAGCACGAGCGCCTCGTCGATGTCGTGGGTGACCATGACCGTGGTCCAGCCCCGCTCCGTCACCTGCCGGCGCAGCCAGGTCTGCAGCTCGGCGCGGGTGAGCGGATCGAGCGCGGAGAACGGCTCGTCGAGCAGCAGTACGTCCGGCGCGATGGCCAACGCCCTGGCGAGCGCGACCCGTTGGGCCTGGCCGCCGGAGATCTCCTCGGCGTAGCTGTTCTCCACGGCCGTCAGTCCCAGGAGCTCCAGCAACTCGTCGACGAGTTCCGGGGGGACGTCCTTGTTGGCGGCGTACGTCTGGCCGAGTCCGGCGTTCTCACGCACCGTCAGCCAGGGGAACAGCAGCGGCGCCTGGTGGACGGTGCCCTTCTTGAGGTCGTGCCCGCCGGAGTCGATCTCGCCTCCGCTCGGCGCCAGTTCGCCCGTGAGGACGTGAAGCAGCGTGGATTTGCCGGCACCCGACTGGCCGAGCAGGGCCAGCACCCGGCCGCAGTTGATGGACAGGGAGATGCCGTCGAGCACCCGCTTGTCGCCGCGGCGTACGGACACGTCGATCAGTTGCGCCACCAGTTGGCCGGTGCGGAGTCTCGGCGTCATGGCGTGCCGTCCTTCCGGCCCGCCCGCCGGTCACCGGTCACCGGCGGTACCACGGTCGGCGTCCAGTCGTGCAGGGCGCCTGCCTGGTAGAGCAGCGGGGTGTGGGCCGACCGGTGCAGGGCGTGTACTCGGGCGAGGAGGATGACGTGGTCACCGCCGTCGTAGATCCGCACGATGTGGGTGGACAGCCAGGCGGCGGTCTCCTCGATGAGGGGGACGCCGTGGGGCCCGGTCCGGTGCTCCACGACGGCGAAGCGGTCTTCCACGGGAGAGGCGAACGTCTTCGCCACGTGCGCCTGGCCGCGGGACAGCACGTTCACGCCCATCGGCGAACCGACGCGGAAGGCCGGCAGGCAGCTCGCCGTCCGCGCGACACACACCAGGATCAACGGCGGGTCGAGGGAGACGCTGGTGAACGAGCTCACCGTCATCCCGACCGGCTTACCGGCCGGAGCCGTGGTGATCACGGTGACTCCGCTGGGGAAGGCGCCGGCCACGGCCTTGAGCGCCTGCGGCTCGATGACTTCCTCGGGCTGCCAGTGCCCCACCGCGTCCTCGTCGACGAGTGTGAAGCGCGGCCGGGAGTCGATTCTGTCGAGCAGCTCCCTGACCCGCGGGTCATCGTTCGGCAGCGTTTCGGTGTCCATGCCGCGCAGGAGGCGGCGTACGTCCTGGAGTTGTTCCAGGTAGACCTCGCAGGGCGGGCAGTCCTTCAGGTGCTGCACCACCTCGGCCTGCCAGGTCTCCTCGTCGGCGTCGAGCAGGTCGTCGACCATGCCGATGAACTCGCGGCAGTCGAGTACGGTCGTCACGGCCGGATTCCCTTCTTGTCCTGGTAGCCCTCCAGTGCGCCGCGGAGCTTCACGCGGCCGCGGTGGAGGAGCGCACGCTGGTTGGTGTCGTCGAGGTCGAGCAGTTCGCGGGTCTCGGCCGCCGACAGCCCCTCGACGTCGCGCAGCAGCACGACCAGGCGCTGGCTGCGCGGCAGTTGGGCCAGTGCGCCGGAGACCACGCCCATCAGCTCGGCGAACATCGCCGACTCCTCGGGCAGGAAGCGGCTGGTCGGCGGTACGGACCAGTGGTGGGCCTTCGGATGGCCTTCCGGGTGCATGCGCTCCGCGAACAGGTCCGTCTCCTCGAATCCGGAGCTCTCCCGCTGGGCACGGCGCAGCTCGCGCTCGGCGAGCTTGAGCGCCTTGTTGCGCAGCACTCCGAACAGCCAGGTGCGGAACCGTGACCGCCCCTCGAAGGTGTCGACCCGGTTGAGAACGGCGATCCAGGTTTCCTGGACGACGTCCTCGGCCAGGGTCCGGTCACCGGGTATCAGCGAGTCGGCGAAGCGCAGCATCGCCGGGTAGTGCGCGGAGATGAGCGCCGCGACTGCGTCGCGGTCCCCGCCCTTGAGCACCGCCGCTTCCGGACAGTACGACCGTGCGTCCTCCTGGGGCACTTGGCCCCGTTCCGCCTCGGTGCTCATGGCCGGCACTGGGCGAGCTCCCACTTCAGCTGGGCCTCGGAGGGGGACTGCACCGGGATGAAGAACGACTCCCTGAAGCGCCGCGAGGCGCCGGAGGTGCGGGCATAGCCGCGCCCACCGGCGGTCTTCGCCTCCAGGGTCGCCGCCTCCGTGGCGACCTCGGCCGCCGCGAGCCGCATGGACAGCATCTCCATGCGGGTGGCCGGGTTGCCGGATCCGACGCGACGCGCGACGTCACGCATCGCGGTACGCGCGACGGACAGGCGCCCGGTGGCCCGGTCCACATCCCCGGCGAACACCGTGTTCACCCCGGTCAAGCTGGCCCTGGCGTTGTCGAGGCAGGTGCCCGCCAGGCCGACGCACAGTGCTGTCTGCAGGGTGAGGAAGGTGCCCCGCACGGAGGTGAGGAAGCCTTCGAAGTCCCGGGTCAGCACCTGCTCGTGCGGCACCTTCACGTCCTTCAGGTTGAGGTAGGACGACGCGGTGCTGCCCAGCGCGAGCAGCGGGAAGGGACGGCCGACGCTGATGCCCTCGCTGTCGAGCGGCAGGACGACGACGATCCGGTCGCCGGTGTCGGTGCGGGCCGCGGTGACCAGCACCGCGTCGTCGTACAGGTTGGACGCCCAGCGGATCGGCCCCGACAGCTCGTACCCGTCCCCGGTGGCGGTCGCCGTGATCTCCAGCGAGCCGCAGCCCGCCAGCTCCCGGAAGGCCGAAGCCATCCCGGTCACGCCGGGCACCGTGCCGGCGCGGAGCCGTTCGGCCTGGGCGAGGGCGTACGGCGTACCGGACATGAGCAGGTACTCCAGGCACATCCGGTGCGCCCATGTAGTGAACGCGGAGCTCACGCAGCGGGCGGCCAGGGCGCTGATCACCTCGGCCATGCCCGGGAGCCCGCCGCCGGCGTTGCCGGGAGCACCCAGGTCGGTGGCATCGGCCTCAGCCAGCCAGGTCAGCACCTGCCGGGCCTGGCCTGCCTCGTCGGCGTCAAGCCGGTCGGCTCCCTCACAGACGCGGGCCAGGAGGGCTTCGAAGGCCGTTCGGTCGAGGTCGGCGACGCTGCCGACGGGGGATGCGTGCACGGTGGTCATCAGTCCTCCAGATGGTCGGGGAGTGGTCCAGTACGCGGCTGTGCCTCGGCGCTACCAGCGGTAGTCGAGGAACTTGCCGTCGAACGTCACCACCACCCGGTCGCCGTCGGGGTGGGCGCGACGCCGGATGTCGACCTTGAAGTTGATCGCCGACATGATTCCGTCGCCGAACTCCTCGTGGATGAGCTCCTTCAGCGCCGGGCCGTAGACCGACAGCGCCTCGAAGAAGCGGTAGACCGTCGGGTCCTTCATCAGCTCCGGGGCGATGTCGCGCGCGGGCTGCAGCTGCAGCGACTCGACGACCTCGTCCCCGAGCCCGAGCAGCGCGGCGACGGCCGCCGCGTCCTCGGCGGTCATGGGGTGCTGTCCCAGCAGCGCCGCCGTCGTCCACACGACGGGCTTGTCGATCTTGGCGGCGATCGCCGACCAGGTCAGGCCCCGGCGGATCCGGGCGGCAGCAACCAGGGCCGCGGCCTCGGACTTGGGCAGGATCGGAGTGCTCATGGCGGGCCTCAGCCGATGGTCAGGGTCGAGGAGATCTCGACGTTGTTCGCGAACGTGTTGACCACCGGCGACCACGTCATCGCGCTGTCCTTGATCTCGCCGAGGACCTCGTCGTCGGCGTCGCCGGCCAGCGTGACGGAGCAGCGCACGGCGGTGAAGCCCAGGACCTTGCCCTCCGGGGTGTCGCCGACGCCCCAGACGGCGGAGATGTCGATGTCGCCCTCCATGGCGACCTCGATCTTGCTCAGGGTCACGCCGCGCTGGGTGGCGTTGGCGAGCAGGCCGACGGAGACGCAGGAGCCGAGGGCCGCGAGCGCCATCTCCGAGGGGTTGGGCGCGGCGTCGTCACCGAGCAGGTGGCAGGGCTCCGAGACCAGCACCGGCTCCAGGGTGCGGATCTGCGTGAGGTTGCGGAAGCCGCCCTCACAGGTGGTCACGGCCTTGAGCGTCTTCCGGCCGGTGCTCGGGTCCGCCTTGGCGCTGCTGGCGAGTGCTTCCAGGCCGTCGGCGTCGATGCTCTCAAGGCCACTGGCCGACACGGTCTGAGTCATGGCTTCGGATCCCTCTCTTCGCGTTCCGCTACCTGCCGGCGGCTGCCGGCAGCGGCTTTCACGAGGTGAGTTCCGGTGGAGGCGCCAACCGTGACACCCGGCGGCCGGAAAACGCCGTCCGAGAGGGGGTATTTACATCCCGCTAACAGCAGGGCCGTGAACGCCGGGGCCGCGTAACCCCCGGGCAACACCGAGGCGGCATGTGACGTGTGTCACGTAATCCCGTTGGTTACGTTGAGGTGACTGGTTGCCGATCGTGAGTATGGCGGTGCAGCAGGACGAACTCACCGAAGGAGAGGGGTCGGCCATGGGGTCCACCACCGCGCTCAGGATCGCCCGGCAGTACGCCGACGGGGTCTCCGCCAAGGACTTCGCCACCGTCACGGGCTTGTTCGCCGACGACATCGTGTGGCACCAGCCGGGTGACAACCGCTTCTCCGGTTCACATCGCGGCACGGCCGCGGTCGGCGAGATGTTCGGCGGCATGATGACGGTCACCGAAGGGACGTTCGCACTGGAGCCGACCATGGAGCCCATGGTGAACGGCTCGCTGGTCGCGGTACCCGTCCACTTCTCGGCCGAGCGGGACGGCGTGGAGATGGGCATGAACGGCGTCGACCTGCTGCGGATCGAGGGCGAGCGCATCGCGGAGGTCTGGCTCTTCGCGGCGGGCCAGCAGAGCGAGGACGCGTTCTGGGGCAGTGCCTGAGGAGCAGGCCCGCCGAAACCTGACCGGGCGTCGTTGATCCATCCCGAGTCGCGCACGTCGCGCCTCGCATCCAACCTGTAACAGTAAGTCGTACTGCCTCTATGCCAGGGGCGTAAGGAGTGTTGTCTTGACCAGCAAGAACGTCGACATCGCGCGTGAGTACTTCCAGGCCGTACAGAAGGGCGACCTGGCCAAGGTCGGGGAGCTTCTGGACGAGGAGATCGTCTGGCATCAGCCGGGCGCCAACCAGTTCTCCGGTGAGCGCAAGGGGCGCGACGCCGTCTTCGCGATGCTCGGCGGGATGATGGAGGCCAGCCAGGGCTCCTTCGCCATCGACGAGATCGACGCTCTCATGGGCAATGGCGACATGGTGGCCGCCTCGATCCACTTCGTCGGGCGGCGCGAGGACGCGTCCATGAGCATGGACGGCGTGGATGTCCTGCGCCTCAAGGACGGCAAGATCGTCGAGATGTGGCTGTTCTCCGGCGACCAGACGGCCGAGGACGCCTTCTGGGGGCAGTAGGCCGCGCGCATCCTTCCCAGACGGAAGCCGTTCGGCACTGCGGTGCAGTGCCGAACGGCTTGTGGCGTGGGTTGCCGGGCGACCGGCGGCAGGATCCCCCGACTCCGGGCGCGCGGGCCGTGGCGGCCGCCACGGCGCCCACCTTCACGACGTTTCGCCAAATACTTGCCTGTGATGGCCGGCCACGGTCACTGGCGGGCGTCGTAGCTCTCGCGCGCCGCGAGTACGTCGGCGAAGTGTTCCTCGGCCCAGAGGCCCAGTGCCTGAAGCGGGGCATGCAGAGTGCGTCCCAGTGCGGTCAACTCGTATTCGACCCTGGGCGGGATCTCGGCGTACACGTGCCGGATGACGATTCCGTCGCGTTCCAGGTCACGGAGCGTCTCGGTGAGGACCTTGGCGCTGATGCCGTCGACGGTGGTGCGCAGGTCGCGGAAGCGCATTCGGTCGGCGCTGAGCGCGATGACCACCATGGCCGTCCATTTGTTGGCGATGCGGGCGAGCGAGGTACGGGACGGGCAGGTCGCTGTCATGACATCAAAGGCCGGAAGCTGTGGCATGCGTCAGACGCCCTCATTGGTTGCGTTGAGATGGCTTGTTACCGATGGTAAGTGTAAGGACTCGGCAGGCAGCATGTTCGCCGACGCCATCGTCTGGCACCAGCCCGGTGCCCACCGCTTCTCCGGCAGCCATCGCGGCGGGGCGGCGGTGGGCGAGTTCCTCGGCGCTCGGATGGCCGTCCTGTGAGGCAGCGAGAGTAGCCCTTGTCTTCGCGACGATGATGTCACGGGTGGCGGCCGGGCGTCGGCTGCCGTCGTGACAGGTCATGCGGGCAATGCGCGGGCCTGCCGTTTTGACGCCGGGGTGTGGGAGCGGCGGTGGAAGGAAGCGGACGCGGCGGTTGTGGAGGCGCTGCGTGCGGAGCGGGCGGGTACGTTACCTCCGAGCGGCTGGTGCGTGCCACCGGGGCGCGGTGCCGTACGAGCCGTCCGGCAGCGGCAAGTCCTCCCTGCCGTGGGCCCGGTTCATCGACCTGCTGCCGGCCGCCCATGACCCCGACTGCCGTCTGCGGGTGCTGGTCAGTCGTACGTGCGGACTTCTGCCACCGTCTCGCCGAACACCGGGACCTGGCGGAGGTGTTGTACGGCGCGGGCCTGCCGCTCGGCCTGATGACGGCGGACGAGCTGCGTGAAGCGGTCGTCAAGCCGCTGCCGTGGCCGGGCCTCTGGTGGAAGCGGGAGCTCACCGCCCGTCTGGTCGACGATGTTCTGGACGAACCCGGCGGGCTGCCGATGCTGTCGCACATCCTGCTGGACGCGGTCACGTGCGAACACATGCGGAGCTGCCAACTGGCAGAGGCGTCACGATGGCGTGCGGCTGATTTGTGAATACCTGACGTGATGTGGCAGATCAGATGGAGTCTCCACGCCGATGAGCGCAGGCAGGCGCGGTTATCAGGGTGTGGCCGTTCCAGGATCGTCCGCAATGCCGTCGCGGTCGCGGCGTCGGCGGACCCTCCACAACAGTGCCGGGAACTACCGGTGGGTCCGGGCCGACCTCTTCTGGAGAGGGCTCTCACTGGGAGGTAATCCTTGGAACGCCGTACTTTCCTGCGCGCGTCTGCGTTGTCGACCGGGCTGGCGGCGACGGGCGTGCCCCTCGCCTCGGCGGCGTCGCCGTTGCGTGTCCAGATTCTGCTCTACGAGGGTGTGGAGGAGTTGGATTCCGTCGCGCCTTTCGACGTGCTGTCCCTTGCTGCCGACATGGGTGGCGCCATCCGAACGGCACTGGTCTCGACCAACAAGCCGACCATGGTCACTGCGTCGAAGGGCCTGCGGATCGAAGTACCGCGCGGCTGGTCACCGCAGGACGCCGACGTGCTGATCGTGCCCGGCGGCGGCCGGCACGACCTGCCAGGGTCGGGCATACACCGGCTGCTCGCGGACAAGGCGTTCATCCAGCGCCTCGCCGGCGTCGAAGCGATCATGGCCGGGGTCTGCACGGGCGTGATGGCCTTGTCGGCGGCCGGATTCACGCGCGGCAGGCCGGCTACCACCCACTCGGGCAGCAAGGCTGCCCTCGCGGCACAGGGCGCGAAGGTGGTCAACGCGCGCGTGGTCGATGACGGCGACCTCGTCACGTGCGGTGGCATCACCTCCGGCCTGGATGCCGCGGTCTGGCTGGTCGAGCGGTTCTTCGGCGCGCAGTTCGCCAACCAGGTCGAGACAGTATTGGAGTACGAGCGCCGCGGCACGGTCTGGCGTAACTCGTAGCGCGGCTTGAAGGGTGGATCACTCCCGGCGACGAACGCGTTCCGGGGGTGGTCCACCGACGTCAACGAGACGATGCCGCCGCGGCCGTAGACACTGCGTCCGGCGTGACGGCGTCGACCACGGTCTCCAGCTCCCGGTGGTCGTTGCGGTTGGCTGCGGAGACGACCACGGTCAGTGGGATACCGCGCCGCTCGCTCATCGCATGGCGGTGCGATGGCGTCCGCGGCGAGCACGGCGTACTCGGCATGGGGGTGCCCAGGGGTGTGCGATGGCCCGTGGCCAGGCCGGTCCGCTCGCCCTCGCCGCGGAAGACGCCGGAACGCATGGCCGCGTCCATCGGATTCAACGCGGTGGCCGCCACCTTGATCCGCGCCTGCCCGGGATCTGGCACGGCACTGGAGGCTCGGTGATTTCGACTGCCCCGGGCCCACCGAATCGGGACACCGTTGCGGCACGCATGAGCGTGTTCTTCTTCCTTCCGAAGGGCTGAGTGCGACGGGTCGTTGGATGGACGGAATCCATCCACTCCGGTCAACCCAGGTGGCCCCAGTCCAGGTGGTCGGCCAGCCCCGCGGCGGTGAAGGCGGCCTGCAGGGCGTCGCGGCCCTCGGTGAAGTGGGCCCAGCTGTCGTAGTGGACGGGAACGACGCGACGCGCCCCAAGTATCTGTGTGGCTTCGGCGGCATGAGCGCTGTCGAGGACGATGGCCGCTCCGTCGAAGAGGCCCGCGAAGCGGGGCGCGCCGGCGAAGAGGATGGCGGTGTCCACCGGCCCGAACCGCTCGGCCGTCTCCCCGACGGCGTCGAGGGAGGCGTTGTCGCCGCTGACGTACACGGTGGGCAGCCCGTCCCCGGTCAGGACGAATCCGACGACCTGTCCGGTGATCGCCTCGGCCTCCTCGCGCGGGCCGGGGCCATGGACGGCGGGGACGCCGGTCACGGTGACCGTGCCGCCGCCGGGGCGGTCCAGCTCGGCGGACTCCCAGTCGGCCAGCCCCGTGGCCTTGTCACCGAGGCGCTGGCCGCCACCTGGGGTGGTAAGGACGAGCGGCACGTCGGCGAGCAGGGCGCGGCCGGAACGGTCGAGGTTGTCGGGGTGCTCGTCGTGCGACAGCAGAACCACGTCTACGGGGCCGAGTTCGGCGGATGCTCGGGCCCGCCGGAGGTCAGCGTGGCCCCCAGATCGCGCCGGCACCGCGCGGCGGGGCCTGGACGGGTGCGGTGAGGGCGAGCGGCACGGGGAAGTCCACCCGCCAAGGGTGACCCGGCACCGTGAGTTGATTGGGGAGGCGCAATGCTCATGCGCGCACGCTGCGAATCGCCGAGGAAGCATGGAAAAGCGGGACGGCACGCTGCGGGCTGATCGTCTTCATGGGAGCGGCCACCTGCGCCGTACTCACCCTCGGTGGTGGCGCCTGGCTCGTGGGTCTGCTGTAGCGGTGCTGAGGCGCGATCCAGATTTTCTCCAGTTCGGCGGTCTGCGGATGTCGAGAATGTGCCACCGGCTCCGTCCCAGGGACAACAGCGGCCACCACCGGCCGCACGAGGAAGAAGGAGAAGCCGGCATGGCGATTCAGCGGATGGACAACGTCGGCATCGTCGTCGAGGACATGGATGCCGCCATCGCGTTCTTCGTGGAACTCGGTATGGAGCTGGAGGGCAGGGCGGAAGTCGAGGGCTTCTTCGCCGACCAGTGCACCGGACTCGACGGCGTCCGCTGTGACATCGCGATGGTCCGGACCCCGGACGGTCACAGCCGGCTCGAGCTGGCGAAGTACCGCAGCCCCGCGGTGATCAGCGCCGGGCCGCGCAACCGGCCGCACAACGTTCTGGGCACGCACCGCGTCATGTTCGCCGTCGACGACATCGAGGACACGGTTGCCCGCCTGCGCCCTCACGGCGCCGAACTCGTCGGCGAGATCGCCCGGTTCGAGGACAGCTATCTGCTCTGCTACGTCCGCGGCCCGGAGGGCATCATCGTCGGACTGGCCGAGCATCTGCGCTGAGAAGGCGAAACCGAACCATGCAGCCGACGAGATCATCGAGGTTGTGAACCGCCCGATCAGCCAGGAGCTGCCGGCCGGTGACGTGACCCGCCTGGCCTACGTCGCCAAGGACGGAACCCCGCGCAACGTACCGATCGCCTTCACCCGGAACGGGTCGCACATCGGCATGTGCACGACGTGGAACGCGCCCCGTGGCCACCCTCGCGCACAGGCTCCTGAAACGACGGCACCAGTAGGTGAGACACATCTGGGTGTCTGGAGAACCATCCCACTGCGGGGTCCACGACACGGGCGTGGCCCAATTCCTCCCCCCCCCCGGCGGACGCCCTGCACCATCAGGCGAGCCGATCCTTGCGGACCGCGGAGGAGGCAGCCGGGACTGGCAGGCCCTGACCGCGGCCCCCGGCATCACACTTTGGGGGCTCGGCAGGCCGGCCCGGACATGACGGTGCTCCGCGTGCCGGTGCGGAGGTCGCACCGGCACGCGGAGCTCGTTTCGGAGATCGTGACCCGAACCGCTTCGTCAGCTGACGGAGAACTGACTGAAGCTCGCGGTGCCGATACTTCCGGCGTGGGCCGTGGAGAACATGCCCGCGTCCTCGGTGCTGTTCGCCCCGGTCAGCGTTGCGGTTCCGACAGTGGTCCAGGTGGTGCCGTCGGCCGAGTAGGAGCCGGTGACCGACGTGCCGCTCCTGACCAGGCGGAGCCAGACCGGGGCGACGGTGGCGCTTCCGGTCTTGATGGTGTTGGTGTCGAGGTAGCCGTCACCGTTGGAGTCCGACGACAGGGCGATTCCGTTGCCGGGGGTGGTGGCGAGGACGAGGTACCCGGTGGACGAGCCGGCGGAGGCGATGTTGTTTCGCAGCATCAGGCCGGCTTTGGCCCAGCTGTTGGTCTTGTCCTGACTGGTGACGCGGACGGTGACGGTCGAGGACGTTCCAGCGACCTCCGTCCGGTAGGCGGCGGAATACTCGTCGTCGTATGCCGTGCCGGAGCGCCATACGTCGATGCCCGCACTGGTCAGGGAGGTCACTTGGCCACTTTGGCTGACGGCGGCCGGAATCGAACTGTATGCCTTGTAGGGAGAGGTGACGATTCGCAGGTTGCTGAATGTCGCGCTGCCGGCGGTGGTGCTGTGGGCTGTGTGGATGACACCGGCATCCTGAGTGGTCGCCATGGACGGCAGGGTCACCGCCGATCCGACCTGAGTGAAGGTGGATCCGTCGGTGGAGTAGTAGGCGGACACCCGGGTGGCAGTGCGGGTGAGCCGCAACCAGACCGGTGCCTTGACGGTGGCAGCGGTGGACGTGAGCCGGTCGAGGTAGCCGTCGGCGTTGGAGTCCCGCTGGAAGCTGACGCCGTTCTTCGGGGTCACCACCACAGCCGCGTATCCAGCGGAGGAGCCGTCGTCCGTGAGGTCGTTGCGCAGGACGACGCCGGCCTTGGCCCAGCCGCTGGTGTTGTCCAGGTTGTCGACCCGGGCGGTCACCGACGTGCCGTCGACAGCTGACCCGTTTCGGAAGACGGTGCCGTACTCGTCTTCGTGCTGTCCGCCGGCACCCCAGATGTCCTCGCCCGCGTCGGTGATCGTGAAGTGGCCGCCGCTCTGGCCGGTGTTGGCGGGGGTGGAGGAGTAGGTGCTGTAGGGGGAGCTGACGGGGTCGGTGGTCAGCGGACGGTACAGGGGCCGGATACCGGCGTTGTTCATGACCGTCTTGGCGGCTGACGGCCAGTTGCCGTCGCTGACGACGACGGTGCCGCTGACCACGTCACCGCGGCCGTTGGTGTTGGTGATGTTCGCGGAACTGTTGCTCGTCCAGTTGTCGGTCAGGGTCAGGGCGCCGGTGTTGTTGGTCGCATTGCTGTTCTCATGGCCCCATTCGCCGGTGTTCCGGAAGACGTTGTTGGTGTCCGTGAAGTTCCGGGAGCCCTCGTCGTGGTAGAAGCCGAACCAACCGCCGTTGCTGTGACAGTAGTTGCGTTCGAAGGTGCTGCCCGGTGACGCCGACAGGGTGTACATGCAGCCGCCGTCAGTCATCTGCTGCATGAGGTCGTGGATGTAGTTGTCGGTGACGTGGTTGTTCGCGGCGGTGGTCGCGGTCGTGTAGGTGGGCTGGTAGTTGTACAGGCCCCGGTTGACGTAGTCCTGGCTGCCGCCGATGTCGTTGGTGCCCCAGCCGTAGCCGATGGTGAGGCCGGAGTAGGGCAGGTTGTAGACCTCGTTGTGCGAGACGGTCGCGCCGTTCACGTAGGTGACGAGGATGGCCGACATGTCGCGGTATTCCAGCGCCACGTCGTGGATGAGGTTGTTGCTCAGCGTGATGTTCCGGTTGGTCATCCGGCTGTCACTGGGGTGATGCGCGTCCGCCTGAATGCCGCCGACGACGATGCCGCCGCCCGCGTCCTGGGTGAAGACGTTGCCCGTCGCGGTGATGGTGTCGGCACCGAGTCCCACGCCGGTGGTGTGGGCGTTGGCGTCGTTGCCGATGCCGAGGCCGCCCTGCCCGAGCTGGGTGAACCGGTTACCGGTGAACGTGATGTGGTCGGCGGCCGAGACCTGGACAGCGGCGGGCATCTGCTCCCAGTGAGGGCGTGCCGCCTCGAAGAGCCGGCAGCCGCTCTGGCACGAGGTCAGCGCGTCCGACGGGCGGTCCCAGGTACCGGAGATGTACGCGCCGGTCTGCTGACTGGCGTAGCCGTGGGCGGTGGGGTCCAGCCAACTGGTGCCCGAGAACTGCAGCCCCGAGAAGGCGATGTGGGTGGCGGGGGAGGAGTACGTCCCTCCGACGCCGATGAGCGACTCCAGCTTCGGCACCTCGACGTCGGCCTCACTCATGTCCTGCCCGGCGAGCGGCTTGTAGTACAAGGTGCCGGTAGCGGTGTCGAGGTACCACTCGCCGGCCGTGTCGAGGAACTCGTAGGCGTTCTCGATGTAGAGGGGGCCGGCCCGGAAGGGGCTCGTCAGGGTGTCGTAGCCGAACGTGTTGTTGTTCCACGAGGGCTGGGCCATGGTGATGGTGCCGCTGTTGATGTTGGTCACCGGGGCATAGCGGTCGGTGAAGGATCCGATGCCGTGAATTTCAGTCCGGCCGGGCTGCGCGAGGCTGTTGAGGTAGCTCAGCGAGCTGTTGGTGAACGTGTAGCCGCTGGTGGTCGCGGTCAGGTCCGAGCGGGGGACGGCGGTGCGGGCCCTGGTGGCCAGGACGCCGTCGACGGCCAGATGGCGCGTGTCGAAGCCGGTGCCGACGTTGCTCTTCCAGATGTTCTTGGCCGAGTCCTGCACGGTCCAGCCGGTGGCCTTCTGCGCTCCGGTGATGACGGGATGGGCGCCCAGCGCGGCCTTCCAGGTCACCGTGTAGCCGCCTGTGCCGGAGTCCGCCGAGGTGAAGGCGAGCGGCGCGGAGAGCCGGTAGGTGCCGTCGGCGAGCTCGACGGTGATGTTGCCTTTCATGGAGCTGTTGGTCGCCCGCACCTTGGTCTTGGCCTGGGTGACGGAGCACGGCCGGCTCACGGAGCAGGCGGTCCCGGAGCCGTTCGGTGCGGCGTGGAGCGTCGTGCCGGCCGCGAAGGCGGGGCCGGCCTGGGTGAGGACTGCCGCGGTCGAGGCAGTGAGGACGGCGGCTGTGGCCAGCCATGACCTGAGACGGTCAGGAACCGCGGGACGTATGCGGGTTGTTCGCATGTGACACCTTCCGGGAGGTTCAGGGGCCCGTGGTGTGCTTGCGGGCAGGGGAGAGCCCAGCGGGAAGAGGGGGAAGGGGTAATAGCGGTGTAACATTAGACGTCATACGAATTTCGTCAATAGGTCGCGCGCTGCCGACTCGGCCGGACCTGGACATGCGAACGCCCCCGGCCTGTTTGGCTCGAGGGCGAGTCGGTGGGAGACCTCTCAGGAGGCGGGCGAGTCGACGTTCGGCACGCGGCGGCGGCTCCAAGCGGTCTGGATGTGTGCCGCCATGGCTTGCGCGGCCCCCTCGGAGTCCCGGGCAAGCAGCCGCTCGGCGACTGCGCGGTGCTCCGCGTTGGCCCGCTCGCACGCGGTCGCGTCCGGTGTGCCGTTGTACAGATATGTCGTGCGCGCCTGGGCGTGGAGGATCCGGATGATGGAACGGCCGAGCCTGTTGTGGGATGCCTGCATGATCCGGTCGTGGAAGGCCACATCGGTCTCGATGAAGCGTGCCGGGTCGGCGGTCTCCTCGTCGAGCCGGGCGAGCAGTCGCTCGATGGCTCGCAGGTCGTCGTCAGTGGCCAGCTCCGCGGCCTGGGCTGTCATCTGGGCTTCCAGCGTCGACCGGATGTCGACCAACTGGTCGAGGACGACGAGTTGGTCGTCATGCTGGACGGTAGCGGCGAGCACGACGGGGTCGAGGAGGTTCCATTCCTCGGGCGGGGTGACGGTGGTGCCGTAGCCCTGCCGGGCGAGGACCAGCCCCTTGGCCTCCAGGGACTTGACCGCCTCGCGGATAGTGATGCGGCTGACGCCGAATGTCTCGCAGAGCTCGGGTTCGACCGGCAGGGTCGATCCTGGAGGAATGGCGCCCGACACGATTGTGTCGGTGAGGCTCTCTATGACGGCCTGCGCCAGTCGGGCCGGACGCTTGGGCCAGGGCTTGAGCACGGGCGGCTCTCCCGTTCTGCCGGTGTGGTCCTTGGCCATGCGGGTCCCCTTTGCTGATGCGGATGGCGGCGAGTCTACTGTGCGGGACTTCTTGACAGCATTCGTATGACGACTTATGTTACACGAAAATTTCGCAGCAGTACTTCCGCTCCAAGGGGTGCAAGCCGTGCGCATAACCGAAGTCGAGTGCCATCCGGTCCGGGTGCCCCAAGTCAGTCCGCCCTTCGTCTGGCGCGACGGACTCCTGGGCAGCCCGTCCGAGGGTGAGGCCGCGGTGCTGCGCATCTGCACGGACGAAGGGGTCGAGGGGGTGGCGATGTCCCCTCGGCGGGGCAGCGGGGTCATCCTGGCGGACCTGCTGGACCGCGTGCTGCGCAAGGAGTTGGTGGGGCAGGATCCCCTGCAGCGGGAATGGCTCTGGCATCGCATGTGGGAGCTGGACCGCACGGAGGAGCTACCGCTCTATCTGCTGGGGCTGGTCGACACCGCGCTGTGGGACCTGGCCGGACGACTCGCCGACCGGCCCACCTGGCAGATGCTCGGCGGTTACCGCACCTCTATACCGGCGTACGCCTCCACTGTCACCTACTCCTCGGTCGAGGAGTACCTGGACATCGCCGACCAGGCCCTGGAACTCGGCTACCCCGCCATCAAGCTCCACGCCTGGGGTGACGCCCGCCGCGACGCCCGCCTGTCGGTGGCATTGCGCGAGCACGTGGGGGACGACGTGCCACTGATGTTCGACGGGTCGGCGGGCTTCGACCTCCCCGACGCGATCCATCTCGGGCACGCTCTCTCGGACGCCGACTACCTCTGGTATGAGGAGCCGATGAGGGAGTTCAGTGTCACCGCGTACAAGCGCCTCGCCGACGCGGTGGCCGTTCCCCTCCTCGTGGCCGAGACCTCCGACGGGGCGCACATGAACTCGGCCGATTTCATCCAGGCCGGCGCCGCCACCTTCGGAGTCCGCGCCTCCACGCAACTGCGCGGCGGCTTCACCGGCGCGATGCGCACCGCCCACCTCGCCGACGCCTACCGGCTGCGCGCCGAGGTGCACGGGCCGGAGATCCCCAACCGGCACCTGTGCATGGCCATCTCGAACACCACCTACTACGAGTCGCTGGTCATGGGCAATCCCATCGGTCGCGAGAGTGGCATCGACGCCCGCGGCCTCGTTCATGCCCCCACCGGTCCGGGCGTCGCCCTTCCGGCGGGCCTGGATTACCCTCCCGCCGTTCAGGCTTTTGTCGACAAGGAGACCGTCACCCCGCCCCGGGCCTGATGACGGGAGCCCCAGGCCCGACGGCCTGTCCCGAACACCCCGAGCGCGGCGCCTCTCACCGCTGTGCGCCATTTCCCGAGATCTGAGGCCAGTCATGAACGACGACGTTCCGGTTTCCTCCCGCCGCCAGCTCAGGCACACGGCCGTCGCCGTCCTGGGCGCCGTCTCGCTGCTCGCGCTCGCTGCCTGCGGCAGCGCGGACCCCACACCCACGGCGACTTCCTCCCCGGCGGCCTTCAAGCCCGTGGCTCAGCAGCAGGGCAGTGAGATCACGGTCTGGGCGGACGCCGCCCGTGTGCCCGGCGTGCAGGCGTATCAGAAGACGCACCCGGACGTGAAGATCAAGATCGTCACGTACAGCGGGGACGCCAACGGCGCCAACGACCTGCAGACCAAGGTCCAGCTGTTCGACTGGGCCGGCAGCGGGTGGCCCGACGTCGCCTTCAGCGCCAATGTCAACGACGCCAGCTGGGCATCCCAGGGCAAGACTCCCTATGCCGCGCCCGTGAACCAGGGCGTGGTCTCCCAGTCCACGCTCAAGGGCTTCGCCGACGGCGCGCTGGGCCCTTGCACCTTCAACGGCGACACCTACTGCCTGCGCAACGACTTGGCGCAGAACGTGCTCTGGTACAACAAGAAGCTCATGGACGAGTTCGGGTACTCCGTCCCGACCACTTGGGAGGAGTACCAGGCACTCGGCGAGAAGGTCGCCAAGGAGCACCCCGGCTACCTGATCGGAACCGCCGGGGACGCCTGGAGCCCCGAGGTGTACTTCTGGGCGAGCCAGTGCCCTGCCGGCACGGCGACGGGCGACAAGAAGGTCAAGGTCGACCTGCAGGATTCCAAGTGCACCCGGATGGCCAAGCTGCTCGACAGCCTGATCGCCAAGGGCTCGGTCTCCAAGGACACCGTCTTCAGCGCCGGCTTCATCAAGAACAAGGCGAGCAGGGTCCTCATGCTCCCCGGCCCTTCCTGGTACGGCCAGGTGCTCTTCAACTCCACCTTCAAGATCCCCAAGGGGCAGATGGCCGCCGCCTCACCGCTGAAGTTCGAGGGCGACGCCAAGAACTACACCGGCAACGTCGGCGGCGGACTGTGGTTCGTCTCCTCCCACAGCAAGAACCTCAAGGCAGCTTCCGACCTGGTCACCTGGATGACGACCTCCAACGCCTACCAGGCCACTGCGGGCACGTATCCCGCGTACAAGAAGGCAGCCGTCGCCTGGCTGGCCGGCCAGAAGAAGACCGGCTACTTCGCCGAGGACGTCGGCCCGGTCTTCCAGGAGGCGGCGGAACTCATCTGGCCGGGCTGGTCTGCCACCCAGTACAGCCAGGAAGCGATCTACTCCTCCACCGTGATCCCGGCCCTGAACTCCGGCAAGACCCTCACCGACACCCTGGGCACCTGGCAGACGGCCATCACTGACAAGGCCAAGTCCCTCGGGTACACCGTCAACTAGCGAAGCGGACCGATGACCACCCACCTCGCGACGGAGCGGAGCGGCCGACGCGGCCGCTCCGCCCGCAACCCGGTCGGACGCGCCGGTTACGTCTTCGTCTCCGGCTATGTCCTCCTCCTGCTCGCCTTCGGCGTCCTGCCCACCGGTTATGCGGTGTGGCTGGCGCTGTCCAACTCCCGCAACCAGCTCGTCGGCATCGGCAACTTCACCCGGACGTTCACCGACTACCGCTTCGGACCGGCCTTCCTCCACATCGGCCTGTACCTGTTGGTCTGGCTGGCCAGCCTGATGATCCTGGTGGTCCTGCTCGCGCTGATGCTGCACGGCCGCATGCGCAGGGCCTCCACCAGCCTGCGGTTCCTGTTCTACCTGCCGGGTGCCCTCGCCGGGGTGGCGAGCGTACTGCTCTGGCTGATCCTGCTAGACCCGGCGGCCAGTCCCGTCGGCTGGCTGCTGAAGAGCTTTGGCTGGAACACCCTCGCCCAGGTCAACGCCCCCGGCCACCTACCGGTGCTCTTCACGGTCATCGCCTTCTGGACCGGGGCCGGCGGCTGGATCGTGGTGATGTACGGCGCGCTCAACAGCATCCCCGACGAAATCCTGGAGGCCGCTCGCATCGATGGCGCCAGTACGCTCCAGATCGCCCTTCGCATCCAGATCCCGATGATCACCAAGTGGATCGCGTACATGCTGATCCTGGCCTTCGCGGCCGGCACCCAGCTCTTCGTCGAGCCGCAACTGGTCTCCCTCGCCAGCTGGGGCATGATCCCCGACAGCTGGTCACCGAACCAGCTCTCCTACCAGTACGCCTTCCAGGCAGGCGACTTCAACGGCGCGGCGGCGCTCTCCGTCGACCTCCTCATCCTGGGCCTTGCCTGCGCGGCGCTCGTCGTCTTCCGTACCGGCCTGTTCGACAGGGACGAAAGATGACCACAGCCCCCACGACCACAGCCCGCCGAACCCAGCCGCGCCACAACTCCGACGCCCGCACCAGCCCGAGGAAGCCCATGCGCCGGAAGCGCCGCCCAAGCTCACTGGCCGCCCGGCTGGCCTGGCTCATCGTCATGGGCCTGTCCGCGCTGTTCTTCTGTGTGCCGGTGGTGTGGCTCCTGCTGGCCCCGACCAAGACCGACAGCCAGATCGTGCGGGACAACCCGTTCTCCTTCGGCTCTCTCGGCGCGGTCGCCGACGCCTGGCACCACCTCTACGCGTTCCAGGACGGCGCCATCCTCACCTGGCTGCAGAACTCGGCGCTCTACACGTTCGGCGCGCTGGCCGTGACCCTCGTGACATCGATCCCCGCCGGGTACGCGCTGGCTCTCACCCAGTTCATCGGGCGCCGGATACTGCTGACCATCACCATGCTCGTGATGCTCATGCCGACCGCCGCGATGGTGCTGCCCTTGTACCTGGGGATGAACGCCGTGCACCTGGACGGCACGATCTGGTCGGTGATCCTGCCCTTCTCCTTCTTCCCGTTCGGGGTCTACCTCACCTACATCTACTTCTCCTCCAACGTCCCCTCCGACCTGCTGTCCGCCGCGCGGATCGACGGCTGCTCGGAGTGGCAGGTCTTCCGGCTCGTCGCGATGCCACTGGCCAAGCCCGTGATCGCCCTGGTCGGCTTCTTCAACTTCGTCGGCAACTGGAACAACTTCTTCCTGCCGTTCGTGATGCTGCCCGACAGCTCCCAATACCCGGCGCAGGTGGGGCTGAACAACCTGCTCGCCGCCTCACCGCTGTTCAACACCTCCAGCGGCACGGGAAACCAGATCATGCGACCCGAACTGGCCCTGGCCACTCTCGTCACCATCGTGCCGGTCCTGATCGTCTTCCTCTTCTCCCAACGAGCCCTGGTGTCCGGCATGCTCGCCGGCGCGACAAAGGAGTGAGGCGGCAGCCACACCCCTGCCCATGCGTCACCAGGCATGCCCAGGGCGCGCTGTCCGGCAACGCCGCCCGCACTCACCGGAAGGACCCAGATGAAACGGGTTGCCCAGACGATCCGCCTGCGGCCCGAGCACCGTGAGCTGTATCTGCGCCTGCACTCCGCGGTCTGGCCGGGCGTCGAGGCCGCGCTGCGGGCCGCGAACATCCGCAACTACAGCATCTTTGTGCGCGAGGACACGCTGTTCGGCTACTTCGAGTACCACGGCGACGACTTCGAGGCCGACATGGCCGCTATCGGCGGCGACCCGGCCACCCAGGCATGGTGGAAGCTCACCGGCCCCTGCCAGGAGCCCTGGGCCGATACCGGCACCGGGGGCAACTGGTCGGACCTGACCGAGATCTGGCATCTGAGTGAGTCCGGCACACCGTGACGGTCACCCCCCATCCCTCGCCCGAGCCACTTGACAACCACGCATGGCAAGGAAAGGCCGTGAAACTTCTACGAGTCGGCACGCCGGGCGAGGAGCGGCCCGCCGTCCGCACCGAGGAGGGTCGGCTGCTTGATCTGTCGTCCGTAACCTCCGACATCGACGGCGCCTTCCTCGCCTCGGACGGTGTCGAGCGGGCCCGGGAGGCGGTCGCGGCGGGAAGTCTGCCCGAGCTGGACGCGGACGGTGTACGGATCGGAGCACCCGTAGCCCGCCCCGGCAAGATCGTCTGCGTCGGTCTGAACTACCGCGACCACGCCGCCGAGACCGGTGCGGCGATCCCCCCACGGCCGGTGGTGTTCATGAAGGACCCGGGGACGGTGGTCGGGCCATACGACGAGGTGCTGATCCCCCGCGGCTCCGTGAAGACCGACTGGGAGGTCGAGCCGGCGGTCGTCATCGGGCGGCGGGCCCGCTACCTCGACGGTCCGGAAGCAGCGTGGGCCGTGATCGCGGGGTACACGATCAGCCATGACGTCTCCGAGCGCGAGTTCCAGCTGGAGTACTCGTCGCAGTGGGACCTGGGCAAGTCCTGGGAGACCTTCAATCCGCTCGGTCCGTGGCTGGTCACGGCCGACGAGGCCGGCGACCCGCAGGACCTCGGCCTGCACCTGAGCGTCAACGGGGTGAAGCGGCAGAACGGCCACACCGGCGACATGACCTTCCCGGTCGGCCACATCGTGGCGTACCTGAGCCAGTACATGGTCCTGGAGCCGGCCGACGTGATCAACACCGGTACGCCTGCGGGCGTGGCCCTCGGCCTCCCCGGCACCCCCTACTTCCGGCCCGGCGACACCGTCGAGCTCTCCGTCGACGGCCTCGGCGCCCAGCGCCAGACCTTCGGCCAAGCGTGAAAGGCGCCCCTTTGAGCAACGTGAACGGCATGAGCGGTCTGTCAGGGCTCAAGGCCGCCGTCACCGGCGGCGCGTCCGGCATCGGGCCGGCCACGTCCCGGATGCCGGCCGAGCACGGCGCCACGGTGGCCGTCCTAGACCTCGACCCCTCCGGCGCCGCCGAGCCGCTGATCGCCATCAAGGCCGACCTCGGCGACGACGCATCGGTACGTGTCGCCGTGGAGACCGCTGCCGGGCAGCTCGGTGGCCTGGACATCCTGATGAACAACGCGGGCATCGGTGCCGTGGGTACCATCGAGGACAACCCGGACGAGGAGTGGCACCGCGTCCTCGACGTCAACGTCCTCGGGACGGTGCGCACCACCCGCGCCGCCCTGCCGTATCTACGGCGCTCGTCGCACGCGGCGGTCGTCAACATATGCTCCATCGCGGCCACCGCGGGCCTTCCCCAGCGCGCCCTGTACTCCGCCAGCAAGGGCGCAGTGCTGTCGCCGACCCTGGCGATGGCCGCAGACCATGTCCATGAGGGCATCCGCGTCAACTGCGTCAACCCCGGCACCGTCGACACACCCTGGGTGACCAGGCTCCTGGACGCCGCCGACGATCCGCAGGCGGAACGCGCCGCCCTCGACGCACGCCAGCCCCTGGGCCGTCTGGTCGCCGCGGACGAGGTGGCGGCCGCGGTCTACCTGGCGAGCCCCGCCGCAGGGTCCGTCACCGGCATAGCCCTCGCCGTCGACGGTGGCATGCAGGGGCTCCGGCTGCGCCCGGCGGTCGGCGCATGAGAGAGACGACGCTGGGCGCCACCGGTGTCAGGGTCACCGAGCTGTCGTTCGGGGCCGCCGGCATCGGCAACCTCTTCCGCCCGGTCACCGACGAGGCCGCTTTCGCCACGGTGGAGGCGGCCTGGGACGCGGGTGTACGCACCTTCGACACTGCCCCGCACTACGGACTCGGGCTGTCCGAGCGACGCCTGGGCGCCGCGCTGCGCGACCGCGACCGCGACAGGTACACCGTCTCCACCAAGGTCGGACGACTGCTCGTACCCCGACCCGAAGGAAGCCACGGGGACGATCTCGCCCAGGGCTTCGCCGTGCCCGACACCCACCGCCGCGTCTGGGACTTCAGCTCCGACGGCGTCCTGCGCTCCCTGGAAGCGAGCCTGGACCGCCTCGGCCTTGACCGTGTGGACATCGCCCTGCTGCACGACCCGGACGACCACGCCGAGCAGGCTCTCACCGAGGCGTACCCAGTGCTGGAACGGCTGCGCGGTGAAGGCGTCGTCAACGCGATCGGCATCGGAGTGAACCAGTGCGCGCTCCCCGCCCGCTTCCTGCGCGAGACCGACATCGACGTGGTGCTGCTCGCCGGCCGCTACACCCTGCTGGAGCAGCAGGGGCTTGCGGAGGTGCTGCCGGAGGCCGCCGCCCGAGGCAGGAGTGTCATCGTCGGCGGGGTGTTCAATTCGGGCCTGCTCACCGACCCGAAAGCCGGGGCCACGTACGACTACGCACCCGCCCCACAGCATGTACTGGACCGGGCCCTGCGCATGAAGGCGGTCACCGAACGCCACGGCGTACCGCTGCGCGCAGCCGCTCTGCGCTTCCCGCTCGGCCATCCGGCGGTCGCGAGCGTACTGTCCGGCGCGCGTTCCGCCGAGGAGGTCCGCGACACGGTGGACGAACTGCGGCGAACGGTACCGGCCGCGCTCTGGGACGGACTGAGCGCCGAGGGTCTGCTGCCCCCGCACGCCCCCGTCCCCGCCGCCACACCGGTCGACGATGCCGATCGACCGAAGGAGGAGTCGAAGAGTCGTGGAGATGACCGCCATGGAGGGGAACACCGCTGAGGGCGTCATGGACGCACACCACCACGTGTGGGACCTCTCCGTCCGCGACCAGGACTGGATCACCGGACCGGAACTCGCCCCGCTGCGCCGCGACTTCCTGCTCGCCGACCTGGAGTCCGAGGTCCGGACAGCCGGCGTCACGGCGACGGTCCTGGTCCAGACGATCGACGTGCCGGAGGAAACTCCCGAGTTCCTGGCATTGGCACAGGACAGCGACCTGGTGGCCGGCGTCGTGGGCTGGACCGACCTGACATCCCCCAATGCCGCCCGCGCGCTCGCGGCGCTGCGCGAGGGGCCGGGTGGCGAGCACCTGGTGGGCATCCGCCACCAGGTGCAGGGCGAATCCGATCCTCGCTGGCTGCTGCGGCCAGACGTATTGCGCGGGTTTGCAGCGGTGGCCGAAGCGGGGCTCGTGTACGACCTGGTCATCAGGCCCCATCAGCTCGCGGTCGCCCATCAGACCGCCCAACTGCTTCCCGGCCTCACCTTCGTACTCGATCACGCGGGCAAGCCCCCATCGCCTCGGGCGAGCTGCGGCCATGGGCGGACGCGGTGCGCCTGCTGGCCTCGCTGCCCAACACCGTCTGCAAGCTCTCCGGCATGGTGACCGAGGCCGACCTGGACCGGTGGTGCGTCGAGGACCTCCGGCCGTACGCCGACACGGTGCTGAACGCTTTCGGCCCGCGGCGGCTGATGTTCGGCTCCGACTGGCCCGTCTGCCGACTGGCCGCCACCTACGCCGAAGTCATCGCCGTAGCACGTGAGTTGACGGCCACCCTCGATCCCTCCGAACGCCACGAGGTCTTCACCGGAACCGCCCTGCGGACCTACGGCCTGACCGTCACCGGCTCCCCGGCCACCCAGGAGGCACCATGCACATAGCTCTCTTCATCACCTGTTTCAACGACATGATGTTCCCCCGCACCGGCCACGCGGTGACCGAACTGCTGGAACGGCTCGGCCACACCGTGGAGTTCCCGCAGAGCCAGACCTGCTGCGGCCAGATGCACTTCAACACCGGCTACCGTGTACGAGCTGTCGGAGCTCCTCGTCGACGTCCTCGGCGTCACCGACGTCGGCGCCCACTTCCCCCACCGGGTCACCTACCACCCGACCTGCTACTCCTGCGCATGCTGCGGGTCGGCGGCCGACCACTCAGGTTGCTGCGCGCGGTGAAGGGCATCGACCTGGTCGAACTGACCGCCGCCGAGTCCTGCTGCGGCTTCGGCGGCACCTTCGCGCTGAAGAACGCGGTCACGGACCGCGAACGCTCGACATCGTCGTGATCGCGGACGAGCAGGTCTCGGACACAGGACTGTCCGGTGGCGCATGACGGCCCGCCTTGAGGCGCTCTCGTGTCCGACTGCTAGGAGGACGTCCGTGAGGATGCAGGTTCCCCATTCATCCGATCTATCGGCTGATAGTAGACGGCGTGTCCCGGTCGCTCAATCTGATCTATGAGTGAATTGCTGGCTGTTCCCTTGATTCACGTCTACCCTCTGGACAGACACCGAATTGATGCCCGTTAATACATCCGATGTAACTGTGATCGCCTCGGATGCTGACCCGCAACAGGTGTACTGCCCAGGGCGTGCAGGCACGCCTCGATACCCGGGCCGGCGTCGGATGCCGCTCTGGGTGTGATCACCGCAACCCCATGCCATCAATCCCTGGGAGTGGGCCATGTCCTCACGAAGAATGACTCGCCGTACGTTTCTCGGCGCTGCGGGTGCGGCAACCGCCGCGACCGCCCTGCCGGTCATCCCCGGCCTCTCCGGCCTTCTGTCGCAGGCGGCCGCCGCGGACACACAGACCAACCTGAGCAAGATGGTCGACATGCGGTTCGGCATGTTCAACCACTTCAGCCTGGGCACGTTCACCAACCAGGAGTGGGCCGAACCCAACCAGAGCCCCACCCTCTTCGCTCCCCCGAGCGTCAACTGCGCACAGTGGGCCGACGCGGCGGTCGCCGCGAAGATGAGTTATGGCATCCTGACCACCAAGCACCACGACGGCTTCGCCCTGTGGCCGAGCGCCTACGGCACCCAGAACGTCGCGAACAGCTCCTACAAGCAGGACGTCGTGCGGGCGTACTGCGACGCGTTCCGGGCGAAGGGGCTGAAGGTCGGGTTCTACTACTCGATCTGGGACCGCACCTTCGGCGTCGAGGCATGGGAGAGCCGGCACAAGGTGACCGGGCTCGAAATCACCGATGCCATCCAGCCCGGCGACATGACCTTCATGCTCGGTCAGATTCGCGAGCTGCTCACCAACTACGGCACCATCGACATGTTCATGACCGACGGTTACGCATGGCAGATGGGACAGCAGGCCGTCTCCTACCAGAGGATCCGCTCGCTCGTGAAGGAGCTGCAGCCGGACTGCGTCATGATCGACATCGGCGGACTGTCGGAGCCCTTCCTCAGCGACGCGATCTTCTTCGAGGAGCCGCTGGGTGTCACGGCGCCGGCGGGCAACACCTACGCCGGCATGCAGGGACAGACCATCAGCAACGGCTGGTTCTGGCACCCCTCCACCCCGACCGAAGGCCTGATGAGCAAGGACGCGATCCTCTCGCACCTGGCCGACCTGGAACCGAAGTACACCTCCTTCATCCTGAACTGCCCGCCCAACCGCAACGGCCTGCTGGACACCAACGTCGTCAACCGGCTGGCCGAGGTCGGCGCGGTCTGGAGCCCCAACACCTCCCGGCCGCCGCTGCCCACCCAGATGCTGCGCGCCGAGCACCCCGTCACACCGGTCAGCGCGTACGCCACCGGTTTCCACAACGGCGAGGGACCGCTCAACGCCATCGACGGACTCAGCGACGTCCGCTACGAAACCTGCTGGTCGACCTGGGGCCTGCCGCTGCCGCAGTCCCTCACCATCGACCTGGGCGGGGTGTGGAGCAACGTCTCCACCCTGGAGTACCTGCCCAAGCAGTGGAACCGCACGAACTCCACCGACGGCGACATCACCTCGTACACCATCCTCACCAGCACCGACGGGGTCAACTTCACCCAGGTCGCCACCGGCACCTGGGCCGGCAACCAGAAGACCAAGCTGGTCGAGTGGCCCAACCGGAACGTGGGCTTCGTACGGATCCAGGTCGACGCAGCCACCGGCGGCTACGCCAACATCAGCGGCGTCAGGATCGGCGGCCGGTCGGTCAAGCCGGCCCTGGTGTCCACCACACTGCCCGGCGACGGCACCGTCTACCGGCTGGTCGCCCGGCACAGTGGCAAGGTCGCCGACGTGGAGGGCGCGCGCACCGCCAACGGCACCAACGTCGATCAGTGGCCATGGCTCAACCAGGCGAACCAGAAGTGGACCTTCACCAGCACCGGCGACGGCTACTACAAGATCAAGGGTGTGGGCAGCGGCAAGCTTCTGGAGGTCGCGGGTCTCGCCCGCGAGGACGGCGGCAACGTCGGCATCTGGGCAGACGCCCGCGCCCCCCAGCAGCACTGGGCCGTCACGCCCACCGGTGACGGACACTACTTCCTCATCAACCGCTACAGCGGGCTCTCCCTCGCCGTCGACGAGGGCAGCATCGCCGACGGAGCCAACATCGAGCAGCAGCCGTCTGCGTCACAGGCGCGGCAGCAATGGCAAATCATCCCCTCCTGACTGACTGCCTGCGACCGTTCCTCTTCTCCGCTGCGGCCTGCCGTTGAGGAGCAGCGGGGACGGTCGCCTGAGGGCGCGGGGCGCGTGGGCACCCCGCGCCCCGCAGAGGATTGACGACTGACAGTGAGGACTGGCATCAGGGGCTGCATCACTGGCTGGGCTCACACGGGGACGTCCTCGCAATTGGGGTCGCAGCCTGCCCGCCACACCGAGGGTGCCCGTCACACCGGAACAAGCTCAGACGCACAGCGGGGGCCGGGTGATGCCGGCCCGCGCTGTGCGAGGGAGGGATGTCTTTCAGGATGCGTCGACGACGGTCAGGAGAGCTTGATCAGGGTGTAGTCGTCGCAGTATCCGGCTGAGGAGCCGGTTCTTGTAGCAGTTGGCGCCGGCCGAAGTGGCGGTCGCGCCGGTCGTGAAGAAGATCGGTTGCTGGGCGTAGGACGTCGTCGAGGTCTTCAGGTACGTCTCCGTACCGCCGAAGCTCTTCATGCCCACCGCCACTTCCTCGCCGGCTGTGGCCGCCTTGGCCCAGCCGGCGAGCAGATAGGTCCCGCTGGAGGTGAGTCCGCCGACCGTCTGGATGGCACCGCTGGCGCTGACTCCGGTCTGCAGGGCGTACGTACCGGAGCGGGCGTTGGATGCGACCACGCTGGACGCCGTGCCCGTGCTCTGGGCCCAGGGTGTGAGGGCGCCTGCCTCGAAGCCCGGGTTGGTGACCGTGTTGGTGGCGGAGCAGAGGGCTTCCACCGCGAGGTCGTCGCAGTAGGCGGCGCCGGTGCCGCCGGAGTTCTTCCAGCAGTAGACGTTGGCCGTGGTGCGCGGGTAAGCCAGGCGTCGAATTCGGTCCCGCGGCGCTCAATCATCATGCGGGCGAAGGCGCGCACGCAGTCAGTGACATCATCCAACTCCGCGCATCGGGACAAGAGTTGCTTGAGCTTGAGCGCGTTGCTCTCGTCGATCTTGTCGGGGTGGGCGGTGATCAGCCAGGTGGCTTTCCGGACGGTCAGCTCTTTGGGCTTGTCGGGTGCGGGTTTGCCGCTGGTCCGGATCTGTTGCAGGTGGCGGCGGACGGTCCGCTTACTGCCGCAGTAGCCAAGTTCGACGATCTCGGCATGAAGCCGTGCCGCGTCCGTGCAGCCCTCGTTCCAACGCCGGTGTTGATAGGGCGAATAGCCGTGGATTCGAGGACTGCGGTATGGCGCTCGCGTCGCTTGATCGCGCGCAGTTCCTCCATCGGGGCCGGCACCTACTCGGCCACCGGGTCGGTGTCCTGCCCGGTGGTGGCGTCGGCTGCCGTGTCGGCGGCGGGCTCGGCCAGGCACTCTCGGTGTTCGGCGACGCACTTCTCGACTGCCTCGCACAGGTTGATCCACAAGTGATACCTGTCCGCGACCTGGATGGCGTCGGGGCAGGCGGTGCGGACGGCCTCGGCGTAGGCGCTGGCCCTGCCCCGGCACACGATCTCGGCGCCGGGATGGTCGCGCAGCCAGGATATGAGCGTGTCCGCGGTGCGGTCGGGCAGCACGTCCACCGGCTCGCCTGTCTCCACGTTCACGCTGATCGTGCCGTAGACGTGGCCCTTCTTGCATGCGAAATCGTCCACACCCATCACGCGCGGTGCGGTGTCCGGCTGCTTGTCCGGGAGCCTGCGCACCAGCCTGAGCAGGGAGTTCGCGCTGGTGGGGATCGACAGGTACCGGGCCAGCCGGGCCGCAGGGCGCCCCGCCAGGGCCGGCGCGATCTTCTCCAGCGTTCGGCGCAAGGACGATGTGCGCCGCGCGAACCTCTCGGTGAGCCCCTCCACTTGCTCGACGAACGTACGGCGTCCGCACTCCGCTGCCTGGCACCTAAACCGTCGCACCGCCAGGTCGATCACGACCCTCCGACCGGCCACCGCCAGGTCGGCCAGGCGCCGCCGGTACCCGCCGTGGACACGCGCAGACACCGTGCCACAGCCTGGGCAGGCCGCCTCCCGGGGTGCGGTCCGCGCCGCAAAGGCCAGCGCGGCATCGTCCACCACGACCTCCTCGACCACCACAGACGACAGATGGTCAAAGACCGCCGAGAGCACGCTGCAATCACACGAACGGCCGTCCTTCCAGCCGCCTGTGACTGTCCGTCACCGGACCGCCAGAAGTGGATCAGAGCCGTATCTACTGGCCGCCGTCAGCCATCGCCAGCCGCTATGCCACTACCGTTCCCGACAGTGCTGTCCATGCCTTTCTCGACCATGGTGCCGCCGATCGCGTCGTCCTGCCCGACGCCACCTGCGAAGCACTCGGCAAGGCGATCATCGATGGCTGGACCTGCGCGATCGTCACCAACGGTCGCATCGGAATGCAGGAAGAGAAGATCAGGAAGACGGACTGGACCGCATCGTCCACGGCTGGGTGATCTCCGAGGCGATCGGCCACAATACGCCCGCACCGGAGATCTTCCACGCGGCAGCGGCCGCCACCGACGCCTCCCTTCCCGGCGCCTGGGTGATCGGTGACTCACCGCACGCCGACATCGGCGGCGCGACGGGCATCGGCGCACACAGTGTCTGGGTGTCGGGCAGCCGGCCATCGACGGAAACGGCCTACCGGCCCACCCACACCACCGACGACGCCGCATCCGCCGTCAACTACGTCACCGACGTCGCCAGGTGACAACACAGGGCCGAGCACCCGCCGCGCCTCACCGAGCGTGACGCCCGAAGACGTCGCACAAGCGCCGATTGCGCATCAACCGCCGACAACCCCACGCCACCGCACTGCGCACGTCGGCAACACCGCAGGTCGAAGGCCCGCCGTTGCTGACGAAGTCGCGGATCCTGGAGACCGAGGACCAGGCGGGCGCCCTGGCCGACGGCGACGAGTTCGATGTCGGCTGGGACGAGGAGGGCTACGAGCGGGAGCCGTAGCCGGGTCGGGCTGGGGCGGCGCGCTGGCCGAGCTCGGCCGCGGCGGCCCGGGCGGCGGCCGGCGCCTCCTGCGACTCCGCCGGCCCGGAGCGCGGGAGCCGCTGTCCTCGCGCGCCGGCGCCGAGACCCCCAGCCGGCCCGGGAACCCCCGTCAGCCCTTCACCGACCCCGCGGCCAGGCCGCTCATGACGTGGCGTTGCAGCACGACGAAGAGGACGAGAATGGGGATGACCGCCAGCAGCAGAGTGGGGAACACCTTCGTGTAGTCGGCCGAGTAGGCGCCGACCGCCGCGTACACGCCGGTCGTGACCGTGTAGACGTCGCTGCCGGGGCCGAGGATGACCTGGGGGCTGGCGAAGTCGTTCCAGACGCTCAGCGCGTTCAGGATGAACACGGTTGCGACGATCGGCCGCATCAGCGGGAAGATGATCCGCCACAGGGTGTACTGGGCGCCGGCGCCGTCGATGGCCGCCGCTTCGTCCAGTGCCCGGGGCAGCATGCGGATGAAGCCGACGAACACGAACAGCGTGAACGGGATCGTCGTCGCCGTGAGGAACAGGATCAGGCCGGGCAGCGTGCCCATGAGGCCCAGCCCGCGCAGCACGAAGATCACCGGGATGAGGATGACCTGCGTGGGCACGAACATGCCCGCCACGAAGAACATCAGCACCAGCCGGAACACCCGGGTGGGCGTGCGCGCCAGCACGTAGGCGGCCGACGTGCACACGCCGATGGACAGCGCGTTCACGGCCGCCACCAGCAGCAGCGTGACGGCGTAGCCGTAGGGCACGCTGAAGTCCGGGTTGCTCCAGGCGTCGGCCAGGTACTTCGTGGTCGCCGAGCCCAGGTCGATGGTGAATGGGCTGGTGAGGATGGCCTGCTGGTCCTTGAAGGCGTTGATGACCAGGATGTACATCGGCGCCAGCATGAACAGGGACAGCAGCGACACGAACGCCACGCGCGCCGTGCCCGCCAGCCGTGGGGAGGTTCTCATCCGACCGACTCCGCTCCTTCCTCGGCCCGCCGCCGCAGCGCCAGAACGGTGAACGCCAGGACGGCCGCGGCCACGACCAGCACCACCGCCTGTGCCGAGGCCAGCCCGACGCGGCGCTCCGGGAAGGACACGGCCAGGATGTTGTACGCCAGCGTCTTGGTGGACCCGGCGGGGCCGCCTCCCGTGAGGGAGACGACCACGTCGTACGTCTTCAGCAGGGAGAGGCAGGAGGTGATGATGGCCACGGTCACCGTGGGGGCGAGCGAGGGCCAGGTCACGGCGCGGAAGACCTGCCATCTGCCGGCTCCGTCGATCCTGGCGGCCTCGACGAGGTCGGGGGAGATCGTCTGGAGACCGGCGAGGTAGATCACGAGCTGCACGCCGAACAGGGCCCAGGCGATCACGAAGATCATCGTCCACAGTGCCCACGTCTCGTCCGACAGGAACGGCAGCGACGACGCCCCGGCCTTCTCCATCATCGCGTTGACCACGCCCTGCGGGCCGAGCAGCGCCTGCCACAGGAAACCCACGACCAGCGCGCTGAGCACGTGCGGGTAGAACATCACAATGCGGCCGAAGGTGTTGAACCGGTTGGTCTGCCGCAGCAGCAACGCCAGGCCGAGGGCCGCCACGTTGACGAGCGCCGCTCCGGCCGCGGCGACGATGCCGGTGACCACCATCGCGGCGGTGATGTCCGTGGAGGAGAACACCTCGCGGTAGTTGTCCAGGCCGGTGAACTCCGGCGTCTGGCTGGGGAAGCCGTTGTAGTCGGTCAGGCTGTAGTAGACGGCGTAGCCGACGGGCACCACCAGCAGGCCGACGTAGATCATGACGGCGGGGACGACCATGCCGGCGCGCGTCGCCGCCTGGCTCCGTCCCCGCCGCCCCGCCCATGCTTTACGTGTCATGATCAGCGGTTCTCGCTTACCCACTGGTCTATCGCCCGGGCCGCCTGCTCGGGCGTCCGGCTGGTGTACAGGCTCTGGACGATCTCGGTGAACTTCGGGTTGAAGCCCGTGACCGGCAGCCGGTTGTCGCCGGCGCCCTCGCCCACCGAGACCAGTTCCGGCGCCTTGTCGACGATGGCCTGCACCTCGGTGGCCAGCGGCGACTGCTCCAGGTCGGTGCCCTGGCGGAAGATGCCGTCGGCGCGCAGCTGGGTCTCGATCGCCGTCTTGTCGGTCGCCAGGTACTTGACCAGCTGCTTGGCCCCGTCCACGTTGCCCGAGCCCTCCCAGATCATGTACGGGTCGGCCATGGTGGCGCCCTGCGGCCCCGGGTAGGACTGGCCGTCGTCCACCGGCGGCGAGAAGACGCCGACCTCGAAGGGCAGCTTCCCGGCGGCGTCCAGGCTGGCCAGGAACCAGCTGCCGTTGGGGTAGACGCCGACCTTGCCGGCGACGAAGTTACCGTCCGCCGTGGACGGGTCGAGGCCCACGTCGTCCTTGGCGAAGTAGCCGGCCTTGAGCCAGTCGGCGTAGTGCTGGAACATCGGCTGGTAGGCGTCCCCGATGTTCAGCTCCTCCTTGGTGACGGCGGTCTGCCACTTCGGGTGGCTGGTGTTGAGTGCGGGGTGGAAAAGCTGCTGCAGCTGGAGGCCGGTCATGTACTGCCCGGCAGTCTGCATCGGCGTGTAGCCGGCGTCGTCGAGCCGCCCGAGGGCGTCGGTGAACTCCTTCCAGGTGGTGGGCGTCTTGTCGATGCCCGCCTTGTCGAAGGCGGTCTTGTTGTAGAAGACCAGGGACTGGGCCTGGGAGCCGACGCCGACCACGTAGCGCTTGCCGTCGAGGGAGTAGGTGTCGACCATCGGGGTGCCGTCGACCCAGTCGAGGTCGGAGAGGTCCAGCAGTTCGGGCGCGGTGTTGGCGTCGGGGTAGATCGACTGGATCACGTCGGGGGCGGTGCCCGCGGCGAGCTGCTGCGGGAAGGTCTCGGCGACCGACTTGCCGGTCGGCCCCTCGATCTGGACGTCGATGCCGGTGCTCTTCTCGAAGGGGCTGACCAGCTTCTCCCAGTACGCCTGGTTGAGGTTGTCGGTGAGGTTCACCAGCATGCGCACCTTCTTCGCGTCCCCGCCGGCGGAGTTGTCGCCGCATCCGGCGAGGGCGAGAGGGAGCAGCAGGCTCGCGCCCGCTGCCAGCGCGGTGCGCCGTCTGAGTATGGACATCATTGTCTCCAGGTCTTTCAGTGTTGTGCGGGTGCGAGAGGGCGCCCCTTGCAGGGCGTCAGAGGGTGCCTTTGTAGGGCAGGGGCCCGATGACGGACACGTCGGTGGGGCGGTCGCTCGGGTCGACGCGATGGATGCCGTCGCCTGAGACGAAGAACATCGGGGGGTCCGGGTAACGGAGTTCCGCGGGCAGTTCCTCGCGGTCGGTCCAGGCGAAGAACTCGCGGGCGAAGGTAGCCCGGTCCTTGCGGCCGTACAGGTGCAGGTCGCCTGCGGTGAGCGGGCTGAGGACGCACCAGTGCGGGCCGTGCTCGGCGTAGAAGGCGCGGTCGCTGGCCAGCACGGACTGCCGGTGGCCCGGGGTGAAGACGGTGTCCCAGAAGCCGTCGGGCAGCCCGGCACGGCCGAGGCCGTGAGAGGTCAGGAACAGCAGGTCGTGGGCGTGCCAGGCGGTGGAGGGCGCGACGTCCGCCTCGTTGTGCCAGCCGGTCGCGGAGGTGAAGTAGCCGGCGGGCGTCTGGTGACGTGCGTAGGTGCGCAGGCAGCGGGCGACAAAGTCCGCCAGCTCCGGGTCGGGCTGTTCGGCGAGCACCTCGTCGATGCCGTGCAGCGTCAGGCCCATGCCGGCGATCAGCATGGGCGTGTCGGTCTTCAGGGCGCGGCCGTCGCTGGTGATGTACCAGTAGCGGTGGAAGCGGGTCAGGCCGTCGCCGTCCGTCCAGCAGGAGCGGGCCACGTGGCGGCACAGGCGCAGCGCCTCATCCAGGTAACGGCGTACGCCGTAGCGGCGGGCGGCGTGCACCAGGGGCGCGGTCATCAGCCCGTAGTACTCGGTGGGTTCGAGGATGCCGCCGTCGTGGCGGTCGGTGACGGCGCGGAAGGCCCCCGCGCTGTCGGCGTCCGGCACGCCCGGGTGGTGGAACAGGTCGATGAGGGTGTCGAGGTCCTCGGGGATCTGGTCGGTGAAGGCGGGGTCGCCGGACAACTCGGTGTACAGCAGCTTCACCCACACCCGGGCGTACTCCTGATTGCAGGTGCCGAGCTCGCCGGGGCGTCCGCCGCCGTACTTCTCGCAGGCGTCGAGGTTGCGCCGGACCGTCGCGAGCGCGTGGGCCGTCTCGTCGGCGGGCAGCAGGTGGCCGGCGTGACGCAGACCGAGGAGCAGGCCGAGGCTGCCCGCGGCGTTGTGGATCAGGCCGTTGGTGGCGGACTCGCCGACCTGGAAGCCGATGTGCCGGTACTGGCCGTCCGGTTGCAGCGCGTGCGCCTGGTAGCGCATCATCCGGCGCCACAGCTCGAGCCCGCGCTCGTCGGGGTGGGCGGCCAGCGCCTCGGCGTACGCCCCCAGCGCGGGCGCGGAGAACGCGGCGTGCCCGCTGGTGAAGTCCTGGAAGGTGGCCGGGTTGGTGCCCCACACGCTGTGGTTGTGAAACCCGTTGATCGCGCCCTCGCCGGTGACCCAGCTGCCGAGCCAGCGGGCCAGGGCGGCGACGTTCGGGGCTGTGGGGACGGAGTCGGTCATCGGATGGCTCCTTCGCCGGGGATGAGGTGGCAGGTGGCGAGTTCGTCCCACGGCGCGTGGGGCGGGCGGGCGCGGTAGCAGGCGGCGTTGGTCTCGGGGCTGGGGACCAGGAGCCGGCCGATCTCGGTGGAGACGGCGTACTCCTCGCGGGGGCGGCCGGCGAGCGCGGCGCCCGGACGGCGCTCCGACAGGCCCGGGCCGTAGTGCGGCGCCGTGTCGAAGCAGCGCACGCCGGCGTCCCAGGCCGCGGCGACCGCGCCGGCGGCCTCCTCGTCGCTGGTGGGGCGGTAGAGGTTGACCAACTGGACGGCGCCGAAGCCGAGCTCGGTCAGCGCGGGGCCGCGCCGCAGCGGGCGCGTCGGGATGTGCCCGGTGGCGGGGCGCTCGGCGGGATGGCTCATGCCTCGTCCAGCCTCTCCGGGTGGGCGAACGGCTCTCCGGCCACGAAGCGGGCCACCTCGGCGACCACGCTCTCCCCGATGCGGTGCAGCTCGCCGCCCATGGAACCGGCGACATGGGGGGTCAGGACCACGTTGGGCAGGTCGAAGAAGGGGCTGCCGGGCGGCAGCGGCTGGGGCTCGGTGACGTCCAGCACGGCACGGATGCGGCCGGAGCGCAGTTCGGCCAGCAGCGCCTCGTGGTCGACGACGGCGCCGCGCGCGGTGTTCAGCAGGGTCGCGCCGTCCCGCATCAGCGCCAGACGGCGGGCGTCGATCTGGCCGGTGGTCTCGGGCGTCAGCGGCTGGTGGAGCGAGACGACATCGCCGGCGGCCATCACCTCGTCGAGCCCGGCGGCGCGCACGCCCAGCTCGGCCGCCAGTGCGGGCGTCAGCTCGGGGCTGTAGACCACGACGTCGAGGTCGAAGGGGCGCAGCAGCCGGATGAGGGCGCGCCCGATGGTGGAGGCGCCGACGATGCCCACGGTGCGCCGGTGGTTGCCGGTGTCGGTCAGCTCGGTGGCCCGGTCGAAGAAGGCGCGCCGCTCGCGGTACATGCGCTCGGCGCGGAAGACCGCCTTGTTGGACAGCAGGATCATGGCGAGGGCGAACTCGGCCACCGGCACGGCGTTGGCGGCGCGTGCGTTGGCCGCCCTTACGCCGCGGGCGGCGAGCCCGCGCGGGTCCTCAAGGCAGGTGGCGGCGACGCCTCCGGCGTAGACGACGGCGCGCAGCCGGGGGGCGTCGTCGGCGCGGGTGAGGACGGGCGCGCCCCAGCCGGCGAGGAGGATCTCGGTGGCGGCGAGCGTGCGGCGCGCCGCGTCGGAGTCCAGCTCCGTGAGGACGAGCCGGGGGTCGACGTCGACGTGCCGGCGCAGTTCGTCGAGCAGGTCCGGGCGGAAGAACTGCGGCACGAGCGAGCCCGAGCTCATCGCGAAGGTCGCGCGGGGGCGGGTCATGGCCGTCCCCTCGATGTGACGCCCTCGCCGTCGGGCGCGCCGAGCGACTGCGGGCCGAGGCTCACGTCGGTGAATCCGCCGTCGGTCTCCACCAGGAGGACCGGAACCGCCGTCACACCGACGGCGACGACGCCGCCCGCGTCCCCGACGCGGCGCCCCCACCGGTGGGGCGTCCCGAGGCTGCGGTACTCAGTGATCTTCATTCGCGATGCGCTCCTTGCCTGCCGTGGCCAGCGGACCCGGAAATTATCATACGAATGACGTCTTATGAACCCTGTCCGATTCCTTGCCCCGCGGAGAGTGGAGCGCTACGGTCCCGGAGCTATAGGTCATACGTCTGATGTATATCGTGTCAGGAGGGACGGGGAGACATGCGCAAGAGACTGACCGGCGCCCTGGCCGTCGCGGCGGCGGCCGCGGTCACGGCGGGGATGCCGGTGGCCGCGGCGGGCGGCCAGAAGCAGGCCGAGATCGTGGTGTACGTGGCGGCCGACGGCAGCGCGGACGCCTCCGGCACGCGGGGCGACCCGTTGGCCACCGTTGAGCAGGCCAGGGACGCCCTGGCGGGCCGCACCAGCAAGAGCCACAGGGGGCGCGTCTGGATTCGCGGGGGCACCTACGAGGTGTCGGAGTCAGTGGCGCTGTCCGGCGAGGAGAACAGCCACGTCACGTACGCCGCCTACCGGGGCGAGGACGTGGAGTTCACCGGCGTGACGACGCTGCCGGCCGACCGCTTCGTGCCGCTGGCCGAGGTACTGGGGGACGACTCCCGGTTCTCCTCCCGCTCACGCGTGCCGAAGGAGGTGGCCGACCAGGTGTACGTGTACGACCTGGGGGCGGAGTCCGTCCCCACCGGTCAGATGAACAAGAACGGCTTCAACTGGAAGCCGCAGCCCTACGCGCCGCAGCTGCTGACCGACAACGTGGTCCAGACTCTGGCGCAGTACCCCAACAGCGGCCACCTCGGCCGCGAGGCGCTGAGCGTGCGCAATGGAGGCGAGAGCGCGCGCAACCACTTCTCCGACAAGTCGAAGGACGGCACCACCTTGCCGTACGAGGAGATGCTCCGGCTGCGCGGACCGGCCTTCAGCGTCCAGGGCTCGGGGGTGCGCGAGCGGTGCGCCTCCTGGGCCCCTCCCTACGATCCCTCGGGCGGCGGCGAGGCGGACAACACCGCCTACGAGACGGACGGCTGGCTGACCGGCTACTTCGGCTTCAACTGGGCCGACGACCGGGTGCGCATCGCCTCCACCAGCCCGGAGGGCCTGAACGACGAGGGCGAGGCCGACGGCTGGCACATACGCACCGCCTACCCGTCGATGTACGGCGCCTCCACCCATGCGCTCTCCCTTGTCGCGCAGAACATACTCGGCGAGCTGGACGCCGAGGGCGAGTACTACATCGACCGCTTCGAGGGGAACGACGTCCTCTACTACTACCCGCCCGGCGGGACGGTGGAAGGCAGGGACATCAGCCTGAGCTCGCTCGACCAGCCCTTCTTCACGCTGGAGAACGTCACCGGCGTGACCATCAAGGGGCTGGGGATGAACGGCTCCACCAGCAACGGCATACGGATGCTGGACTGCGAGTCCTGCACGGTCAACGGCGTGGAGATCCGCAACGTGAGCCTGGACGCCATAACCATCGGCGAGGCCACCGACACCATCACGGCGGTCACCGAGTACAAAACCAGCCGGGGCGGGCACCACAACCGCGTCATCAACAGCGTGCTGCACGACCTCGGCAGCGGTGGGGTGTTCCTGGCCGGCGGTGACCGCGAAACGCTGGAGCGCGGCAACAACCTGGTGGCGCACAACGAGATATACGACTTCTCCAAGCAGGCCACCACCTACACGCCGGCCGGCTACCTCTACGGCGTCGGCAACACCTTCCGCCACAACCACGTGCACGACGCGCCGCACATGGCGATCCAGATCATGGGCAACGACATGCGGGTGGTCCACAACCGCTTCGAGACCCTCGTGACCGGCTCCGGCGACATGGGCGCGATCTACTCCGGGCGCGACTTCACGTACCTGAACAACGAGATCGCCTACAACTACTTCCGCGACATCGGCCGGGCGAACGACACCCATGCCGTCTACATGGACGACGGCATGTCGGGGATGATCATCCACCACAACGTCTTCGACACCGGCCAGGACGCCCTGTACTTCAACTCCGGCCGCGCCAACGTCGCCTCGGACAACGTCTTCCTCGATGTCGAGAAGATGGGCCACGACTGGTTGTACCACCATCACAACAAGCAGTTGCCGGTCCCCAACGCCAAGGTGATCATCGAGCGCCTCTACGACATGCTGCGGGTCGGCGACGGCAGCGGCTTCACCAACACCGAGCAGAACGTGCGGCGCTGGTACGAGCACTACGAGGACCTGTACCCGAGCCTGAAGGACTGGTACGTGCCGGTGGACGCCGCCGGCAAGCCCTGCACCGCGGTGGGCACCGACGAGTGCACCTCCTCCTATGTCTGGAAGGACCCCAACTCGCTCTACGTGCCCTCGAACAGCGTGCTGACTCGCTCGGTGCGCATCAACACCGGCGAGTTCTACCACACCAAAGACCCGTCGATCGCGACCTTCAACCCGGACTGGGACTCCTACAACGTCTCCGGCGACGAACCGGCGGACTTCGCCTTCGACCCGGAGACGGGCCGGTTCGACGCGGACACCACCTCCCTCAACGAGACGGACGGCTTCGGCTCCGCGTGGGTGGAGGAGTGGAACAGCAACGTCGGCCTGGCGGGCATCGGCCCGCGGTGAGGTGAGAGCGCTGTGCCCCCGTGCGGCGGTCGGCCGCCGCACGGGGGCACACGCGTATCAGGGCGTCCGGCGCCGGGCCCGCTCCGCTCACGCCTCCGCTGCGTTCCGCGCGCGCCCGGTCGCCGGGGCTCGCCGCCTGATCCACGATGTGGGAGCTCATGGCCTGCGCCGCGCCCCGCGCCTCGAGGCGTTCAACGATCACCCGGTGCTCGTCGTTGGCCGCGCAGCAGGCGGTCGCGTCGGCAATGCCCGTGTAGAGCCGGGCGGTGCGCGCCTGGGCGTGCACGATGCGCATGATCGACCGGCCCAGGGTGTTCCCCGACGCCTTCATGTTGAGGTCGTGCAGCTCGACGTCCGTCTCCGTGAACCTCTCCGGCGTCGACACCTGCTCGTCCAACGGCCCCAGGGTGTGCCGGATCGCGGCCAGCTCCTCCCCGGTAGCGCGCGTCGCCGCGTCCCCGGCCATCTGGGACTCCATCGCGGAGCGGACCGCCACCAGCTGGTCGAGGATCACCAGAGCTGTCGGGCGAGGTCACGGTCGTGCCCGAGCCTCGCCGCGCCCGCGCGAGCCCCTTGGCCTCCAGGCTCTTGACCGCCTCACGGACCGTGGTGCGGCTGACGCCGAAGCTCTCGCACAACTCCTGCTCGGTCGGCAGCGAGGCGCCCGGCGTGACGTCGCCGCTGGCGATGCGGTCCACCAGGACCTCGACGACCGCGTGCGCCAGGCCGGTCGCCGGGGCCAGGTCGGCAGTGTTCCGGCCGCGGCTTCCGTGCCGTGGGCGCCAGTCCGTGCCATGCGCGTCCCTTCACCTCGGGGGCGGGCCCGGCCACCCACGCGCTCCGCGGACCCTCGTCCGCCGATTCATGTGATGACATACGTCGTTGAATGACTGCTACGCGTCATCCGTGCCGGGCTACTCACCGGCACGCCGCGTCGCTCGCGGGCCTCCGGCCTGCACCCGGTCATCGCGAGCCCAGTGCCCAGCATCGGGGCACGGCAGCCGTCCCGAACGCCCAGCGCGGCTGGTCACATGGCCTGTGCGGCATCGGCCGGGGCGGCACCCGCATGGACTGTGGTTCTGGCACTGATCTGGCAAGCCGCAGGACGGGACCTGCTCATCGTCCTTGGTGCGCGACATCGTCAGCATCCCGGACACTACCGGCGACAACGTCGCCGACCCGCTCTACCGCACCAACGCCAGCGGCCGCCCACCGCTTCGCACAGGCACAGCAGCAGCGATAGTGAAGGTGTCTACCTGAACTCACTCGCTTCCGCGGCAGCCTCCGCGCGCGGCGCGGACAGTGAGTGCGCAGCTTCCGGCTGGTACCACACCGACATGCACCCCATCCGCGGCACACCAGACGTCGACGCAGACAAGATCCCGAACATCTGGGACTCATGGCCGACAGTTCGGTCAGCTTCTACCCCGGGGGCCGTAATTCGATCGGCACGCCCACCGCTGTCATCGGCTCCGGCGGCTGGACGTACAAGCAAGCTCTTGGCTGACCCGGCCTGACGGAGACACGTCCTCCAGGCCACCCACCGGGTGCGCTGTCATCACCGGCAAGTGGTGGCAGCGCATACTGCTCACGCCTGTGCGCCACGCGGGTCCACGTGTCCGCGCACCGCGATCGCAGGCGGCGGCCGTAAGGACGTCCGCCGCGACCGTGCCGTTCCCACCGGAGTTCAAAGAGTTGCGCGCAGGTGGCTGACCGTGACGAAGTTGTAGCCGCGGGCGGTGAGGGTGCGCAGGATCTCGGGGATGGCGGCGACCGAGGTGGGGTGGATGTCGTGGATCAGGACGACGTCGTTGGGTTCGGCCTGGGAGATGACCGTTTGGGCGACCTTGGCGGGGTCGTGGGACTTCCAGTCCAGGGTGTCGACGTCCCACAGGACGGGGGACAGGCTGGTGGCCGCCTTGACGCTGTCGTCCATTGCGCCGTACGGCGGGCGGAACAGCGTCGGTTCCTCGCCCGTGGCGTCCTTGATGGCCGCGTCGGTGCGTTCCAGCTGGGAGCGGATCTGGGCGGGGGTGAGGTTGGTGAGGACCGGGTGGTTCCAGGAGTGGTTGGCTATCTCGTGGCCGGACTTCATCTCGGCGCGGACGATGTCCGGGTGCGTGGCGACGTTCTGGCCGACGACGAAGAAGGTGGCGCGCGCCTTGTACTGGGCGAGGTGCTTGAGCAGCGTTCCGGTCTCGGGGGCGGCGGGGCCGTCGTCGAAGGTCAGGGCGATGCACTTGGCCTTGGAGCAGTCCGTGGTGTCCTCGCCCGGGTCCGGCTGGGCGGCGACGGTCGGGGCGGGGGTATGGGCGGCACCGAGGTCGAGCTTGTCGTCCGGGTCGGTGCTCTGGTGCTGGGCGCGGTGGCCGAAGTCGGACAGCCACGGGGTGACGGTCGACTTGGGCAGGGTGACGGAGATGCGGCCGGCCGGGGGGAGGCCGACCGTGCCCCGGTCGAAGTCCACCTTCAGATCGCCGTCGGCGGTGAAGGCCATGTCGTCGAGGTAGGCGTCGCGGTTTTCCTGGTCGCCGAGTGCCGCCTCGACGGTGTCGGGGGTGACCCCTTCCCGCTCTTCCAGGCGCTTCTTCAGGGCCGCGACGAAGGCGTCCCGGGAGTCGTCCGCGATGAGCCCGCTGGAGGGCCGGTACTGCTTGGCGGCACCGTCGTACCAGTACGCCTTGGTGCTCACGCCGTCCGCGTTCGACGTACGGTCGACTGTCGCCAGACGCACGCCCAGGACGTCGCCGGAGGCCACGAGGAACGAGAAGCTGACATTCAGCTCGGGTCCCTCCGGGCCGGCCGCTCCGGCCGAGCCGCCGCAGCTCGGTGGGCCGCCGATGTCCGTGCCGAGGAAGACCGCGAGGCGCTCCTCCACGTCCTTCTTCATCGCGGCCGTCATCCTGTCGGCGCCGGGCACGGCCGGGTAGCTGGTGGCCCAGGGGCAGGAGCGGTCGGTGCTGCTGTCGCTGACGATGTTCACGCCCTTGAGTCTGGTCACATCGACCTGCGTGCCGGTGTCGTTCCCTGCCGTCCGGGACGGGCCGTCGGGGGAGGGCGCGGAGTCCGCCGGTGTCGAGCCGGTGGAGCAGGCAGCGGTCAGGGCGAGCGAGCCGAGCAGGAGGAGGGCAGGGGCGAGGGCGCGTCGAGGCATGCATCAACCTGGGTGCTAGGTGCCGGGGCGTGAGTACGGAGCGTGCGGGGCGCGAGCCGTCACGGCGCTGTAGCGTCCCGCTGCGATGCCTTGCGGAGGCAAGGGCTTTCTTTTCGCCGGGTCAAGTTATGTTTTCGGCCAGGTCCCCGGCAATCCCGTCGCCCTCCGCCGGCCCAAATGTGACCACTCTCTCTCCGGCCGATCCCGGCCGACGCCAGCGTCGGGCGCCCGCTGCCGTGACCCCGGCGCGACAGGTACTGGGGCCACGGTCAGGCGGGCTCGTTCAGTTGATGCGGACGATCTTCCAGAGCTGGTTGGTGCCATTGGGGTCGGTCCACTGGATGATGGGCGCGCCGTTGGCGGTGGAGGCTTGGTCGACGTCGGCCAGTTTGCCGCTGCCCGCGTTGACGAGCTTGCACCAGCCGTCTCCGGTGTCGGTGAGGGTCCACTGCTGTGAGGTCGCGGCCGAGGAGGTGTTCTGCACGACCGCCGCGCCGTCGCACGTCGAGGAACCGCTGACATCCAGATACAGGCCGCTGTGGACGTTCTTCATCTTCCACGCACCACCGCCGGCGGACTGGAAGGTCCACCTCTGGCAGTCGCAGGTGCTGTTCTGCCACTGGTCTGCCTGCTGACCCACGGTGGTGGAGGCACCGGGTATGTCCAGGTACTTGCCGCTGTTCTTGTTGACCAGGATGTACTGGCCGGCGCCCAGCGGCGGCAGGGCGACCTGGGTCAGGTTCCAGCGCTGACAGTCGCAGCCGGTGTATCCCCACTGATCGGCCGCCTGGCCCACCGCGGTGGAGGCGTTGGGGATCTCCAGGTACTTGCCGGTGAGCCGGTTGACGGCGGTAAAGCCGCCCGCCGGGTCCGGGGTGACGGCCCACTCGTGGTGGAGGGTGCCGTTGTCGTCCCACTGCAGGATCTTCGACCCGTCACCGGGCCACTGGTCCTTCACACCCAGCACCTTGCCGGTGGCGACGTTGAAGATCTTGAAGTAGCCGGACGGTTGGAGGGCGAACCGCCACTGCTGGTCGGTGGCGTTGTCGGTGGTCTGCTGGGTTGCGAACACACCATTCGTGGTGGAGCCGCCCGCGATGGCGAGCTTCAGGTTGCTGTGGGCGTTGCCACCCTTGGTGATCTCGCTGACGAACGACCAGGTCACACCGTGGTCGGTACTGGCGTACAGGTCGATCCCCGTCGTCGACAGGTCGGCGGGGATCGAGTTGGCGGCAGCCAGGATCGTCCCGGCGGGGAAGTTGCCGATGGCGGTGGGCAGTTCATACAGGAAGGGCTGGTAGCGCAGGCCGGAGCCGTTGTGAGTGTCGGCGATGTTGGAGATCTGCGTCCAGCTGTTTCCGCCGTCGGTGCTGCGGTAGATCGGGAAAACCGGCGTACCCGAGGTGTACTGCTCGAACGTGGCGAGCATGGTGCCGTCGGACGAACCGCTGTGGTGCATCCGCAGCGCCCGTGCATACAGGGCACCGGGCGAGGGCGCGCTGGACGGTGAGGTGTACATGGTCTGCGTGGCGCGGGCGATGGCGTGTGCCTTGCCCGAGACACAGGGGAGGACGACGGCAACAGCCGCCGCCAGCAGGGCGAGCAGCAGTGTGACTGCGTGAGCGCGTGGAAGGACGCGGTGTCTGGCGCCTTCCTGGGTGGTGGGCAGGTGAACTCCCTTCCCCGTCATTGAGCGGTGTGTATCGTGAAGCTGCAGGTCACGGGGCTGGTGTGCGGGCGTCTTGCCGTGCTCGCGCTGGTCGGTGGCCGGTGTCCACGGTGGAGATCGTCTGACTGGGCGGCCGGGGCGGTTCTCGGGTTCTGCTGCGCCTGTCGTGAGGGACCGCCTACGATCCGTCGCCGTACGGATGCACCGCCGGATCGCGGGAGGGAGCCGGGGATGGCCGAGCTGGAGCGGATCACGGCTCGCCGGAAACGAGTTGGACGCGCTCGCCGAGGAACTGGCCAAGCGATTTGAGGAAGTTCAGGCGGAGCGGGAGGAGTTGGTGATCGCCGAGCGGGTGCTGCACCGACTGGCCGAACAGGACCGGGCCAAGGTAGAGGCCGCTGCCGCAGTAGCTCCGGTGAAAGCGCAGGTGGCAGGGCGTGCGGTGCTGCTGATACCGCACCGCGGCGATGACCCGGACGAGACCGCGCTGCCCGATGACCACCGCAAGATCCTGGCGATCGTACGGACCGCCGATGGTCCGGTGCAGGTCAGGACAGTGGGCGAGGAGCTGGGACTGGAGGTGGGGGTGGGTGGGAAACTGGAGCCGCTGCGGGCGAAGATGACCAAGTTGCCGACCGCGGCTGGCTGCACAAGCGGCCCGACGGACGGTTCACCGCACGCCGGTAACCGCACCGGGACGATGACGGTCGGGGCGTAACCGGCGGGCCCCCGGCGGCAGTTGAGTTTGGTGTGAAGAAAAACAACCCTCACGCCGAGGGCCCTGACGACCGTGTCTACACCGCCCGCCTGCCGCTGTCGAGCGCCACCCTGAACTACCTCGCCACCCTGATATGTGGCCACCTGAAGAGGTTCGAATCACCGTGGCGAGCCCTGCCCGCGGGGAAGATCGCGGGAATCGTGCTCGCGGTGCTGCCCTGCGACCTGCGGCCCGGCGATCTGGCCGGCGGAAACGGGGTGCACCGCACCACCGTCACCCGCTGGGTCCGCGAGGTCGTCGGCCTGCTGGCCGCCCGCGCCCCGCGCCTGGACCGCGCGCTGAAGAAGATCACCCGATCCGGTGGCGGAGTCGTACTGCTGGACGGCTCCCTGATACGCACCCGGCGGCCCACCGGGGGTGAGAACCGGAAGAACTACTCCGGCAAGCACAAATGCCATGGTCTGCCCGTGATCGCACTCACCGACGACCGGGGCCGCCTGCTGTGGGTCTCGGCGGCCAGGCCCGGACGCACCTCGGAGATCGCCGCCTGCCGTCACGACAAGCTCACGCAGAAGCTACGGGCGGCCGGGCTCGGCGCGATCACCGATCTGGGCTTCGTCGGCCTCGACGACAGCGGCCTGGATGCCGACCCGGCGATGATCACCGGCTACAAGGCCGCCCGGAACCGGCCCCTGACCCGCGGCCAGAAACTGTCCGACAAGGCGCTGGCCGCGGTCCGGGCCCCGGTCGAGCACGGCTTCGCGCACCTGAAGAACTGGCGCGTGCTCGGCAAGGTCCGCACCGACCCGAAGTGGGCGACCGCGCTGGTGAGGGCCCTGCTGGTCCTGACGAACCGCGAATTCGCCCGCTGACCGATGGCCTTGCCGGGAGTCATCCATCCCCGACCAGCATGAGCACCCCGAAGCCCACGCACACCAGCTCACTTGACCTGCAACTTCACGATGCACACCGCTCATGGTGGCTGGTGGGGCACAGTCGCCCCGAAAGCCATCCCTTCGACGTCCCCTCGGGCGGCGAGAGCTGACCCTATCCGATCAGCGTTGCTGCTCGAACGGCGCCGGGGTGCAACGCTTGTTTCGCGGGCCGCTAACAACGGATCAGCTGTACGAGAACAGGACCCGGTCGGCAACTTCGCCGTCACTTCAAGGATTTTGCGCTCGCTGGCGGGCCGGGTCGGGCCGAGCGGCGCGGCCGTGTCGCCAGGTAGTTCTTCGCTTCCTGGGGCGCCTTGGCATACGAGCCGGAGTCGAAGGGCGGCTGGGGGTCGTACTCGATGACGAGCTGGAACGCCTCGGCGGCAACCCGTCCCGCGATGAGTTCAACAAGCCGCAGTGCCATGTCGATGCCCGAGGAAACACCGGCGGCGGTGACAATGCCGCCGGGCTGCTCCACAACGCGACGCGCAGTGTAGGTGGCGCCGTACGACTCCAGGGCGTCGACAGCCCCCCAGTGAGTGGTGGCCTCCAGCCCGTCGAGCAGGCCGGCCGCGCCGAGCAGCAAAGAACCGGTGCACACCGATGTGGTCCACGTGGTGGTGGCGTGGATACGACGGATCCAGTCGAGCAGCGACTCGTCGGCGAGGCTGCGAGATGCGTCCGGACCACCGGGCACCACCAGGATGTCGGCTTCCATGACGTCCTGGAAGGAGGCCGTGGCGAGGAGGAGGAGAGAGCCCTCGCCGTCCGTGCACGGGCCTGGAGCGTTGGCGGCGAAGACGACATCGGATTCCGGCAGCATGCGAAGGACCTCGTACGGGCCGACAACGTCAAGCGCGGTGAATCCGTCGAAGAGCGGGATGACGATACGCATAAGTGTGCCCCTTCGGAGGTGGCCGCCGCCGTCAGACAGCGACGGTGTGCGCGGAGAAATGCTTGCGGTACTCGCCGGGGGTGACCTGGAGCGTCCGTTTGAAGCTGCGGTGCAGGGTCTCGACGGTTCCGAAGCCACAGTCGTGCGCCACCGATTCCAGAGTGGCGGAGGTGGTCTCCAGGAGCCGTCTGGCGGCCTCGATGCGGGCGCTCTCGACGTACGCGGCGGGGGTGTGGCCGGTCTCCGCACGGAAGACGCGGGTGAAGTTCCGCTCGCTCATCGCGGCACGTGCCGCGAGGGCGGCCACGCCAAGATCGCAGTCGGGGTGGTCGGCGATCCAGCCGAGGACGTCTCGCAACGGTGCCCGCCCCGGGCGCTGGGCGGTGAGCTGGGCGCTGAATTGCGCCTGTCCTCCGGGACGTTGGACGAACATCACCATCTGGCGGGCGATGGCGCGGGAAATCTCGGGCCCGTGGTCGTCTTCGGTCATGGCGAGCGCGAGGTCCATGCCTGCAGTGACACCCGCCGAGGTCCACACCTCACCGTCGCGGACGAAGATCGGGACGGGGTCGACCGTGGCCTGCGGATACTGCTCGGCCAGCTGGTCGCAGCGCGACCAGTGAGTGACAGCGCGCCGCCCGTCGAGGAGCCCGGCGGCACCGAGCAGGAAGGCGCCGCTGCATACTGAAGCGGTACGCCGGGCACGATGGGCGGTCCGGGCGAACCAGTCGACGAAGCGTCCGTCCTCACAAGCCCGATGGATACCCCTGCCGCCCACGGCGACGAGCGTGTCCACCGGCCCTGCATCCTCATCGATCGTCAGGGTGGGGGAGACCGCGAGACCGCCGCTTGAGGGCACTGGACCGGGCGTGGCAGCCACAGTTTCGAGGACGATGCCTCCAGTGAGACGTGCCGCCTGTGTGAACACCTCATGAGGTCCGGTCAGGTCGAGGATCTGGAAATCCGGAAAGACGGCGAAGACGATGCGTCGGCTGCTCACCCATCCATCGTGGTCACATACTCTGACGGCGGCAAGGACACGGATATGACGATTCCCGCCACTGCGTGGCGGCCAGGATGGGGGCTCGTCCCTTTGGCCTGGCCAGCTTTCACCTCTCACGAACGGGGTCAACGACGGAAGCCCCAACTCGTCGAAGTCCACCGGTCCTGCAAGTCGAGCCACCTCGGGCCGAGACCGGTAGCGGTCAGGTCCTGCTCGCGAAGCGGGGCGAAGTCACATCGAGCGCCGGGGCGTAGGCGTCGGGTTGGATGCCGAGTTCGCGGATGGAGTATTCGCCGAACCGGTTGATGTGCGCGGTCAGGTACCGCGAGATGTGCGCCAGGTCCTCCGGGTCGATCTACCAGCCTCTTCCAGGAGCCGGCGGACGTTTTCGGCGATGCTTAGGCGTTGTGGAAGGTCACCGCGGTCGTGAGCACCGAACTTCATCGCCCTCCCCTGCTCCACGGGGCCGTTGCCGGCGGAAACGCCCGTGCTTGCCGAAGCAGACCCTTGCGAGAACCGGTTGAACCTCTCGGCCCTGACGGTCGCCGCAGTCACTCGTCGGCGCAGCGGGGCGTTGGTGGGAAAGCGCTGCAGTTGCACGGTGAGGATCACGCGGCAGACCTTGCGGAGAGCGGCGTAGGCGGACGGGCGAGCAACTCGGACGGTACGGCGGCGATGTGGGTGAGAGACCGGCTGGACGGGCTGGGGTGCGACGAGGACCTCCCCGGCCGCTCGCCTGCCCACCTGCCCACCCCCTCGGTTCTGCAGTTCTTGCTCGGCCTGTCCGACCCACCAGAACTGTCTCCTCGGCCTCGGCCGAGGAGACAGATGAGTAGCGGTGAGCAGGCCGGTCGTGTTACGGCCGGATGCCGGATCCGCCGAAACTCAGACCGTTGTAGGTCTGCAGAGACTGGAGCATGCTGAAGGCGTTGTCGGTGGTGAAGACATCCACAGCCGCCAGTTTCCCGGTGTACTTGGCGATCACTGGTTCGGCCACCTGCCGGGCCGCGTCGTCCATGTAGTGCTTCACTGCCGCGTACGCGTTACCGGACGGGCCGTATTTCTCGAAGTACGGCGTGACGTCGAAGTCTTCGATGGTGGCCCTGGCGTGCGTGGCCAGATCGTCCAAGTAGTCCATCTGCAACTCGGCGTCCGCACGTATGCCCAGCCTGCCCGCATGGCCGCCGACGAGTGCTGTCCACGGGTAGCGCATGACCTGCTCGTTCGCCTTGATCCAGTTGGAAACCTCCTGCGACAACTCGAGGTTCCGGAACGGCACCCAACCGGGGGCCACTACGTCCACCACGCAGAGTGTCTGGTAGTCGGGGGCGTAGACGAAAATGTTGTCGGGCGTGTGATTGGGTCCGTGGTGGGCCAGTTCCAGTCGCTCGCCGCCGACCTTGAGGGTATAGCGGTCGCGGAACGTGGTGGTGGGCCGTGGCCGGTTCGTGTCGCGGGCGGCGCACAGCATGCGGTCCGTCTCCACGTGGGCGATGCGTTCGACCTTGTTGCCGAAGATCCTTGCTGCTTCGATGTGGTCGGCGTGGTAGTGCGAATAGATCAGGTGTGTCACCTTGCTGGGCCTGCCGTTCGCCCGTGTGACCTCTTCGATGGCCCGCAGCAGGTTGTGCCCGATGGAGGGCGGCGCGTCGACGAGGACCACGCCGGTCCGGGTGGTGAGGAACATCGCCTGGTAGACCGCATCGGTGACCCAGTACAGGTTGCCCTTGACGCGGCCGACGTGGTAGCCGAGCTCATTGAGCGACGGACCGAAGGCCGACGTGGGGATCGGCGCGTAGTCGGGGAGCGTCCCGCTGTCGGGCCGTGACGCGGCGTGGGCTGTTCCCGCGAGGGCTGCGGTGGAGACGGTCGCGGCGGCCGTGGTGAGGAAGGCGCGCCGGGAGCCGCGGAACTTGCCGGTGGTGGCAGCGGAGTCGTTGGGAGCGCCGGTGGCGCCCGGAACCATGAAGTCCATGCGCCATTAGTGCACGGGGTACACCGGTTACATCAACTGCACTAATGGATTTGGGCGGAAAGTTGGGGCGAGTGTGTCCGCTGCGAAGCGGCGTTACTGGTAGTTCGTCATACTCGGGAGTGGTCTGGGGTTGACGGCAGATCGGGTTGGTCGTACGCCGGTGGTAGGAGTCAGTGACTCTGTTGGTGGTCTTCAGGGGGTGCTGACAGATGTTCCGGTCGGTGCTTCAGTGGGGGCTGCGGGGCGGTGCCGAGGTCGGGGCGAGCCTGATGTCGTTGTGGCCAGGGGATTATCAGCGGATTCCGGCCTGGACGTGTGCACGGCGTGAGCGGCCTGTCCGAAGGGAATCCCCGCGGTGCTGGTGCGGGACCGTCTCGATGTGCTGATCGAGGACGAAGAGTTCGCCGACCTCCCGCTGACGGGCGGCCCGCGGAATCACGCTGCGCGGCACGATCGTCACTGACCACAGCCGCCGGGCCAAGAGCGGCTCCCTGTCGCGCCTGTACAACCAGCACACACGCTGGGAGGACGCCTTCACCCTCGCGCCCGGCTCGCAAGGCCCGCTGGTGCAGGTCCCGCGGGGCCCGCACCACGAGTTCCTGGCCTGGCTCACTGGGTTCCTCGCCCTCGACCCACCACCTCCCGCAGGCGGCGAGCCTACTCTGGCCGAACGCGCCAGAGCGCTCCTGGATGAAGTCCTCACCGCATGGCGGCAGCCGGTCAAAGCACACCAGGGCCTGCTCGCCCTGCTGGCCGAGGGTGCCCTCACCCTGACCGATCACGCCGGCTCGGCGCACGCACAGGTCCAGACCCACATGCCGCTGCTCTCCGATTACCTCGCCCGACTCCCACACCCCCCGCACGCCCATCAACGGGACGCTGGCGACGCCGTGGGCCACCTCGTCCTTGCCGCCCCCACCGGCAGCGGGAAGGCGGAGGCGGGCCTGGCCTGGGCGGCACGCCAGCTGCCCACCATGCCCGGCTGTCCCCGCCTGGTGTGGACGCTGCCGTACCGCGCATCCCTCAACGCCACACGGCGGCGTTTGGAGAACATGCTCGCGCCCACACCCGGAGAGCCCCAAGCCGACATCGGACTGCTGTACGGCACGGTCGCGCAAACCCTCCTGGCCGAGGCGCTTCACGACGACTGCGGCACCCCCGCTGCCGCCACCCAAGGGGCCGCGCCGGGCGTGGACGAGGCACGCAAGGCCCGCGCACGGGCCGGCTACCGCATCGCAACCGGCTTCGTCGGAACCCCGATCATCTGCGAGGCCCTGACGGCGACGGGCCATGCCACCGCCGCCTCACGCCATTTGACCCAGACGGAATGCCCCTCATGGCTGTATCCCGTCACGATGGGTGCGACCACCGTGTGGGAACGCTGGGACTCCATGCTGGAAGACGGCTCGATCAACCCGGGCCAGATGACTTCCTTCAACCACTACGCCCTGGGCGCCGTGGCCGACTGGCTGCACCGCGGCGTCGCCGGGCTCGCCCCGCTGGAACCGGCGTACCGGGTCATCCGCATCGCCCCGAGCTTGCTCGACGACCTGGACGACGCCTCGGTCCGGCACGAAACACCGTACGGACGCGCGGAAGCGGGATGGCGGCGTGACGGCGATCAGGTGTCCTTCCATGCCCGGTCCCGCCGAACACGCGGGCTGTCGTCGAGTTGCCCTCCGGAGCGCGCCACGAAGTGGGCAGCGGCACGTACAGCTGGGTCGAGCGCCATCCCCGGCCGTCGTCACCGCGAAGCCCGCTGGCTCTCGGCAGCGGCCTGGACACGGTCATCGACGACCGGGCCGCGTACCAGGCCGTGCTGGACGCCATCCGCGGCATCGACGAGGTGCGCGCGGAGGCGTTTCGGCGTACGACGAGGTGGTGGCGGGGCCGGGAACTGCGCGAACCTCTGGACAAGGCGCCGTTGCCGGTCCTCACGGCGGTGGAGAAGCCCCTCGGCGACTTGCCGACCCGCGACCGGTGATCCGACAGCGCGGCGTCGGGCGTGGCGTCTGCAGCACGCGTGCCCGGTGGGGGTGCCTCACACCCCCCAGGTTTCTCGGTCAGTCGTTCCTGGGTGTGTCCGCGTGGGTTGCGGGCTCGGGCAGGGGTTCGGTGTTGCGGCAGCTGAGGCCGTCGAGGGAGATGCGCAGGAGGCGGCGCCACTGGCCCGGGTGGCTGTCGTCGGTCGTCGATGCTCGATGACCGGATGACCACTCACAGCAGCCAGATGCTCGACGGTGAGGGGCCCCTGGGACCGCAACAACAACCTCTTCGGATGGACCGCGTTGCTCGGTGACCGGCGGGGTGGACCGGATGTCTCCCCCTACGCCGCGCCGGCGCGCGAAGGACCTGAGCGGGTTGCCCCGCACGTACATCGACACCGGCTCGGTCGAGACCTTCCGCGACGAGGTGCTCGACTACGCCTCACGTTTGTCGGCAACCGGTGTCAACGTCGACCTGCACATGTGGGGAGGCGGCTTCCACGGGTCCGACGGCTTCGTCCCCCAAGCGGCCATATCGCGGGCATCCGCGGCCACGCGAGACGAGTTCATTCGAAGGGCGCTGAACCGGTAAGCCCGGCCGTGGGCCGGGGAAGGCGAGTGAGTCCTGGCGCGCATCATCAACCACGGGAGCACGGCATGGAAACAGGGTGTCCTCCCCGGGAAGGTCGAACGCTGACGCCCCCGAGTGCACAGCGGTGAGCCCGGAACCTCAGCCGCCGAGCCAGGCCTTCACCTTGTCGGGGTTCGCGTCGATCCACTTCTTGGCCGCCGCCTGCGGTGTCATCTTGTCGAGCGCGATGTACTTCGCGACGGTGTTCTGGTCGTCGTTGGTCCATGTGAAGTTCTTGACCAGGTCGTAGGCCGGGCTGCCCGATTTGGCGAACTTCGTGCTGACGATCTTGTCGAGGTCGAACACGGGGTAGTCGCAGGCGACCTTCGCGGGATCGGCGTCACAGCCCTCCGTGTGCTTGGGCAGGTCGACCTTGACCAGTGGTACTTCGGAGAAGAACCAGGACGGCTCGTAGAAGTAGCCGATCACCCATTTCTTGTTCTTCTCCGCGTCCCGGAAGGCCTGGATCAACGCGGTCTCGCTACCCGCGTACACCACCTTGAAGTCGAGCTTGAGGTTCTTCACCAGGGCCTCGTCGTTGGTCTGGTACGACGGGTCGCCGTCGAGGAGCTGACCGTCGCTGCCGGACTCGGACGTCTTGAAGTTCGAGGCGTACTTGTTGAGGTTCTTCCAGTTCGTGATGTCCGGGTACTTCTCGGCGATCCACGGGGGGAGGTACCAGCCGATGATTCCCTTGTTTCCGGCGGAACCGAGGCTGACGGCGGTCTTCTGCCGGGTGATGTACTTCTTCTTCAGGTCCGGGTGGCCCCAGTTCTCCAGAATGGCGTCGACCTCGCCCGTCTCGAATCCCTGCCAGCCGATCTCCGCCTTGAGATCCTTCTTGACCACCTTGCAGCCGAGTTCCTTCTCCGCGACGTAGGTGACGACCGCCGCGTCGGCCTCGTAGCCCACCCAGGGGCTGACCGCGAGGTTGAAGGTGCCGCACTTGCCGGAACCGGCCGCGTCGGCGGATTCCTCACCGACCTTCGCTCCGCCGCAGGCGGTCAGGGTGAGGCCGAGCACGGCCATCCCCGCCGCGCCACAACGCCACTGCCCTGTTCGTCTTGCCATGGTCGTACTCCTTGTGCGCCGAGGTGTCGCGCGGTTGTCCGAGTGGTGGAGTCGAGGGGGGTCAGGTCACGTCGAGGACGCACCGGAATCCCACGTTGCCCGTCGCCGAGTCCGGGAAGAGGCCCTGTCGGGCCGCGATCCGGTAGCGGCGGCAGTAGGAGGCGTGGCAGAGGTAGGAGCCGCCCTTGGCGACGCGCTCCTGCCCGGTGGGGGACGGGGAGAACAGGTCCTCGCACCACTCCCAGACGTTGCCGGTGGTGTTGTAGAGGCCGAAGCCGTTGGGCTCGTAGGCGTTGACGGGGCAGGTGCCGTACCAGCCGTCGGTGGTCGGGTGGCGGTTCGGGAAGTCGCCCTGCCACACGTTCATCCGGGGGCGGCCGCCCGGCTCGAGTTCGTCGCCCCAGGGAAAAACCTTGGCGTGCAGCCCTCCTCGGGCGGCGCGTTCCCATTCCGCCTCGGTGGGCAGGCGTTTTCCGGCCCAGGCGCAGTAGGCGCGGGCGTCATCCCAGTCGATGTGGACGACCGGATGGTCCGCCCGGTCCTCCCAGCTGGAGTGCGGACCGTCGGGATGGCGCCAGTCGGCACCCTCGACCTGCCGCCACCAGGGCGCGGCCGCCACCGCGCGGGTGGGCGGGAAGTCGTCCGGGAGCAGCCCGGCGAAGACGAACGACCAGCCGATCCGCTCGGCGGAGGTGCGGTGTCCGGTCTCGGCGGCGAAGGCCGCGAACCGGGCGTTGGACACCGCGCAGGCGTCGATCCAGAAGGCGTCCACGCGCACCGTCCGCACCGGGCCTTCCCTGTCGGCCGGGTAGGAGAGCGCGTCCTGACTGCCCATGAGGAACTGGCCGGCGGGGACGGCCACCATGCCCTCGGTGGCCGCCGGGCGGACCATGGTCGGCGGGCGTGCCGGCGGACGGTCCCCGTCCCGGCCGCCGGACGGTGCGCAGCAGTTCACTGGGCCCCCATGACGCGCCGGTGCAGTCCGCCGTCGTACTTGGGCGATTCGGCGCCCTGGGAGTCCAGGTCGATGCGCACGGTGTGAATGGTCCCGGTGAACTCGTTGTCGAGCACGGGGTAGTCGTCGCTCACCGGTGTGCTCAGGTCCACTCCGACGTCGAGTGTCTCGTCGAAGGAGAAGTAGTACGGGATGGTCTGCTCGACCCGTCCCGTCGCGTGCTTCTCCCCGTCCACCAGCAGTGCGGCCGTGCCGCCCTTGCCGAGTCCGCCGCCGTCGTAGGCGAAGTCGAGCCGGATCTCATGCCGCCCCGGTGCGAGGGGCTCGTCGCCACGCACCGTGTACAGGTTCATGCCGAAGTAGTTGTAGGCGTAGGCCGGTCTGCCCTCGGTGAAATACAGGGTCCAGCCGCCGAACCGGCCGCCCTGGGCGATGATCACGCCCTCGGTCGTTGTCTCGGGCAGGTCCACGTCGGCGGTGATGCTGTGCGAGCGGTTCTTGACGTTCGGGGTGGTCTCCTCGGTGAACCGCCGCATGCCCGCACGGTAGGTCACGGAGGTGCGGTCGCCGAGCAGGTCGATACGGCCGGCCATGGCTGGGTTCTCCCGCTCGGTGACCCGGTCGTCCAGCGGGAAGACCTGGTACTTCGACGCCTCGATGAGGAACAGGTCCTGCAACTCGCGAAGTCTCCCGGGGTGTTCGGCGGCGAGGTCGTGCGCCTGACTCCAGTCCGTGCTCAGGTCGTAGAGTTCCCAGACGTCGTCGGCGAACCTCCGGTCGCCCTCCGGCACCATCTCCCAGGGGATGCCGTGCCGGGTGACCGCCATCCAGCCGTCGTGGTAGATGCCCCGGTTGCCGCACATCTCGAAGTACTGGGTACGGCGGTGCTCGGGGGCGTGCGGATCAGCGAGCGTCCGCTGCATGCTTGTGCCCTCGATGGGCTGCTGCTCCACCCCGTTCACACTGAACGGCGCCGGGATGCCGGCACAGTCCAGGATGGTCGGCAGGACGTCGATCACATGCGAGAACTGGTGCCGGAGCCCACCACGTTCGGCCACCCCGCGCGGCCAATGCAGGATCATCCCGTCCCGAGTGCCGCCGAAGTGCGAGGCCACCTGCTTGGTCCACTGGTAGGGGGTGTTCAGCGCCAGCGCCCAGCCGGCCGGGGCGATCGGGTAGCTGAGCGGGCCGCCGATCTCCTCGATGTGGTCGATCATCTCGTCCGGGTCGTCCACCACGCCGTGCCCCAGCCGGTGCTCGACGATCGTCCCTTCGATGCCGCCCTCGCCCGAGGCGCCGTTGTCACCCAGGATGTAGAGGATGATCGTGTTGTCCAGTGCGCCGAGCTCCTCCAGAGCGTCGAGGAACCTGCCGACCTGGACGTCGGCGTGTTCGGTGAAACCGGCGAACGTCTCCATGAACCGGGCGGACAACCGGCGCTGGTTGTCACTGAGTTCGTCCCAGTGGGGAACGCCCTCGGCCCAGGGCGCCAGTTCCGTCTCCGGGGGTACGACGCCGAGTTCCTTCTGCCGCTGGAGGGTCACCTTGCGCTGCTGGTCCCATCCGTGGTCGAACCGCCCGGCGTACTTCTCCTGCCATTCACGGCCGACGTGCAGCGGCGCGTGCGCGGCACCCAGCGCGAGGTAGGTGAAGAACGGCCGGTCCGGAGTCAGCGTGCGCTGGGTGCGCACCCAGTCGATGGCGTGGTCCACGAGGTCCTCGGACAGGTGGTAGCCGTCCTCGGGCCTGCGATCCGGCTCGATGGGGGTGGTGCCCTGGTACAGCAGCGGGTACCAGTGGTTCATCTCGGCGCCCATGAAGCCGTAGAAGGTGTCGAACCCCTCACCGGTGGGCCAGCGGTCGAACGGCCCGACGGCGCTGATCTCGCGTGGCGGGGTCTGGTGCCATTTACCGAAGGCGGCTGTGCTGTAGCCGTTGCCCTGGAGGATCTGGGCCATCGTCGCCGCGCTGCGCGGCCGGAACCCGTTGTACCCGGGAGCGGCGGTGGTCATCTCTGTCGTGCCGCCCATGCCCACCGAGTGATGGTTGCGGCCGGTCAGCAGGGCCTGCCGGGTCGGCGAGCACAGGGCCGTCACGTGGAAGCGGGTGTAGCGCAGCCCGCTGTCGGCGAGTCGCTCGGCCGCGGGCATCTCGCAGGGTCCGCCGAAGGCGCTGGAGGTACCGAATCCGAGGTCGTCGACGAGCACGATCACCACGTTCGGTGCGCCCTCGGGCGGAGGCACCGGGCCGATCGGAGTGAAGGGGGTCTCCTGGTCGTGGATGTCCATCGCCGTCGTCAGGGGCCTACGGGTGTCGGGCCGCGGAAGTATGTGCCGTCCGGCGTCGAACTCGCTCATGTATTTCTCCGATTCGGTGCCCGGCGGGGAAATGTCACACCCTCGCAACGCGACGGAATTACCGGCGAAATGCAGCTGCCGAACCAGTGAATCCCGGAATATTCCTGCCTGCGATGCAGCCAAAAATGGCAGCCGCCACCGAGGGCGGTCAACAAAACGTTCTGGATTCACGCAAACCGGTTTTGAATGAGGGCCATAGATAACTTCTATACCTGCAGCGGTCCGTCCTGAGCCGGCGAGGACGCCAGGGTCACGAAGGCCTGGGCGGCCGGGGACAGCGGGCCGGATCGCCACACCAGCCGGCCGTGGCGCAGCAGCCGCGGCCTGGGAGACAGCATCCGTGCCCCGCGCAGCACGGCGTCCCGTGCCATGGAGGCCGGCAGCAGCGCGGCACCGACGCCGGAGAGGACCAGTGGGACGATCATCGCGCGGTGCGCCGTCTCCACGGTGATGCGCGGGACGACGCCCAGGGCGGTGCACACCTCGTCCACCGCCGCCCGGGTCTCGGTGCCCGGCGGTGTCACGATCAGGTTCAGGGCGGCCAGTTCACGCGAGGTGATGGTGTCGCCCGGCGCATGCGGGTGGTCCGGTGGCAGCACGACGTGCATCTCCTGCTCCGGCAGATCGATGCCACGCAGGTCGGCCGTGGGCACCGAGGCGTCCACCAGGCCGAGTTCGCACTGACCGGCCGCGACCATGTGCGCCACGGCCGGGCCCTGCTCGGGGTCGACGACACGTATGGAGACCTTGGGATGCACTCGGTGGAAGCGGCCGAGCATCCCGGCGAGCGGGTCGACCGAGAGGGTCGTCTGGGAGACGATGTCGAGCCGGCCGCCGCTGAGCCCGAGCACTTCGCGGACCAGCGAACGGGCCGTGGACAGATCACGCAGGACCTGCCGGGCCGGCTGGACCAGCGCCTCGCCCGCCGTGGTGAGCGCGACACCGTGCGGGAGGCGGTGGAAGAGCTGCCCTCCGAATTCGCGCTCCAGGGTGCGGATCGCGTGGGACAGCGAGGGTTGGGCGACGTGGAGCGCAAGGGCCGCGGCCGTGAAACCGCCGTGCTCGACCACGGCGATGAAATACTCCAGCTGTCGTCGTTCCATCAGATCTCCGCGCGTCCCAGGGCCACCGCACGTCCCGGTCGGACGAGCGGCAAGGACAGTATCCTCGGGCCTGGCCCCGCCAGACGGAATACCGAGACGAGTACGCGCGGGAGCACGACATTCGGCTTCTCCCTGTCACCGATTTCGCGTCCGCGGAAATCAGGTTGTGGTCGCAACGGCTGAGGCCGGTTTTCGCGGCGTTCTCGAAACCGAGCGATGCCGTACGCTCGCCTGGCGGACGGTCTCTCACCTCCGCTCGAACCGACAGCGCCGCACGGCGCAACCAGGATCCCCGACAGGATCAAGCTGAGGCTGCAGCAGCTGAGCAGGGGTTGATCGCCGGCTCCCGAATTTCCAGCGCGCCGGTCAGGCGGATTCGCGGACCCGGAGCAGGAGCTCGTCCCGGAGGGGTTCGGCGGGGATCTCTTTTCCGCCCAGCCTGTCAACGACGCGGCGGGCCAGGCCCCGCGCGATGGCGTCGGTGTCGCGGACGACCGTGGTGAGCGGTGGGTGTGCCAGCGACGCGCCCGGGATGTCGTCGACGCCGATCACGGCCAGGTCCTGCGGAGCGCGCAGTCCGAGGTGGCTCAAGCCTGCGAGCACGGCGAGGGCGACGTTGTCGTTGAACGCGCAGATGCCCGTCACCGGTGGGTCGGCGGCCAGCCACGCCTTGACCACTTCTGCGGCGCCCGGCGCGTCCAGGGGTACCGTCCGAACATCCGGCTCCGGGAGATCCAGTTCGGCGCACACCTTGCGGACGCCGTCCAGTCGCGGCTGGGCCAGTACGTCGAGTCCCGGCAGATCGGGGTAGGCGTAGCCGAGTCGGCGGTGGGGTGCGGCGAGGTGCCGTGCCTGCAGTGCGCCGATCGGTTGCTCGGACACCAGGGGAGGCCGGGGCTCACCCCGTATCGACCCGTGCATCGCCATGACCACCTCGATGCCTGCCGCCCGCATCGCGTCGGCCTCCCGGTCGTCGAAGTCCTGGAGGGCCAACACGGCCGCCGGGGTCATGGCTTTCCAGATGTCCCGCAGGGGGCGTGCGGGATGGGCCGACGAGTGCACCACGAAGGTCAGCCCGTTCTCGGCGAAGGTGTTGGTCAGCTGTTGGATGAGCCGTCCGAGGACGTGCTCGATCGGCCAGTCCGGCAGCAGGCCGAGCACGATCTCCGAGCGCCCGGTGCGCAGGGCACGCGCCGCGGCCGAGGGCGCGTAGCCGAGCCGGGCGGCGGCGTCCCACACCCGCTGTCGCGTGGCCTCGGGGATCTTCTGGTGGGGAACGTCGTTGAGGACATAACTCACCGTCGCGCGCGAAACCCCGGCCTCCCGCGCGACATCCGCGCTGGTCACCCGCCTGCCGCCGGACACCCCGGTCACCCGCCGCCCTCAGTCGCACCTCTTGTTCAAAGCCCACGGTCGCGGTTAGCTTACCCGCCAGATCCACACAACTGGCACGCGTAAGTGAGACGAGTAGGGACCTCTCGCCCCGAGCGGTGCACAGTCACTGACTGCTCACGGCCGCCCGGACGACTCGACGCCTGCCCGGGCGTGGAGCCCATCCAGGCCACCAAGCTTGCCACCCCCGTCCCGGTGCTCGTAGAGGAGGACGCGTGTCCGGCATCCAGGACGCCACGAGAAGCCCGTGGAAGACCGCGACCCTCGCGGGTATGGCCTCCTATCTGGACGCCTCGGCCCTGGTCACGTCGGGAATCGCCATCGGCGGCTACTATGCCGGGCCGCTCCAGCTCGGCGCCGGCACCATCGGATCTCTGCTGGGCCTGCAGACGCTGGCGTTCGCGGCCGGTGCGCTCTCCGGCGGCCGACTGGGCGACCGGTTCGGCCGCCGGAAGATCTTCACTCTCTCCCTCGTCCTCTACGCTGCCGGCGTCCTGCTGCTCCTCGTGGCCGCCGGACCTGCCCTGCTGTATGCCGGTGTCATGGCGACCGGTCTCGCCATCGGCGCGGACCTTCCCGTGTCGCTCGCGCTCGTCAACGAGGAGGCACCGGCCGGCAAGAAGGGCACCATGGTCGTGTTCTCCGGCATGCTGTGGCTCGCCGGCATCGTGGCCGTGCTCGGCTTGACCTCCTTCATGGGAGCGCAGGGCATCCTCGGCGGCCGGATCCTCTTCGCCCACCTGCTGGTCGTGGCGGTCGTGGTTCTGCTGCTGCGTCTCAGCCTCAGGGAGTCGGCAGAATGGACGGCCGCGCGCAGGGCCGCCGAAGCGCGTCCCACGGCGGTCTCGGAGACCATGGAGTTCAGCCGCGTCCGTGATCTCTTCCGGGCACCGACCGTCTACGCCCTGCTCGCCACCGGCCTGTACTACGCGACCTGGAACCTCGGTGCGAACACCCTCGGCCAGTTCGGCACCTTCCTGTGGACCGCGCTCGCCAAGGGAGAGGTCGCCCAGTTCTCCCAGCTGACCCTCCTCGGACTGCCGACAGGCTTCCTCGCCGGCCTGGTGTTCATGCGGGTCGTCGACCGGCCCGCCAGGCATGCCTGGTTCGCCGCCGGCACCGCCCTCATCGTCATCGCCTGGGCGCTTCCCGCGCTGCTCGGCCCCAGTAAGTTCACCCTGGTCGCCGTCATGCTCATCTCCGGCCTCGGCAACTCCTTCGCCGGCGAGTCCATCTACAAGGTCTGGTCCCAGGAACTGTTCCCCACCCTGCTGCGGGCCACAGCCCAGGGCGTGACGATGGCTTTCACCCGAGCCGTCGCCGGACTGGCCGCGCTGGGTACGCCCGTCTTCGCCCTGGGCCACACCCGGCTGTTCTTCGGCCTTCTTCTCGCCCTGATGCTGGTCGCAGCCCTCATCGGCCTGGCCTGGGTGCCCCGCCTGCCCAAGGCCCTGCCGCCCGAAGAGCCGATGTCACCGACCACCCCCGCACCCGCCACATCCCGGCGGTCGGCCGCGTGATCCACCACTTGCAAAGCGACGGCGGGCGCCTTCGCTCCGGTCCGGTCGGACCCCTCGGCCACGGCCCGACGATGCCGTAGGCGGCGGGCCTCATCCCGGCTCGGGACGGGGGTGTCCGTCTACTTCCCTGAAGCAGTGAGCTGGCCTGTTCCGCCGATCCGCGAGCCGGACACGGCCCGGCGAAGGCCACGTCCGCGCACCAGCCACCAGGAGGTCTCCGATGGTCATGACTCCCCCCTTTGCCCGCGTGACCCACCTCGTGTAGGACGTTGCGAAGAGCTGAGGGCTGCCCGGCGCGGCATCCGCCGAGCCGGGCAGCCAGCCCTCAGGTGAGTTCGAGCAGCCCCCGGCGCACCGCTTCGGAGACCGCCGCCGCCCTGTTGTCGACGCCGAGTTTGCGGTAGATGCGCACCAGGTGCGTCTTGACGGTCGCCTCACTCAAATACAGGGCGTCCGCGATGGCGCGGTTGCTGTGTCCGTCGGCCATCAACCGGACGACCTCGCTCTCCCGTTGCGTCAGCTCCGGCGCAGGACTCACCACCTGCCCGACGAGGCCGCCGACCACCTCCGCCGCGAGGCCGAAACCGCCCTCGGCGGCGCTGCGCACGGCTCGGAAGAGATCCTCAGGCGGCCCGGCCTTGAGGACGTACCCGCGCGCCCCGGCCTCCAGGGCCCGTACGACGTCGGCCCGTCCCGAATAGCTGGTCAGCATCACCACGGGCATGCCAGGAGCCTCGCCGGCCAGCCGGCGGATCGCCTCGATCCCGTCGATGCCCTGGCTCGTGCCCGCGAAGCGCAGGTCCATCAGCACCACATCGGGTGTCAGCGCGAGGGCGAGACGCACAGCCTCCTCACCGGTGCCGGCCTCCGCGATCACGTGAAGATCGGGCGTGCCCTCCAGCAGGGCCCGTAGCCCGGCTCGGACCACTGTGTGGTCGTCGGCGATCAGGACGCGGCGCGACGGGGCCGTCATCGGGCTGCCGTCGCGGCGAGGGGGAGCGTCGGGCAGGGGCGCGACGAGGAGGCGGGAACCGTGGCCCGGATGCGCGTGCCCCGGCCGGGCGCGCTGTGGACCGCGAGATCACCGCTGGTCTTGCGTAGGCGCTCCCGAGTCGCGAGGAGACCGAATCCCCGGCCCGGCGGCACCGATTCACCGACGCGGCCGGGGTCGAAGCCGACGCCGTCGTCGCACACGTCCAGCTCGACGCGGTCGCTGAGATGACGGACCGTTACTGATGCGCTGGTGGCGTGCGCGTGTTCCCGGACGTTCGCCAGCACGCTCTGCGCCACGCGGAACAAGGTGGTCGCGGTCTGTTCGTCCAGGCCTACGGCCAGGCCGCCCGCAGAGCGGAACTGCACACGGCCGACATCGCCCGGCCCGCCCACCCGGGCGCACAGCAGCCGCAGGGAACCCTCCAGTCCGGCCTCGGCGACTTCGGGCGCGGAGAGATCCTGGATGATCCGCCGGGTCTCGGCGAGCCCCGCGTCCAGGCCGTCGGCGACGGCACGCACCCGGGTACGTGCCACGTCGGGCCGCTCGTCCCAGTCCTGTTCGGCCGCCTGCAACAGCATCAGGCTGCCGGACAGTTCCTGGGCGAGCGTGTCGTGCAGGTCACGGGCGATGCGTGCGCGTTCCTCGAGCGCGCCGCTCCGGTGCCGCTCGTCCGCCAGTACGTCGCGTGTGCTGCGCAGCTCCTCGACCAGACGCTGGCGCTCCGCGACATTGCGTTGCTGGGTTCGGTACAGGGCCATCGTGCCCCAGACGGCCGCCACGGGGATCAGGACCATCTCCGGGTCGAACCCGCCCGCGGTACGGGTCAGCTGACCGACGAGCAGAGCGGTGACCGCGGTCAGCGCAGCACCGGCAGCCCGGGCCGAGAGCGTGGACAGCGTCACACACGCCAGCGGCACGGCGCACCAGACATAGGCGCCGGTGAAGGGAGGCGGAGTGAGGAGGACGAGGACCGCCCACAGCAGGAGGAGAACCCCGACCCAGGCGTTGCGGGCGCGCCTTCCCAGCCTGCTCCCCAGCGCGAGGCCCCCCGCGTAGGACCCCGGCGAGGAGCCCGCTGACGGTCACGATCTCCCAGCACAGCGGGATGTTGAGACGGGCGAGGCGAACCACCGCGGCGCCGACGACGAGGAAGAACAGCAGATGCGGCAGCTGCCTCGGGCCGAACCGTCTGTGGTTGACCGGCGCGGAAGCGTTCACAGGGCCGGGGTCGGGCACGACACACCCGTCGGGCACGACACACCCCTTGGACGGAAGATCCATTGGGACAGGGGGTGGGTCTATCCACCGCTTGTAGGGCTCATGTGAAGAGCGGGGCTGCCGTTCCGCCAGGCGGCAGCCGTGCGGAACAGCAGCCCCGCCGGGGGCTACGCCCCCGGGTGCAGCCCGAGCCAACCTGGCGTGGGAGCGCCCTGGACCTCGCCGAAGTACAGGGCGAAGGTCTGCTTCCAGCGCTCCACCTCGGCCCGGTCGGCCATGAAACGGGGGAACCCGTCCAGGTGGGCGTTGGGGTACTCCCAGATCGGCTTCAGACCGGCCGGGGGAGTGACATCGGTACGCACGGACCAGCCGTTGAAGGATCCGTTCTGCATCTCCGTCGACAGCTGCCAGTTGAGGAACAGCTTGGCGGCCGTGCTGTTCCCGGCCTGCTTGAGGACGGCGGTGCGCTGGCCCCAGGCCATGAACGGGTGCCCGTCGTCGATCACGAACCTCGCCGGGGACGACCCGACCGCCGATCCCGCGGTGCCGACGCCGATGGCCTTCTGCCCGCCGAAGACCGCCTCGCCGGGGGAGTTGCTGCCCCGGGCGAACCGGACGTCCTGGGCGGCGAGCCGGGCCACCCAGTCCCAGCCGTACGTCCGGGCGTACAGCGCGTAGAGGTAGAGGACCGCGTCGTCGTCGTGCGGGTACGAGGAGGCGATCTGGCCCTTCCACTTCGGGTCGACCAGGTCGCGAGGGGTGAGCCGCACGTCCGAGCCCACCTCCGCCGTGCTGTACATGAAGCTGAAGGCGATCGCTCCCGTGGCCACCCACGCCCCGTCCGGGTCCCTGAACTTGTCGTAGACCTTCGAGAACCCGGCAGGCTTGTAGTGCAGCAGGCGCCCCTGCCGCTTCCAGCGGTCGAAGTCGTGAAGCGTCTGGAACTGCACGACGTCCGGAACGAGGGTGCCGGTGGCGAACTGGTTGTCGACACGCACGTCGTGGTACTTGCTGTAGTCGACGATCAGCGTCAGGTCGATGTCCGGGAAGCGGTCCCTGAAGGCGGCCTTGGTGCCGTCCTGCTGCGTCGGCGTGTCACCGCCGGCGTAGACGACGAGCTTCCCGCCTTCCGCGAGGGCGGCTCGGTAGAGCTCGTCCAGCGACCTGGTCTCCTCACCTCCGGTCGAGCGCGCTGACGCGTGGGAGCCGGAGGCCGGGAGCGCTGACACACCGAAGGCGGCCGTGCCGAGGACGGCACCGGCGCTGGTGGTGAGGACACGTCGCCTGCTGGGGAATCTGGGCATGCGAGGGGAACCTCTCGGAAGGGGGTGGCGTGAAGGCCAGGCGCGTGCCACGGGCGGTGATCATTCTGGTACGGCCCGCGTCGGCGTCGCGTCCTCCGCACGGAGCGATGAGGTCCCGAAGAGGTGGAAGCCCGCGTTCAACCGAACGGTTGAATGCGGCTTTCCCGTCCAGGCGTTGCCGGTCTACGCCTGGGGAGCTGCCGTGGTGCGGCGCGGTACCAGCATGGGCGAGAGTTTGACCTGCACTGATGTCTTCTGACGATCGGCGATCCGTTCGAGCAGGAGGCGCGCCGCGTTCCCTCCGATGTCGTGCCCCGCCTGGTCGACGCTCGTCAGCGAGATGGGGCCGAAGGAGGCGAAAGTCGTGTTGTCGTAGCCGGCCACCGAGATGTCACCGGGAACCGACAGCCCTGCTTCGGCGACGGCCTCCAGCACCCCCATGGCGACGATGTCCGCGCCGGCGAAGACGGCCGTGGGCCGTCGAGGACGAGCCAGCAGCTGCCTGGCCCCCTCGTAGCCGCCCTGCTGGGTGTAGCTGGTGGAGACGACATCGATCTCCTCCGCGAGGCCGATGGCCTGCATGGCGCGCCGATAGCCGTCCGCGCGCTGGGCGTTGGGCATCTCCGCGCGGCGCGTCGCGTCGGTCTCGCGATGCTCGATGTGGGCGATCCGCCGGTGTCCCAGCCCGGCGAGGTGGCCGACGACCAGGGACGCCCCCGCCATGTCGTCGTCCGTCACGGTGTCGTACACCGCGGAGTGGCCGTGGCGGCCGACGACCACGGCCGGTACGGCGGAGGCGATGTGTTCGAGACGGGCGCGCGATGACACGGGTGCGATCAGGATGATGCCGTCCATCCCGCGGTCGATCATGGCGTCCGTGACGCGCGCTTCCGCCTGCTCGTCGTTGCAGCCGCCGGGCCCCAGGAAGACCTGGTAGTCGGTGTCCGCGAGGTGGCCGGTGATCCCGTCGAGGATCTCGGGGAAGAACGGGTTGCGGATGTCGGGCAGCATCACACCGATGGTGTACGTCTGGCCGCGCAGGCCCCGCGCGGCCGCGAGGGGCCGGTAGCCCAGTTCGTCGATTGCCCGCCGTACCTTCGCGCGCATCTCGGGGCTGGCCCCGTAAGCGTTGCGCAGCACCTTCGAGACGGCGGTGGTGGACACCTGGGCGTGCCGTGCGACATCGACGATGGTGACACGGCGCTGCGGTGCTGGCGGCTCCATCCGGTGCCCTCCGGAGATGGGGAACGTTGTCGAGGGAGTGTACGAGCGGACGCTCCGACGAGGGTAGATGCGGCTCCAGTCGTACCCCGCTCGCGAGACTCTTCGCAGCCCCGGTCTCATAACACAAGTGCAGCTTGTGCGGCATCTTGACGTCACGGTGGAGGCTCTTTAGGGTCTGGCAGCACCGCTTGGGCAACGTTACCCAAATTCGCCTCCGGCGGCGGATTGCCGACGCCGGACTTCACCTCACTGCGCGCCGACAGCCGGCACCGTTCCCGCTTCTGCGTCGAGCTGGACCGAGCCTGCCCCGGCACCTGTGTGAAACGTTTCAAGGAAGTAGGTCCGCCCGTGACCCTCGCTTCGCAAGACCGGCTTCCGGATCGTGGCCGACTCCCGGCTCCGGCTTCGGCGACACGTGTCCGCCGGGGCCACAACGGGCCGCCCTGGTGGTTCGTGTTGCCGGCCCTGCTGCTGTTCGCCTTCGTCGTCCTGGCGCCCAGTGCCCGCGGCGTGTACTACGCGTTCACCGACTGGGACGGCCTGAGCCGCGATTTCTCCTTCGTCGGTCTCGGCAACTTCTCCGACATGCTCGGCGACGCCGACGCACGGCAGGCCGTCTGGCACACCCTGCTGATCGCGGTGGCGATCACGGTCGTACAGAACGCGGTGGGGCTGGCGTTGGCCCTCGGCGTCAACTCGGCCATCAGGTCCCGGAATCTGCTGAGGGTGTTCCTGTTCGCCCCGGCGGTGGTCACCCCCATCGTGACCGCCTACCTGTGGCGGAACCTGCTCGGCCCGGACGGCGCCGTGAACAGTCTCCTGGGCGCGGTCGGACTGGACAGCTGGGAACAGGACTGGCTGGGAGATCCCGACCTCGCCCTCTGGGCCGTCGTCGGAGTCGTCGTGTGGCAGTTCGCCGGCTACTCCATGGTGATCTTCCTGGCCGGGCTCCAGTCGGTGCCCAAGGAGATCCACGAGGCCGCGGCGATGGACGGCGCCGGCCCCGTACGGCGCTTCTGGTCGGTGACCCGCCCGCTGCTGGCCCCCGCCCTCACCATCAACCTGATGCTGTCGATCATCGGCGGGATCAAACTCTTCGACCAGGTGCACGCGCTGACCGGCGGAGGGCCCGGACACGCGACCGACACGATCTCCACGCTGATCTACAAGGACGCCTTCACCCTCGGCGAGTTCGGCTACAGCATCGCCCTCGCGGTGGTCCTGACCATCATCGTGGCGGTCGCCTCCACGGGGCAGTACCTGCTGCTCTCCCGCAACGAGAAGGCCGCGTCATGAACCGCTACAGCCGCCGCACGCTCGCCCTGGAACTGGCGATGATCGCCGCCGCCCTGTTCGTGGCCTTCCCGCTGTACGTCCTGGTCAACCTGGCCGTACGTCCGTCCTCCGACACCTCCTCACCGATCCGGCCGACCAGCTCGCCGACCCTGGACAACTTCACGCAGGCCTGGCAACAGGGCTCGCTGGGCGGCGCGTTGGCCAACAGCCTGCTGGTGACGGCGTGCAGTGTCGTCGTCGTACTCGCCGTCTCCTCCCTGGCGGCCTATCCGCTGGCCCGGATCACGGCCCGCTGGTCGCGGGGAACGTACCTGCTCGTCCTGCTGGGCCTGGTGCTGCCCTTCCAACTCGCCTCCCTGCCGCTCTACCAGACCATGCGCGACCTCGGTCTGCTCGGCACCCCGTGGGCGCTGGTCCTCTTCTACTCCGGGCTGCAGGTGCCGTTCACCGTCTTCCTCTACGTCGGCTTCCTGCGCGCCCTGCCCAGGGACTTCGAGGACGCGGCCCTGATCGACGGCTGCACACCGCTGCAGGCCTTCCGGCGAGTGGTGCTGCCGATGCTCAAGCCCGTCACGGTCACGGCGTTGGTGCTCAACACGGTGGCCGTGTGGAACGACTTCTTCACCCCGCTGCTGTATCTGAGCGGCAGCGCCCAGCAGACCATGCCGGTCGCGATCGCCGGGTTCGTCGGCCAGTACGTCACCGACTGGAACCTCATCTTCGCCGCGCTCGTGATCAGCATCCTGCCCGTCCTGATCGTCTACTTCCTGCTGCAGCGCAGCATCATCAACGGCTTCGCGGGAGGGCTGCGGGGATGACCCGCGGCTCCCGTCCCTCACCCACGCCCACTGTCACTTCCCCGAGGGGGACAAGATGAAGACACGCACACCGATGACTCTGGTCGCGGCCGTGACAGCCGCCGCTCTGCTGGCCGCCTGCAGCGGCGGCACGAAGGCGAGCGACTCCGGCGGCGGTTCCAAGACTCTGACGCTCGCCTCCATCGACCAGGGCTCGGTCGAGGACGTCGTGAAGGCGTTCGAGAAGGCCAACCCGGGCGTCAAGGTCCGCTACACCACCAGCGGCGCGGACCAGTACCAGCAGCAGATCCGCACCCAGCTGTCCTCGGGTACCGCACCGGACGTGGTGTCCGTCTGGCCGGGCGACGGCAATCCCGGTGCCACCTACGTCCTGGCCGAGCCGGGCTATCTGCGTGACCTCTCGGACCAGCTGTGGGCCGCCAAGCTGCCGGACGCGGTCAAGAGCGTGGCCCAGTACGAGGGGAAGACCTACAACGCGGTCTTCGGGCTGAACGGCATCGGCGCTGTCTACAACCAGCAGGCCATGGAGAAGGCCGGACTCACCCCGCCGGAGACCTGGACCGAACTGCTCGCGTTCTGCCGGGACGCGAAGGCCAAGGGAACTCCCGCCTTCGCACTGGGCAACCAGGACAACTGGGTCACCCAACTCGTGCTGTACGCACTGGTCGCCACGACTGTCTACGGCCCCGATCGCGACTTCGACCAGAAGATGCAGGCCGGACAGGCCACCTTCGCCAAGTCGCCGTGGACCACCGCCGTCGACAAGTACCTGACGATGGAGAAGACCGGCTGCTTCCAGAAGAACCCGCTGGGCACCAACTACGAGGCCAGCCAGCAACTTGCCGCCACCGGCAAGACGCTCGGCATCGTCCAGGGCAACTGGGTGATCGCCCTCCTCAAGGGCAAGAACCCGAAGGGCACGTTCACCTTCAAGGCACTTCCGGCCACCGACGACCCGTCCGCGGCCCTCATCCCGGCCGCTGCGGGTGCCGGCTACGGCGTCAACGCCGAGGCGAAGAACGAGGAAGTCGCCCTGAAGTTCGTGAACTTCGTGATGTCGCCGGAGGGCATGAACCTTTTCGTCAAGAAGCAGGGAAGTCTGCCTTCACTCCCCGGCACGGGCCATGAGGTCGACCCGTCCCTGACCGAACTCGCCACGTTCATACAGGACGACCGCACGGTGCCCTTCATGGATCAGCTGTGGCCCAACGCCAAGGTGCAGCAGACCATGCTCAGCGGCCTCCAGGAGATCTTCAGCGGGCAGTCGACGCCCCGCGAACTCCTCGGCGACATGGACACCGAGTACAAGGCCGGTTCGTGACCGCTGCCGATGTGACCGCGACCCCTTCCACAGCCATCGAGGAGTGAGGTATGTCCGCAGAGCCGCACGGTGACATGAGCCGCAGACAAGTCATCGGGACCGTTGTAGCAGGGACGGCCGGACTGGCGCTGCCCCTCGCGACCGCCGCCCCGGCCGCCGCTGCCGGACCCCGCCGAGCGACGGTCGACCATCTCGCCGCCAACGGCCGGAGCGACGAGCCGCTCGGCGTCGACGACCCGACGCCGCGGCTGAGCTGGCACGTCACCCATGCTCCGGCCGGGTGGCGACAGGCCGCGTACCGGATCCGGGCGGCACGCGGCACGCGCGAACTGGCTGCCGGCCGGTACCTGTGGGACTCGGGCGAAGTCCGCTCGGACGCTCAGACCGACATCGCGTGGGGCGGAGATGCGCTGCGGTCCCGTCAGTCGGTCGTGTGGCAGGTCAGGGTCTGGAGCACACACGGTGACATGACCGACTGGAGCCGTCCCGCCTCGTGGGAGATGGGACTGCTGCAGCGTGGCGACTGGGGCGCGGCCCAGTGGATCGAGTGTCCCGGCCGGGACGTCGGTGATCCGCTGCCGATCTTCGCGCGTGCGTTCACGGTCGGCCGGCGGCACGGGGCGAAGATCACCAAGGCCCGCCTGTACCTGTCGGGGGTCGGCCTTCACCACGCCACGCTCAACGGCAAGGCCGTGACCGACGAGGCGCTCGCACCCGGCACCTCCAACTACCAGCTCACCACGGAGTACCGCGCCCATGACGTGACGCATCTGATCCGCCCAGGCACCAACACCCTGGGCGTCGAACTGGGGCACGGAACCGCCCTGGTCACGCGCTCGGTCACCAACCCGGCGACCGGTCGCACAGCCCCGTACAGCTGGTGGCAGAGCCAGTTCAAGGGCAGCGGAACGCTGGCCGTGCCGGCCGCCGCCGGGGACGCCGCCGTCAAGGTGAGCAACGTGACCGGCTATCACATCGGCGGCACGATCAACATCGACACGGGCGACGGCGGTGAGCGGCTGGAGTCCCGTACGATCACCGCGATCGGTACCGCGGGCCCGGACGGTACGGGCATCAGTTTCGAGCCGCCCCTGAGCGCCGCCCACGCGGCGGACGCCGAGGTCACCGGATCCGGGAACTCCCTCGCCAGTACGGATCCGAGCGCCGGCGCCGCCGTGACGCCCCGAATGATCGCCCGGCTGGAGATCACGACAGCGGACGGCTTCACCGAGACGATCGTCAGCGACCGGACGTGGCAGGCGGCGCTCGGCGCGACGACGACCGCCAACTGGTACTCGGGCTCCGACTACGACTCCCGCCGGGAGCAGCCCGGATGGACCGCCCCCGGCGCCGACCTGGGCGCGACGGCGAAGCGCCGCGACGGCTCGCCCGTTGGGTGGATCGACGCGGGTATCGCCCCGCCTCCCAACCTGACAACGGATCTTGTCTGGCGGGCGGGTGAGCCGGTGAAGGTCATGGACCGGATCCGCCCGGTCGGTGTGACGCAGCCTCAGCCGGGTGTGTGGGTGTTCGACTTCGGTCAGGCATTTGCGGGCTGGCCGCAGCTCAGCGTCGACGGCAGCGTGCCGGCCGGTACGACGATCAAGATGCTCCCGGCCGAATCGCTGGCCGCCGACGGTACGGTCGACCAGGCGTCCATCATGGGCGGCGGCGGACGCCGGGGCACTGACATCTTCGCCGCGTACACCACCCACGGCGACCCCCACGGCGAGAGGTGGCACCCCCGCTTCCACTACTCCGGCATGCAGTGGGTCCAGGTGACCGGCCTGCCGGAGGGCTACCGGCCGACGACCGACACGATCACAGGTCTGCAGCTGTACGCGGACACCCCGGTGGCCGGCCACATCCGGACCTCCAACGACCGCATCAACCGCATCCACCGCATGGCCCGTTACTCGATCACGAGCAACACGATGTCGACGTTCACCGACTGCCCCGGGCGGGAGAAGCTCGCCTACCCCGCGGACTACCTGCAGCCCTTCGGCTCCCTGCACCGGAACTTCGGCTACGCCGCCTACCTGCGCACGATGCAACGCCACCTGGCGGAGGGGCAGTCCAAGACCGGCGACAACATCGGCAACGTCGCGCTCAAGGCGCCGGTGTACGACTGGGGCTACCTCGGCCGGTTCGGCGACGAGATCAACTGGGGCAAAGGAATCGTCCTGGTGCCGTGGTTCCTCTACGAGACCTACGGCGACACCTCGACGATGGCCCGGTACTACTCCCAGATGCAGGCGTTCCTGCAGTACATCAGGACCAGGAAGACGGGCACGGGCGCCGACGCACACATCGTCGACGCCGCACTGGCGGACTGGATCGCGGCCGAACCCACCTCGGGCCGCATCACCGGCACTTGGGGATACCACCAAATCGCCGACCGGATGGCCAAAATGGCCGCCCTGCTGGGACGGGACGCGGACGCGCGCGAGTACCGTGACCTCGCGGCCACCATCAAGGCGGCGTTCAACACCGCGTTCTACAATTCCGCACTCGGCCGCTACACCAGCCAGGGCGACGCGGGCACCACCGGCGCGACCCAGGCCGCCCAGGCCCTCGCGCTCGACGAGGGACTGGTCCCCGAAGACGAGCGCAAGCGGGTCCTCGACGCACTGGTCGAGCTGATCCACGGCTTCCAGCCGTACGGCGGCGGACCCCACCTCAGCGGCGGCACCATAGGACTCGCCCCGACCGTGCGCGCGCTGACGGCCGCCGGCCGCGACGATGTGCTGTGGGACGTGCTCCAGGAAGACACCCGGCCCAGCTACGGCTTCTTCATGGCACCGACCACGGCGAACCCCGGCGGCCTGACGACCATCCCCGAGCACTGGGGCATCGACGCCTCGAAGAACCACATGATCCTGTTGCAGATCGAGGAGTGGTTCCACAGCGGCCTGGCCGGCATCCGGCAGGCCCCAGGCTCCGTCGGCTACCGCGACCTGGTGATCGATCCACGCGTCGTCGGCGACCTCACCCAAGCCGAAGGGAGCTACCAGACCCCCCACGGCAAGGCGGCAACGGAATGGACCCTCGACAAGGGCATCTTCCGGCTCACGGTCGAGATCCCCCCGAACACCACGGCCGAGGTACGCGTGCCGACGGGTGACCGCACCGTGCACGCGACCCCCGAGGGCGCGCAGTTCCAGCGCAGCGACGCCGACCGGGCCGTCTACCGCGTTCCATCGGGGACGTATGTCTTCACCGCGCGCAACGTACGCCCCGCGTCATAGCCGCCATGCACGCCGACGACGAGCGTGACCTCTGCCCCATGACCGAAAGCTGAAGGGAGAACAGCCGTGCCCGCAGGCCACGTTGTACGGACGAGGGCGCGGTGTGCGGGTTGACCGTGATCCGCAGGCCTGTCAGGCGGCGGCGCGCTCCGATCGGGACGACGTGGTCGAGTACGTGCCGCTCGACGAGGGCCGGAATCATGGAAAGCCGCAGGTCCTAGCCCTGATCGAATGAGTTGTCGTACCGCTCGATGGTGGTGCCTATGAGGCTGGCGGCGACGATGCCACGGAGGTTGTTCGGCGTCGGTGGAGCGGATGCTGGGGACGTCATGTACGCCACTTCCTCGTGTGCGGTGGGGACGGTTACGTGTCGCCACACCGTAGGAACATGCAGGTCAGGAGCACATGTGGCGGGACAACATAGTTCGGCGTGCGGCTATGCGCGTGCCCACCATGCCCCGCCTTCGGATCTGCTCTGCTCTAAGCGACCGGGCCAGGGCTGCAGATCGATCAGTCGTGCCAAAAGGTTCTTCGTCCGCTGGTGGTCATCACGGTGGCGGTTGAATGCCTTGGTGAGCGACTACTGGACACCCGCCCATCACGCGGTCGAGTACGAGGATGTGGAGACTCTGGCCCGGCTACTGGCCGACGGCTCCGATCCCAATGAGGTCTGAAGCAATATGACGCTGCTGACACATTCGATCGACGTCGAGGGCGACAGCTCCCTGCAGAGTGGGCGACCGTTGACTGTGCATACCACTGCTGTGCTGCTGGCCTTTGGTGCTGATCCGGGGCTTGCGGATCCAGACGGTGACACCCCCATGGACATGGCGAATCGCTACGGCCATGACCTGGCGGTGCAGTTGCTGCGAGCCCACATCAGCGGGCGAGCCGCCGGCAGCAGATGAGGCTGCAGGCGATACCCGTGAAGGCGAGGAAGTGCTCGGCCTTGCGCTCGTGGCGACGCCTTGTCGGCATGGAGCTTTGCGGGTCTGCGACGTCGGGGGCCCCGGCGGGACCGGAACCGTCGGTATGCCCTTCACGAGCGGGATCGGGGCCTGGCTGTCATGGATGTTGGCACCCGCATGGTGCGCATGTTCACCAGTTCGTCGAGGACCAGGCGGTGGAGCTTCGCCCCCACCCTGGCCTTCGTCCACTCCGTGAAGCGGCGGTGAGCCGTCGCTCCGGACGGACCGAACGATGCAGCAGGCAGCTGCTGCCAGGTACAGCCGGACGTCGCAACGAACACGATCGCAGCCAGAACCTCACGGGCACCGTGCCTGCGCCGGCCACCGCCTTGAGGCCGCGTGGGCGCCTCCGGCGTCACACGCTGGAACAGCTCCCACAACTCCTCCGGCATCAGCCGCTCAACGATCCCGCAGGTTGCTTGGAACCAGCATGATGGTCCGCTTCCAGTGAGCTGCGATGGGCGATCGCCGGGCGCTTCCTGGGTGCCGGACACGACGCTGGATACAGGCAGGTGATGGAGCGTCAAAGGCCGTTGTCAGTGCCTCCCCATAGAGTGGAGACATCACTCGGGGAGCCTCGAAGGGGGAGCACAAACATGCCCGCAAACAAGATTCAGCACAAGGTGAATCACGTCGCGCTGGTGGTGGACTGTTCGGGTTCAATGCGTCCGCACCAGAGCCAACTCATTCGAGTTGTGGACGAGTTCGTGGCAGGGTTGAAGGCCGAGTCGGACAGCCTCGGCCACGAGACCCGGATCAGCCTCTATTCCTTTGATCACAGGGTGGAGAATCTGGTCTGGGACATGGACGTGAAGCATCTGCCGTCCATGCGCGGGCTGTACCAGGTCAACAATGGCGCTACGGCCCTCATCGAGGCTTCTCTGAAGTCCCTGGACGACCTGGGCCATATCTGGGAGGAATACGGCGAGCACAGCTTCCTCCAGATCGTTGTGACGGACGGCGAGGAGAACGCCTCCGGCGGCGACAGGCGGCACGACGGCGACATGGCCATCCTCGGCCCCTGGCTCGACAGGATCACGGCGAAGATGGGCGGGCTGCCGGGGCATTGGACTTCCGCGATCCTCGTTCCGAACTCCCTGGCCAAGCGGACCGCCCAGAACTACGGCTTCCCGGCCGGGAACATCGCCATCTGGGATGCGGATTCCCAGAAGGGTGTCGAGGAGGCGATCGGCACCGTGCGCGCTGCCGCCACCAGCTTCCTGCGCGGGCGCGAGCAGGGGGTGCGTGGCACGAAGAACCTGTTCGCCGTCGGTCAGGACATATCGGTTGACGAGGTGCGGGCGAACCTCGAACCGATTCCGGCCGACAAGTACCGGCTCCTGAAAGTGGACAAGGAGGTCGAGATCCGTCCCTTCGTCAACTCGCATCCAGGCGTGACGTACGAACGTGGTTCGTGTTACTACCAGCTGGGCGCCCGAGCTCAGGTTCAGCAGAACAAGGAAGTTATCGTGGTCGAAAAGGACACCGACCGAGCCTATACGGGCGACGCGGCACGCAGCCTTCTTTTCGGTACGGACATCCAGGGGACCGTCTCCGTGAAAGCGGGGAACAACCCCAAGCTGGAGGTATACGTACAGAGTCGTTCGGTGAACAGGAAGCTCAAGCCGAATACACGTCTGCTCATCATGCTCTGAAACCAATCTCTGAAATCAATCTCTGAAATCATTGAGTGAAGAGCAGGGTGGACCGGGAGCAGCTCACTCCCGTTGCTGGAACCCGCCGTGAGCAACAGAGGTTCGCCCCGTGCGGTCACCGACCGCACGGGGCGGCACGAAAGCATGGTGTCCGCCTCTTTCGGGCGTCGATGTCCGCGAGTGGACTCCGATGGCCGGCGTGCCATCTCTCCCGAGATGGACCCAGCCACGAGCCCAGCCGGTTCAGCCGCGCGAGGTGGTGTCCCTGACCCAGGGCAGCGCGAACCGTTCCAACAACACCAAAGCGAAGTAGAGCAGGATGCTCATCAATCCGATCAGGATGATCGCGGCCCAGGCGGTGGCGGTGTCGCCGACCCCACCCGCCTGCACGATCAGATAGCCCAGCCCGGACTCACCTGCCTGGAACTCGCCGATGACAGCGCCGATCGCAGCGAGAGGCATGGCCACCTTCAGACCGACGAAGATCTGCGGCAGTGCGGCGGGCAACCGTACCTTCCGGAACGCCTGCCAGCGCGAGGCGTCCAGCGAGCGCGCCAACTCCGCCAGGTCGGCCGGGGTCGACGTGAGGCCGGTCGCGGTGGACAGCACGATCGGGAAGAAGCAGAGCAGGAAGACCATGGTCAGGACCGGCTTCGGCCCCCAGCCGAGCGCTCCCACCAACAGCGGCCCGAGCGCGATCTTCGGAACCGCGTTGACGGCGACCAGCAGCGGCGTGAACATTCGCTCCAGTACCCGCGAGCCCGCCAGTGACAGTCCGATCAGAACACCGCAGGCGCTGGAGAGGACGAACCCGACAACCGTCTCCACCGTGGTGTCGCCGGCATGGTCCAGGAACCGGACCGGGGCTGCGGCGAACGCCGAGAGCACGGCACCTGGCGGAGGCAGCACAGCCGGGTGGATCACCTCCAGCACGGAGGTGAGAAGCCACCACACGCCGAGCGCGATCAGCAGCCCGGCCAAGGGCGGCAGCGCGACACCGAGGCCCGTCCTGCGCCGTGGACCGACTCGCGGCCCGGGCACCGGCTCCGGGCCCGCCGCCGAGCCCTGCTGCGGCTTCGACAGTTCGGTCATCCCGTCCTTCTCCCAGCGCGGTCCTTCTCCAGCGCGGCGCGATCAGGCTTTCGGCACCAGGTCGAAGTCGATGATCTGCTCAGGGGTCATTCCTGGCCGCAGCGCGCCCGCTCGCTCCAGGATCGCGATGCTCCTCGCGACACGCGCGGAGTCCAGCGTCCCGATCGCCGTGCCGGAACCGCCCGGCGTGACGTACTCGGCCATCAACTCCAACTCGGCGGCCGCGGCGGTCGGGTTCGTGGCGTCCACGTTCCGCTCAAGGATCTCGGCGGCTTCCTTCGAGTTGGCGAGGCTGTACTCCAAGCCCTTGAGCAGCGCATTGGTGAACCGCTTCACCATCTCCGGATCCTGTTCGGCGATCTTCTTCGACGTGATCAGCACGTTTCCGTAGAGGTCGGGTATCACGTCGCTGTACGGCAGCAGGACGGCCTTCTTCTTGGTCACGGCCTCGATGGTCGGCTTACCCACCACGAACTGGCCGATGCCGTCCACCGAGCCGCCGGCGAGCGTGCCCATCAGGGTCTGTGCCTCGCCGTTGACCCAGGTCACCTTGTCGGCGTCCACTCCGGCCAGTCGGGCGTACGTCGGGAAAAGGTTGCGTACGACCGAGCCGGGCGTGTCGGCGAGTCGTTTGCCCTCGAGGTCCTTCGGAGTGGCGATGCCGTTGCCCTCGGTGGTGGCGATCGCGGCCATGGTGCGCTGCTGGATGGCAGCCACCGCGACGAAGTCCTTCGCCTGACCGCTGCCCATGTGCAGCAGACCTCCCGTCAGGTCGATCGGGCCGAACTGCGCCTGGCCACTCACGACGGCCGGAATCACGCCGCCGGTGCCCTGGCCCGGCTTGATCTCTACGTCGAAGCCGGCCTCTTCGAAGAACCCCTTGTCCTTCGCGACCCAGGCGTACGCGTCCCGCCCGAAGTTGCCGAACGAGGTCAGGTAAGTCACCTTCTTCAGTGCCTTGCCGTCTTCACCGGCCCCTGCGTCGGAATCCGAGCCGCCACATCCCGCCACCAGCGCCAGCGCTGTGGTCAGGGCTACCGCGGCGACCGTACGGGCGAACCTGATCATGCGCACAGTGTTGTCCTTTCCGACCGCCGACTGTGCCGGCGGAGGGGCGTCGAGACAGACGAGACAGACGAGACCGAACGGCGTGACTGAACCGCCGCGAGCATGACACTTAGTGCGGGGCAACAGCGTACGAGGGGAGGGTAGTTGTGGGCCAGGCGTGGGCCAGATGTGGGGCATCGGAGCATGCGCCGACAGAACGACAGGTACCGCCGAGCGCCCTGCTGCGGGTAGCCTGACTGGGCGTTACGAACCGGCCGACATGGCGATCACCAGTGGATGGGGAGACCGCCGGATGATCAGACTCACCGGCGTGTCCCGGAGTTTCACCAGCCGGTCCGGTTCCACGGTGGCGCTCCAGGACATCGGCCTTCACATCGCCGAGGGCGAGTTCGTGGCGGTGGTGGGCCGGTCCGGTTGCGGCAAGTCCACACTGCTCCGGCTGATCGCCGGGCTACTGCCGGTCACCGAGGGCGAGATCGCCATCGGCGGCGAGCGAGTGACCGGAGCCCGGCGGGATGTCGCCATGCTGTTCCAGCGGCCGGCGCTGCTGCCTTGGCGGTCCGTCCTCGACAACGTCCTGCTTCCCGTGGAGATCTTCGGCTGGAACAAGGCCGAGTACCGCGACCGGGCGAAGCGGTTGCTGGAGACGGCCGGCCTGGGCGGCTTCGAGAAGCACCCACCGCACGAGCTCTCCGGCGGTATGCAGCAACGTGTCGCACTGTGCCGGTCCCTGATAGGCGAGCCACGGGTACTGCTCATGGACGAACCGTTCTCCGCACTCGACGCGCTGACCCGCGCGGACCTCGCGGTGGAGCTGCAGCGTATCCACATCGAAAACTCGTCAACAGTCGTCTTCGTCACCCACTCGATAGACGAGGCCGTGGTGCTCGCCGACCGGGTGGTGGTGCTCAGCCCGCGCCCGGGCCGGATCCGCAAGATCGTCGACGTCGCCATTCCCCGGCCGAGGACGCTGGGCCGAACCGCGTACCTGGGCGAAGTTGCCCGGTGCAGCGCCGATCTGCACGAGCTGCTGATGGAACGGGACACATCCACGTCGGCTGAAACGGAGGGGCGATGAGCCTGCGGATCTGCGTCTTCACCGAGCCGCACCGCGGCGCCGAGTACGAGGATCAGCTGCGCTTCGCGCGACTCGTCGAAGCCGGCGGGTTCGAGGGCTTCTTCCGGGCCGACCACTTCCGGACGATGGGCGCCGATCCCGGGCTGCCAGGCCCTACCGACGCGTGGCTCACGTTGGGCGCGCTCGCCCGGGAGACCTCCCGGATCCGGCTGGGCACCCTGGTCACCTCGGCCACCTTCAGGTTGCCGGGCCCGCTTGCCGTGATGGTGGCTCAGGTCGACCGGATGAGCGGAGGGCGGGTCGAGCTGGGCCTCGGCGCGGGCTGGTACGAACGGGAACACACCTCGTACGGCATCCCGTTCCCACCCGCCCCGGAGCGGTTCGACCGGCTGGAGGAGCAGTTGGCGGTGATCACCGGCCTGTGGCGGACACCGGTCGGTGAGAGCTTCAGCTATCGCGGTGACCACTACCAGCTGGTCGACGCGCCTGCCCTGCCGAAGCCCGTGCAGGTGCCGGCGCCGCCGATCATCGTCGGGGGCCGCGGCCCCAAGCGCACCCCGGAGCTGGCCGCTCGGTATGCGGACGAATTCAACATGCCCTTCAAGTCGGTGGCGGAGACTGCCCGGGCGTACCAGCGGGTTGCAGAGGCGTGCGACCGGACCGGACGGGCCGGCGCCGGTCAGCCACCGCTGCTGCTCTCGGCCGGGGTCGTGGTCGCCATCGGCCGTACCGAGGCGGAGGCGCAACGGCGGGCCGCCCCGCTGCATGTCAAGAGCGCGCTGCCGCCGGAGGATCCGGTGGTCGGATCCCCGGCCCAGCTCGTGGAGCGGCTCGGCGAGTTCGCCGCGATCGGCGCAAGCCGTATCCATCTGCGACTGATCGACTTTCACGACCTCGACCACCTGGAACTCATCGCCGGTGAGGTGCTTCCGCAGCTGTAGGGCGTGCTGTTGTGGATCCGCGTACACGGGGCTGGTGAATGCCTGCAGGTCAGGCGCACGTGTTGGGGGGCAACATAGTTCGGCGATCGTCTGTGGGTACGACAACCATGCCGCCTCTGCTCTTACCCGCGACACTGCGCGCACTGTGCAAGGTGACGCTCAGCCCCACCGAACGTGAGCAGACGGTGGAGCAATCGGCACAGATAATCCTGGACCGTTCCTTGGTGATTCAACCAGCGTTCAGCGCTGCACATTTGCGCTCGGGTTGCTTCGAATGTGCGTGAATCCCGTGGAGGTCGACCATTCGCCGGACGTCGGGGTCGCATCGAGAGATTGATCTGCTCGCGACAAGTCGGCACTCTCCTGAGCACGCGCAGCGCTGCCGTTCGAACGCAAATCCCCCCACTTCACGAGGAGACCCCTCTTGACGGCGCATCACAAACGCTCAGGCAAGGCCAAGATCGTCACCGCGATCGCGGCCGTCGCAACCGTCGTCGGCACCGGACTTTACGTGTCCCCCATTGCTCAGGCGGGACAGCCCGCGGAGGGCACGGTCTACGGTCTGAACGCCGAAGGAGCCGTGGCCGGCAGCTACATCGTCCTTCTGGACCAGAAGGCGTCCACGGCCGAGAAGCGGGATCTGGCCGCCGAGTACGGTGGCAAGATCAGCCGGACCTACGGCTCGGCGGTCAACGGCTTCTCCGCCGGCAGTCTGACCGAGACGGAGGCCAAGCGCCTCGCGGCCGACCCCGCGGTGTCCAAGGTGGTCCAGAACAAGAAGTTCCACATCAGTGCCACCCAGGACAACCCACCGTCCTGGGGCCTGGACCGCATAGACCAGCAGGACACGGCCGCCGATGGCAAGTACACCTACCCGGACAAGGCCGGGGAAGGAGTGACCGCGTACGTCATCGACACCGGCGTACGCATCAGCCACAAGGACTTCGAGGGCCGCGCCGCCTCCGGCTTCGACGCAGTCGACAACGACGACACGGCCGACGACGGCAACGGCCACGGCACCCATGTGGCGGGAACCATCGCCGGCGCCTCCCATGGTGTGGCCAAGAAGGCCAAGATCGTCGCGGTTCGCGTGCTCGACGACAACGGCTCGGGCACCACCGAACAGGTCGTCGCCGGCATCGACTGGGTGACCCAGAACCACCAGGGCCCCTCGGTGGCCAACATGAGCCTCGGCGGCGGCGCGGACCCCGCTCTCGACGAGGCGGTCAAGAAGGCCATCGCCTCCGGCGTCACTTTCACGGTCGCCGCCGGCAACGAGTCGGCGGACGCGGGGCAGAGTTCACCGGCCCGAGTCTCCGAGGCCATAACGGTGGCGTCCAGCACCAAGGAGGACGCCCAGTCGGACTTCTCCAACTTCGGCTCGATCGTGGACCTGTACGCGCCGGGCTCGGACATCACCTCCGACTGGAACGACAGTGACCAGGGGACCAAGACGATCTCCGGCACCTCCATGGCCGCCCCCCACGTCACGGGAGCCGCCGCCGTCTACCTGGCCGGTCACCCGGACGCCACTCCCGCCGAGGTCGCCACCGCGCTCACCGGCGCGGCAACCGGCGACAAGATCACCGACCCGAGCAGCGGAACGCCCAACAAGCTGCTGAAGGTGACCGAGTAGATCCACAGTAGATCTGCACAGGACACCGGGCCCGGCGGTGCCGCCAGCGCGTGCGCAGAGGCATCGCCGGGCCGTGTCGTGGCAAGGGGCGGTGCCCTGCCCGACAACTGGCGGCGCCGCGTTCCACCTGGCGTGACGGAGTTTCGCCTTGGGAGCGGGGTCAACACCGGGGCGTAAACCGTGCCCGCTGGCTGGCCGGGGACCGGGTCTCGGTGTCGCGATGGCGGACAGTGCGCACCGGTGATGCAGGGGCACGCCGAGGCATCCGCGTTGTGGCCATCCACCATCACGGTGGTCGCGGTCACGGTTCATCGCCCCGCTCGCGGACGGCCTGCCCGCGTAGGCTCAACATCGTTGAACCGCGAGGGGCTTGGAAGGCGGGATCATGTGGCGTGAGGAGCTGATCCGGCCGCCGCCGGAGCTGCTGAAGGAGCACGCCTGGCTGGCGGCGCAGCGGGTCGCCTAGGCCACATTCAGCGGTGTTCCGCGTACGACGAAGTCGTTTACCGCGCCACCGGCAACGGCGCATGCCGGCCCTCCTCGGGACACAGCTGGTCTACCCCACCCGCTTCGGAGAGGTGTTCGCCGTGGACACTCGTACCGGCGATCAACTCTGGCGGACCCACCCGCGTGCCGCCTCTCTCAAACGCCCAGGGAGTTCGCTGAGCCCTGTCATGGCCGTCAACGGCAGGCTGTATGCCGTCTCCGCCCGCAATAGCGTCTTCGCAGTCGACGCGAGCCCTGCCCCGCCCACCCCTGATTCGCAAATGTGATCCCCGCGCCTGCCGGGTCTGTGACAAGTGGCCCCGCTCCTGACACGAAGGAAGGAGAAGGTCGAGGTTCCCTCCGAACGGGAACATGAGCCGGCACTGCGACTCAACGAACCGCGCCTGCCCTCAAGTTCGCCCGCGACAGCCCTTCGGAAATGCTAAGGACGGGCATTCCTGCCGGTTCGGCTATCTCCCTTTCGAGGCGGTCGAGGTGGGCGTAGACCGCGGCCGGTTCCCAACCGGTGTCGGAGATTCCGTCGCAAGTTCGCGATTTCTGAAGGCGCAGGGCAGTGAACTTGCGGGTGTGCGGGCGGGATATCGGGGGTCGGGGACGTGGGTTCGAGCGCATGAGCGCAGGGTGGGGCAAGGAGGGGAAACCAATCGGTGAGGATGGATGTTTGGCTTGTCGGGCCCGGCTCCGTTGGTGAGGGTGAGGCCCGGGCCGGCGGGTTGATCGGTCGGCGAATCTTGATCGCTTCTGAGCCTGCTGGCTAGGTTGGCTGGCATGACCGACCCCAGAGCCCTCGCCTGGCCACCTGCCCCGATCAAGACCGAGCGGCTCGTACTCCGCGAGTCCGAGGCCCGGGACCGTGCGGCGGTCATCGAGCTGAACGCCTCGCCGGAGGTGGGCACCTACCTCGGTGGCCCTCGACCGCGCGCCGAGCTCGAACGCACGGTGCCCGAGGTGCCCGGGCAGCGCCCTGGCTTCTTCGTGGTCGAGCTCGACGGAGCGACGATCGGCACAATCCAGCTCGACCCGCACGACCCCTCGCCTTCGGGTAACCGCCGTCTGGAGGCCGGGGAGACCGAACTCGGCTACTTGTTCCTGCCGGAGGCATGGGGATACGGGTACGCCACCGAGGCGTGCTCAGCTGCACTCGACTGGTTCGCCGGCGCGCTGCACGATGAGCCGGTGGTGCTTTACACCCAGACCGCCAACGCCCGCTCGATGCGCCTCGCGGCGAAGCTCGGGTTCACCGAGCTGGAGCGATTCGAGGCGTACGACGCCGAGCAGTGGTTCGGCGTGTGGTCTTCGGTCACGCCGCCCGCTTGAGCTCGTGCTCGACAGCGAGGATCCACTGACCATCGAGCGGTGGTCGGCCTCGGCGTGGACAACAATCGTGTGCGCCTTACTTGGGCTACTGCTCAAGCGGTGTTGCGAGGAAGGCTCTGGCGGCGTCGGTGGCGGCGTAGCGCATCGCAGCGCGTTCGCTGATGCCGAAGACGGCGGCCAGGTGGAGGGCGTCGGGCCCGTGAGTGAGGGCCTCTTCGAGCTGCCGGTCCATCCGGATCTGGTTGAGCGTGACGCCGGTTTCGCGGAACTGATCACCGAGCCGGTGAGGACTGACGGGCTTCTCGTTCTGGGCGGTGTGCTCGTTGACGATGAGGTGGGGGTTGATGGTGTGCGGCCATCGCCGGTGGCGGTAGAAGAGGTACTGCGTGATGGTCCGTGCGGTGAGCGCGAGGATGAGCCGGCGCAGGGTGTGATGGCGTGGTCGACGAGGGCTTCGAGTTGTTCGGGTCGGAGCGGGGTCGGCAGGTTGGGGGTGGTGCTGCCGGTGCTGATGCGGGTGGTGGGGTCCCGGAAGAGGCGTCCCGTTCCTTTGGGGAGCTGGAAGATCCACCGGAGTCCGACGAGTGCCCGCTTGCGTTTGAGTCCGGTCAGGCCGGCGGTGGCGTCCTTGATGTCTTGGCGGGTGACCTCGCGCAGGTGCTGGCGCGGGTGGACCAGTCGATCAGGGCTGGGAGGGCGGCGTCGAGGTGGTTGTGGATGGTGTCGGTGGATCGCTGCTGGGTGCGCGGGCCGCCGTCGCGCAAGGCGGTAGCCCATAGCAGCGTGAGCAGGCCCGAGGAGATCTCCTACTACATTGAGGAATGCTTCCAGATCGCTAAGCAGGATGAGCCTCAACCAGCAGATCGTCGAGTTCGACAAGGGCATCCGGATGGACGGCGAGACACTCATCGGTATCGCACCCGACACCCACCCCGGTAGGGGCGGTGATAGGAACTCTGGCCACTGCGAGGTGTGTTGCGGGCGCTACCCAGGTCGCCCCACCGGCCGTCCCGTCACCCTGTCAACCGGAGCCCACCACGCTTCCGCCAAACCCAGCACACCGCCACCTGCGTGGGGCAGTGGTGCACTGGTGCACTGGTGCGAGGAGGACCACCTGTCGCTGAAGGCCATCGCGGACCGGGAAGGAACGCGTGCGCCGTGGGTGTGATGGCGGGCGGTCGGACCTGGCGGTGAGGTGGTCGCGGGGAAGGCTGATCCAGGCGAGCGCGGTGAGCGAGCCGTCCACCGCCGCCCCGCGTGAGCCCTGTCTCACCTGGGCAGCGCCACTTGGCTATGCAACGAGTTGCATAGAAGGATCGGGGTATGGCGCTTGAGCACGCGATCCTCGTCTCTCTGCTGGAGAAGCCGGGCTCCGGCTATGAGCTGGCCCGGCGGTTCGATCGGTCCATCGGATACTTCTGGACCGCCACGCACCAGCAGATCTACCGCGTTCTCAAGCGCATGGAGAGCGATGGCCTGCTTGCCGTCCGTGAGATGCCGCAGCAGAGCCGACCGGACAAGAAGGAGTACTGCGTCGTAGGCCCCGGCCGCGCCGCCCTCTCTCAGTGGCTGCACGAATCGATCCAACCCGAGAGCATCCGGCACGAACTCGCCGTGAAGATCCGCGGCGCAGCCTTCGACGACCCGTCCGTGCTGATCCGTGAGGTCGAACGGCACCGCCAGGTGCACAGCGACCGGCTCGCGCACTATCTGGCGGGGGAGCTGCGCGACTTCACCGGCCCGGCGGCCCCGACCCTGCTCGACGCCGGTCAGGAGCTGCAGTATGTCGTGCTGCGCGGCGGCATCGCGTACGAACGGATGACCATCGCCTGGCTCGACGACGTACTCGCCACCCTCCGTCGGCTCGGCACGTCACACCCGCAAGCCTGAACGGCCGGCCACCGCCGCCTGCGCTCCGCGACCTTCAGCACTGCACCCTCAACCCTCAACCCTCGGAAGGTGGACCTCCATGGCCGACCCCCTCCTCTTCAACCCCCGCACGTACGACCCGGCGCAGTTTGACCCCGAGACCCGCAGGTTGCTGCGTGCCACCGTCGACTGGTTCGAGGACCGCGGCAAGCGCAGGCTCATCGAGGACTACCGTTCCCGTGCATGGCTGGCTGACTTCCTCGCGTTCGCAGCCAAGGAAGGACTGTTCGCCACCTTCCTCACCCCGTCGAGCGCCGCCGGACACAAGGACCAGCGCTGGGACACGGGCCGGATCGCCGCCCTCAACGAGATCTTCGGGTTCTACGGTCTCGACTACTGGTACGCATGGCAGGTGACCATCCTCGGTCTCGGCCCGGTCTGGCAGAGCGACAACACCGCGGCTCGCACCCGCGCGGCGGAACTCCTCACGCAGGGTGAGGTGTTCGCCTTCGGCCTTTCCGAGAAGACCCATGGCGCCGACATCTACTCAACCGACATGCTGCTGACGCCGGACGGCAATGGCGGCTTCAGGGCGGAGGGCTCCAAGTACTATATCGGCAACGGCAACGCCGCCGGGCTCGTCTCCGTCTTCGGCCGGCGCACCGACATCGAGGGCCCCGACGGCTACGTCTTCTTCGCCGCCGACAGCCGCCACCCGGCCTATCACCTCGTGAAGAACGTCGTCGACTCCTCTAAGTACGTCAGCGAGTTCCGCCTCGAGGACTACCCGGTGAGCCCGGACGACGTCCTGCACACGGGCCGTGCCGCCTTTGACGCCGCCCTCAACACCGTCAACGTCGGCAAGTTCAATCTCTGCACCGCCTCGATCGGCATCTGCGAGCACGCGATGTACGAGGCAGTGACCCACGCGCACCATCGGATCCTGTACGGGCGCCCCGTCACGGCCTTCCCGCACGTGCGCCGCGAGTTGGCCGACGCGTACGTCCGCCTTGTCGGCATGAAGCTGTTCAGCGACCGCGCCGTCGACTACTTCCGCTCCGCCTCTTCGGACGACCGCCGCTATCTGCTGTTCAATCCGATGACGAAGATGAAGGTGACCACGGAGGGCGAGAAGGTCATCGACCTGATGTGGGACGTGATCGCCGCCAAGGGCTTTGAGAAGGACACCTACTTCGCACAAGCCGCCGTCGAGATCCGAGGACTGCCGAAGCTCGAAGGCACGGTGCACGTCAACCTCGCGTTGATCCTCAAGTTCATGCGCAACCATCTCCTGCACCCGGCCGAGTTCGCGGCCGTGCCGACCCGCCTCGACGCGGCGGACGACACGTTCCTCTTCGAGCAGGGACCGGCCCGTGGCCTTGGCTCCGTGCGCTTCCACGACTGGCGCCCCGCCTACGACGCATACGCCGGGGTGCCGAACGTCGCCCGCTTCCGTGAGCAGGCCGACGCCCTGTGCGAGTTCGTCGCCACCGCGGCTCCCGACGAGGAGCAGAGCCGCGACCTCGATCTTCTTCTCGCCGTCGGCCAGCTGTTCGCGCTGGTGGTGCACGGCCAGCTGATCCTGGAGCAGGCCCGCCTGACGGACCTTGACGAGGACGTGCTCGACGAGCTGTTCTCCGTCCTCGTCCGCGACTTCTCCGCCTTCGCCGTCGAGTTGCACGGCAAGGACTCCGCGACTGCGGATCAGCAGCGCTGGGCGGTCGGTGCTGTTCGTCGTCCCGTCGTCGACGCAGCGCGTTCGGGGCGCGTCTGGGAGCGTGTGGAGGCACTGTCCGGGGCCTACGAGATGGCGCCGTGACAGCGCACCCAGGGGGCTCGTCGACACAAGACAGCCCGGGTTCCCGGGAGCAGTGACGCTCGTACCCTGGCCTTTCCGGGGCGACCTGCCGCGCGAAGGGCCGAGGTACGTTGTGCCGCCGCGTACTTGCCGTAGCAGTAGCCACGGCGGGTACCGTCGGGCGGCACGTCTGTCGGCTCGGCAAGGCACGCCAGACCGGCCCCCGTTCATGGTCCACGTGTCCCGCAGCAGCCCCGGTATTTCTGACGGGCGCCCAGGTCAACGCCGGGTCATCCCCTGCCCGGCAGCGGTCCGGTGCGTGTTTCCGAAGTCTGCATGCCCTCGTAAGGCGGGGACTGGTGCTCGGGGCGGGGGGCGAAGTAATCGGCATCCTTTGGCCGAGAGGCCTCCGGGCGCGGACGCGGGGCCGGCTCGAGATGGGGGATGTGCTTTGAGCAGTGCACATACGCCTCCTCGACCGTGATGTGCACCCAGAATTCGGGCCTGCGTCCAGGAGCGGCGTCCACGGGAAGGCAGGGGTAGGCCCGCCGCTGCTCCTCGTCCCGGCGGAGCCGAGCTGCGCCATTGACGTGCAAGCCGATGTGGTCATGCGTGAAGTCGACGAAAAGCAGGCCGATATGCGGGTTCTCGGTGATGTTTCCCGCGCTGGCGAGGACCCCGTTCCCACGGTACTCGGGGTAGGTGAGGGTGCCGTCATCCAGCACAGTGACGAAACCCGGGGGACCGGCACGGAGTGTGACGTCGCAGGCTCCATCGGCGTCCGATGTGGACAGGAACGTCATGGTTTGCCGACCTATGAAGTCCGCCATCTGCGGCGTGAGACAGGTCTGCACCTGGCGGTCGTAGAAGGTGGCGGCCTGTTCGGCCGTGCCGAGAAGGTGTTGCAGGCGGCGCTCGCCGACGGAGCCAGTGGATTCGTGGGGAGGGTTCACGGAACGCGCCGCCTTCCTGTGGCCTTCAGCTGGGCGTGGGGAGCGACGGCACTCTAACGCTGCCTGGAGCACGCTGTCGCGGTTCGAACGAACAAGCGACTTGCGATCTCTCGATGAACTCGCGGCGGGAGGCCTCCTCTTGGCGTACGGCGAGGCGCTGGGCGTGTTCGTAGCCCTCGGCGAAGGTGTCGATTACCTGCTGTACGGCGGCGAGTGTGCTGTCGGCCGAGTCGGGTGTGTGGGGCCAGGCCGCCCGGGCGGCGGAAAGGTGCGCGTTGACGAGGGCGCGCAGTCCGAAGCCTGCCTCCGCGGCCTGTTCTCCCGGGGCGCGCCGGGATGCGATCTCGTCCCGGGTGAGGCGCCGGCCCGTGGCCGAGACCTCGGCCAGGATGTGGGCGTAGCCGTCGAGATACTGCTCGGGTATCTCCCGGTCCGTCACGGGGGCCAGGTGCCCTCGTGCAGCATGACGTCCGGGGGAGCCGTGCGCCATTGACGCGTGTCCTGTATGGGAGAGGGGCTGGGACGTGCGGGCGTTTGTGGAGGCCGACACAGGCCTGCCCACGATCCTGTTCACCACTGCCCTCACCGTGGCGACGGTGCTGCTGGGCGCATTCGCTCCCGCGGGGATCGCGGTCGGGGCGCTGGTCGCCGCTTCGCTGCTGACCCGTTCATTGGTACGGCCGCTGCACCGCCTCCATCCCCCATGAACCCGAGCTGCCTAGGCGCGCCGAGATCATCGGCGGCGACCTGACCGGTCCGGCAAGCATCCTCCGCGACGAGGCCGACAAGGCCGACGAGGCCGACGAGCCGTTCCGTCGCGTGCCGCGCACCGTGCCCGAGGGCTTGTTCCAGACGCGCGACCGCGCTGCCTGACCAGTCAGGGGGGACTTGTGGACTGGAATGAAGATGAGCTTCTTGCCGACGAACTTGCAGCACTGGCGGGAATGGTAGGGGCCAACGAACGCGTCATGCGGCTGGTGGCCAAAGCGATGAGGAAGAACTCCCACGAGGTCGACATGGTCGTCCCGCTACCCGCCGAGGAAGCCCTCGATCATGTCGTACGGGTCCTGGGGCGAGCGGGGAGGCACGTCGAATCCGCCCTCGCGGAAGACCTTGCCGATTGGTCGACGGTCCGGGTGGTGGCGAGTTCGGGGACCGGTGGGCTGAACTCTGTCGTGGTCACAGCCTTGGTGGCGAAGAGCGGAGAGACAGAGACGGAAGTCAGGTTGCGGGCAGCGACTCTGGAGGGCTTGATCAAGCAGCGTGCGGGTGAGCGGACCGCGGTGCACCTGGCCGCCGTGCACCTGGCCGCCGCGCTGGGCAAGTAGCCGTGGTGTTGACGGCGAGCTGGTGCACTATCGCCGCGCAGATTACGGATCGGTGTTCCAGCCATCCCGTGCCAGGCGGCCGAGTTCGTCGTGTAATCCGCCGCGGTTCCGTGGCGGTCATGCAACGAACCGCTTCTCTATGAACAGGCCCATGAGAGCCGAGGCCGACTCGACGGCCGACTGCCGGTCCGCCGGGATGACGAGGTCTGGTTCCCCGGGTGTCTCGTAGGGGTCGTCGACCCCGGTGAGCCCCTTGAGCTCGCCGGCCCGACGCTTGGCGTAAAGGCCCTTCACGTCCCGTTGTGCGCAGACCTCGACAGGGGTGGCCACGTGGACTTCGAGGAAGTGCGTACCGCTCTTGACGTGCCGTTGGCGCACGGCGTCGCGGCTGTCGGCGTACGGTGCGACGACCGGCACGAGGACGATCACCCCGTTGCGGGCGAGGACTTTGGCCATCAAGCCGATCCGCTGTACGTTCTCGTACCGGTCTTCGCGGCTGAAACCGAGACCTGCCGAGAGGGTTTTCCTCATCGCGTCACCGTCCAGCACTTCGACGCGGTATCCGTCATCGCGCAGCCGCTCAGCGACGAGGTCTGCAATCGTCGACTTGCCCGCGCTGGGAAGACCGGTCAGCAGGACGGTCACACCGCAGTCACATGGGCCGGGGCGCACCACCATGGTCGGGTTCAACCTCTTTCTCGGTCAGTGCTGCTGACCGGTGAGACGTTCCAGGTGTGTTGACGTACGGGCGGCGAGGAACTCCATCACCTGGTGCAGCGCGGAAAGTCGGCCGGTATCGGAGCCTGGCGCCACGCCGCAGTTTGGCGCTGTACGCCTCGAAGCCGAGGCGTACGGTGCGCAGTCCATGCCGCGCCGCGTGGCGCAGCGGTTCGTAGAAGGTCAGGCACGGGTAGACGGGCACTCCCTCCGAGACGGACGCGTCCGCGCCGTACATGAGGATGCAGTAGTTCTGGCCGTCGGTCATGTGGATGCCGCACGCCGCCGGTTCACCCGTTTCGTCGAGTGCCACGGGGACACGGATCCGGTCGCCGAGCAGGGCGGCCATGGTGGTGCGCGCCGCGACCAGCGCTTGTGGGTTGGGCTGTCCGCCGTGCTTGGCGATGTTGCGGGCCTCCAGCGCCGCGATCCGGTTCACGTGGCCGGCCAGCGACCAGGAGTCCAGCCGCAGCCCCGAGTCGGTCAGGGCCTGTTCCTCCTTGCGGTGCAGGCGGCGGCGCCGGCTGGGGAGGCCGGCCAGGTATTCCTCGTACGAGGAGACGCCCCGCAGGTCGAACGCGGTGACGGCGGTCAGGACCGCGCCTCGGAAGCCGCAGCGGGCCAGGGCGGTACGCAGGGTCTCGTCGTCGGCGCGTACGAAAGGCACACAGATGGCACCGGCCGCCCCGTCCCGAACGGCTTGCTGGGCGTGTTTGAGCAGAGCGCGCAGGGCATGCTGCCGCTCTTGGCCGTCGAGGTCGGCCCGCAGCCCGGCTTCGCTGGAGTCGAAACTCCGGAACACCATGGCCTCACCGAGCACGGCGGTCAGCGCGGCCGCGTCCGGTACGGATCCGTCGGTTCCGCCCGTTACCGCGCGCAGCGCATCGGCGTGGTCCTCGCCGACCCGCTCGGCGTCGCCCTCCTCGGGGCGGCGCAACTGTTCGGAGGTGAGCAGCTTCCACGGGTGGCTGAACAGCCCGGACGCCGGCGTGGTGAGCGCACCGTGCAGTGCCAGGCAGACGCCGCTGTCGTCCGCCGCGGTCAGCAGAAGCGGATCGCCGGGCTTCATGTGTTCCCGGAGCCGCGCGTAACCAAGACTCAGGTCGGCGCGGTCGGCGCCGTACAGCTCTTGCCACTGCCCGCCTGTGAGGGCCTGGGCGCCGGAGTGCAGGCAAGTGTCCACCGCTCAGCCCTCGCGTTCTTCGAGCGGTGCCGGAAGCCGCCCGACGGCAATGAAGGCGCGCAGATCGTCGTCCGCGTTCTCGACGCGGCGTACCCGCTTGATCGGCGAGGCGAGCAGCGGCAGGGCCGAGGCCGTCAGGGATGCACCGATGAGCAGCAGCGCGTCCTTGGCGCCGAGCGCGTCGGCGAGTGCCCCGCCGATCAGCGCGCCCAGCGGACTGGGGCCCAGAGCGACCAACCGGTAGCTGGCAGTCACCGAGCCGAGGAACTCGCGCGGCGGAATGGTCTGCCGCAGGCTCATGACGTAGACGTTGTACGCCCCCAGGGACAGACCGTTGCATAGGAACGCCAGTCCGAACGCCACGAGTGGTTCACCAGCAGGGCAAACAGCGGGCCGAGGAGCAGGGAGCCCGAGGCGAGCAGGAGGCCGGCCGTCAGGACAGGGCCGGCGGGCAGCCGGGCGGCGAGCCGCCCCACACCCACCGAGCCGACCAGCGCGCCGACACTCGCCACGCCGATGAGCAGGCCGACGGTGCCGGACGACAAACCGGCCTGCCGGACCCCGTAGATCATGAACGCGGTGAGAAAGGCCTGTTCGTGCAGGTTGAAGAGACCTGACTGGACGCACAGGTCCCGTATCGGCCGGCAGGTCCAGGTGAACTTCAGGCCCTCGAGCAGTGCGGGGCCCCCGGGGCGGCCCGGGGCGAGGGCCGCGTCCTCGGGGATCTTCAGCGACCAAAACGCGATACCCGCCCCCGCGAACAGCGCGAAAGTCATGGTCACGGCGAACGGCAGCCCGGCCAGCTGGACGAAGAGACCCGCCAGCGCGGGCCCGGCCATCTGTGTCGCCGAGTTGCTCGCTTGCAGGATCCCGTTGCACTGGGCCAGTTCCTCGGGCCGCAGCACTTTGGGGACGGCCGACTGGTAGCCGATGTCGTAGAAGACCGTCGCCGACCCGACCACGAAGGCGATCACGAGCAGCATCCACAGGCTCAGGCCGAGGAGCGCATACCCCACGCCGAGCAAGGCGAGGGCCGCGCCGCGTATGACCGTGCAGACCACGATGACCGTGCGAGTGGGGGAGCGGTCGGCGAAGATTCCGGCGACGAGGGACAGGGCAACCACGGGGAGGAACTGTGTGGCCGACACCAGTCCTGTCTGCGCCCCGCTGCTGTCCAGTTCGACCACGGCCAGCAGCGGAAACAGGAAAAGGGCGACTTGGTAGCCCAGCCGAGAGACCGCGTCGCCGACCCACAGGCGGCGGAAGACGCCCAGCCGCATCAGCGCACGTGACGTCTCGGCGCCGGGCCTCGCAGCGTCCCGCGGACGCCGGCTCATGGTGCCCTCCTTTGCTTACGGATCGTCCGAGTTCGTCGTCAGCGTTTTCCTCAGTCCTCAGTCCTCAGTCCTCAGTCCTCAGCGGATGAACGGCTGCCACTCGCGCAGCCGCTCGACCCGCACGCCCTTGGTGCTGAAGTACGGGTCCTCGGCCAGCAGTTGGTCGAGGGCGGCCCGATCCGGTACGTCGAAGACGAGTACCGCGCCCGAGTCGTCGGCGAGCGGCCCGGCCATCCGGACAACTCCCTTCTCGTGCAGGTCCGTCAGTTTCTCCCGGTGCGCGGGGCGCGCGGCGAGCCTCTCGGGGGCGTCGGTGAAGGAGAGTTCGACGATCCACATGGGTGGCTGTTCCTTTCGTAGAGCAGAGTGAGCAACTGGTCCGACGATCGAATCCGGCGTCTAGTCTGCCGTGATCGATACCTCGATGGCCGCGGTCATCTCTGCTTCCAGCCGGTCGAGTTCGGCCGGCGACGGTGCGTCGATCAGGAACGTGACCGCCCTGTCCCCGGATTCGGTGAGCGGGCCGATCCGGGCGCCGTGCGGCTTGAGCACGAGGACCGCACGCACCGCCGCCGGCTCGTTCGGAGTGCCGGGTCCGATCTCCGGCCACGGTTCGCCGTTCGCCGTCCAGACGACGGCTGGTGCCTGCGGATGGCGCACCGTGACATCGCGCAGAACGCCGTGCTCTGTCTGGACGTACACCTGCCGGGCATGACGCACCGGCTCGGGCGGGGTTACCGGCTCGCCCAGAGCGATACGCAGGATGTCCGGTTCCATGGGGCGGCCGGTGGTGAGGTGGTAGAGCGGAAGCAGCCCGTCGCCCGGCGTGCGCACGGCCAGCTCCTTCAGCACCGGGCTGCCGCCGGTGGGCAGGCGTAGTTCGGTGTGGACGATGGCGTTTTCCACCGCCAGCCGCTCGATGATGTCCCGGTTGGCGGCCAGGAGCCGGTCGTTGTCCGGGGACGGAGGGGCCGGGACGGTGTGCGCCAGTTCCACGAAGTAGGCGCCCGACTCCTCGTTGGTGCGTTTGTGCGTCACCGACTCGAAGACGATCTTTCCGTCCTGTACCAGGGCCTCGACGGAGTACTCCTGGCCGCGTACCTGCTCCTCGACGAGCAAGGTCTCATCCGGCAGGTACGCGTCCGAGGAGACCAGTTCCGCGAGTTGCGCGCGGTCCTCGACCACGCGGACGCCCGAGCTCTCCCGGCGCCCCGAGGGTTTGAGCACTGCGGGGAATGTGACGTCGTCGTACGGCAGGGTGTCACGCTCGCCAGGAGGGACGATCACGGCGCGCGGGCTCCATTCGGCGAGGTAGGCGCGCTGGAGGTACTTGTTGCGGCAGACCCGTGTGGCGCGCAGTCCGGGCGCCGGCAGGCCGAGCATGTCCGCCACGATTCCCGTCTGCTCGACCAGCATCTCCCCTGCGGCGAAGACGCCGACGATGTCATAGCGCTCCCGCCACTCCATGACCGCGGCGACGACACCGGCCGTGAAGCCCCCTTCCGTTCCCACGATGCCGGAGACGAACCGGGCTTCTGCGATGAGTGATCCGGGGCGCGTGGCGGACGCCATCTGCCGCAGACATTCCGCACGCCACTGCTGAGAAGTGACGACGAGAGGGACGACGCCGCGCTCCTCCAGCTCGTGCAGGTACCGCCAGTTGCGCAGGATGACCTTGAGGCCGCCGAGCAGTACGAAGGCGCGGGGCGCGTCGGATCCGCGCGGCCCGTGAGGGCCGCGAAGGGGGGCTGTCATCACTCGTATCCGTACTGCTCGAGGATGTCGCCGAACTGCTCATCGAAGCGGGCGATGTTCTTGTCGGTGAAGTGTTCGCGCCAGGAGCCCGACCGCCCCTTGAAGAAGCTCCACGAGTTCTCGTTGTAGATCCGGTCCGCGACGTCCTCAGGATCCTCCGGCGAGCCGATCTGGGCGAACAGCCGGGCCAGGCTCTCCACCTGCCTCTCCCGGGAGCCGCCACCCTTCGGCCCGATCAGGTCCTCGAAACGCACCTTGCAGACGTCAGGGTGCCGCAACGGCCACATCGACCGCTCGAACTGGTCGCGGCCCAGGAACGAGGGGTCCCGCAGGGCGTAGTCGATCTTCTCCTCCCACGTCGGCAGGGACTTGAGGATCTTGTGGAAGATATCGAACTCGTAGAAGTTCCCGTATCCGGCGGAGGTGCGCCCCTCCAGGAAGCCCAGCACAGTCCGCGCGGCGTGTCGGCGAACTTCGAGTACGAGATGTGCTCGTTGCTGATGACGCCCTCGGCGAAGTCGAAACGGGTCTGGCCGTAGCGGTTGACGACCCGCTGCCCCAGCCTGCGCTGCCAGTGCCAGCCGAGGGCCGCCCAGTCGTCCCGGGTCGCCTTGCGCAGCTGCTGCGGGGACAGCGCGAGCAGCTCCTCGTACTCGGCGAGGGACCGGGTGATCGCGGCGATGTCGAGCAACTGGGCATCATCGAACTCGGGGATGTTGTCGGGGTCGGGACGGGGCACGCCTGCCATCTTGTAGCCGAGCTTGACCATCAGTCCCTGCATGAGATGAGTGCCGGCCTTCTGCAGGGATACCACCATGGTGCGGGGTGCCTGGGGCATGCCATTCCTCCTCTTCCTACTGCTCGTTGCCAAGCGCCCGGCGATACAGGACGCCCTCGGACCACACCATGTCGACCTGACCCCACTCGACCGCGGAGGCGACGTCGGGGAAGAAGCTGCGGCCGTTGTAGTTGGCGCTGGTGTTGCAGAGCACGGGGACGCCGCTCCACTTCTGGTACTCGCGAAGGATCTGGTACAGCGTCGAGTCGTCCTCGGCGCTGACCGTCTGCAGCCGCGCGGTGCCATCAAGGTGCATGATCGCGGGGACCCGGTCGACCCACTCGGGGCGCAGTCGGTGCTCGAAGAGCATGTACGGGTCGGGGGTGCCCGGGTCGAAGATCTCCGGGGCATGCTCGACCAGACAGATCGGCGCGACCGGGCGGAAGTGCTCGCGTTTCTTGGCGTCGTTGAGCCGGTCCTTCATTTTCGGGTCGGTGGCCGGCGCGATGATGCTGCGTCCGCCGAGGGCCCGGGGCCCGAGTTCGGCCGGGCCGTTGAGCACGACGACCGGCTCGCCGGTCCGGTGGATGATGCGGGCCAGTTCCTCCGGGCGGCACGGCACCACCGTCCAGCCCTGCGGCACATGCGGGGTCCGTACGAGGCCCGGCCCCTGGCGCACGCCCCACTCCAGAGGCCGAAGTCCCTTGCCGTCGGCGGCGCGTAGGCACGCCGTGCCGATCGCCGAGCCCGAGTCGTCGGGGAACGGTGGTACCCACATCGCCTTGATGATCGGTTGGGCGCGCAGCGCGCTGTTCCACTTGATGTTCAGGGCACAACCGCCCGCGAAGCACAGGTTCCAGGGCTCATCGCCCTTCCAGGCCCGGATTTTGGCCGCGACCCGCTCCAGAAGCAGGCCCTCGATGAAGGTGTGCACACTCGCGAGTACGTCCTCGTCACTGACCCCGAACTCCTTCACGCGCGCGGCGGCGTCGTCGAGGAAGGCATGGACGTATCCATGCGAGGGCTCGCCCGTGGACCCGCAGCCGATGATCTTCTCGCGGTACTCCCGCCCCCTCGGTGTGTCCGCCTCGAAGTGCTCGTGGAACAACTCCCTGAAGACGGCCTCGATTTCGGGCCTGGGGGTCCCGAGGGCGATGTAGGCCATCATCTTTCCGGCCACCGCGAGGTCGTCCACGTTGGTGGACTTGTTCCTGCGCGCGTACGGGCCCCAGTGCTGCGAGGCCATGGGGTAGGTGTGCCCGATCAAGGCGAAGACCTCGCCGCCGGGCTCCACCCGGCCCTGCGCGTCCACGCAGTACAGCCTCGGGAAGCAGCCGCCGTCCCAGACCATCACCATGGCAGGCTCGCCCCGGCGGGCGAACGGACTCGTGCAGTACGCGGCAGCCATATGGCTGGCCACGTGCACATAGCTCTGGTACTCCAGGTTGCGCCCACCGATGGTCAGTCGCCCGGCGTGACCGGGCAGGGCCGGGTCGGGCACCTTGTCGGTCTCCCGGTAGGGCGCGACCAGGAGGTCCAACGGTGTGCCGGCGGACAGTGTCGAGACGTGGCCGTTGAGGGCACCGTCCCAGCCGTCGATCACCAACTGGCCGATGTTCCGCACGCCGTAGCCGTAGGTGTCGAGGATCTTGACGATGTCGTCGAGTTCGTCGACGTTGCTGTACCGACGGCCGCTGTCCAGTTTCTGCATCTCGACGTTGAACACCAGCTTGTCGCCCTCGAGCAGAGCGATACCGCCACTCTGAGTGAGCTTCAGTCCCGCCGTTATCATCTCTGACCCTTCACATCTCAAGTCGAGTTCACGCCGACGTGGCCTTCCCGCGATCATGGGTGTGGCGTACCGCGCAGGTCGCGGCAACCACTGCGGACCGGGCCGATCCCAGCGCTTCGCGTGCGGTTTCCAGGCCCTCGTTTTCGGCCGACAAATGCGAGACGTCGACGGCGCAGTCGATCAGATGCAGCGCGACGCGCGTGATGTGGCCGACCTGAGGACTTTCCTTGCCCAGGATCTCGCGAGCCTGAGTCAACAATCCGAGCACTTCCTGCAGCGATGGCGGCGGACCGGCTCTCGTGTCACTCAATGCCGCACTCATAACCTTCCATCGCGAACGAATGAATTTCGTGTCATGAGTCGCTGCTCTACGCAGCCGATGATGTTGGCAAATTTGGACTCACTGCTGCGAATTGATACTGTCCCACCCCCTATCGCGCATCAAGGTTTGAATGCATCATGATCTTGCACTGCCGAAACAAGAAACGGGGATGGATGAGTATCAGCAACACAGAAGCGGACATAAGCGGCTGTAGCGCGGTTTGTGGACGTGGACTGGATCACTGTCGGGCGGCGCTGCGCACCGGGGAGGTCACGGGGAAGGTTCCTCAGTGCCTCATCAACCTCAGGCTCTTACACAGGCTGGAAGTCGATGCCCTGGAAGCGGCTGACACCGTGGACCGATACGTGCCCGTGCCACCGGCCGTAGCCGCGAGGAACCTGTCGCGCCCGATCGTGGAAGTTATCGAGGCGTAGCGGTCACGGCTCACTGCACTGACGGAATCGCTGTTCCCCCTGGAGGCCGTCTACCAGCATGAGCGGCGCGAACGCGAGACCCATGTCCAGCAACGCACTGCAGTAAAGACACCGATGCCCTGAACGGCGCGCTGCCGACCGTATTTGATCTACAACAGGGTGTACGGCACCGTGGCCTGTTCAGTCACACCATGCGCTCGAAGCAGGAGGAGCTTCAACCACGCGCCCTCGCGATACGAGAACCCGGCCTGATCGCATACTTGGTAAACACGTTCGAGGCGCTGTGGGAGCGAGCAGAACCACTTGCCGTCGACGCTCACCCCCATCGGACCGACAAACTTACGGACGCCGTCCAGCGGACCATCCTGGAGCTCATGGTGAGAGGGCAGACGGATTCGGCCATACCGAAGCGGGTCGGACTCAGCGTTCGGACGGTCAGCACTTACATCAAACGGGCGTCTGAGTTCTTCGATTGCCGCAGTCGGGCCGAACTCGGCTATCGTTTGGCAAAGTCCGGCACACTTGACCTTGACTAAATCCCGTACCGCCCGCCGCTCGAACGATGGTCCGTCGTCGGAAGTTTTCGGTAGCGTGGACAATTCGTAATTCTGGGTTCCTTATCGTGGTAGGCGCTCGGGTCTCATCGCGGCTCGGGCTCGGTGAGGGTCTGCGCGCACCAGATCGTCTTGCCCTCGGTGGTGTGCCGGGTGCCCCAGCCCTGGGTGAGCTGGGCGACGAGCAGCAGGCCCCGGCCGCCCTCGTCGTAGGCGCGCGCCCGGCGCAGGTGCGGGGCGGTGCTGCTGGCGTCGGAGACCTCGCAGATCAGGGAGGTGTCGCGAATCAGCCGCAGCCTGATCGGGGGCTCCCCGTATCTGATGGCGTTGGTGACCAGCTCGCTGACGACCAGTTCGGTGACGAACGAGGCCTCCTCCAGGCGCCAGGCGTCCAGCTGGTCGAGGGTGAACTTCCTGGCACGCGGCACCTGCTCGAAGTCGGGTTCTACGTCCCAGTCGGCGACGTGCTGGGGATCCAGCGCGTGGGTGCGAGCGAGCAGCAGCGCGGCGTCGTCGGTGCGGTGTTCGGGAAGCATGGCGTCCATCACCGTGTCGGAGAGGGCCTCCAGTGAGGTGGCCGAATGGTTCAGGACCCGCAGCAGTTCGGCGACCCCGTGGTCGACGTCGCGCTCGCGGTCTTCGATCAGTCCGTCGGTGTAGAGGGCGAGCAGGCTGCCCTCGGACAGGTCGAGCTCCGCCGCCTCGAAGGGCAGCCCACCGATGCCGAGCGGCGGTCCCGGCTGCACGGATACCGGGGTCCTGGTTCCGTCCGGGGAGATGATCAGCGGCAGCGGATGGCCGGCGCTCGCCAGCGTGAAGCGGCGGGAGACCGGGTCGTAGACGGTGTACAGGCAGGTGGCCCCGAACTCGCCGGTGGGCTGGAAGCGGCTGGCCGGCTGGAGGTCGCTGGAAAGGTGGATGACCAGGTCGTCCAGGTGAGTCAGCAACTCGTCGGGCGGCAGGTCCACGTCGGCCAGGGTGCGGACCGCCGTGCGCAGCCGGCCCATGCTGGCCGAGGCGTGCAGGCCGTGGCCGACGACATCGCCGACGACCAGGGCGACCCGGGCGCCGGAGAGCGGGATGACGTCGAACCAGTCGCCACCCACTTCCGCGCCGGTCCCGGCGGGCAGGTAGCGGGAGGCCACCTCGAGCGCCTCAGGGCTGGTCAGCCGCTGCGGCAGGAGGCTGCGCTGCAGGGTCAGCGCCGTTGTGCGCTCGCGCGAGTACCGGCGGGCGTTGTCGATGGCGATGGCTGCCTTGGCGGTCAGCTCTTCGGCGAGGATCAGGTCGTCGGCGGTGAAGACCTCGGGCCGGTCGCAGCGGGAGAACGCGACGACGCCGAGCAGCGCGCCGCGTGCCCGGAGCGGCACGGTGATCCGGCAGGTCAGCCCCTCCTCGGCGATGGACTCGTCGATCAACGGGTTGCCCGGTGGCCAGTGGGCCGGGTCGGCGGCGAGCCCGGGTCCGAAGGCCCATTCGCCGCCGTGACCGGGTTCGGCGGCGAGCTGAACCGTGGACCGGCCGGTGGTCATGCAGCGGGCGGCGACCGAACCGGGAGCATGGCTGACCGGCATCGGGTGCCCGCGAGCCCGGTCGGTGTCATCCTGCGCGCTGTGCTGGGCGGCCCGGCTGAGCGCGATGGTCTCGACCGGAGCGAACGCGGGTGGCAAGGGCGGTTCCTCTCCGCGCAGCACCTCGTCGAAGAGATCTACGGTGACGAGGTCGGCGAATCCCGGTACCGGGGTCCTGGCCAGTTCCCTGGCGGTGCCGATCACGTCGAGGGTCCGGCCGATGCCGCCGCCGGCCTCGTTCAGGATGAGCAGGCGCTGCCGGGCCCAGTACTCGGCGCTCATGTCGAATCCCCAGTTGGCGACCGCACGGACCCTGCCCTCGGCATCCCGGACGGGCCACATGCTGGTGGCCCAGGCGTTGGCGTAGTCGCTGCCGAGCGGGCGGAAGACGGTGATGAGACGCGCGGGCTCGCCCGTCCTGGCGACCTCGGAGAGCTGGTTGGTGTACGCCATGTCGTCCAGTTCGGGGAACAGCTCGCGGTACTTCTCACCGAGCACCTGCTCCTCCGAGTGCGCCATCACCCGGCACGCGGCGGCGTTGACCCACAGGAACCGCAGCTCAGGGTCGTAGACGCCCAGAGCGAAGGGGCACTGCTCGAAGGCCCGGTCGGCGATCACCGGGCGGCGTCCCCAACGCTGGACGGTCACCACGTGGCCCAGCGCCCGGCCGTCGGCGCCGGACAGTGGTTGAGCCGTCACCATGGCGTCCACCGTGGAACCGTTCCGATGGCGCAGGGGGATGGGCCCGGTGTGGTCCGGGGCGCTGCCGTAGCTCTCGGGGAAGCCTGGTGGTGGGGGACCGGCCAGCAGATCGGTCACGGGGCGCCCGACCGTGTCCTCCGCCGTCCAGCCCAGCAGCAGCCGTCCCCCTTCGCTCCAGCCGCTCACTACGCCGTCCGGGTCCACCACGACAGCGGCGGTGGGGGCATCGCGCTTACCGGCCATGTCCACGCGCGACACCTCCGTCCGGATGGATGTGCTCGTCAAGGCTGGTTCCCAGCAGCAGCTTCCAGGCTAGATCCGCTGCTGCTCCACGGCGCCCCGGCTGCAAAACGGCCCCGGACGAGGAGTCCGAGGCCGAGTAGAGCGCATCCCTGGGGGAGAACCCCAGGTCAGCGGCGTAAGTGTTCCTGGGCGTTCGGTGTCGTCACCAGCCCATCGGCAGACCGGCGATGAACGAGGTGAGCCGGTCGGAGATGACTCGGTCGTCGTGGGCCGAGTAGTGCCAGGCGCAGCCGAGGAAGTCCAGCCCCGAGTCGTCGAGGAGCCAGTAGCGGACCCCGCTGTCGCCGGCGTCGTTGCGTGCCTTGACCACCTGCTGGACATGGCCGGCGTACTGGCCGGCGCCGACGGCCACGATGGTGGTTCCGGCCCCGTACCGCGTCCGCAGCTTCTGGACGAAGTCGCCGTAGGCGCTGCGGTAGGCGGCAGCGAGGCCGTCGGGCGTCCATGGCTCACCGGGGTTGACGGCGGTCGAGAAGTCGTTGGTGCCGAGGTTGACCACCACGAGCTGGGGGCGCCAGGTGCCCGGGTTCTGCCAGACGTCGCCGGGGACGTTCTGCAGGGCACGGTCGTAGTAGGTCCGGTAGGTGACGTCCGGGGAGCTTCCGTTGTAGTTGCGCACCATGCCGAGGCCCGAGTAGCCGTTGATCTGGTAGTCGGCGTTCAGTTGCCGGGCGGTGAGGGCGCCGTAGCTCACGTCGGTGTTGGTGGTCCGCTTGACCTGGTCCTGGGTGCAGTCGCGGGAGGTCGACAGGTTGCCGTAGCCGACCGTGAGGGAGTCCCCGATGAACTCGATCTGGCGGTTGCGGGCCGTCGGTTTGCTCAGTACGGCACCGCCGGGCGCGGCCACGAAGCCTCCGAACGTGCTGGTGTCCCCCGGGGTGTCGTTGCGCTTGACGAGCCGGACGGTGTGCTCGCGGTTCTGCAGGCCGTTGATCCAGTGCGTGGTGTTGCCGGGCGTGACGAGTGTGGCGACGGTGGTTCCGTCGACCTGGACGTCGTAGTCGGCGGCCGAGTCGCCCAGCACGATGCCGACGCCGGTGCCGCTGACGCGGCCCTCGAAGTACACGCCGGGCCAGCTGTACTGCACGGTGTTTCCGGCGTCCTTGACCCGCCCCGCGGTGTGCACCTGTGCCAGTACTCCCGTCGCGCGGACCAGTTGCCACTGCTGGTTGGCCCCGCCCCAGTCGGTGAACTGCACGACCTTGGCGCCGTCCGCGGTGGAGGCGTTCTGGACCTCGACGGCCTTGCCGCTGTTGCGGTTGATCAGCCGGACGTAACCGTCCGACGAATCGGCCAGCCGGAACTGCTGGTTGGTGCCGTTGGCATCGCCCCACTGCACGATGTCCGCATGGTCGGCGGTGGAGTAGTTCAAGACGTCCAGCACCTTGCCCGAGTACTGGGCCTTGAGCCGGTAGTGGCCGCCGCCCGAGTCGACGAACTGGAAGCGCTGGTTGGCGCCGTCGTTGCGGGTCCACTGCGACAGCGCCGCCCCGTCGGCGGTGCTCGCACCGGACACGTCGAGCGCCTTGCCGCTGCCCCGGTTGACCAGCGTGTACCACGCGTTCGTATCGACGCCGGCCGCCTGCGCCGTCCCGGCAGTACCAAAAGCGGCCAGGAGCGCAGCCAGTAAGGCGGTCACCGCGGTCAACGCCGCCGTTCGCCTCCCGTGCCGCCACCACGACCCTCTCAGTGTCATATGCATGCCATCTCTTTTCATTCGTGTCCCTTTCAGCGGCAGCGGGATCCGCCCGGCTACAGCGCGGTGAAGGTCCACAGCAGGTTGGTGCTGCTGCCGTAGGCCCACTGCTTGGTGAGGGAGCCCGAGTCGACGTTGCCGCCGCCGTCGAGGACCAGGCCGGTGGTGCGGTTGGCGATCGAATAGCGGTCGCCGCCCCGGTGGGTGATGGTCCACTGCTGATTGGTGCCGCCGTTCCAGGGAGCCTGCCTGGCGGCGGAGCCGTTGGCGGTGGCTCCCCAGCCGTCGGCGACCATGCCGTTCGTGCGGTTGACCAGCCTGTAGTAGCCGCCTCCGACAGCCTCCGCATGCCACTGAAGGTTCGAACTGCCGTCCCAGGTCCACTGCTTGAGGTTGGATCCGGAGGCGACGTTGCCGCCGCTGTCCAGGGCGAGGCTGTGGGTGGCGTTGGTGATCCGGAAGTAGGTCGCCGGGTTGAACTGGACCCTCAGCGAGGTGATCTGGTCGTTGTTGCCGGTGACCCTGAGGTCGGGGTTGTCGGCGGTGAAGGTCCAGGAGCTGCCGGTGAAGTTGTCGCCGGAGTAGCCGATCACCTGGTAGCCGGGGGCAGGCCGGAGGGAGGAGAGGGTGCGTGGGCCTGGTCCGGCCGCGGTCAGGTCGGCCGCCGTGTAGTCGCCGACGGTGAGCACGGCGGCGTTGCCGGTGTAGTTGACGTCCGTGAAGGCGATGGCGCCGGCGAGCGGCCGCAGGCCAGGGATCGTGCCGGAGAAGTCGAGCCTCAGCACGTAGGCGTTGGCGCTGTACGGCGCCGAGGACGGCAGGGTGACCGTGAGGCCGGAGGCGTTCTGGGTCGGCGTGGGCAGGTCGATGTAGGTGCCGGCGGTGTTGCCGAGGAGCTTCACCGAGGTCAGCGAGGAGAGGTTGATCCGGTCCGAGCCGAGGGTCTTGATCGTCAGGGAGCTGCCGGGCCAGCCCAGGACGGTGGCGTACAGGACGTTGTCGGCCTTGTTGCGGGTGAAGCGGATGTCCTGCGCGGTGCCGGCATGCGGAGTGGTGAACGAGCCGCCGCCCATCTTCGTCGGGCCCTCGCCGTACGCCGTCCAGGCGCGGGTCGCGTACACCGACTCGCCGAAGCGCTTCAGGTGGTCCCCGATGCCGAGCAGGATGTCCTTCTGCGCCTGGGGGATGGTGCCGTCGGCCATCGGCGCGATGTTCAGCAGCACGTTGCCGTTCTTGCTGACCCGGTCGATGAACGAGTGCAGCATCTGCTGGATGCTGTAGTAGCCGATGCCCTGGGTGTAGCACCAGCTGCTGCTGGAGATGCTGTCGTCGGTCAGCCAGTACGGGGTGGTGAGGTCGGCCGGGCCGCCGCGCTCGTAGTCGAAGACCTCGCCCTTGCCGTGCATGCCGTCCTTGTAGGTGGCGACGACCTCACGGCCCCAGCTGTTGGCCTGGTTGTAGTAGTACGCCAGGAAGTTCAGGCGCTGTGTCTCGTCGACGGCGTCCAGATTGAAGTCCTGCCACAGGATGTCGGGCTGAGTGCGGTCGACGACCTCCTTGAGCTTGTCGAACCAGAGCTGGTTCTCCGCGGTCGAACCCAGCTGCCCGTAGAGCTTCTTGAGACTGGCGTCCGTCTGGGCGGGGACGTGTTCGTAGAAGCCGGTGAAGTTGTATGCGTGGTGCATGGCCACCAGCAGCTTCAGTCCCCTGGCGCGGATGGCCGTGGAGAACAACCGCAGCAGGTCAAGACCCGGGCCCTTCTTCACCGAGTTCCACTCGTTGACCTGGCTGTCCCACATGGAGAAGCCGTCATGGTGCTCGGCGACCGGGCCGGCGAACCTGGCACCGGCGTCGACGAACAACTGCACCCATTCGTCGGGGTCGAACTTCCCGCCGGCCGACTTCAGCTTCGGCGCGAACTTCACGGTGTTGCCCGCCAAGTCCCGTGCCCCGTCGATGAAGTTGTTGTACGGCCATGCCGACGGCTGGCCGTAGGTCGCGATGTGGTGCTGGTTCGCCTTGCTGCCCGCCTGGTACATGCTGCGCGGGTACCACTCGTTGTCGAAGGCGGGGACGCTGAAGACACCCCAGTGGAAGTAGATCCCGAACTTCGCGTCCTGGAACCACTGCGGAGCCGGCGGGTGCTGGTCGACCGAGTTCCAGTCGGGCGTGTACGTGCTGGGCGCCGCCTCGGCGACACCGGCACCGACCACACCTCCGGCAACGGCCGCCGTGGCCACGGCGGTTGCGGAAGCCAGGAACTGGCGTCTGTTGATCGAGCTCGACATGGACACATCCCTGATGCGGAAGGGGACAGGGGGAATGCAGGGCCACGCATGAAGGTCGGCCATGTCACCCTGGGATGTCAACCAGTGTGCAGGGATGAAAGCGACTACTGCTGCGGATGATTAGAGCGATTTGCTCCTCTCTGTCACGTGACCCGATCGCGTAAACATGGCATGTCTTGCAGCGCCTCATGGCCAACTCGACTCCCCGAGGGGCCACGATTGATGGGATGAATCTTGCCTCCCATGGACACGATGAACCCCGAACCCGACTACTCCGCTGCCTACGTCGTCCTGCGCACCGACGCCGGCGACGGACTCGAGGGCCACGCGCTGGCCTTCACCACCGGCCGCGGCACGTGGTGGGCCTCCCGGTCGAGGAGGTCTGCGGCGACCTCGGCGTGTTCTCCCGCCGCCTGGTCCACGACCCCCGACTGCGTTGGCTGGCCCCGGAGAAGGGCGCCGTCCACATGGCCACCGGCGCGATCGTCAACGCCGCCTGGGACCTGGCCGCCAAGCGGGCCGGCAAGCCCGTGTGGCGCTCCTCGGTGAGATGTCGCCCGAGGACCTGGTCGCCCAGGTCGACTTCCGCTGGCTCAGCGACGCCCTCACCCCGGAGGAGGCCCTGGAGATCCTGCGCCGCGCCGAACCCGGCCGCGCACAGCGCATCGGCAGCCTGCTCGACCAGGGCTACCCCGCCTACACCACCACCCCCGGCTGGCTCGGCTACTCCGACGAGAAGCTGGCCCGCCTCGCCCGCGAGGCCGTCGCCCACGGCTTCACCCAGATCAAGCTCAAGGTCGGCGCGGACCTGGAGGACGACGTACGGCGCAGACGACATCCTCGGCCACGCCGCCGTCCGCAAGGCCGTCGGCCCCATCAAGGTCGCCACCGGCGAGCACATCGCCAACCGGGTCGTCTTCAAGCAACTCCTGCAGGCCGGCGCGGTCGACATCGTGCAGATCGACTCCGCGCGGTTCGGCGGCGTCAACGAGAACCTCGCGATCCTGCTGCTCGCCGCGAAGTTCGGCGTCCCGGTCTGCCCGCACGCCGGCGGCGTCGGCCTGTGCACCCCGAGTTCCTCAAGGAGTACACCTACCCCGACGGCCCCGTCTGGAGCGCCCGTGTCTGACGACCAGCCCCTCGTCGACGCCCACCACCACGTGTGGGACCTGAACGTCCAGCCGCAGCCCTGGCTGGACGAGCCCGGGCACGAGCCGATCCGCCGCAGCTTCGGCTCGCACGCTGATCGGCGGCGGCGGCGTCGTCGTCGGCTGGGCGGACCTGACGTCCCCCCGCGATCGGCGACGTACTCGACGACCTGCGGGTCGTACGCCACCTCGTGCAGGGCGAGTCCGACCGGCACTGGCTCCAACGACCGGACGTCGAGCGAGGGTTGAGAGCGGTCGGGGTGCGCGGGCTCGGATACGACGTGCTGACCCGCAGCCACCAGCTCCCGCAGGCGCTCCGCCGCGCGGAACGGCTCCCCGAGCTGCCGCTCGTCCTGGACCCCGACGGAAAGCCGGGCATCCCCAGGTCCACTGCGAGGTGTCGGGTCTCGTCACGGAGGCCGACCTCGAAAGTGGACCGTCGACGACATCCGCCCGGTGTGGGACGTCCTGCTCTCCGCCTTCGGGCCGGACCGGCTGATGTTCGGCTCCGACTGGCCCGTCTGCGTCCTCGCCGGCGGATGGAACCGCTGGGCCGCGACGCGGCATGCGGAATCCGGAACAGGTCGTACGAAACACGTGGAACTCCATGGTCAGCACATCCCCGACGGGCTCTGGGCCGACCTGCGCGCTCAGGGGCTGATCAGATGGGAGGTGCCCGCGGAGCACGGCCGGGGGAGAGGGCCGCGTTGTCTCTGACGGACAAGGCCATCGAGCAGATCCGTGAGCTGATCCGGACGGGCGCCCTGCCCCCGGGCTCGAAGCTCCCACCGGAGCCGGACCTGGCCGCCCAGCTGAGCCTGTCCCGCAACCTCGCCCGCTGCAGGGCGACTCGGTCCCCCTGCAGGACCTCATGGAGGTACGGCGGCCCCTCGAACCGGTCGCCACGGCCCTTGCCGCCACCCGGATCTCCGACGCCCAACTGGCCGAGGTGAAGCGGCACTTGGACGCCATGCGCGAGGCCCGCGACGACGTCGAACGGCTCAACGCCCACGACGCGGCCTTCCACCGCGCAGTGTTCTCGCCACGGGCAACGAGACCCTCCTCACCCTCCTGGAAGGCATCTCCGGCCGCACCCTCGCCGAGCACGAGGCGATCTTCAACGCGCTGTCCACCCGTGACGCCGCCCTCAGTCAGGCCGCCGCACTGCTGCACGTGAGCAACACCGAGCAGGGACTGAGGGCACACCTGCGCTCCGGCGAACCTCTCCCCTTCGGGACGACAGCGCGGACGTGACGGGCGGGCAGTTCGGTGGTGCTCCGCTCGTCGACCGGGCCTCGGCTCTGCCCGGCCTCCGGCAGACGCCGACGGAGGCCGGGCTCGGCGACATGGCCCATCCGGTCATACGGAGTCGACGTCAGTGGTGGCGATCCTGGCGTAGACGTCGGGCCGGTAGCGGCGGATCCGCAGGGCGAGTAGCGCGCCGGTCAGGAAGACCGCCGGAGTGAGCGCGACCAGCGTCCAGTTGACGGCCGGCCCGGCACCGGTGAAGAGCGTCAGGCGTGTGCAGATCAGCCCTGTGATCACGGCCAGGAGGAGCGCCGCGGCCACCGGTGCGGCGATCGTGCGCAGGCGTCCCGCCGTGTGGGCGCCGGGGTTGCGGCGGAAGAAGACCGCCACGGCGCAGGCCGCGAGCGTCTGCAGCGCGAGGATGCCGACCACTCCGAGAGTGTTCACCCACAGCAGGAACTGGTTGTACGGGTGTGCGCCGATCGCGGCGAAGACGGCGGTGACGACGACCGCCAGCGCGGTCTGCGCGACACCGGAGACCCAGGGAGAGCCGTGCCGGGGGTGGATGCGGCCCAGGCGGGCGGGGACGGCGCCTTCGGCGGAGAGTGCGTATCCGTAGCGGGTGATGGCGTTGTGGAAGGCGAGCAGGGAGGCCAGGAGGCTGCTGACGATCAGGACGCGCTGCAGGTCGGTGGCCCAGCCGCCGACGTAGCGAGTCATGGCGGTGAAGAACATCTCTGCGGGGTTCTGTGCCGCGGTCCCGACGGCGTTGTCGTCGCCGAAGGCCTGGACGACGACCCAGACGACGAACGTGTAGAAGAGGCCGAGGAAGCCGACGGCCAGGTACGTGGCGCGGGGCACGGTGCGGTCGGGATCGCGGGCCTCCTCACGGTAGAGGGCGGTGGCCTCGAACCCGATGAAGGCGGCGATGGCGAGGCCCAGCGGTGCGCTCATCTGCGAGGTGAAGACGTTGGAGGGGGCGAAGGAGGCCAGGCTCAGACCGTCCGCACCGCCCTTGATGAGGATCGCGCCGGCGAGCAGCGCCAGGACGGCGGTCTCCGCGATCAGCAGGGTGGCGAGGACCTTGGCGCCCACGTGGATGGACCGGAAGCCGAGGAACCACACCACGGCGATCCCGGCGAAGGCGTAGACCGGCCACGGCAGGTCGACGCCCAGGAGGTCGTTCGCGGTGCCGGCGGCGAAGAAGCCGAAGGCCCCGTAGGTGCCGATCTGCAGGGCGTTGTAGGAGAACACCGCCAGCAGCGCCGCTCCCAGTCCGGCAGGGCGGCCCAGGCCCCGGGAGACGTACGAGTAGAAGGCGCCCGCGTTGCGGATGTGAGGCGTCATGGCGGTGAAACCGACCGCGAACAGGCACAGGACGACGCCGACCGTCAGGTAGGCGACCGGGGCGCCGATACCGCCGAAGAGGATGGCGAGCGGGGCGATACCGGCCATCACGGTGAGCGGGGCGGCGGCCGCCACGACGAAGAACACGATGTCGCTGACGCCGAGCGTGGCCCGCTGCAGACGGCCGGCCGGGTCCGCCCCGGTGGCGGACGGGGGCTGTTGGGGAGCGGTGGAGGTGTGCGGTTCGGTCATGGAGGTCTCCGCGTGATGCGTGAGGTCGACGGGGGAGGGGACTGTCCCCGGCACGCGGGCCCGGCCGTGACGACGCCGAGAGGCTATAGCCCTCCGGCCGACAGGGGGACGGGGGTGCCGGAGCCGTGTGTGCGCCGGCCGGCGAGCCAGGTGCCCAGGACGGGCAGGTGCGCGAGGTCGCGGGGTGCGGTCTCGACCGGGTCGGCGGCGAGATGCACCAGGTCGGCGCGCATGCCGGGGCGCAGGACGCCCCATGACTTCTCCTCGAACGCCTGGTAGGCGCATCCGGTGGAGTAGGCGGCCAGTGCGGTCGCGGTGTCGATCCGCTCCTGGGGAAGCCAGCCGCCCTCGGGGATTCCGTCGGGTGTCTGGCGGGTCACGGCGGTGGCGATGCCCCGCAGCGGTTCGTGATCGGTGACCGGCCAGTCGCTGCCGAACGCGATGTGGGCGCCGGAGGCGAGCAGGGCGGCGATCTGGTACTGCCGCGTGCCGCGTTCCGGGCCGATCCTCGGCAGGATGAGGTCGGTCATCAGCCGGTCGGGCTGGGCCCACAGCGGCTGAAGATTGGCGATCACCCCGAGTGCGGCGAATCGGGGCAGGTCGGCGGGGTCGATCAGCTGGGCGTGGGCGATGACCGGGCGGCGGTCACGGGGGCCGTTGGCGCGGGCCACGGCCTCGATCGCGTCGAGGGCGGTCCGGACCCCGCCGTCGCCGAGCGCGTGGATGTGCGGCTGGAAGCCGAGGGCGTCGACCGCGGTGACGGCTTGGGCCAGTTCCGCCGGAGTCCAGTTGGCGATGCCGTGGGAGTGCGGGCAGTCGGTGTACGGCTCCAGGAGGGCGGCCGTGCCGGATTCGATGACTCCGTCGGCGAAGAACTTCACGGTGTGTGCGGTGAGCAGCCCCGGGGCGGCACCCTCCACCCGTTCACGCTCGGCGGCGAGCCGGGGGAGCTGCTCGCGCCAGTGCTCCGGCCCCAGGAAGAAGCCCAGGTCGGCACGGACCGGCAGCCCCGGGCCACTGGTCGCCGCGGTGATCCAGACGTCGGCGTGATGCGGTTCCACCCAGGCGTCCTGCACCCAGGTCACCCCGGCGGCGGCGAACCGGGCGGCGGTCTCGCGCAGGGCGTCCACATGCGCCTGGTGGGACGGCTGGGGTACGAGGCCGAGGACGGGCAGCACGGCGCCGAACTCGCGCAGGGTGCCCAGCGGTTCGGTGGAGCCTTCCCGGCGCACGATCTCACCGCCGTCCGGGTCGGCAGTGGCGGCGGTGAACCCGGCCCGGCGCAGGGCCTCGGTGTTCACCCACGCGGTGTGGTGGTCCATCGTGCGCAGCACCACGGGCCGGTCGGGGACGGCCGCGTCCAGCAGGCGCGCGTCGAACCGGCCGCCGGGGGCGAGCCAGGCGTCGAAACCGTCGCCGGTGATCCACTCGGCCTCGGGGTGCTCTTCGGCCCAGCGCCGTACGGCCTCGACGATCCCCTCCACCGAGGTGCACTCACGCACGGGGACTCCGAGCAGGCCCAGGCCGCCCATCACCGGGTGCACGTGCCCGTCGCCGAACGCGGGCAGGAGGGCACCTCCTTGCAGGTCGACCACGGCGGTGCCGCTACCGCGGGCGGCGAGTGCCTGAGCCCCGAGCGCACTGATCCTGCCGCCCGTGACGGCGAGGGCGTCGAGCACCGGGCCTTCGGCGGCCCCGGTCCTGACGGTCCCTCCGGTGAACACGATGTCGGCCTGCATGGCAGCGGCACCTTCCGTCGTACGACAACCGAACTGAAACTGATTCGGTTTCGGTAATGTAGGCGGCACCCGGGCGGCCGGGAAGAGTTTTACTGAAAGTCGTTCGGTAAAGTTCCGGTGACCACCCGTGGGCGGCCTTGCCGTCGCCCGTCGGAGGAGACATACGAAGAGGAGCCCTTGTGCCAAGGCCGCGCACCCCTCTGCTGGACCGCCGACGCATCGGCGCCGCAGCGCTGAGACTCGCTGACGAGCAGGGCGTCCTCACCATTCCCGCCCTGGCCAGAGCGCTCGGTGTCGCTCCCTCCGCGCTCTATCACCATGTGTCCGGCCGCGACGAGATCATCTCGCTGATGAGGGAAGAGCTGGCCCTGGAGGCCGGCCCCGACGACTGGGACTCGTCGCAGCCCTGGGAGCAGGCCCTGGAGACATGGGCCCGCACCTACCGCACAGCCTTCGCCGCGCACCCCGGGGCGGTACCCCTGCTCGCCACGGCGCCGCTGGCCGAACCCTTCATGCACGCGATGTACGAGAAGGTCGCCGAGCTCCTGCTGACCGCCGGATTCACCACCGGTCAGGTCATGCCCCTGATCAACGCGCTGGAGAGCTTCATCCTCGGCTCCGCCCTCGACCTCGTCGCGCCGCCCGTGATGGTCTCCGACGTGACCCGGGAGACCGCCCCCCACCTCAGCGCCGTACTCGACGACACCCCCACCGACCACCGCCGGGCCGAGCTCGCGTTCGACACCGGCCTGCGCGCCCTGCTCATCGGCTTCCGGGGGTTCCTTTCCCGGTGACCGGTGCGAACCGACACACCCACCACCGACATCAGGAGCCCGTCTTGACCGCATCGTTCCATGTCCTGACCACCGGCTATGCCGACGAGCGGGTGGCCGGCACCGTCACCCTGCTCGTCGACGGCGCGACCGTCGCGATAGTCGACCCCGGCATGGTCGCGGACCGCCGACTCATCCTGGAGCCGCTCGCGCACCGCGGACTCGCTCCCGAGGACGTCACCGACGTAATCTTCAGCCACCACCACCCGGACCACACGCTGAACGCGGCGCTGTTCCCCGAAGCCCGCTTCCACGACCACATGGCCATCTACCAGGACGACGTCTGGGAGGACCGCGACGCCGACGGATACCGGCTCTCCCCGTCGATCACGCTCATGACGACCCCCGGCCACACGGCGGAGGACGTCAGCACCCTGGTCACGGCCGACGAAGGCCTGGTGGTCCTGACCCATTTGTGGTGGACCGCCGAGGGGCCGGCCGACGACCCCTTCGCCCCCGACCGCGAGCAGTTGCGGGCGGCCAGGGCGAAGGTCCTGGCCCTCGGCCCGGCCCTGATCGTGCCGGGACACGGGGCGCCCTTCGCGCCGTCGTCGTCCACGCCCGTCTGACGAGGTGCCTGGGGCGTCCGGGCAACGCCAGGAGTGCGCACCCGGGTCCAGGTGGGCGGCGGGACGCCTGTCACGCGGTGGCGCCGGCCGCACGCCGGCCGGCGAACCGTATGTGCTGGGACACGGCGTCGGCCGTTGCGGACACCAGGGGCAGCAGCTTCGCCGGTCGGAACGTGTCCGCCTGTGCCACCACGCCGACCGCCGCGACCACGGTTCCGTCGGCGGTGCGCACGGGAAACGCGACGGCGCTGCACTCCGGGTCCGGCGTGCGGTGCGTCACCGCGTAGCCCTCGCGCCTGACCTTGGCCAGGGCCTGCCGCAGTGCCGGTCCATGGGTCAGCGTCGTCGGCGTGTACGCGCGCAGCGGCCCCGCGCAGACCTCGTTCTGGACGGCCTCGGCGGCGTGGGCGAGCAGGACCAGCCCCGTGGCGCTGGCGTGCAGCGGCACGCGGTCGCCTGACTCGGCGCAGGACATGAGGGCGTGGGGCCCGTTCACGGCGAACGAGAGGCAGAGTCCCTCGACGCGGTCGCGGATCACGAGCAACGCCCCGGCCGAGGTGCGGGCGTGGAGTTCCATCAGGTGCGGCTGAGCCACCTCGGCGAGCGGTGAGCAGCGCGGCGCCAGGGTCCCCGTCTCCCAGAGTCGCAAGCCGATGCTGTAGCCGCCCTCGTCGCTTCTCTCCAGGGCTCCCCAGCCGTGCAGCTTGTTCACGATGCGGTGTGCCGTCGCGAGCGGGAGCCCCGAACGTCGGCTGATATCGCTGAGTGTCAGGGTGCGGTTCTGCCGGTCGAATGCGCCCAGAACGCTCAGGGCGCGGTCGACGACCGAGCGTTCCGGCGTGCCGGCATGGGGCATGGTCATCCCGTCTGGTTCCTTTCATCTGCACGTGAGGCGAGCATGTCGACTCGTGCATGCGCCGGAGGTGGATCCGGCAACGGGCGGCCACCGCTATACTTCAATCTTCAAGAGGTGTGAGAAAGGTTGTTTCCGGAAGTCCTATGGTCGATTTCGCCTCATTGTCGATCCCCGTCGTTCCCTACACGCCGGTCTGCCGACCGGGAATCGGCATCGCAGTGACGTCTTACCGGGAACTGCTGACGTGGTCTTCGAAGGAGTTCCTCGCCGCCCCGCATCGGGTCGAATTCCACCAGATCCTGCTGGTCGATGAGGGTTCGGGAACTTTCTCACTCGACTCGACGCGCTTCGAGTACGGCCCTGGAAGCCTGTTGTGGATCCGGCCGAACCAGGTGATCCAGTCCGCACCGCAACCCGACCTGAAAGCCGACCTCGTCATGTTCACCGAGGCGTTCCCCCTGCGCATGAACCCCTTCATGGCGATGCTCGACGATGTGCTGCGGCCCTCGCACTGGAGGCTGAGGGAGGCCGAGCGGGCCGACCTCGGGCGCGTCCTCGACCTGATGCGGGACGAATTCCGGCGTGTCGACCAAGGGTTGGGGGAGGACATCCTCAAACACCTGCTGGCCGTCTTCCTGCTGGCCATCGATCGGATATGCAGGTTACGGCGCGAGAGTGACGCCCCGTTTGACGGCCATGCACGGGTCGACCTCGACAACGGCTGGGGCGAACTCTTCCTGAGATTCCGGCAGGAGGTGGACCGCTCTTACCGCACGACCCGCCGGGTGGAGGACTACGCCGCCGCGGTCAACTGCACGACCCGGGCCCTGGCCCGCGCGTGCCGGGCCGTGGCCGGCACCACCGCCAAGGATCTGATCGACGCCCGGGTGGCTCTGGAAGCGCGCCGCCTGCTCGCGCACACGCGCCTGCCCATCGCCGCCGTGGCCCGGCAGCTCGGATTCACTGAGGTAACCAACTTCACCAAGTTCTTCATACGCCGGGTCGATATGACGCCCGGGGCTTTTCGGCGCAGTCACAACGCACCTATTCAGCCACAGAGAAACGCCGCCCAATGGCTTTGAGACGACGTTACCGGCCGGTTGTTCACCGGCCGGTAACTAATTTCGCGCAGATCTACGCCCGTAAATTCACTGGTCTTTCCACTCTCCGGAAGGGCCGTTGATTACGATTCGGAGCTCTGGGGAGACTGTGATCTGCATGCTTCGGGCGGCCAATCCCGAAAGCAGCATCAGGCGGCAGCCACCGAAGTTCAGACCGTGCGGAAGGCGAGCACCACGTTGTGGCCGCCGAAACCGAACGAGTTGTTGAGGGCCGCGATCGGCCCGTCGGGGAGGGCCCGGGGCTCGTCACGGACGATGTCCGCCTCGACCTCCGGGTCGAGGACATCGATGTTGATGGTCGGCGGGGCGAGCCGGTGGTGCAGGGCGAGGACCGTCGCCACGGTCTCGACGCCACCGGCCCCACCGAGGAGATGCCCGGTCATGGATTTCGTGGCCGACACCGCCACATGCTCCATGGCGTCACCGAGCACCTTGCGCAGCGCCTTCACCTCGGCCACGTCGCCCTTGGGGGTCGACGTCGCGTGGGCGTTGACGTGCACGATCTCCGTCGGCTTCAGATCGCAGGAGTCCAGCAACCCGGTGAGCGCGGCGGCGATGCCCCGGCCGGTCGGCTCCGGTTGTGTGACGTGGTGGCTGTCGGCGGAGAGCCCTTGCCCGACGGCCTCCGCGTAGACGCGGGCACCGCGCCGCGCGGCATGCTCCGCCGCTTCGAGTACGACGATGCCGGAGCCCTCACCGATGACGAAGCCGTCCCGTGCCGCGTCGTACGGGCGCGAGGCCGCGGCCGGGTCCTCGTTGCGCTTGGACATCGCCATCATGTTGCCGAAGCCGGCCATGTTGAGCGGGTGGATCGCCGCCTCCGTGCCGCCGGCGACCACGATGTCGGCCCGGCCCGTGCGGATCATGTCGATGGCGTATCCGACCGACTCGGAGCCCGAGGCGCACGCGCTGACGGGTGAGTGCACCCCGGCCCGGGCATTGAGGTCCAGTCCGACGTTGGCACCCTGCGTGTTGGGCAGCATCATCGGGATGGTGTGGGGGGAGACCTTGCGAACACCCTGGTCCCGGAGGATGTCGTACTGCTGGAGCAACGACGTCACCCCTCCGATGGCGGAGGAGATGACCACGCCGAGCCGGTCGGGGTCGACGGAGCCGTCTGTGCCTGCCGGGGCGGTGAAGCCCGCGTCGGCCCACGCCTCGCGCGCCGCGATCAGGGCGAACTGGGTGGAACGGTCGAGCTTGCGGGCTTCGGTCCTGGACAGGTGCTCGGTGGGCTCCACCGCGATCTCCGCGCCTATCCGCACCGGGGTCTCGGCGGCCCATGCGTGCGTCAGCAGCCGCACTGCGGAGCGGCCGGCCAGCAGCCCCTGCCACGTGGTCGGACTGTCACCGCCCAGCGGTGTGGTCGCTCCGACTCCGGTCACGACCACCTTGCGATCTGTCGAGTGCATGAGAATCACTCCAAAGTCGTCAGCGGTTGGCGAGGATGTAGTCGATGGCGTCGCTCACGGTCTTCATCCGGCCGGCGGCCTCGTCCGGGATGGTGACCCCGAACCTCTCCTCCGCGGCGACCACGACCTCGACCATGGACAGGGAGTCGACGTCGAGATCGTCGGCGAAGGACCTGTCGGGCAGAACCTCGTCGGGTGCGACTCCGGCGATCTCGTTGACGATGGTGGCCAGGCCGCTGAGGACTTCTTCCTGTACGGCGTTCATGTGCGTCTCCTCTACTCGTGATGGCGTTGCTCTCGGTAAGCCGGCTTCTGTGGGCAGGGCGGCATGGGTCCCTGGGGGGGGGCTTCAGCTCGCGGGGCGGGGCGTCGGGACGTGCGGGCTCTACGCGCCGGCGTCCTGGGTCCGTGCGGCGCGGGGCCGGGCTGCTCGCGCGGGCGTCGGTGGTGCTCCGCTCCGGGGCGCCCGGAGGGGAGCGAGGTTCCGGGAGATCTGCCGGGCGGCCGCCATCAGGGGGCCGACGGTGCGCCGGACGTGCTCGACGGTCTCACTGCCGGTGATCAGACCGACGGCACCCACGACGACCCCATTGCCGTCACGGATCAGCGTGGCGATCTCCACGACCCCCTGCAGCAACTCGCCGTGGGACACGGCGAACCCCTGCCGCCCGGCCTTCTCCACGAGGCCGCGCAGGGCGGAGGGGTCGGTGACGGTGCGCTCCGTGTACCGGCGCAGGCCGCCGACGTAGATCTCTTCCTGGACGGTGGAGCCGGCGTCGGAGAGGAGGACTCTTCCGCAGGCCGTGGCATGGAGGGGGAAGCGGTGCCCTCTGGACCACGACCGGTGCAGCGGCCTGACGCCGCCCGAGACGCTCTCCAGGCAGATTCCTTCGTTTCCGTCCCGCACGGAGAGCAGGACGGCGCAGCGTGTCACGGAACGCAGCTCGAACATGGACGGGATGGCTGCTCCGCGTAATGCGGAATGTCTGGGGGCCAGCAGGGAGATTTCCCAGAGTCGGACACCGATGGTGTATTTATTGCCCTCCGCGCGTTCCAGAGCTCCCCAGGAAACGAGTTTCGATACAATACGGTAGGCGGTGGCCACCGGTATTCCTGACCGCCTGCTGATCTCGCTCACGGTCAGCGTCGCCTTGCCGACGTCAAAGGCGCCCAGGACGCTCAGAGTGCGCTCCACGACCGAACGATCCGCCGGGGTGTCTGAGGTGGACATTCGACGGCACCCCCCTTCTTCATGTTTTCTTGTCTGTCGAACAGCAGAAACACTGCCACCGGGAATCAGGGTCCTGTCCGCCCGGTCCGGTGGATGCCGAAGCGGGCGGACAGGAGGAATTCACGAGGGCATGTCCTCCGTCCGCTCGCGGCGAGGATGGCGGGGGCGTCCCGAGGGATCGGTCGCGGGATAGCCCACCCGGAAGAAGACCAGCGGACGCTCCCCGTCCCGGGCTCCGCACAGCCGGGTCAGGTCGTCGACCGTGTCGGGACAGTCGATGACGTGGCTCTGCGGATGGACGTAGATCCCCTCCCGGAAGAGGTCCAGCCAGAGCCGGGTCACCAGCCGGCCGGCCTCGACCTCGCTCGCCGGATCGTCCTCCTTGCCGAGGACGACCATGACGACACCGTCGCCACTGGTCGCGCTGGAGGACAGGACGGTGAGCAGCCGGACGAGTCCCAGCGGGCGCAGCGCCCGGTACACGACAGGGGCGAAGAACATCCGCATGGCCGCGGCTTCGGCCTTGCTCAGGACCAGCATCACGTCGTTGAGCCCGTCCCGCCGGTAGTCGGGGTGGCGCGGGCTGAGCCTGGCCCAGGCCAGCAGCTCGGCGGCGATCCCGGCATCGCCGAAGAACCAGTGGTAGGCCCGGACGAGGAGCGGCCGGGCGGCATCCGTGGGCACGACGGCCACCCGGAAACCGGCCGTCTCGGCGGTCTCCAGGGACCGGTCGATGGTGGGCCGAGGCACCTGCTCGGGTGTCCAGGACCCTCGCCATACGCGCCGCGCCTCGACGTCGGCCACCGAGCGGGTGCTCGGTTCGAGCCATGCGTCGGGCACGATCCGCCCCACCCGGGCGGCGGTGGTGTCGTGGTCGGGCTCGAAACGCAGGGCGATTCCGGCCTCGGCAGCGCAGATCAGCAGGGTCTCGATATAGGTCCCCAGCGACAGCCTGAGGTCCCGGTGCGACGGGTCACTGGGGCCCAGCGCGTACTCCGTGCGCCAGCCGACCTCGATGTGGTCGGGGCGGTACCGCAGGTCCCAGGGCTGGGTGTTGTGGGCGTTCGCGGCCCGGGCCGCGGTGACGGCGACCTCGCGAAGACGGGCGAGGGGGTATGTGGATGCGCTCTCGGTCTCGGTCACGGCCGCGATCCCGTCGTCTGAGGCTCGGTTGCGGAGGTGGGGTGCGGGGTGGGGGCCGGTGCCGGTTCCTCCTCGGCGGACTCCCTGATGCCGAACCGGCGGTGGAGCGCCTTGAGCGGGGCCGGAGCCCACCAGTTGTAGGGGCCGACGGCGCGCATGAAGGCCGGCACCAGCACCCCGCGCACCAGGACGGCGTCGAGGACGATGGCGAGCCCGGTGGCCAGGCCGTACATCTTGATCAAGGAGACACCGGAGCTGAGCATGGCGAAGAAGGACACCGCGAGGATTGCCGCGGCGGCGGTGATGACGGGGCCACTCGCGCCGAGTCCCTCGCGTACGGAGCTCTCCAGCCGGCCGGTCCGGTCGTGGCGTTCCTTGATCCGGGCGACGAGGAAGACCTCGTAGTCCATGGACAGGCCGAAGGCGATGCAGAACATCAGCACCGGCATGGACACCGCCAGCGGCGACGGGGTGAAGCCGAGCAGGCCGGACAGGTGGCCGTCGACGAAGATCCAGACCGCGACGCCGAGGATGCCGAGGAGGCTGAACGTGTTGAACACCAGCGCCTTGACGGGCATCAGCACGCTGCCGGTCAGCAGGAAGAGGAACAACAGGCTCAGCACGCTGATCAGGATGATGGCCAGGGGCAGTTTGGCCGCGATGGAGTGGGTGATGTCCACCAGCTGGGCCGCCTGACCCCCGACCAGAACCTCGCTGCCGCCGGGCGGTTCGACCGCGCGGACGTCCCGGGCCAGGTCGCCGCCCTTCTCGGAGTACGGGACCACGTCCGTCTGGACCTGGAGCCGGACCGCGCCCCTGTCCCGGAAGGCAGCGGCCGTCCGCGGGTCGAGCGCGGTGATCTGGGAGCCGTCCTGGAACACGCCGGCGGCGCTGACGACCCGGGTGACGCCGGCGGTCCCGGAGAGGTCCGCGGAGTACCTCTCCAACTCGGCCTCCGTTCCCTTCCACTTCTCGGAGACCACGTTCAGCGCGCGGTCGTCGCCGACGCCGAAGTCGTCGCGCACGGCCTCGGTGACCAGACGGCTCTCGGAGCCGGTGGGCAGCACCCGCTCGTCCGGTACGCCGAACTGCGCGCCGGCGAACGGCACCGCCATGATCAGCAGCAGGGCGATCACCGGGGTGGCGAACAGGGCCGGGCGCCGGAAAGCGAGGCCCGCCATGCGGCCCCAGAAGGTCTCCGCGGCAGGGATCGACCGGGTGCGCCGACGACGGCCGAGAGCGTCGATCCTGTCGCCGAGCAGGACCAGGGACGCGGGCAGCAGGAACAGGGAGCCGAGGACGGCCCACAGCACCACCGCGATGCCCGCCAGTGCGAAGGAGCGCAGGAAGTACTGGTCGAAGACGAGCAGCGTGGCGAGGGCGGCGCCGACCACGCCACCGCTCACGGCCACCGTACGGCCGGCGGTCGCGCGGGTGATGCGCAGCGCTTCGGCGTTGCTGCGACCGGCCGCGCGTTCCTCCCGGTAGCGCGTGACGATCAGCAGGCTGTAGTCGACCGAGAGGCCGAGGCCGAGCGCGGTGATCAGGTTGACGGCGAAGACCGACACGTCGGTGAAGTGCGCGGCGACGTTGACGGCGGCCAGCGCCCCGACGATGGTGAGCACGGCCAGGAGCATCGGCAGCAAGGCGGCGATCAGCCCCCGGAAGACGATCACGAGCAGCAGCAGGGTGATCGGGATCGCGATGGTCTCAGCCGCGATGATGTCCTTCTCGACCTGCTTGTTCATGTCGTTGTTGATCGCGGTGATGCCGCCGAAGGACACCCGGACCGCACCGTCGGGGTCCGACAGTTCCTCGTGCAGATCGTCGGCGGTCCGCATGCTCTCGTTCTCGTCGCCGTCGACCCGGACGAGGATCAGTCCCGCGTCACCGGAGCGCAGGCTCTTGTCGCGCGTGTCGAAGTAGGAGGCGACCACCCGGGTGCCGGATGTGCCGGAGATCGTCTTGTCGATGACGTCGGCCTCGGCACGGGCCGCGGCGCCGTCTGCTCCGTCCTCGGGGTCCTCGACCAGGATGACGAGATTGGGCTGGCTGCCGGGAAAGGAGCGTTCCAGAGCCTCGGCGGCGGCCACCGAGTCGGAGTGCGGGTCGTCGAACCCGCCGGACTTCAGATTGGCCAGCACACCGGCGCTCGCGGCGCCGGCGACCAGCAGGAACAGTAATCCGGCGAGAAGCGTGAACCAGGGGCCGCGGCGGTTCTTCCTGTCGCTCCCGGACGGCACCGAAGTGACCATCACACGGGGTTCCTTTCTTCAGCTGTGCCCATGAGCCGGTCAGAAGTCGGCCCGGGGCTGAGGTCGGTCGAACGGGGAGTGGCTGCAACGGGACCGACGGCCGGATGCGGGTGAGAAGCACGGCGATGTGCTGTGGACGCGGGCCGAGCGGCCGCCTGTCAGCCGCTGAACACGGCAAACGGGGGCGTGATGAGCACCCTTTCGGAGAGCAGTGCTCTATCCGGAGAGCAGTGTTACAGCGAACACTGCTTCAGTGCAAGAGCACTGTTCTCTGAATGAGAGCAGTGCTCTCCTACTTGGGCAGTGCTCTCGTCAGTGGCAGACTGCTCTCCATGGGAGTCATCCAAGGAGCCAAGGAGCGGGCCCGCGCCGAGGTCGCCGGCGCCATCAAGGACCAGGCGCGCATGCAGCTCGCTGCCGAGGGTGCGGCGCGACTCTCGCTGCGTGCGGTCGCACGCGAGCTGGGGATGGTCTCGTCGGCGCTCTACCGCTACTTCCCGAGCCGGGACGATCTGCTCACGGCGCTCATCGTCGACGCGTATGACGCCATCGGCGAGGCTGCGGAGTCCGCCTTCGTCAAGGCCGGGGCCGCGGATCCGCTGCACGCCTGGGGTGGGGTCTGCCGCGCCGTGCGCGGCTGGGCGCTGGCTCATCCGCACGAGTACGCGCTGATCTACGGTTCGCCCGTGCCCGGCTACGCCGCCCCGCAGGACACCGTGGCCCCGGCCTCCCGGGTTGCCCTGGTCCTGCTCGCGGTGGCGGAGGCCGCCCATGAGGCCGGCGCCCTCACCGAGCCGGACCTTCCGGCGGCGGACTGCGACTCGGTCGTCGCCGAGGAGATCCGCCAACTGCTCGAACAGCCCGACCGCACCCTTCCGGCAGCGGTCGCGCCGCGGCTGGCCGCCGCCTGGGCGCAGCTCTTCGGCCTGATCAGCTTCGAGGTGTTCGGGCAGTTCAACCAGGTGATCGACGACCGCGACACCCTCTTCGAGAAGACGGTCGTCGCGCTTGCCCACCAGGTCGGTCTGCGCTCCACGGGGTCGGGCGCCGGGACCTGACCTGCGCGCAGGGAAGGCGAGTTCCTCTTTCCTTGCACCGCCCCGGATCGCTTTCTCACCTGCCGGCAATCTTCCGGTCGACTGGAATCTGATCTTCACCCGTTCCACAGGTATCGAACAGGTTTCCTTTTCACTGGTTGAGAAGGCGACTTGCGCACGCTCCGCAACCGAGGTCAAGCTCTCTGCTGTCGGCGCCATTGGCGGGCACTTGCACTTCGCCGCCCGCATTGCTGGGCGTCGAGCCATTTTCGCAATCGATGCGGATCGAGGTAGCGTTCGTGGCTGGTATGGCTATTGTCGGCATGTCGTGCCGATTTCCCGGAGCCGCCAATGTCGGCGAGTTCTGGAAACTCCTGGTGAATGCCGAGCCACAGTTCTCGGCGGTCCCCGCGAATCGCTGGGACCACTCCGCCTACTATCGGCCGGGCGATTTCAGGGAACCGCACGGTGTCTACACCGACCAGGTCGCGTTCCTGCCGGAGGTCGACCGGTTCGCGCCCGCCCATTACGGCATTCCGCCCCGCAGGGCCCGCACGATGGACCCGCAGGCGAAACTGTTCGTGGACCTGGCGCGGGAGGCGCTCCAGGACGCCGGCTGGGAACGCAGCGGGTTCGACCGGGCCCGGACGGGTGTCTTCGCCGGGGTGACCTCGCTCGACCACCGGGACATCAGCGTGTCCCGCATCACCGCGAACCTGCTGGCGGACGGCTCGTTCCACGACGGTGAGAGCGACCCGGAGCTGCTGGCCCGGCTGCACGAGGCGACCGATTCCTCCCTGATGCCCATGAACTCCTTCACCATTCCCGGTGCTCTGGCCAACATGGTCCCCTGCACGGTGAGCGAGGTCCTCGACCTGGGCGGCCCCTCCGTCTCCCTGGACGCGGCCTGCTCCTCGGCACTCGTGGCGCTGGACGCGGCGGTGCGGAGCCTGCGCTCGGGCGCCTGTTCCATCGCTCTCGTGGGCGGCGTGTACATCAGTCTGTCGCCGACGCCCCTGGTCGGTTTCGCCCGGTCCGGCGCGCTGTCCCGCCAGGGTGTGTGCCGGCCGTTCGACGAGCGTGCCGACGGATTCGTGCTCGGCGAGGGCGGGGCGACACTTGTGCTTCGCCCGGTGGAGGACGCCCTCGCGGCAGGCGACCGCATCTACGCCGTCATCACCGGCGTCGGGTCCGCCAACGACGGCCGGGGCGGCGGTCCGATGACCCCGCAGGCCCAGGGGCAGCTCGCCGCCCTGCGCGCCGCCTACCGGGACGCCGGGATCGCCCCGGGGCAGATCGACCTGCTGGAGGCGCACGGCACGGGCACGCCCGTCGGCGACCGGACCGAGATCGAGGCGATCGGGCTGCTGCGCTCCGAGTCGGGCTCCTGTGAGCCGTGCTATGTCTCCTCCTCCAAGGCGCTGATCGGGCACACTCTGTCCGCGGCCGGGGCGGCGGGACTGGTGAAGGCGGCGCTCGCCGTCCACCACGGCGTCGTACCGCCGCAGCCCGCGGAGATCCGGGTCAACGGCACGCTGGACCTCGGCGCGTCGGACCTGCGGCTCACCACGACCGCACAGGAGTGGCCGCATGACGGCCTGCGCCGGGCGGGGGTCAGCTCGTTCGGCTTCGGTGGGACGAATGTGCATGCCGTCCTGGAAGGCGCTCCGGCGGCTGTGCCCGCCCGCGGAGGAGAGGACCGACTGCCGGACGAGCCCTGGCTGTTCCTGTTCTCCGCCGGGTCCGTCCCGGACCTCGCCCGGCACGCCGACGATGTCCGCAGGTCGGTTGCCGCGGACCTGGAGGCCACGCCCGCCGAGGTGGCCCACACCCTCGCCCGTCGTGAACTGCTCACCGCCCGCCTCGCGTTCGTCGCCGCGACCCGAGAGGAACTGCTCGACCGGCTCCAGGTCGCCGCAGGGCGGTTGGCGGACGGGGCGCTCGGGGAGCTGGCGCCCGGCATCCACGCGGCGGCGCGGCCACTGCCCGCCGAGGAGCGCCGCATCGCCTTCGCCTTCCCGGGCCAGGGCTCGCAGCGTCCCGGCATGCTCGCGGACCTGGTCCGTCGGTTCCCCTCGCTGGCGGGGCGCGCGGCCGAACTGGCCGCCGTGACCGCCGATGAGTCCGAGACGGTGCCGCAGGCGCTGCCCCGGCTGCTCTGGGAATCGCACGACGCCGACGACAGCGATGCGCAGGCCGCCCTGACGGTGACCGACATGTGCCAGCCGGCGCTGGGCATCACGGGTGCCGGCACCGTCGAACTGCTCGCCGCCTGCGGCATCCAGCCCGATGTCGCGGTCGGCCACAGCGTCGGTGAGTTCCCCGCCGCGGTCGCGGCCGGGGCGTTCGCCGCCCCTGATGCTGTCAGGTTCATGACTCGTAGGGGTGCGGCGCTGGCTACGGCCGTACCGTCCGGAACCGGCGCCATGCTCGCCGTACAGGCACCCCTCGCCGAGGCCGAGCGGCTGGCCCAGTCCGTGGAAGGGGTCTGGCCCGCCTGCTACAACCACGAGGGCCAGCTCGTGTTCAGCGGCAGCGCCGAGACCGTGGAGGCGTTGCGTGCCCACTGCGCGGAACAGGGCGTCGCCGCGGTCCGGCTGCGGGTCTCGCACGCCTTCCACTCGCCCCTGGTCGCTGCGGCCGACGAGGCGATGGCCGAGACCATCGCGGGCCTTGCGCTGACTGAACCCACCCGCACCTTCATCTCCGGCGTCAGCGGCCAGGAGTGCCGGGAACCGCAGGAGATCAAGCACCTGTGGTCCCGCCACAACACCGCCCCCGTACGGTTCACCGACGCCGTGCGATCGGTGGCCGCGACAGGCGCCCGCTTCCTCGTACAGGTCTACGGCGGCGACACCCTTCTGCGCATGGCCGGACGCAGCGAGGCAGGCGCGGAGCTGGAACTGGTTCCGCTGACGACGGGCCGGTCGGACCACGGCCGCGCCTTCCTCACCGCGCTCGGCCGGCTCGCCGTGGCCGGGGCGCCGCTGGACCCGGCCGTGCTCCTCCCCGCAGAGGGCGGACGGCTGCTGTCCCTTCCGCCGTCCCCCCTTCAGACGTCGGTGTACACCGTCCGTACCGGCACGGGCCGTACCAAGCGGCGCGTGGTGATCCCGAGCCCCGCCGCGACGACCGCGACCGAACCGTCCGGCACCCGCGTCCCCGAGCCGAGCCTTCGCACGGTCATTCCCTCCCCCCTTGCCACCTCCCCGATCGGAGAGCCGAGGATGAGCGGTCTCATCGAGTTCCTGCACGCCCAGGTGTCCCTGCTCCAGTCCTTCGACCCGGCCGGCCGGAACCTGCCGTCGGCTGCCGTCCCGACGATGGCCGTGCCCGTCGGGGAACGGATCGAGGAGAGGCTGCCCGAGGCCGCGCATGCGGGACGGGCACTTCAGACGGCGTCCGTCGAGCCCCCCGCGGCACCGGTCGTGGCCGGCTCCGACGAGGTGCGGGCGGCGGTGTATGCCGGGATAGCCAAGGTCAGCGCCTACCCCGAGGAGTTCCTGCGCCCCGAGCAGGTCTTCGCCACCGACCTCGGGTTCGACTCCATCATGCTGGCGGAGCTGGCCACCCGGCTGCGCAGCAAGTGGCCGGACCTTCAGGTGAAGGCCGCGGAGATGATGGACATCGCCACGATCGGCGATCTGGTCAGGACCATCGAGGACCGCCTCGGCGTGCAGCCCATGGCGGAGATTCCCGCGCCGCGGACACCGGTCGCACAGCAGGGGCCCGAGATCGGCCCCGCCGTACCCGCCGGGCGATCCGATACGGGCGTAGACCGTCGCGAGGCCGCCGACGTCCGGGTGTTCCCGGAGGTCCTCGCCTCACTGGAGCGCAAGCGCACAATCGAGGCGTCCGGCGTCGTCAACCCGTACTTCCTGCCGCACGAGGGCACCATCCGGGACACCACCCGGGTCGGTGAGCGCGAGCTGATCTCGTTCTCCAGCTACAACTACCTGGGCCTGTCGGGGCATCCGGCGGTCGCTGCGGCGATCCAGGACGCCGTCGAACGCTACGGCTCCTCGGTGTCCGCCGCCCGCATCCTCTCCGGCAACCGCCCGCTGCACGAGGAACTCGACCGGGGCCTTGCCGAACTCGTCGGCGCTCAGGACGCCGTGAGTCTGGTCAGCGGGCACGCCACCAACGTCACGGTCATCGGGCACCTGATGGGACCCGAGGATCTGATCCTGCACGACTCCCTCGCGCACGACAGCATCATCCAGGGCTGCCGCCAGTCGGGCGCCGCCCGGCAGCCCTTCCCGCACAACGACCTCGTGGCCCTCGACCGCATCCTCAGCCATGTACGGGAGAACTACCGGCGGGTGCTGGTCGTGGTGGAGGGCGTGTACAGCATGGACGGCGACACCGCCGACCTGCCCGCACTCATCGCCGTCAAGCAGAAGCACGATGCCCTGCTCATGGTGGACGAGGCCCACAGCATCGGCGTCATGGGCAAGACCGGCGGCGGCATGGCCCAGTTCTCCGGGGTCAACCCGGACGACGTGGACGTGTGGATGGGCACCCTGTCCAAGTCGCTGGCCAGCTGCGGCGGTTACGTGGCCGGGCGACAGGAGCTGATCGAGCACTTCCGGTACACCCTGCCGGGCTTCGTGTTCAGCGCGGGTCTGCCTCCCGCGTCCACCGCGGCCGCGCTCACCGCGCTGCGGCTGATCCGCGAGGAGCCCGAGCGGGTCACCCGACTGCACGACAACGCGGCGCTTTTCCTGCGGCTCGCGGCCGAGGCAGGCGTCGACGTGGGCACCAGCGAGGGCACCCCGGTCGTGCCCGCGATCACCGGCGACTCCGACAAGGCGCTCCGCCTCGCCGACCGCCTCTACACCCGCGGTGTCAGCGCCAACCCGATCCTGCACCCGGCGGTGGAGGAGCGCCTCGCCCGGCTGCGGTTCTTCATCACCTCCGAGCACACGGAGGAGCAGATCACCACCGCGGTCCGCATCCTCGGCGAGGAACTGGCCGCGCTCTCCTGACCCACCCCGAACGGCACCGGGGCGGGCCGGCCGATTCCCCCGCCGTCGGCTCCGCCCCGGTGCACCCCGCACTCCGTCCCGTCCCCCAGACGAGGGAAGAAGCCATGACCGAACCGATCCGCGTAGGTGTCATCGGCGCCGGCACCGAGCGGGGCTGGGCCAGGATGTCGCACCTGCCGGCCCTGACCGCCCTGCCGGACTACGAGATCACGGCGGTCGCCACCACCCGCTCCGGCAGCGCCCGCCGTGCCGCCGAACACTACGGAGCCGCCCACGCCTTCACCGACCCGGCCCGGCTGAGCGGCCACCCCGACGTGGACCTGGTCGTCGTCGCGGTGAAGACGCCGGACCACGCCGAGCTCGTCCTGCCGGCCCTGGATGCGGGCAAGCACGTCTACTGCGAGTGGCCGCTCGCGCGCACCACCAAAGAGGCCGAGGTGATGGCCGCGGCCGCCGGGAAGGCCGGCGTCCACCACGCGGTCGGCCTCCAGGCCCGGCACGCGCCCGCGGTCCGCCACGCCCGCCGGCTGCTCACCTCCGGCGCCATCGGCCGGGTCACCGGGGTGAACGTGTATGCCGCGCGGGCCAAGGGAGCGGGCGGCACCGTCACCTCCGACTCCGTGTACACGCTCGACCGGCGCAACGGCGCCGGGACCCTGGAGGTCGCCGGCGGGCACACGCTGGATCTGGTGGAGTTCCTGTGCGGGGCCATCGGCCGGCTCTCGGCCTCCCTGTCCGTCCAGCAGCCCAGGCTGACCGTCTCCGACACCGCCGAGAGCATCGGCGCCACCACCGCCGACCACATCGTCATCGGCGGGTTCCTGGTCACCGGCGTCCCCGTGTCGGTGCACATCCACGACGGCAAAGCCGGCCACGCCCGCACCCGCTTCGAGTTCTCCGGCACCCGCGGCAGCCTCGCCCTCGTCTCCGAGGGGCCCGCCGCGGGACACGGCATCCAGGTCGGCGACATCCGCCTGTACGGGGCGGACGGCGCCGCGGACGGCCGGCGGGAAGTGCCCGTGCCACCGACGTGCCGTACGGCGGTGGACGTACCCGACACCGCCGTACGCAACGTGGCGGAGCTGTACACCGCGCTGGCCCGGGACATCCGGACCGGCACGCGCACCGTGCCCGACTTCGAGGCCGCTTTGGGACTGCACCTGCTCCTCGACACGGTCCGGTCCGCCGACCAGGCCGCCGCGAGCCAGGTCCGGGAGGCATGAGATGACCGTCCAGGCTTCCGCGGAGCGCCCTGCGACGGGTGCCGCGCCGACCTTCCTGACCGCCCTGACCAGCGGCCGCCCGGCGTTCGACGCCTGGCGCGGCGCATCCCCGCCGCACAGCGCCGAACAGCCGGCGGAGGTGGCACGGCTCCTGGCCTTCCTCGACACCGAGGCCGACCCGGACGCCGTCGACCGAGAGGGAGAGATCGCCCCGTCCCTGATCGCGCGCCTGAAGGACCTCGGCGCCTTCCGGCTGGCGGCGGGCAAGGACCTCGGCGGGCTCGCGCTGTCGCCGTACGAGGTCTTCCGGGTCGTCGAGGCGGTCGCGTCCCGGTCCACCGCGATCGGCTTCATGCTCGCCGTCCACAACGGCATCGGGGTGGGTACGTCGCTGCTGCCGACGCTGCCGCACGGCTCACTGCGCGACCTGATCCGGCGCCGTACCACCGAAGGCATGATCTCCGGCTTCGCGGACGCGGAGCCCGCCGGACAGGGCAACCAGTGGCCGACGACCACCGCGGACCCGACCCCCGACGGCTCGGCGTATGTACTCAGGGGCGACAAGCAGTTCATCAGCAACGGACCCGTCGCCGACCTGCTGGGCGTCAGCGTGACCGTACGGGAGGAGGACGGCCCCAGAGTCGGCCTGGCCGTGGTGGACACGCGGGCCCCCGGCTTCGAGGTACGGGCCGGACTGGAGTACCTGGGTGTACGGGGGCTGCCCAACGGCTGGCTGCGCCTGAACGGGGTGACCATACCCAGGGACCATGTGGTGACGGTTCCGCAGGGCGACCCCCGGCACACTCCCCGGCTGGCGTCGGCCGTCCTGACCGCCCGGATGCTCATCCAGGCGGCCCCGGCACTCGCCATCGCCCGCAATTGCCTGCGCTGGTCACGGGAGTTCGTGGCACGTCGGCGCATCGACGGCATCGGCCTGGGGGAGTACGACCTCACCCAGCGCACGCTCGCGGCCAACGCGGCAGAGGTACGCGCCATGGACGCGGTGGTCCGCTGGAGTCTGGGCGCCCCGGCACCCGACGACCGCTGGCTCGAACGCATGGCCGCCCGCAACTTCTGCACCGAGGCGTGCACCCGGGTCGTGGACCGCACGGTCTCGCTCCTGGGCGGCGAAGGGCTGGAGACCGTCCGCTCGAAACGCCGGCGCGGAGCACTGCCCGTACCGCTGGAGCGGGCGTTCCGGGATGCCCGGATGCTGCGGACGGCCGGCGGTGTCGACGACCGGGTCGACATGCAGGCGGGCCAGGCCCTCCTCGCGCGCATCGCGGACGCGCCCCCGCCTGCCGCCGCACACGACGCCTCCCCGGGTCCGCTCGCGGCCACCGAGAACTTCTCTGCGCGCAACGCCCGTCACCTGCAGGCCCTGCACGAGGACCTGGCCCGCTTCCCGGTCGCCTGCCGTGAGGTCGCCGCCCTCGTGGCGGGGGAGCGGGAGCAGTCCGCCCAGCAGTTTCCGCTGCTGCTGCTCGGCCGGATCGCCCGCGAACTGTTCGGCACGGCGGCGGTCCTCGCCGCGGCCGAGGGCGACGGGCACCAGCGGCTCACGGACGTTCACTGCACGGCCGCACGGTTCCGGCTGCGCGACCTGTGGGCGCGCCTCGACGCCCCGGACCACCCGGACCACGCCGGCATCGCCGGTGCGGTGCTCTCCCGGGACCGGCACGTGGACGACCTGCTCGGCCTGTGATCCCGCCCGTCGACCCGACAGGGGGCCCGACATGCACGCCGCCACTCCTCCACCCCCGTCCCTTCCACGCCCGCCCGCGGCTCCTGCCCCGACAGCCCCGGCCACGCCCCTGCTCTCCTCCTACGAGATGTTCCACAAGCTGATGGCTGCTCCTTGGGCGAGCCGTCGGCCCGCGCGGATCGCCCCTACGAGTCGCTCGTGACGGGCCCGAGGGCGACCCGGCTGGTCGTCCCCGCAATCGACGACTATCTCGGCCCCGGTGAGCGCCGCTACTTCGGCGGCGGCTTCCGGCGCGTGCGGCAGCGGCTGGCGGCCATCAGTGTCGTCGGCCGGGCCGAGTCCACCGAGGCGACCGCCCGTGCGTCCGTGAGCTACCCGTCCGACTGGTCCGCGAAGGGCACCGGCACCGAACTCGTCCCCCACCTCAGCAGCGTCGACGCCCTGGTGCTGGGAGCGCAGCTGGCCGAGATCCTGCTCGGCCACGCCTACCGTCTCGACGCCGGTGCCCGCTCGCGGATGTGGCTGCGGAGCGTCCGGATGCGGGCCGGTGCCCATCCGCAGGAGGACCTCGACCGCCTCGCCGTGCACGGCGTCGCCCGTCCCGCCGAGTCGGTGCACGTCACGGACGGCCTGCGCGTCTCCCCGATCCGGTTCCGCATCGGCTCGATGGAGGTCTGGTGCGAGGTCCAGCACGAGGTGTCGGGCGGATACCGGCCCGACGGCGCGCAGACACGCCACGCGAGTGTCGAGGAGGCCCTGGGGGAGCCGCACCGGCGGTACTTCGCCGAGCTGTTCCGACACCGCGGCCAGCACGTCACGGGCCTCACCGTCGACCGGGAGTCCGGACGGGTCGACGCCACCGCCCACATCACGCCCGCACCCGGCGAAAGCCCCCTGCGCTCCACCGGCCTTGAGGCGGCCTACGCGCCCAGCGCGTCCATGATCGATGCGATCACCGTCATGGGCCAGCTCGCGCAGGTCCTGCTGTACGAGATCGACGGCCTCGACCGCAGCGACAGCAACACCCTCTGGCTGCGCCAGGCAGCCCTGTCCACGCGCCTGCCGCTGCGCCCGCTGGATCACGCGTTCCCCGTGCACGCGCGGATCGAGGACACCCGCGTGCTGTCCATCGCCGACGACACCTGGCGGGTCTGCGATCTCGGCTACGCGTTCCACGGCATCACCGGAGGCTTCTCCGTGGCACACCGACTACCGAACCGAGGGCTGCGATGACGACGACAGGGTTCACCCCCACGACAGCCGTGCCGAGCAGGACGGGCACGAAGCGACTGGCCGTCTCCGGCACGTACAGCACGGGCAAGACCACGACGACCATCGCGCTCTCCCACCTCACGGGAATACCGCGCACCCACGCCCGGACCATGCGCGAGATCCTCGCCGACGTGCTGCCGGACAAGCGCCTGGAGGAGTGCACGGCGTCCGAGCTGATCCAGCTCGGCATCCGCCGGTTCACCGAGCGCGCCGTGCACGAGTCCCACCTCGCCGGCGGCTTCCTCTCCGACGGCTCGTCGCTGCACGAGTGGGTGTACGGCAAGGTCCGCGTCCGCGCCGGGATCCATCCCACCGACGGCTACGAGGCGGGTGAGGCGGCCCCGGACTTCTACGAGGAGGTGATCGACGGCATGGGTGCGGTGCTGAAGGATCACGCGCGGCGGGCCTACGACGTCTTCATCCATCTGCCGGTGGAGTTCGACCTGGTCGCCGATGGGCACCGGCCGGTCTCCGAGCGGTTCCGGGAGATGTCCGACGAGCTGCTGCGCGGCACGCTCGACGAGCTCCGGATCCCGTACCACGTCGTCGGCGGCACCATCGAACAGCGGCTCGCCACCATCGTCGACATCTTCGGACTGCCCGCGTTGATGAGCCTGGAGCGCGCCGTGGAACTGGCTCGCAGCGAGACGGCCGACGGCTATCGGCAGGTCTCCGCTGCTGCCGCGCGCCGCTCCGCGTGACAGTGCGATGAGCTGCCGAGCCCTGCCGGTGGCCGCCGGCGTACGGAAACTGCCTGCGGTGATCCTCCCGGCCCGAGTGCACCGGCTTCTGGAGCCGCGCCCCACGTGAGCACCGGCTCCTGACGCCATGGCCCGTGAGAGCAACCGCCCCCTGAGCCCATCGCCCCGCATGCATGACCGCGCAGCTGACGACGGGGCTTGCACACAGCCAGAACCCCCCTGCCCCGACAACTCCGAGGGAGTCCCCATGTCCGGCACTACCAGCCCCGCTGCCCGAACCGCCGTGCCCGCGCCCGCCGCTTCCGTACCCGCGGTGTCGCCGCTGTTCCGCCCTTTCACGGTGGGTGGGTTGAGCCTGCCCAACCGGATCGCCATGGCGCCGATGACCCGGAACTTCTCGCCGAACGGCGTGCCCGGTCCTGAGGTCGCCGAGTACTACGCGCGACGGGCCCGGGGCGGCGTCGGCCTCATCGTCACCGAAGGGACGGTCGTGGGCCACGCCGCCTCCGCCCCGGCCACCACCGTGCCGCGCTTCCACGGCGAGGACGCCCTCGCGGGCTGGGCCGGGGTCGTGGCTGCCGTGCACGCGGAGGGTGGCCGGATCATCCCGCAGCTGTGGCACGCCGGCCTGGAACGCAAGGGCGACGGCGTACCCGATCCGCAGGTGCCCGCCGCAGGGCCCGCCACGCTCTCCGAGTCCGACATCGCCGAGGTGGTCGCCGCCTTCGGCCGGGCCGCCGCGGACGCCAAGCGGCTGGGCTTCGACGGTCTTGAACTGCACGGCGGACACGGTTACCTGATCGACCAGTTTCTCCGTCCCGAGTCCAACACCCGCACCGACGGATACGGCGGTGACCTCGGAGGCCGCACCCGGTTCGCCGCCGAGGTGGTGGCAGCGTGCCGGGCGGCGGTGGGGTACGACTTCCCGATCTTCCTGCGGATCTCCCAGTGGACCGTCGGCGACTTCGGCGCTCGGCTGGCGGCCACGCCCGACGAGCTTGAACTGCTGCTGGGCCCGCTGATCGAAGCGGGTGCCGATGTCATCGACTGCTCGACCAGGCGCTTCTGGCTGCCGGAGTTCGCCGGTTCCGACCTCTCCCTCGCGGGCTGGGTGAAGAAGCTGACCGGCCTGCCGACGGTCGCCGTCGGTTCGGTCGGGCTCGACGACAGCGAGTTCCAGAGCGCTCTCATCGAGGGCAAGGGCGCGGCGAACGGTTCCCTGGACCGCCTGGTGGAGCTGATGGAACGGGACGAGTTCGACCTCGTGGCCGTCGGGCGCCTGCTGCTCTCGGACCCGGAATGGGTGGCCAAGATCCGCGAGGGCCGCCACGCCGAGCTGCGCCCATTCTCCGCCGAGGCCCTGCTGAGCCTGGTCTGAGGCGGTTCCGGTCATGCGGGAAGGATCTCCTCATGCGGGAAAGGTCTCCACAGCCATTCAGCTGTGGAGACCCTGTGCACCGCAGGGTTCCTGGCCCGGCCGGAACCCGGGAGTCCCCCGGTGTCCGGCCGGCGCCCGGTACGCCCACGCGCTGCGCCGTGTCGGCTCGGGCGCGTCCCGCCTGGGATCGCGCGTCGTGGACCACCCGTCCACCGGCGCGGCGCCGCCAACTCGTTCGGCTCGTACAGGGGACGAGGTGCGCGGTTCGCCTTGATCCGGATAGGCAGGGCCGCCCGCTCCAACCTCCGCTTCCAAGACCGGCGCGTCGCCGACCTCGAAGCGCAGATCGCCGACTCAACGGTGCACTGAATCACCTCGGCCGAGCTCAGGCGGCGGTCTCACCGGCCAAGGCCGGGTGAGACCGCCGTCGCCGAGGCGGAGGCTGAGCTGGGAACCCAGCTCCTGGAAGCCCAGCGCAAGTGCCACACGTCTTGACGGATGCGGCCGTGCTCTCCATTGCGGAAGCAGCCCAGCGTCCAGTGCATGCGCCACCGCCGCAGACGCCACGGCCCGCGCCAGCCCCCGGCCTCGATGACCCGGCGCAACCAGCACGCTCAGGTGAGCAACCGACTGCGGCCAAGCTTGATAGCCGGCCGCGGCAACCACGTCTTTACTGTCACGGAGGACGAATGCGGGAGAGGTGATGTCCTCCAAGCCGCTTTCGCCGGCGTCCTCTTCACCAGCACGGGCCAGGAGAGCGGCCAGCTCATCGTCGCCGCACATCACCTCCTCGACAGCGGCGCCTCCTTGCGCAGGCAGGAAGTCGGCGCGGTCGAGATAGAAGAGGGACGCAGGACCAAGTACGTCGAGGACGGGCAACACCTCACGCAAGCGGTCCTCGTCGACGAACTCCTCATCGGACAGCGTGCTTGAAACGCCCGCCATCAGCTTGGCGATCTGTACGCTCGGCACGGTGACGATCCTGGCTCCGCCGAGGACCACGATCCCTGTCCACAACGGCGGACACAACCGCGAGCCAGGGGAGACCACAATGTTCGCCCCGCTCGAGGAAGAGAACTCCACTGGCTTCACCGCCAGTTCTGTCCAAAGCTCCCGGGCCCGGTCAAGCAAGAGATCGCTAGTCATGGTCGTATCGTGTCCGGCCCCACGCCCCAGGACGACTGATTTGCAACGGGGCAGGGGCCCGAGGCGCCCTCCCTCTGCGATGCCTCGCGCACCACGCTTCCGCTCGCGTCACGACGACCACACGAACGAGCGACAACAACGATCCCAACTCGCCGACACGGACATGTAGTCGACGACCGTGGCCAGGTGTACACGAACGACTGCCGGCGGCTCTCGCGGAAGCCGGGCTGCCGTTGGAACCCCACCTGGTGGTGAAGACCCAGCTCACGCGCGAGCACGGGTACGCCGCAGCGCGGGAGCTGCTGTCCCGCCCCGATCGTCCCACCGCCGTGTTCACCGCGAACGACATGCAGGCGCTCGGTGTCTACCAGGCCGCACGCGAGCTGGGCCTGCGCATCCCGCACGAACTCAGCGTCGTGGGCTTCGACGACGTACCGGCCGTGGCGAGCTGGCTCTGGCACTCGGTCGGGGTAAGGAAGTGCCGCAGGTGGGACTGGAGATCGCGACCACGCTCACCGTCCGGGAGAGCACGGCGCCGCCGAAGGAGGAGTGAGCGCACGGGGGGGGTGCCCCGGCCGCCCGGGGGAGCGGGCGGCCAGGGCAAGGGCTGGTACGTCAGGAGACCGTGCCGGTGACCGTGCTTCCGGACTTGGTGACGTGGTAGGTGACGGTGGCGCCGCTGTAGAAGTGGAAGATCAGCGTCGCGGTCTCACTCTCGCGGAGCGAGTTCAGGAACTCGAGGGTCAGGATGATCCCGCCGTTCGTGTAGTCCGGCGAGAAGGCCTTGTTGAACTCCTGGTAGGGGTTCCAGTTGAGCGGGCCGGCGTTGGTGCCGTCGGCGTAGGTGGAGTGCATGGTCGCCAGGTCGTCACCCCGGTACTGGGTGGGGACGGTGAACGAGTCGGTGGTGCCGGTGGCGTTCGACAGCACCGGCACGTCGTTGGTGACGATGTCGATGTTCCAGGGCAGCCCACAGGAGAACCGGGCCTGGAGCGTCGAGTTGACGCCGTAGGCGCGGTTGCCGACCAGGCGGGTAAGCGCCTTGGCGGTGAACGTCAGCTGGTTGCCGGAGACGGTGTAGTCCCGTCCCGCGGCCAGCTTGGTGCCGCCCTGCCACACCCCTCGGAAGCTGGTGCCGTTGAGGTTCAGGGTGAGCGACTTGGCGGTGATCGTGCTGGACTTCGGCACGTAGATCTTGTCGAAGGAGGCGGTGCCCGAGCGGGTGGTCCAGCTCGACTTGATCCAGTTGAACAGGGCCTGGTCGCGCCACTGGAGGGTCTCGCGGTTCAGGTAGCCGAACGGGTCCCACAGCGCGGTGGTGACACCGACGGAGCGCGCCGTGTAGTTGAGGTGCTCGTAGTACTTCAGCGCCTCGCCCCGCTCGACGCGGGAGGGATGGAAGTGATTGGGCCACTCGAGCAGGCCGTACTCACCGATGTAGACCGGGATGCCCCGGGCGACGAAGGTGGTGCGGATGTTGGCGAAGGTGTCGTCCAGGTGCTTCTGCGCGGCGGCGTCGTAGTGGGTGCCGCCCGCCGCGTTCACGCTGAACGGATACCAGCTGTAGAAGTGCACCTGCGCCACGAGCTGACTGTCGTTCAGCGCGGTGATGGTGGTGTACAGGTCGTCCATGTAAGCCTGGTCGGCGCTGCCGCCGGTCCCACTGCCCGGGCCGCCTGTGGTCAGCGACAGCAGGCGGCTCGCGTTGGCGCCGCCCGAGGCGCGGACCACGGAGTGGAACGAGGTCTGCAGCTCGCGCAGGTATTGGGTCTTCTGCGCTTCCGTGGCGTTGCCGAAGCTCGGCTCGTTGATGCCCTCGAAGACCAGGGTGCGCGGCGCGTCACGGAAGGTCGTGGAGATCTGGGACCAGGTGGAGTTGAACCGGGCCATCACGTTGTCGTGGTCGCTCGTGATGTCATCGATCCACATCCACGAGTCGTGGTGGACGTTGAGCACCACGTACAGACCGTCGGCCAGCGCCCAGTCGACCAGCTGCTTGACCCGGGCCATGTACGTCGCGTCGATGGTGTACGGCGCGGTGGCGGACTGGTGGTCGGTCCAGGTCACCGGGATGCGGACACTGCGGAAGCCCGCCGCGGCGATGGTGTCGAAAGTGGCCTTGGTGGTCTGCCCGTTGCCCCAGGAATCCTCGTTCGGGAAGGCGTCCAGGGTGTTGCCCAGGTTCCAGCTGGGCTGCATCGCCGCTACGGCGTCCATGGCGGAAGCCGGAACAGTGACCGCCGACGGTGACGCCTTCTTCGTGCCGTCGGGCGCGGCCAGCGCGGTGCCGCCGGTCAGCCCCACCATGACGACCAGCGCCAGCAGCAGGGCGGCCAGACGGCCTGGGCCGCGGCCGCGGTGGTGCGCGGGTTGCCGTATGTCCTTCATGCGTCAGGCCTTTCGGTCGGTCGTACGGGTGATCCGGTCCGTGGCCGGACAGCGACGGGGCGCCACCGCCGGCCACGCCTGCAGCTGCAGGCTCATCGGGTGATGCGTGTCGTGCCGTTCTCGGGGTTCAGGGCCGGACCGCTCAGCCGGTCGGTGAGGACGTGCCGGCCCCGCCCTCGCCGCCACGTGGCGGAGGGTCCTGCGTCCTTGTCAGCAGTCCTGCGTCCTTGTCAGCAGAGGGAGGGGGCCTGGTTCAGCCGTCGAGGGGCTCGTAGTCGAACCAGTCGAAGTGGACGGTGCCTGCCGCGGCGTACATGCCGATGACCCGGCCTGTGAAGCCGCCGGCGACCTCGGTCGACAGGTAGCGGCCGTCGAGGGTCGCGAGCTCGGTGAACGTGCCGTCGGGCTGCTCGACGCCGAGGGAGAGGACGTCGGGTCCGGTACACGGACCGTGCGGAGACGGCGGTTCCGTGATCGTGACGGTGAGGACCACCGGCCCGGCGGGCACGGACTGTTCGGCCACGACCGTGCGCAGGTAGCCGACACGCGCGATCACCCGCACCCGCGTGTCGGACACCTCGATCGCGTAGTGGTGCCGCTCGTCGAGCCGGACGGCGAGGCCGCCGCTTCCCTCCGCGGCATCGACCAAAGTGCGTGCCCGGCATGACAGATGCTGCTGGCGCCGGCCGGTGAACACCGCGTCGGGCTCGTCCAGGGAGTCGCCCCGCGCGCGGAGCGTCAGCCACCCGGGGCGCTCCTTGGTGGTGCAGTGCTCGGCCAGCCGGTCGCGCAGGGAAATCCAGGACGGTCGCAGTTCGGCGAGCTCGAAGTCGTCCCGACGCTCCTCGACGGGGCCGGAGGAGAGCGGCCACGGCAACTCGGGTAGTTCCAGGGCGACTTCGCCGACGACCGGCCAGTCGTCTTCCCACGTGACCGGGGCGAGGAAGGTCTCGCGGCCGAGGACGTGCCAGCCGGGAGTGCCGCCGCCCGGTCGGACGCCGAGCAGCACCATCCACCAGGAGCCGTCGGGGCCTTGGACCAGGTCGGCGTGCCCGGTGTTCTGGACGGGGTGGTCGGTGCCGCGATGGGTGAGGATCGGGTTGGCCGGGCACGGCTCGAACGGGCCGCTGGGCGTACGGCCGCGGGCGATCGAGACGCCGTGGCCGCGCTCGGTGCCGCCCTCGGCGATGAGCAGGTACCAGTAGTCGCCGATCCGGTACAGGTGCGGCGCCTCCGGGGCCTTCGCGCCGGGCCCGCCCGACCAGAGCCGGTGCGGAGTCCCGTACGTCTGCCCGGTGGACGGGTCGATACGGACCTGCGACACCCCGGCGACCGTGCACCAGCAGGTGCCGTCCTCGTCCCAGACCAGGTCGGGATCGATGCCGGGGACATCCGGCGCCCAGATGGGATCCGACCACGGTCCGGCGGGGTCGGTCGCCGTGACGATCAGATTGCCGCCGCCCTCGCTGCAGTTGGTGACGATCAGCCAGAAGCGCCCGTCGTGGTGGCGCAGGGTGGGGGCGTAGATCCCGCCGGAGGACCATGCGTCCGACAGGCGCAGTTGCTCCGGCCGGTCCAGGGCGTTGCCGATCTGCCTCCAGTGCACCAGGTCGCGGCTGTGGAACAGGGGTACGCCGGGGAAGTACTCGAAGCTGGAGCAGGCGAGGTAGTAGTCGTCGCCGACGCGGCAGATGCTGGGGTCGGGGTGGAAGCCGGGGAGCACGGGGTTGGTGAAGCGTCCGTCCGGCTGGTGCAAAGGGGGCACCCGAGAGGTCCTCTCGTTGGTTCGTGATGCAGGTGTGGGGTGGTTCAGGGAGCGCCGGGGTCGGTGGAGGTGATGCGGAGCAGGACGGCCGACGGCGCGGTGGGCAGGGTCAGGCTCAGCTCGGCCGTGTCGGGCGTCCAGGCGGAAACGGCCCGACTGGCCCAGGGGTAGAGCAGGTCGGCACGGGCGGCGGTGTTCCGCAGGTGGGGCAGGTGAAGCGTCGCCGTGGCGTCGGTTCCGGGGCGCCGCCAGGCGGTGAGGTAGGTGGCGGCGGGAGTGCGCAGGGCCAGGGCGATCCAGGGGTCGTCCCAGGCGGGAAGGCCCAGTGGCCAGGACGGCACGGCTTGCGGCAGGTCGGCGCGGATGGTCTTGTAGGCCGCTACCGCCTCGTGGACCAGGGCGCGGGCCTCCGGCCCGAGTTCGGGAATGCGGCCGGAGAGATGGATCCGGCCGAGGAGCGCGTTGGTCATGGTGAAGGCCACCTCGTCGAGGGAATCCTCCGGCTGGGGGTACGCCCAGACGGCACCCTGTTCGGGGGTGACGGCGGTGGGCGCGGAAGCCGCGATGGGCGCGTAGAGGTGGAGGTTCTGCTGGTCGCTGGTGGACTGCAGCTGCATCCGGGACAGCAGGGCGTGGTCCCAGCGCATGCCGCCGGAGGAGCAGTTCTCCACGACCAGGTGCGGGTGCCGGTCGAGGACGCCGTCGAGCCAGTCGAGGTGCGCCCGGTTGTGGCCGAGCAGGCCGGCGCCCGGGGTCTCGCCGGGGTGGGCGCTGGTGCCGGAGCCGGGGTCGATGTTGTGGTCGAGTTTGAGGTAGCCGACGCCCCACTCGCCGACCAGGCGGTCCACGACCTGGTCCAGGTGGGCACGGGCGGCCGGGTGGCGCAGGTCCAGGTGGTGCCGGCCGGTCTCCGTGACGCGGACGCCGTCGCGGCGGAAGAACGCCTCGTCGGGCAGGGACTTGGCCATGGGGCTGCGGACGCCGATCACCTCCGGCTCCAGCCACAGGCCGGGCACCATGTCGCGCTCCCGGATGCGGTCCAGCACCTCGTGGATCCCGCGTTCCCCGGGGAACCGGGAGGCGGCCGGCTCCCAGGCGCCGACGCTGTCCCACCAGCCGCCGTCGTCGCCGTCGTACCAGCCGGCGTCGATCACGAAGTATTCCGCGCCCGCGTCGGCCGCCGCGTCGATGAGCGGCATCAGCTTCTCGGTCGTGGGGTCGCCCATCAGGCAGTTCATGTAGTCGTTGAAGATGACGGGCAGGCGCTGGTGGTCGGTGTGCGGGCGGCGTTGGGCGCGGCGGTAGCGGGTCAGCGCGGCGAACGCGGCGTCGGGGCCGCCGTCGGCGCTGAAGGACAGGGCGGCGGGTACGGTGCGAAAGACGGCGCCGGGTTCAAGGGAGTGCCGCCAGCCGTGGTGGGTGTCGGTGGGTCCGAACAGCGCCGCGTAGGCCGCCTTGTCGTGCTCGCCGCACTCCCAACGCCAGCCGCCGCCGTTGTGCTCGATCTGCCACACCCAGGCGCGGCCGGTGCGCCGGTCCGTCAGGCCGCCCATGGGGAGGCGTCCGCAACTGGACCAGGTGCCCTGTCCGTTCACGGCGAAGCCGGATTTGCCGTGCGCGTTGCTCACGCGTCCGTCGTGGGCCGGTGTGGTCAGGCGCATCGGCTGTCGCTGCCAGCGGCATTCCGTGAGCCAGTCGTTCTCCGCCCACAGCAGGTCCGCGGCGTCGATGGCCGCCGGGGCCTGCGAGGTGAGGCAGCCCACCGCGAACGAGCTGACCGACTCCAGGTGCAGCGTGGTCTGCCCTTCGTTGCGCAGGGTCACCTCGCTGCGGAGCACCGGGATGCCGGTCGGTGATCGGTAGGTCACCTCCGCAGCCAACCCGGTTTCCGGGTCGTGGAGTTGGACGGTCAGTGTGTGCCAGTCGCCGTCGCGGGTCGCGTGGTGGGTCCGGTGGCGCAGACGCCCGCCGAGACCGGTGCCGACGAGGCGGTTGCCCGACCAGCTGCGGCCGTGCCCCGCGGCTGTCACCTCCACCAGGGGCAGGGACGCACCGGGGAATGTCCGCGCCTCGCCGGGCAGTCCGAGGTGCGTCAGGCGCGGGCTGCCGTCGTCATCGAGGACGATCTCGAGCTGGAGGGTCTCGTGCCCCCAGTGGAAGGTCCCTTGCTCCTTGGTCATGGCGGCCCTTTCAAGATCAGTGCCCGCGCAGAACCGCGCAGCCACCGGGCGGGACTTCGTGCGTCACTGCACCGGGTGAGCCCGGGTGACAGACCTGGCAGACCCGGTCGATGCCCGGCCTCCTTCAGCAGCTGTCGAAGCGCTTCGCTTGGCAGGCGAAAGTTAACGGACAAGTTTCGTGTGAAACAAGGGCCCTTACGGCGAGAAAGTTTCTCCTGCTGGGTCTATTGACAGCCCATCAGGGAGAATGGCACTGTCGAAGCGCTTCGACAATCATGCTCGCCTCGGCCGAAGTCGAGGTGTTCAGTCCAGGACTGCGAAGTGCTCGGCGGCACCGCCGCGCCACTCGATCATGAAGAGGGTGGCGTCGTCGCTGGTGCGCCCGCCGCGTTCCTTCTTCAGCGTGTGGGAGAGCCGGCGCAGGTGATGTCGTCGGTGTAGCAGAGCACCCGGTCGCCCCGCTGGAGTGGGTGCTCTTTGAAGGCGCGCCTGGCATGGCGGCAAGCGCCGATAGCGATGGTCGCCATCGCGGCGGCGTCCATGTCGTGGCCCATCGCGTCGATTACGGCCACGTGCAGGATGTTGTCGTTGAGGACGTAGTCGAAGCTGTCGCCGGCTGCGCGGTGAGCGGGCTCCAGGATGCCCGCCACCTGAACCTGGGGCACGGCCATCGTCAGCGGTGGCAGCAGGCCCCACTGGACGGTGTCCGGCGGCAGGGCCATGACGCCCACCTGGTCGCTGCCGTCCAGCAGAGCCAGATGGATCCGCACGCCGCCGCGGGCCTGTGGTACCTCGACGACATCCCCACGCAGGAAGGCCCGGCCGGCAGGGGAGTCGGTCATCGGCTCGGGCTGGCCGACGTGCAGCTTCCTGCCCGGAAGCACCAGCAGCTCCCGGGCGTAGTCCTGGAGCAGGATGGACACGTCACGGCCGCCGATCCTGGCCACTTCCTCCGCGATCAGCGGGGCGATCAGCTGCGGCGGCAACAGCCGCGCCCGATCCAGCAGCACCCCGAGCAGCCGTTCGCCGAAACCCTCCGACCGGTCCACGATCTCCTCGCCCATGGCCCGATTCGCCACCGCCTTCCTGTCGCGCGCGCCGGTCACTGCCTGCGCACAACGTGACCGGCGTCCTGCCCTGCTGACCCACGGGCTCGGAACGCGTCAGGCGACACGACGTCCGCCGTACGACCGCCACGGCGGGTGCCGCGCCCGGCGGTGCCCGCCACCGATGGTCTCCCGGGGCCGGTGCCCGGAATGGGCTCAGGACCCGGGAGTGGGGGTCATCCGGCGGTCAGAGTGGTCCATTTCTGGTTGGAGCCGCCGTTGCAGTCCCACAGCTGAAGCTGCGTGCCGTCGGCCGTGGAGAAGCCCGGAACGTCGAGGCAGCGGCCGGAGGCGGCGTTGCGGTAGCCGCCGTTGTAGGGCTGCCAGACCTGGTTGGCGCCTCCATGGCAGGACCAGATCTGCACCTTGGTGCCGTTGGCGGTGCCCCCGCCGGCGGCGTCGAGGCACTTCCCCATGGAGCGCAGGGTGCCGTCGGTGTAGGCGGACCAGAGCTGGTTGGCACTGTCGCCGCAGCCCCAGATCTGGGCGGCGGTCCCGTCGGCGGTGTTGGCGCCGTTGACATCCAGGCACTTTCCGGTGATGCCGGACTGCACGCGTGCGGCGGCGGGTGCCGGGTTCTTCAGCCATCCGGCGCTGTCCGCGGCCTGGATACCGCGGTGGAAGGCGGCGGCCATCTTCTGGTAGCCCGAGTCGTTGGGATGCAGGGTGTCGGCCAGGTCGGCCGTGGTCAGGCTGCTCATGTCCACGTATGCGACCTGCTTGCCCGCGGCCTGTGCGTCGCTGACGATCCGGGGGATGGCCTGGTTGTACGCGGCCCGGTACTGCTCCTCCGAGCCGCTGGTGGACACGACCAGGGAGGCCACGAGGACGGTTGCGTCGGGGGCGGCGGCGGTGATCTGGTTGACCAGCGACTTCAGCCGGTCGGTGGCCGTGGAGACCTGGTAGCTCTCGTTGAGGTCGTTGGTGCCGATCTTCAGCGTCACGACGTTGGGCCGGTAGCGGGTCAGCGAAGCGTCGGCGAGTGCGGCGATCTGGTGGATCTTGTATCCGGAGTGGCCTTCGTTGTCGGGGTCGGACATCGACCCGCCCCGCAACGTGCCGACGAAGTCCAGCGGATGGCCGTCCGCGGCAAGCTTGTCCCACAACGGGCCCCGGTAGCCGTTGCCCGTACTGCTTCCCACACCCCAGGTTATGGAGTCGCCCAACGGCATGACCCGCAAAGGTGTGTTGGGGGCGGCGGAGGCAGAGGTCACCCCTGCCGCCGTCACCCCGAGCGCGGCGGTGACAAGCGTGACCAGGGGGAGAATCCAGGACTTTCTCAAGGCAGGCGTCCTCTTCGGTGAGTGCGTGCTGAATCGACGGGACTGATCGCCGTCCGTGTCAGCAACTCGGCCGCCGTGCCGTCCCGTCGGCGTCGGTGGCCGCCTGACGTACTGGCAGAACGGCGTGGTGGGGAGACTCTTGCGCTGTGAGCGTTGCCGAGCGGGCGGGTTCGGCCCTGACCGGCCCTTGAGCGCCCTCGTACAGATATCACGCGGATCTCCGCCGGGACATCCCATGGATGCGTGAATTTTGGGATCGGTGGCACCGGGATGACGTCTGCGTCGTTTCGTCCTACCGTCGCTGTTCCAGCGGCCTGTTCGCCACCCTTTCCCTCTCCGGTGCCGACCCGCTAACATCCCATGTCTGGTCGCTGGTGTTCGAATCGTGCCTGGCCCAGGATCGGCTCCCAGTCGTGCTGGATCAGGCCGTAGGTCGTTGCATGTCACTGGGCTCGAAACACATCGCGTGCCGTCAGAGCCGCGTGGAGTTCGGTGCGTTGTTCGCCGGACTCCAGGTCGCGGTCGAGGAGACGCTCGATGGTGCGCAGGCGTTGGTACATGGTTTCGCGGGACAGGCCGCCCCGGCGAGCGGCGTTGGTCTTGTTGCCGGCCGCTTCGAGGTAGTGGCGCAGGGTCGCCAGCAGGTCGGTGCCGTGCTGGGTGTCGTAATCGATGAGTCGCCCGAGCTGCTGTTCGGCGTACTCCTGGATCCGGGTGTCCTCGCGGAGGGCGTACAGCAGGCGGCGCAGGCCGATGTCGGACAGCTCGTGGAAGGACCGGTCCGGGGGGAGGGGTTGGCCCGGCGGGGTGGCCTCGGCGACGCGGGCCGCCTCGCGGAAGGAACGGGCGGTGTCGGAGAGATCCGTGACCTCGGAGCCGACTGTCACGACTGCTTGGGGCGCCAGGCTCAGTGCGGTGCCGCACAGTCGCTCGACGATGGGGCGCCAGGGTTGGGAGGGACGCGGAGCCAGCAGGATGCCGAGGCGGTCGGGGGCCAGCTCGCCGACGAGGGCCGAGACGCCTGCCGTCCGGAGCTCCTGGAAGAGTCGGGTCTCGGGCCCGGGTCCCCCGTTCCCTGCGCGGAGGTCCACGAGGATCGCGACGAAGCGGTCTCGATCGGTCGGCAGGCCCAGTGCGGCGCAGCGGGCGCGGGCGTCCTCCGGAGAGTGGTGGCGCTGTTCGACCAGGTCGCGCAGGGCGTTTCGGTATGCGGTGCGCTCCCATGGGGTGGGGTGGATGAGGCGGGCCACGGTCAGGGCCATCGCGGTCCTCTCCAGCACGGTGATGTCCTCCGGGCCGAAGGCCGGCCCGTCGTCGGTGCGGGTGGGGAGCATGGCCACACGGCCCCAGCGTTCGCCCTGGTACTCGACGGGTGTCGTGAGCCAGCCCTCCGGGCCGCAGATCGCCGTATGGTCGCCGGGCCCGGTGGCTCTGGAGCGCTGTTCCCAATCGGTGAGCGCCTCCTCCACCGCGCTTCTGGACGGTTCGCAGATCAGTGCCTGGTGTACCAGGTTCTCCAGGACGACCGTGTGGCCGCTCATCTCCGCCGCCGCGCGCACCACGTCCTCCGGCCCGGCTCCGCGCAGGGTGAGAGCGGTGAACGCCTCGTGGATGCGCTGTGTGCGGCGCATGGCGTCCGTCTGGTTGCCCAGCAGGAGCGCGTGCACGACCTGGGTGACCTCAAGGAAGTTGACGTCCTTGGCCAGGGTGACGAGAGGCAGGCCGCGGAGGCGGCAGGCGTCGACGAGCGCGTCCGGCGGGCGGTGATAGCGGCGTACGAGTTCGATGACCAGGGCCGCCGCCCCGACGTCGGCGAGTTCGTCGACGTACCGGCGCACGCCGGCCGCGTCCTGCGGCAGCGGCATACCGGTGGTGAGGACGAGTTCGCCGCCCTTCAGGAAGGAAGCGGGGTCGGTGAGTTCGGTGATGTGGACCCACCTGACCGGCCGATCCAGGTGGGGCACGCCGGTGACGACCTGGGGCCGCCCGGCGGCCAGGACGGGAAGGGCCAGGACGTCGGCCACGGTGACCGGACGGGTGGCTCCCTGACCGGCCGGGTTGCTGTCGTTCACGGCGTCTCCATGGCGGTGGCCCTGCTCAGGGCTCCTCTGGAGCGGAGCCGAGAGTGGGCACGGAGCCCCGAGCCCGGGGAGTGTCCGGCAACTGTGGCAAGCGTCGCTGACCTGCGCAAGAGCGGTCCGGCGCGAAGCGACACCCGGTACGCCCCGAGCCGGTTGACACAACGTCCGGATGGCGCCTCCCGGCCGGACAGATCGCGCGTTGGCGCAGCCCTGGGCCGCGGGGATGCTCGGAAGACCGCAGCAGACCGAGGACCGAGGCCGGGAGACGAACATGACCGCACTGTCGCCGCACCTTCGCCAGGCCACGCCCGTGGTGGCGGCCCGGGGCGAGGGCGTCCACCTCTTCGACCAGGACGGCCGCCGCTACCTCGACTTCACCGCCGGCATCGGCGTCACCAGCACCGGGCACTGCCACCCCAAGGTCGTGGCGGCGGCGCAGGAGCAGGTGGGCGCGCTGATCCACGGCCAGTACACGACGGTCATGCACCAGCCGCTGCGCCGCCTCGTCGACAAGCTCGGTGAGGTCCTGCCGACCGGCCTGGACAGTCTGTTCTTCACCAACTCCGGCAGCGAGGCCGTCGAGGCCGCGCTGCGGCTGGCCCGCCAGGCCACCGGCCGGCCGAACGTCATCGTGTGTCACGGCGGCTTCCACGGCCGTACGGTCGCCGCCGCCTCCATGACCACCTCCGGCACCCGTTTCCGGTCCGGTTTCTCACCGCTGATGAGCGGGGTGGTCGTCACGCCGTTCCCGTCCGCCTACCGTTACGGCTGGGACGAGGAGACCGCCACCGGCTTCGCCCTGAAGGAACTCGACTACACGCTCCAGACGATCTCCTCGCCCGCCGACACGGCCGCGATCATCGTCGAGCCGGTCCTCGGCGAGGGTGGCTATGTGCCCGCCAACCGCGCCTTCATGGAGGGCCTTCGGGAGCGCGCGGACCGCCATGGCTTCGTCCTCGTCCTCGACGAGGTGCAGACGGGCGTCGGCCGCACGGGCCGCTTCTGGGGTCACGACCACTTCGGCGTCCGGCCCGACATCCTCGTCACCGCCAAGGGCTTGGCCAGCGGGTTCCCGCTGTCCGGCATCGCCGCCTCCGAGGAGCTGATGGCCAAGGCATGGCCCGGTTCGCAGGGCGGCACCTACGGCGCCAACGCCGTCGCCTGCGCCGCGGCCTGCGCCACCCTCGACGTCGTACGCGACGAGAAACTCGTCGAGAACGCCGAGGCGATGGGCAAGCGACTGCGCCAGGGACTGGAGGCGGTGGCCGACCGGACCCCGGGCATCGGTGACGTCCGCGGCCTCGGGCTGATGCTGGCCACCGAGTTCGTCACCGAGGACGGCAGTCCCGACCCCGAGACCGCCGCCCGGGTGCAGCGCGCCGCCGTCGACGAGGGGCTGCTCCTGCTGCTGTGCGGCGCCTGGAACCAGGTCGTCCGCATGATCCCGGCACTCGTCATCGACGAGACGGCGGTGGACGAGGGCCTCCGGGCGTGGGCGACCGCGGTCGAGGTCGGCACATCGGGAGCGGCAGGGCGATGACGGTCACCACCACGGCCCTGGAGCCGCTGGTCGCGCGGCTCGCGGAGACCGCTGTCGGCCTGCGGGTGGAGACCGGCCCGGGTTCCACCGGCCGCTACGCCTACGACGCCTCCAACTACCGGGTCCCGCCGCGCCGACGACGCCGTCGCGGTGCTGCGGGCCTGCCGTGAGGCACACGTTCCGGTCACCGCGCGCGGCGGCGGCACCAGCATGGCGGGCAACGCGGTCGGGCCCGGCGTCGTCCTGGACCTCTCCCGGTACATGAACCGGATCCTGGACATCGACCCGGTCGCACGGACCGCGCGCGTCGAGGCCGGGGTGATCCTGGACGGGCTGCGCAGCGCGACGGCCCTGCACGGGCTCACCTTCGGCCCCGATCCCTCCTCGCACAGCCGTTGACCCTCGGCGGGATGATCGGCAACGACGCCTGCGGCAACCGGTCGGTGCGGCACGGGCGGACCAGTGGCCACATCGAGGCTCTGGAGATCGTGACGGCCGACGGCGTGCGGGCCGTCGCCGACCGCACCGGCCTGCGCGCGGCCGACCCGCACGACACGGACGCGGTCGAGCGAGTCGCCCGCCTCGAAGCGGACGTACGCCGCCTGATCGAGGCCGACTTGGCGCCGATCCGCACCGAGCTGGGTCGCATCCCCCGCCAGGTCTCCGGTTATCAGCTGCACCACCTGCTGCCGGAGCACGGCTTCGACATGGCCCGCGCCCTGGTGGGCACCGAAGGCTCCTGCGCGGTCGTCACCGCAGCGACGGTCCGCCTGGTGGCGACCGCACAGGCCTCCACGCTCCTGACCCTCGGCTACGACGACGTGGTCGACGCCGCCGAGGACGTCCCCGAGATCCTGCGCTGGAACCCCACCGCCGTGGAGGGCATGGACGAGGCGATCGTTGCCACCATGCGTGCCCGGCGCGGCCCGCAATCCGTCACCGGCCTGCCCCACGGGCGTGCCTGGTGTACGCGTCGAGCTCGACGGCGACGACCAGGCGGACGTCGATGCCCGTGCCGCCGAACTGCTGGACGTGCTCAAGGCACAGGGCCGTTGCATCTCGCCGTACAGGCGGGCGGCAGCCGAAGTCCCGGATCATGGAGGTCAGGGGTTCCACGGGTGAGGGCATCACGGGGACGCCGATTGCCGCTTACCCGCATCTGATCGACGCTCTGGCCGCCGTGAAGGAGGCCGCCGCTCTGGTGAACGAGGGACTCGGCCTGCTGGAGCCGAGGAAGGCCGCCGACACCCGCCGGGGCTTCGTCGACGGACACGTCGCCTACCTGATGACCGTCTCCGTGCGGCCGGGCAAGCCGAACGCGGCCGCTTCCGGTTTTTCCTGTCCGGCATCATCCGCGAGCCGCTCGCGGGCCTCCCGGCCATCTGCCCGGTGCATCCCGACCTGGGGGTGGCCCTGGCCTCCCCCCGGCGAACGGTCGGGGGAATCCTGCGCGTCGCGGAGGGCGAGCGAGGCGCCGGGCCGGGCCGGCTCGACGGCGGCGTGCCGGTCAACCTTCCAGCGCTCACGGCGGCGCCGTCGCCGATCTGATGACGATCGCGCCAGACCTTGATGTCGAGGCCGTCGTGGGCTCATGGCCCGCTGTCTTCGACAACGCACGGGCCGCCGCGATCGCTGAGCTTGAGCAGGTAGTCCTCGTTGACCGGGTAGAGCTGTCCGCGGCGTACTTGACCTGTATGTAGGTGTGCGGCGGCACCTGGCGGTACAAGACGATGTCGTCCAGTTCCCCGCGTCGTCGACTTCGACGCCGACCGCCATCACCGGGTTGGGCGCACGCAGCGCAGCATCGCCGCACTTGTGGTCGGCGTGCTCAGCGGATCATCGCTGCGAGCCGGGCCGAGCCGGAAGCCCTCACACCTACCGGTCGTCAGGCGTGGCACAGTCTCTCGCCTCCCCGCCGGCGTAGCAGAGGTCAAGGCTCTCAAGTAGCCGACGCAGGCCTCACTCATTGCTGGTCGTGACAACGGGCAGCGGGCCGGGACGAGGGAACCCGAGTAGCACGCGCTCAGGCCGGTAGGAGTTACCGGCCGGAGCGCGTGCTACTCGCCCTCAGGCGGGGTGCGTCTCGTCGACCACGTATCCGCGCCGCTTGTCCACCACGTTGCGCAGCGGCCGGCCCTCGATGTGCCGGGTGAGGTTGTCGAGGAACACCTCGACGAGCGCCTCCCGCTCGCTGGTGGTCTCGCCCGCCGTGTGCGGGGAGATCATCACGCCGGGCATGTCCCACAGGGGTGATTCGGCAGGCAGCGGTTCCTGGACGAACACGTCCAGGGCTGCGCCGGCGAGCCGTCCGGCGGCGAGGTGGTCGATCAGCGCCTCCTCGTCGACGAGTCCGCCCCGGCCTACGTTGACCAGTCGCGCCCCCGGCTTCATGGCGGCGAGTACGGGGGCGTCGACCATGCCCCGGGTGTCCTGGGTGAGGGGTGCGGCCAGGACGACATAGTCCGCTTCCGTCAGGGCGGAGCGCAGGGTCGTCGCACCGTGGACCGTGCCGAAGTCGGGGTCGTCCGTGCGGGCCTTGCGGCCCGCGCCGCACACGCGCATCCCGACGGCGCGCAGCAGCCGGGCGATGGCCCGGCCGATCGGCCCCGTCCCCCAGACCAGCACGGCGCGTCCGGTGATGCCGTCGCTGGGGCGCGGACGCCACTCGCGGCGCTGCTGGTGCTCCCAGGTGCCGGGGAAGTCCTTGGCGAGGGCAAGGATCAGGCCGAGGACGTACTCGGCGGTCGGCTGGTCGTAGACCCCCCGGGCGTTGGTCAGGACAACGCCGGGATCGTCCACCAGGGCGGGGAAGAGGAAGGAGTCCACGCCCGCGGAGGCCGCGTGAACCCAGCGGGGTGCCTTCTCCGGGTTGTCGGGCCAGGCCTCACGGATGGCCGGGGTGATGGTCACCCAGGCCAGGAGGGCGTCGGCGCCGGGGAGGAGGTAGGGCAGTTCTTCCTCGGTGGCGTAGACGGTGTCCGTGAGGCCTTCTATGAGGGCGGTGGCGGGGGGCCGGTTGCCGCGGTAGAGGACGACGAGTCGGTCGGGCATGTCAGGCCCCGACGGGGACGGCTATGTACTTGTACTCCAGGAACTCGTCGATGCCGACACGGCCGCCTTCGCGGCCCAGGCCGGACTGCTTGACGCCGCCGAAGGGCGCGGCGGGGTTGGAGACCAGTCCGGTGTTGAGGCCGATCATGCCGCTTTCGAGGCGTTCGCTGACGCGCAGGGCACGGTCGAGGTTCTGGGTGAACAGGTAGGTGGCCAGACCGAATTCGGTGTCGTTGGCGGCCGCGACGGCCTCGTCCTCGGTCTCGAAGGTACGGATCGCGGCGACGGGGCCGAAGATTTCGGTGTCGATGATCGCCGACTCGGGGGCGATGCCGGTGAGGACGGTGGGCGGGTAGAAGCAGCCCGGCCCTTCGGGGAGTTCACCGCCGGTCAGGACGGTGGCGCCGCGCTTGACGGCGTCCCGCACCAGGTCGTGGGCCTTGCTGCGACCGGCGATGTCGATGAGGGGGCCGACGTCGGTGCCGGGTTCGGTGCCGGGCCCGACCTTCAGAGCGGCCATGCGGGCGGCGAGGCGGGAGGCGAACTCCTCGGCGACCGAGGTGTGGACGAAGATGCGGTTGGCGGCGCAGCAGGATTCGCCCATGTTGCGCATCTTGGCGACCATGGTGCCTTCGATGGCCACGTCGAGGTCGGCGTCGTCGAAGACGATGAGGGGAGCGTTGCCGCCCAGTTCCATGGAGGTGCGGATGACGGTGTCGGCGCACTGGGCCAGCAGGATCCGGCCGACCTGGGTGGAGCCGGTGAAGGAGAGCTTGCGGATCTTCCCCCAGCCTCCGGCCGGGGGGACCCCCATTTCGCTTCGCTCCCCGCGCAGGAGGGGTTCGACGACGCCGGCGGCGTCGGTGGTGGTGACGATGTTGAGCACTCCGGCCGGCAGACCCGCTTCGGTGAGGATCTCCGCCAGGGCGAGGCTGGCCAGGGGGGTCTGGGGGGCGGGTTTGAGGACGATGGTGCAGCCGGCGGCGATGGCGGGGCCGATCTTGCGGGTGCCCATCGCCAGGGGGAAGTTCCAGGGGGTGATCAGCAGGCAGGGGCCGACGGGCTGACGGGTGACCAGCAGACGGTTCTTGCCGTCGGGGGCGGTCATCATGCCGCCGTCGATACGGACGGCTTCCTCGGAGAACCAGCGGAAGAACTCCGCGGCGTAGGCGACTTCGGCACGCGCCTCGGCCAGGGGCTTGCCCATCTCCAGGGTCATCAGCAGCGCGAGGTCCTCGGTGCGCGCGATGATGATGTCGTAGGCGCGGCGCAGGATCTCGCTGCGCACCCGGGGTGCGGTGGCGGCCCAGGCGGCCTGCGCGGCGACCGCCGCCTCGACGGCACGCCGGCCGTCGGCGGGTGAGGCGTCGGCGACCTGGCACAGTTCCTCGCCGGTGGCCGGGTTGTCGACGGGCAGGGTCCGGCCGGACTCGGCGTCCAGCCAGCGACCGCCGATGAACAGCTGCTTGGGAACATCACGGACGACAGTCATCGTGGGTATCTCCTTGTATGGGTAGAGGGGCTGCCGACCGGTCAGCGGAGGCGGTCCAGCGTCTTGTAGTAGGCGCCCGCGAAGGGCAGGAACCAGGCGGTGCCGTTGTAGAGGGGGATGCGGGACGGGGCCAGGTCGCGGACGGGGCTGACCTCGGGGTGGCCGTCCATCACCTCGGCCATGACCTGCCCCATGTGCGTGGCCATCTGCACGCCGTGGCCCGCGTATCCCATGGAGTAGTAGACGCCGTCCTCGGTCTGCCCGGCGTGCACGATGCGGTCCATCGCGAAGCCGACGGAGCCGCCCCACACGTACTCGACCTTCGTCCGGGCGAGTTGGGGGAAGACCTCGCACATCTCACGGAACAGGACGGCCCCGCTCTTCTTGTCCGAGGTGGGGTCGGACGGTGCGAAGCGGGCGCGGCCGCCGAACAGCAGCCGGTTGTCCGGGGTGAGCCGGAAGTAGTGGCAGACCTGGTTGGAGTCGACGATGAGGCGGGCCTTCGGGATGATGTCCCGGGCGAGCTCCTCGCCGAGCGGCTCGGTCACGATGATGAAGCTGCCCACGCAGACCTGCCGGCGGCGCAGCCACGGGAAGTTCTTGTCGGTGTAGGCGTCGGTGGCCATCATGACCTGCCCGGCACGGATCACACCGCGCTCGGTGCTGACCTCGAACCGGCCGGCGGCGGTGCGCCGCACGCCGATGGCCGCGTTGCGCTCGTGGATCTCGACACCGGTGCGCTCGCACGCCTCGGCCATGCCGCGCACGAAGCGGCCGACGTGCAGGGCGGCGCTGAACGGGTCGAGCAGGCCGCCGTGGTAGGCGTCGGATCCGATCTCGGAACGCAGCTCGGACTTACCGACCAGAGTGGTCTCGTGTCCGAAGTACTGGGCCAGGTCGCGCTGTTGGGCCTTCTTGCTCTCGAAGTGGGCGGGGCGGGACGCGACGCCCAGGCGTCCGACGCGGCGGAACTGGCAGTCGATGGACTCCTCGTTCACCAGCCGCTCGACGGTGTCCACGGCCTCGCCGTAGGAGTTGTAGATCTCGCGGGCCCGATCGAGTCCGTACCGGCGGATGGCCTGGCGCACGCCGATGGTGAAGCCCAGGTTGGCCATGCCGCCGTTGCGCGCGGAGGCACCGGAGCCGATCTGGCCCTTCTCGACGAGGGTGACGCGGGCGCCCTTGCGGGCGGAGTGGAGGGCGGTGGACAGACCCGTCAGGCCGGCGCCGATGACCACCAGGTCGGTGTCCTCGGTCAGTGGCTTGCCGGACCGGTCGGGAAACACCCCGGCGGTTTCTATCCAGTAGGGAATCGTCTTCATTGCGGGTCCTCTGGGGGAGTTTCGAAGTGGGGCACGGCCGGTGCCGGCGCAAGGCTCAGGTGAGGGGTTCGGCGGGACCGAGCGAGCCGTTGGCGGTCATGTTCAGCAGCAGGTGCCGCTGAGCGGTGGCCGCGGTCAGCTGAGCGGCGGCAGTGGTCATACGGCCTCACCTCCGGGGTTGGCGACCCCGACCGTGTTCTCGACCGACAGCAGGGATTCCTGCCGTCCGGAGCCGAGCCAGCGCACCAGTGCCACCAGGCCGAGGGCGAGGATCGCGAAGGCGATGAGGATCGCGCTGACTGCGGTCACGCTGGGGTCGATCTCGAAGGTGAGGGAGTTGTAGACCTGCACCGGCAGGGTGACGGTGTCGACGGAGGAGAGGAACTGGGAGATGTAGAACTCGTCGAAGCTGGTGATGAAGGAGAAGATCGCCGCCGCGATCATTCCCGGCGCGGCGAGCGGGAAGGTGATCCGCCGGGCGATGGTCATACGGCCGGCGCCCATGCTGGCGGCTGCGTCCTCCAGGCGTTCGTCGATCCCGCGCAGGGTCGCGATCAGGATGAGCACCGCGATCGGCGAGGCGAGCACGGTGTGGCCCAGGGCGATGGCGAGCGGGCTGCCCAGCATCGCGGCGGGCTCGAAGAGCAGGAACAGCCCGAGTGCGGTGACGATCTGGGGAATGACCAGCGGTCCCAGGACCAGGGCGAAGACCGCCGAGCGCAGCGGCAGTTCGCTGCGGGTCAGCGCGGTCGCCGCGGTCACACCGATGATGAGGGAGAACACGGTGCTCAGGGCGGCGACCAGGGCGCTCAGGGACAGCGCGGCGGGCCACTTGCTGCCGTCGGCGAACAGCGCCTTGTACCAGTTCAGCGTCCACGCCTCCGGCGGGAACGCGGCGAAGGCGTTGCTGCTGAAGGAGGTGACGACGATGACGACGATCGGCAGCGCCAGGAACAGCAGGATCAGGGTGGCGATGGCGGTCAGAGCGATCCGCCCGGCGAGGGTCTTGCGCAGCTCCATCATGACCCACTCCTCTTCTTACGGCTGGCGCCGAGGGAGCTGACGAGCTTGACCAGCAGCAGTCCGGTGAGGGTGAGCACCAGCAGGATGACGCCCTGGGCGGCCGCCCCGTTCCACTGGTTCTCCTTCGTCACCTGCTGGTTGATGAGGGTGGCGATCATCGTCTGGTTGGGTCCGCCCATCAGGGCCGGGGTGATGTAGTAGCCCAGCGACAGGATGAAGCTGAGCAGTCCGGCACTGGCCAGGCCAGGGGCGACCAGCGGCAGGTAGACCCGGCGGAAGATCGTCACGCGTCCCGCGCCCATGCTGGACGCGGCCGCCAGCAGCCGCAGGTCCACACCGCGCATCACCCCGTACAGCAGCAGCACGGTGTAGGGCAGCATCATGGAGGTGGTGCCGATGACCACACCCAGCTCGTTGTAGAGCAGCTGGAACGGCGTCCCCGGTATGGACATGGCGGCCAGGGTCTCGTTCACCAGGCCCTTGTCACCGAGCATGATGATCCAGCCGTACGTGCGTACCAGGGCGCTGACGAAGTGCGGGACGACGACGACCAGCATGGCGAGGCCGGCCCACAGGGGCTTGAGCCGGGAGATCGCCTGGGCCAGGACGAACCCGAAGACGAGGCTGAGCAGCGCCGTCTCCGCGGAGATCCGCAGCGTGGTGAACAGCACCGACAGGTTGACGCCGGTCAGCGCGTCGGCGTACCAGTGCAGCGTGAACGATCCGTCGGCATTCTTCAGGCTGAGGAGCAGCGTGCTGAAGATCGGGTAGACGAACAGCACCAGCAGATAGACGACGACCGGCAGCGCGTAGAGGACCCCGACCCGGGTCTTGCGCGAGGCCAGCAGCTTGCGCGGACGGGCAGGAGCTCCCGCGAGGGTGGCGGCCATGGCTCACCCTCCCTGTTCGTCGGTGAAGAGGTTGACGTCGTCCGCCTCGGCGCTGATCCCGACCCGCTCGCCCGCGACGGGGCCGCGGCCTGCCGGTACCTCCAGGCGCAGCAGCGGCGCGTCACCGCCGTCGATGCGTACGCCGGCACGGACCAGGGTGCCCACGTAGGTGGCGGTCTCCACCGTGCCGGTACAGAAGCCGTCGTCGGTGGCGCAGGCCCGCAGCCGGCCCGGCTGCACGGCGACCTTGACCCGGGTGCCGGAGGCGAGGTCGTGGCGGCGTGCCTTGAGCAGGCCGCCACTCTTGTCGAGGCGGACCAGGGTGTGCTCGTCGGTGTGCTTCTCCACGCGGCCGGGCAGGAAGTTGGCCGCGCCGAGGAAGTCCGCGACGAAGGGGGTCCTGGGCCGCTCGAACAGCTCCCTCGGCGTGTCGAACTGCTCGATCAGGCCGTTGCGCATCACCGCGATCCGGTCCGACATGACCAGCGCTTCTTCCTGATCGTGCGTCACATAGATGACCGTCAGGCCGAGTTCCTGCTGGATGGTCTTGATCTCGACCTGGAGCTGGTCGCGGAGCTTCTTGTCCAGCGCGCCCAGCGGCTCGTCCATGAGGATGACCGGCGGGCGGTAGACCAAGGCCCGGCACAGGGCGACACGCTGCTGCTGACCGCCGGACAGCTCGCGCGGCTTGCGGCCGCCGAAGCCGGACAGGCCGGCGATCTCCAGCGTTTCCGCGACGCGCCTGCGGATCTCGTCCTTCGGTACTCCGCGCAGCGTGAGCGGGAAGGCGACGTTCTCCTGCACGGTCATGTGCGGGAAGAGCAGGTACTGCTGGAAGACGAAACCCAGGCCCCGCTTCTGCGGGGCGAGCCGGGTGACGTCGCGGCCCCCCACGGTGATGGTGCCGGAGTCGGGTTCGCAGAACCCGGCGATCATCATCAGGGTCGTGGTCTTGCCCGACCCGGAGGAGCCGAGGAAGGTGACGAACTCGCCGGCCGCGATCTCCATAGACGCCTCGTCGACGGCGACGACGTCCCCGTACGTCTTGCGCAGGGCCACCACCGACAGCGCTTTGCCGGTCGCGGTGGCCGGCGTGCAGCCGGCCACCGCGACGGACGGTGTGACCACACCGAATTCAGCCACGAGCCCACTCCAACCAGCGCTTGGTGACGGCGGCTTCGTTCTTCAGCCACCACTCGACGTCCGTGTCGAAGCCCTTGTCGTAGTACTGCGGCGCACCGGCGAGTGCGTTGCGCTCGTCCTCGGTGAGCTTCTCGTAGGCCACCGGGGAGGACGGGTTCGACGGGAAGGCCTTGGCCAGGTTGGCCTGGATCTCGGGCCGCAGCGCGAAGTCCATGAGCTGGTAGGCGTTGTCCACGTTGGCCGCGCCCTTGGCGATGGCGTAGCCCTGGAACTGGCGGCGCATGCCGTTGAGCTGCCGTGCGACCGGGACGCCCTGCTTCTGCAGATCGGCGATACGGCCGTCCCAGACGGTGGACATCGTCACCTCCTGGCGGCTGAGGAGCACACCGGGCAGCGGGCCGCTGTCCCAGAACTTCTTGATGTCGGCCCGCAGCCGAGTCAGCACCTTGAAGGCGCGGTCCACATCGAGCGGGTACAGCTTGTCCATGGGCACGCCGTCGGCCAACAGCGCGAACTCCAGCTCCGGCAGGTCACCGTCCGGGCTGACCATCGCGCGGCTGCCCTTGAACGCCCTGGTGTCCCAGAAGTCCGCCCAAGACTCGGGCTTGCGGCCGCCGAAGGCGTCGGTGCGGTACGCCATGCACTGGCCGTAGAAGCTGTGGCCGATGGCATGCTCGGTGATCTGGTTCTCGGGGATCTTCGCGCTCTTCAGGCTCTTGATCCGGTCCGGGTCCAGCGTCTCCAGGGCATCCTGGGCCACATACCTGGTGTGGGACGTCATCGTGATGTTGATGAGGTCGCACTGCGGACGGCCCTGCTTGATCTGGGCGAGCAGCGGGGCGTCGTCGAGGTTGAGCACCTTGACGGCGATCCCGGTCTCCTGCGTGAACGGCGTGTAGATCGCCTTCTGCAGCGCCGCGCCGTAGGAACCGCCGCTGTCGCGGACGACCACCGTCTTGCCGCCCTTCCCACCGGTGCCGGTGGAAGCGCTGCGGCTGGTGCCGGTACCGCAGGCGCTGAGGGCGGTTGCGGCGGCGAGACCCGCCGTGGCTCCGCCGACGCCGCGCAGGAAGAGCCTGCGGTCTATACGGGCGTCTCTCATCGTGTGCCTCCTGGGGGTGGTGCTACGGGGAAAGAAGGACGGCTGGGGGGGGTTAAGGGCGGGGATCCGACTCGCCGGATCCGAGGCCCGCGCCGGAGGTCGGGAGGGTGTCGGGCTGCGTGGCCGTGTCGGGATCCCACGGGACGGCCAGGGCGGCCAGTTCCCCGGGGACGATGGTGAGGCCGTGCATGCCGTAGAAGATCCGACCGTCGGCCGGGGCGTGAACCGCGTGCTCGATCCCGTCGGCCGGGTCGACGATGCGACCGAGGACGTCGCTCTCGGCCCAGCACTTCGAGTTCTACGCGGGCGTCACCGACAAGCTCGGCGGGGTCCTTCGGGGCTGTCCGTGCGGGACGATGTGCGTCGCGCGTCAGATGCCGAGCATCTGGTTGAGCTCGGCCAGGGACTTCACCGGCACGTAGTCGTAGCCGTGGGTGACCGGGTCGTTGCCACGGTCCAGGAGGATGAGGTTGCGGAAGCCCATGTCGTGCATCGGCATCAGGTCGTAGCGGGTGTGCGAGGAGACGTGCACGAAGTCCTCGGGGGACGCGTCGAGCTGGTCGAGCATGTACTCGAACGCGGCGTACCGGGGCTTGTAGTAGCCGGCCTGCTCCGCGGTGTAGACCGCGTGGAAGTCCGCCCCGAGCCGGGGCACGCTCTCCTGAAGGAAGGAGTCGTCGGCGTTGGAGAAGATCACCAGCTTGTAGTTCTCGCCCATCTTCTTCAGCGGCGCCGGCACGTCCGCGTGCGGGCCCCAGCTGCGCACGCCGTCGGCGAACCGCTTGCCCGCGTCCGGGGCCGCCTTGATGCCCCACTTGCGGCAGACCCGCTCGAAGGAGTCCTGCAGCACCTGCTCGTAGGCGTAGTACTCGCCGCGGACCTGGTCGTAGCGGTAGCCGCGGAACTCCCGGATGAACTGGTCCCACTGCTCGGCCGGGATCTGGTCGCCGACGAGCTCACGCGTGATGGGGTTCATCGGCCACTCGATCAACGTGCCGTAGCAGTCGAACGAGACGTACTTCGGGCGGAACTGGAACGAGGGAATGGGCATGGAAGTGCTCCGTTTTCTTGCTTCGGGGAACTGGTTACGGCCGGCGATGGCCACGGGCATGCTCATGACAGAGGTGTCGAGGTGAGGGTGATGCCGTCGACATCGCCGGGGATCAGGCGGCGCCGACTCCTGCCGGAGCGAGGAAGTCGATGGGGTGATCGGTGGTGCCGTCGAGGGCCAGGTCGGCTGCGATCTCACCCATCGCGGGCGAGAACTTGAAGCCGCTGCCGGAGAATCCGGCCATGACGATGATGTCGTCCTCGCCGGGGAGATGACCGACGAGCGGGTTTCCGGAGTCGGTGTAGCCCTCCATGTAGGCCGACATCCTGATGGGGTCGGGGTTCAGGTCGGGCATGAGTTCACCGATGAGCTCGCGGAAGGTGCCGAGTTCTTCGGGGCGGACCGTACGGTCGAGCCGTTCGGGCTCGGGCACCGGCGCATGGTATTTGAAGGAGAGACCGAGCTTGACGGAGATGCCGTCGGGCGACGGGATTCCGAAGCAGTCGTGGGGTGTGCTGCGCACGAACGCGGGGGCCCCGCCCGCGAACCAGTCGTGGCGGGTGGGCAGGTGCCAGGAGCAGACCACCCGGCGGACGTCGACGGTCCGGGGGAGGTCCGGGAGCAGGGTGTTGATCCAGGGGCCCACGGTCACCACGGCGGCGTCCACATGGTCCGTGCCCTGGTCGGTGACGATCTGCACCCCGCCACCCGCCGCGGGGACGACCTCGCGCACCGTGGTGTAGCGGTGCAGCCGGGCACCCAGCTGCTCGGCACGGGCGGCGGCGGCCTGGATCGACGCCTCCGGCCTGATGACGGCGCCCAACCGGTCGAGGACGGCGGTGTGTCCGTCCGGGAGCCGGTGCTGCGGGTAGCGGCGGGCGAGTTCCTCCCGGTCCAGTACCTCGTGATCCAGCCCATGGGCGGCGCTGGTGGAGAGGAGGAGGCGCATGGACGGTGAGGCGGTCTCTCCCATCACGAGGCAGCCGCTGCGCCGTCGCAGCGACCGGCTCGTCTCCGCCTGGAGCTCCTCCCACAGCCCGTCCGCGAGTCGCAGCAGCGGAACGTACCCGGGTTCGCCGAGGTGGGCGGCTCGGAAGATGCGGCTCTCGCCCCCGGCCGCGCCGCGATCGTGACCCGGCGCGTACCGGTCGTAGCCAATGACCTCGGCTCCGCGGGCGGCCAGTCGCCACATGGTCTGGCTGCCCATGCTGCCGGCACCGATCACGGCGACGCGCTTCGGGATGCGCATGAGGTCGCTCCTTTCGATGGTGTGGTCCGTGGCAGTCGGCCCCCAGCATGGTGCGGACACCGTGCGGACCCTTCGAGTTCGGGTCCCGCTGGGGATGGCGTTCACTTTCCGCCCGGGGGAACCTGCAGGTCAACCCACACTGTGTTCCGCCTTGGGGCCTTCTCGAGACGGTCTGTCACTGCGGACGGCCGGGCTCCGCAAAATGCCGGCCCCCCTCTTGTCACGCTGCGTGGCCGGTGCGAGGGTGAGCCCGATCACCTCGGATGAAAGCACCTCCTATGCCGCCCAGACGTCCCGCAAGCGGGCACTTCCCGACCATCACGGAGGTGCTGCGTCTGCCCGTGCTCGCCGAAGGAATGCCACGCGTGCTGGCCGGTGAGTCACAGCTGGACAGCGCGGTGCGCTGGGTGCATGTCACCGAGCTGCTCAATCCCGCCGATTTCCTGGAGGGCGGCGAGCTGGTGCTGACGACCGGCATGCCGTATCCCGAGGACGCCTCCGAGCTGCGCGGCTACGTCGACCAGCTCGCCGACGTCGGCGCGGCCGGCTTGATCGTGGAGCTCGGTTACCGGTACGGCAAGGTACCCGACGAGCTGGTGGCGGCCTGCCGTGCCCGTGAAGTGCCGCTGGTCGAGCTGGCCCGTGGCGTCCGGTTCATCGACGTCACGCAGACGGTGCACGCGCTCATCCTCGACGCGCAGGGCGCACTGCTGCGCCGCGGGAGGGAGATCCAGGACATCTTCACGGCGCTGACACTGCGGGGCGCGACGCCCGAGGAACTGGTGCACACCACGGCGGAGCTCACCGGAGCCCCCGTGGTGCTGGAGGATCTCACCCACCGGGTCCTGATGTGCGAGCTGCTCGGCCGGCCGTACGAGCCGGTGGTGTCGGCCTGGTCGCGGCGTTCGCGGGCCGCCCCGACGCCGGAGAGGATCACGCCGAGCGGCCCGGAGGGGTGGCTGATCGCGCCGGTGCAGGACCACCACGGGCTGTGGGGGCGGCTGGTCCTGCTGGAGGGCCGGCTGAACGCCGAGCCCGACCCGGAACACGTCCTGGTGCTGGAGCGTGCGGCGGTCGCGCTGACCATGGCGCGCCTGGCCGGGCCGGCCTGGTGGGAGCGCCGAGCCCACCGCTCCGTACTGCGGGACCTGTACGAACGGCGTTTCCGCTCCCCCGCGGACGCGCGCGCCCGCGCCGAGGCACTGGGGCTCCCGACCCTCGGGCACCGGCTCTTCGCCTTGGTCATCCGCCACACGTACACCGGCACCGAGGGTGAGCACCTCGACGAACGGATCGCGAAGGCGCTGGCGCAGACCGGCGTCCGCGCCCTGGTCGGCGAGACGGCCCCGGGCCGGATCGGCGTACTTCTGGCACTGGCACAGGCGAGCGCCTGGCAGCCGGTCGCCGAGCGGATCGGCCGTCTGACCCGGGAGGAGCTCGGACCGGAGGCCGTCGTCGCCGTCGGCCCCGGGGTGACCGACCTTGCCGGGATCGCCCGGTCGTGGCAGGAGGCGGAGCAGACGGCCGAGGCCATCACACCGGCCTCCCCGGAGCGGTGGTTCTACGTCCCCGGCGACGTCCGGCTGCCGGAGTTGCTGGGCGTCCTGCGGGAGGACACCCGTCTGCAGCGGTACGCAGAACGGCAACTGACCCGCCTCATCGAGCACGACGACCGCAACAGCGGCGATCTGCTCCCGGCACTGCGCGCCTATCTGGCGGCGGCCGGGAACAAGTCGGTCGCGGCGAAACGCGCCGGCATGTCCCGGCAGGCGTACTACCAGCGCCTCCACACCATCGAACGGCTCCTCGGCTGCGACCTGGAATCAGGTCTGCAGCGCACGTCCCTGCACGTCGCGGTGCTGGTCCTGGACGCGCGAGAAGCATCTGTTCCCGGCGCATGACGAGCACGCCGGCCGTCACGCGGACCAGCCTTGCGGCGACCGGCGCCAGAGGGAGACGCCTTGCCTACGTTCGTCGTGTTCGACCTTGGGTTCACGTCATGGCAGGGGGCGCTCGAGCAGGACTGGGCGCACCGGCGGTGCGGATCCACGCTATAAGCCATGCCTATCAGCGTCCAGGACGCGGGCGCCGGAGCATCGCGGCTCCTCGGCGAAGGCCAGGGCCTCCCGACGCTGTGAACCGCCGTGCGGCGCATCTCGGGGCGGGGTCCGACCGGCTCGTACGACGACCGGTTCGGTCGCAGCAGGTGCCGAACAGCATTGCGAGTCGATCTCATTGGTTGAGAATTAATCTATCGAGGTAGATCAAGTAAGGCTTGCCTTATATGCTGACCCGGCCCCCTTCGCCCCCCTCTGGCGTGCAAGGGATCAGACCATCCTCCCTCGCATGACAGGACCCCCATGCGCACGACCTCCCGCGCTCTCTTCTCGACGCTTGCCCTCACCCCGCTGCTGGCCGGATGCTTCGTGGCCGGCGAACAGGGCTCCGGTTCGGATGCGGAAGGCGGGTCGGCCGGGCGGCTGAGGGTCGCGCTCGCGGTGCCGCCGGTACAGGCGCTGTCGCCCTACAGCAACGACGCCACCGTGCTGAGCAAGCTTTCCGTGGCCGAAGGGCTCACCGCTCTGGACAAGAACGGCGCCGCCGCGCCCGCGCTGGCGAAGTCCTGGACGCAGACCGGCCCCACCACCTGGACCTTCGAGCTGCGCAAGGCCACCTTCCAGGACGGTACGTCGGTCACCGCCGCCTCCGTCGTCAACGCGCTCGACCACGCGGATGCCGCCGAGCCCAAGCCCCGCGTCCTCAGCGACGTCACCCTCACCGCGAAGGTCGAGGACACCGACACGGTCACGATCAGCACCAAGGCCGCCGACCCGGTGCTCCCGCTGCGGCTGGCCAGCCCGGCGCTGGCCATCCTCTCCGGCAAGGCATACGGCAAGGACGGCACGGTCAGCCCCGTCGGCACCGGGACGGGCCCCTTCGAGGTCACGAAGCTGACCGGCAAGTCCAAGGCAGCGCTCGACCGTTACGACGGCTACTGGGGCGGCAAGGCCAAGGCGTCCGGCATCGACGTCACGTGGATAGCCGACGGCACCGCCCGCGCCAACGCGCTGCGCGGCGGCGACGTCGACATCGCCGAGTGGATCCCCACCGCACAGGCCAAGCTGCTGGACGACAAGACCCGTCACGAAGTGCCGTCCGTACGGACCGACAGCCTCGTCCTCAACACCGGCAGCGGCCTCCTCACTGACCCGGCACTGCGCGCGGCCGCCCGGGAGGCCGTGGACGGCTCGGCGCTCGTCGACTCGGTCTTCGGTGGCTACGCCGACCCCGCGCAGGGCCTGTTCGGGCCGGCCGTGCCCTGGGCGGCCGACAAGCGCGTCGACGTCACGGGCCGCGCTGAGGCCGCGACCACCGCCCAGGTCAAGGCCGGAACGAAGGGCAAGACCCTGCGCCTGGCCGCCTACACCAACCGTGCGGAACTGCCGGAGACCGCCACCGTCCTGCAGCAGCAGCTGGAGAAGGCCGGGTTCACCGTGAAGCAGGACGTGCGCGAGTACACGCAGATGGAGGCCGACCTCCTCGCCGGCAAGTACGACGCCCTCGTCTTCTCCCGGGTGACCCTCCTCGACACCGGCGACGCGGTCGCGTACCTGGCGAGCGACTACACGAGCAACGGCGTGTACAACATCGCCGGTCTGAAGGACTCCAAGGTGGACCGGGCCGTCAAGTCCGCAGCCGAGGAGGCCGACATGACGAAGCGACAGCAGAAGACCATGGCGGCCGAGGCGGAGATCCTGCGCACCGACGCCGTCGTGCCGCTGGTCCACGAGAAGGTCGTCCAGGGCATCGCCACCGACGTCGAGGGCGTGCTCCTCGATCCTCGCGAGCGCTCCCTGATCGACATCGACACCCACCTGAAGTAGCAGCCGATGAGCTTCACGCCGGTCGGTACAGAGGCCCGCCCGTCCCGGTGGCGCGCGGGCCTCGGCCGCATCACTGCCGGGGCCGCGCTGCTGACGGCCGTGGCCCTGCTGCCCTGGCTGTCCGGCAACGACCCCGCGCTGACCGTCCTGCGGGCCCGTTCCGCCGACCAGGATCCGGCTCCGGAGCAGCTGGCCGCTGTTCGGGAGCAACTGGGCCTGGACAAGGGGCCGTTCGTGCATCTCGCGCACTGGCTGGGCGGGTTGCCGCGCGGCGACGCGGGCACATCCTGGGTGTCCGGTGAGGAGGTGCTGCCCCAGGTGACGGGTGCCTTCGCGGTCTCCTTCACGCTGATGCTCGGGGCACTCGTGGTCACCATCGCGGTCTCCGCGCTGGTCAGTGCCCGCACCCTGTATCTCGGCTCCCGGCGACGGCTGCACCGGGGGAGAGGGACCATCGGGGTCGCCGTCTTGGCCGCGCTGCCCAAGTTCCTGCTCGCCTCGCTCCTCGCCACCGTATGCGGGGTGTGGCTGGGCTGGTTGCCGTCCAGTGGATGGGAGGGGCCGGCGTCGATGGTGCTGCCTGCGCTCGCCCTCGGAGTCCCGTCCGGGGCGATGATCGGCGGTCTGCTCGACCAGTCGCTGCCCGCCGCCTTCAACGAGCCGTGGGCTCGGACCTGGCACGCCTACGGGTTCGCGCCCGGCCGCGTCGCCCGGCACGCGCTGCGCCGCACCCTGGCCGGTGTGCTCCCGCAGCTCCTGCCGACCGTCGTGGGCCTGGTCGGTGGCGCCGTCGCGGTGGAGAAGATCTTCAACATCCCCGGGCTCGGCCGCCTCGCCCTGGACTCCGCCATCGCCCAGGACCTCCCGCCCCTGCAGACCACGACACTCGCCCTCATCCTGCTCGGCGTCGTCGCCGGCCTCCTCATCCAGGCCCTGCGCCGCGCACTGCTCGGCCCGGCCCTGCGGGACGGGGCCCTGCCCGCCCTGCACGCACCCGCCCTTTCCCGGGGGCGCCTCACCCGCTGGGCCGCCGCTGCTTGTGCCCTCGCCCTGCTCACCCTGGTCACCGCCGGATTGCTACGCGATCCCCTCCACGTCGACACGGCGGCCCGACTGCTCCCGCCCTCAGCCGTACACCCCTTGGGCACGGACGCGCTCGGCCGCGATCTGCTGGCCCGGTTGGGCCACGGAGCGCTGCGCACGGTAGGAGTGGCCCTCGTGGTGACCGCGGTGTGCACGCTCACCGGGCTGATGCTCGGCACGGCGGCGCAGGTCGGCGCAGGGCTCACGGAAGTGGTGTCGACGATGCCGGCGGTCCTCGCCGGGCTGTTGACCTCCGCGGTGACCGGCCCGTCCGCCTGGGGTGCCGCCCTCGCGGTCTGCCTGGTCGGCTGGACCCCCTACGCCGCCCAGGCCGCGGCCTTGCTGGAACAGGAGCGGGCCAGTGGCCACATGCTCGCTTCCGTCTCCTTCGGCGCCGGCCCCGGTTATCTCCTCCGCTACCACCTGCTGCCCGCAGTACTGCCGTCCGTACTGCGCAACGCACTCCTGCGCCTGCCCACCACGGTCCTCGTGCTGGCCTCTCTCGGCTTCCTCGGTCTTGGTGAGCAGCCACCCACGGCGGAGTGGGGCCGTCTTCTGTCGGAGAACCAGCCGTACGTGGAACTGGCGCCCTGGACCGTACTCGGGCCGGCCTGCGCACTCGTCCTGCTCTCCGTTCTCGCCCTCTCCGGCACGGGCGCCGTGGCTGCGCGCCGGCCGGCGTCCGCCCTGACTTCTGGTGGAAGAGGCGCATACAAGGAGGGCAGGATCAGGGCCGGGCGAACTGAAGCCGAGTCGGTTGCGTGACGTTCGGCCGCAGCGCCGTCCCGGTGATGTCGTGAGGCCTGATGAGCCAGGCGCCACGATTCCCGGTTCGCGCTCACGCTTCCTCATGGATGGCCGCCGGCAGGCGGGGGATGGTCGCCGCTACGCACGCCATGATCGATCCGAACAGCCTGCGTGCGAGCATGACTTGGACATGGGTGACGGACGGGCTCACACAAGCCGGGGGACGTCCGCAGTGGCAGACGATTCGACAAGGAGAGGACGATGAGCGTTCTCGACGGGATCCTCGCGGGAGTTCGCGAGGACCTGGAACAGCGCAAGCGTGCGACGCCGTTGGCGGAGCTGCGCTCCCGGGCAGCGGACGCGGCACCCGCGCTCGACCCCCTGCCCGCCTTCCGCGCGCCTGGGGTGTCCATCATCGCCGAGGTGAAGCGAAGGAGCCCCAGCAAGGGCGAGCTGGCAGACATCCCCGACCCTGCGTCCCTCGCGGCCCAGTACGCGGCCGGGGGCGCCGCTGCGATCAGCGTGCTGACCGAGAGCCGGCGTTTCGGCGGCTCCCTCGCCGATCTGGACGCCGTACGTGCCCGGGTCGACGTGCCCGTCCTGCGCAAGGATTTCATCGTCGACCCCTATCAGCTGTGGGAAGCTCGCGCGCACGGCGCCGATCTTGCGCTTCTCATGGTCGTGTCGCTTGACGACGGCCGGCTCGCCGACTTGATGGGACTGTGCAAGGAGTTGGGGCTCACGCCGCTCGTGGAGGCGCACACGGCCGACGAAGTGCGGCGCGCTGCCGCCGCAGGAGCTGAGCTTCTCGGAATCAACGCGCGGGACCTGACAACCCTGGACGTGGATCGCACAGTGTTCGCCGACCTCGTGACGGGCATCCCCGACGGCACGGTCAGGGTCGCGGAGTCAGGAGTGACGGGCCCGAAGGATGTCGCGGAGTACCGCGGTTGGGGAGCCGACGTGGTACTGGTCGGCGAGGCACTGGTCCGCTCGGGGGACCCGCGCAGCGCCGTGCGCGAGTTCATCGGGGCTGCCGGGGCGTGAGGGTATACGGCTCGGCCAATGGCACGCCTGGAAATGCCGAGCCGAGCCACGCTCCGTGGCCGGTCCTCGGCCTCGGCGGGCCGCTGGCCGATCATCACCTCGGTGTGACGTACCCGCTCGCATCCCGGTCGGCGATCACCGGGCGGCGTCTCCAGCGCTCATGTCAACGGTGTGCACCGGTTGCCGGAGGAGCAACCTGCCGCAGGTCGGTGGTCCTCAGATGCTCTCGCAGCCACTGCTCGGTGTGGTTCACGTGCATCAGTGCGGCGGCATGGCTCAGGACAGCGTCACGGGCGGACAGGGCGTCGTAGATCGCCTCGTGTTCCGCGAGGGTCCTCCCCGCGGCCTGGTCGTCGACGAGGCCGCGCCAGATGCGGGCGCGCAGGGTACGGCCCGAAATGCCTTCCAGCAGGGTGAGCAGCGTTTCGTTGCCCGTGGCCGAGACGACGGCGTGGTGGAACGCCGCGTCGTGCGCGTTGAGCCGTTCGACGTCGTCGCGCGCCGCTCGCATGGCGTCCAGGTGCTGCTTCACCTCTGCCAGCTGGTCGTCGGAGATCCGGGTGGCGGCGAGTGCGGTGGCGGCCGGTTCCAGGAGCCGGCGCACCTCCATCAGGTCCAGCAGCGCCGCCGAGTCGCTCTGCAGCAGTTCCACCGCGCCGCCGAGGCCTTCCAGCAGCAGGCTCGGCTGGAGGCTGGTCACGTATGTGCCGTCGCCCCGTCGCACTTCGAGAACGCGGGCGACGGCAAGTGCTTTCACAGCCTCGCGGGCCAGGTTCCGGGACAGGCCCAGCTGGACCGCCAGCTCCGGCTCCGGCGGCAACTTCGAACCCGGTGCCAGCGCCCCGGTGCGGATCAGCTCACGGATCTGCTCGATCGCCTTGTCCGTCAGAGACAACGCCCACCCCTTCCGTCTCCGGAGTGTTCTCCGCGCTGTTCGGCGTGGGTACGTCCGGCCTGATCAAATCCTGGGTGCGAAGGTCGTCCCGGACACCTTCCGCTGCTGATCCCTCATCCCCAAAGTGACACTGATGATACTGGGATGGCTGAAAGGGAAGGCGATCGCGGCGGCGGGCGGGGTGACGTGGTCTGGGGGGCGTTCTGGGGAGGCCGGCCGAGCCGGCGTTCGCCGCCGAGCTGATCGTCAGCGAGCTGGTCACCTGCACAGGACCCCCGTCTTCGACGAGGGCGGACACGGCCTGCTGCTCGTCGCCCAGGTCACCGAGCGTTGGGGCAGTCGGCAGGGGGCGAGGAGATGAGGTGACTCCGCATGCATGCGCCCACCCGATCGACACCACTCGTGAGCCGCCATTCCGGCACCCGAGCCATGGGTGCCGGAATGGCGGCGGAAGATCGCCGCCGGCTCACTCCACTGCGGCTGCGCTCCTACGGAGACGGCGGCACGCCACTCACAGGTGCCGGCGACGGTGATCCGCTCTGGAGTCGCCGGCACGCGAGGCTTCCCGGGCCGCGGTGGCCGGCGTCACCGGTCTGCCGTGGGAGTCCCCGGTGCGGCGGCGAGGACGCGGACGTCCCAGGCGCCGAGCCGCACGGGTGTACCGGCCGGGATCACGCTGCCGTCCAGGGCGTCGGTCAGGTCCACCGGGGCCTGGGCGGTGGCCGGCTGCCAGTTCCAGTTGTGGACGACGTGGACGCGCCGGCCGTCGGGGGCGGTGCCGGTGGCGACGGTGACCGAGTCCGGCAGGCCCTGCCAGCCGCAGCACGGGGAGGGGGCGAGCCAGGCGGCGAGCGCACGGGCCAGATCGCGGCCGGGCACGGTGCCGACACAGGTGATGCGCCCCGCGCCGTGGCGGCGGGTGGTGACGGCGGGCCAGCGCCCGAAGTGCGGGTGGTCGTACTCGGCGAGGACGTCGGCGTCCTCGACGGCCAGGCCCTCCACCCAGCGGGTGGCCACCGCGCCGTCCGGGAGCCGCAGCGGGCTGTCCGGCGCGGTGCGCAGCGGCAGGTCGGCGTGGAGGTTGCTGAACTCGTCGTACCGGACGCCCGCGGCCTGAACCAGCCGCGCCGGTGCCACCTCGTGGCGCGCCCGCGCCTCGTGGTCGCCGTAGCCGGTCCGGGGGCCGAGGACGAGGTGGCCGCCCGCCTCCGCGTAGGCGCCGAGCCAGTCGAGCGTCCCGTCGTCCGCCACGTACAGCGCGGGGGCGATGAGTATGGGGTGCAGCTCGGCCGCCGACTCCGGTGACAGCCCCGGGCGTTCGCCGCGCGGATCGTGCAACTGGCGGGCGTGCAGGATCCGTACCTGGCGCCCCGCCTCGAACGCGCCCCGGTAGAACGGGTCGAAGATGCCCTCGTACGCACCCGCGTCAGGACCGCCGTCGGGACCGGCGAGCGGCGGGTGCTTGCGCATCAGCCACTTGCTCGGCGCCGAGTACACCATCGCGATGTCGGCGTCCGGTGTGATCCCGGCGACCAGGTCCCCGGCCCGTTCGAACTCGGCGCCCAGCCGGGCGAGTTCACCGTAGGCGCGTCCCGGTCGTCCGCTGTGCGGAAGGATCCCTCCCCAGTACGTCTCGGTGCCGAAGTGCAGCGTGTGCCAGTGCCAGTACTCGATCATGCGGGCTCCACGCGCGACCAGCGCCCACGCGGCCTGCCGCCACTGCCCGTCGAAGGCGGGCCGGTTGTCCGAAGGACCGCCGATGGCCTGGGCGTTGGTCTCCGTGATCAGGAATGGCTCCTGGCGCGAGGAGTAGATCCGGTCGGCGCTGTGGTGCAGGGCCCACGCGCCGTAATCCATCCACTGCCCCGGCAGCTTCTCGTGCGGCGGCTCGGGCATGGTGAGGCTGTCCTGCATGTCGTAGTACGGGTTGCCCGCGGTGACGTCCAGGCCGTCGGTGAGCGCGTCGTCCTCCAGGCCGGGAGACCAGTAGGCCAGGCACGTGGTGACGAACTGGCCGGGCCTGGCGTACTCGCGCACGATGCCGGCCTGCCAGGCGATGAACTCGGTGGTCTGGCGTGCCTGGAACGCCTGCCAGGCCAGGTCGTACTGCGGCTGCGCGTTGCCCTCCGGCTTCCACAGGTCGGCCCAGGTGGACAGCCGGTGCGACCAGTACACGAGCCCCCACTCGCGGTTGAGGGTCTCGACGTCGCCGTACTGCTGCCGCAGGTCGTCGACGAACCGCTGGAAGACACCGTGGTTGTGCGGCAGTCGCGGGCCGGGCTCGTTGTCGACCTGGAAGCCGATGACCGCGGGGTGGGCGGCGTAACGGGCCGCGATCGCGCGGATCACCCGCTCCCCGTGGAAACGGAAGGCCGGGTGCGTGATGTCGACCTCCTGCCGGCCGCCCCACGCGGCGCGGTGCCCGGTGGCGTCCTCGGCGGCGATCTCCGGGTACTGCCGGGCCAGCCACGGCGGCACCGCGTAGGTGGGAGTGCCGAGGACGACCGAGATGCCGTGCTCGTGGGCGCCGTCGAGCACGGGTTGCAGCCAGTCGAGCTCGAAGCGCCCGTTCTCCGGCTCCCAGGTGGACCAGACCGACTCGCCGACGCGGATGACGGTGAACTTCGCCTCCGCCATGAGATCGAGGTCGGTCTTGAGCCGCTCGTACGGCTGGTACTCGTGGTAGTAGGCGGCGCCGAACAGGACGCGCGCGGGCAGATGGGTCATGCGGGGTCCTTGAGGAGAGGGAGAGGAGACGGATGGGTCCCGGCCGCAGGGATCCGGTCGTGGATCCCTGCGGCCGGGACGGGGATGTGGTGGTGGGTGTTCAGGAGGTCGAGCCGGTCACGGACGTACCGGACTTGGTCACGTGGTAGGTGATCTTGGCGCCGCTGTAGAAGTGGAAGGTCAGCGTCACCGGTGCGCCGTCACGCAGTGAGCCGAGGAACTTGTCGGTGAGGGTGATGGTGTTGTTCGCGTAGCCGGGGGTGAAGGAGACGTTGAACTCCTGGTACGACGTCCAGTCGGAGGGGCCGGCGTTGCTGCCGTCGGCGTACTTGGCCGCCATCGTGGCGAGCTGGTCGCCACGGAACTGGGTCGGTATGGGCAGCGAGTTGCTGGTTCCCGTCGCGTTCGCCTGTTGTGGGGTGTCGTACGTCGTCACATGGATCTTCCAGGGCAGGCCCTTGGAGAACCGGGCCTGGATCGTGGCGTTGACCCCGTAGTTGCGATCGCCGGTCAGTCGGGTCAGTGCGTCGGCCGTGAGGGTGAGCTGATTGCCGGAGACGGTGTAGTCCCGTCCCCGGACCAGCTCTGTGTTGCCGTGCCACAGGCCCTGGAAGCTGGTGCCGTTGGCGTTGAGCGTGAGCGTCTGGGCCGTGATCGGGCTCGACTTCGGCACGAAGACGTTGTCGAAGGAGGTCGTTCCCGAGCGGGTGGTCCAGCTGGACTTGATCCAGGCGAACAGCTCGGGGTCCGTCCACTTCAGGGTGTCCCGGTTCAGGTAGGCCCAAGTACCGGGGTCCCACAGGGCGGTGGTGACGCCGGCCTGCCGCGCCGCGTAGCCGAGGTGCTCGTAGTACTTCAGCGCTTCACCCCGCTCGATGCGGTCGGGGTGGTTGTGGTCGGGGAAGCCGAGCAGACCGTACTCACCGACGTAGACGGGGATGCCCCTGGCGACGAAGGTGTCACGCATACGGGCGAAGGCGTCGGTCAGGTCCTTCTGAGCGGCGTCGTCGTAGCGGGTGCCGCCCGCGATGTTCACGCTGAAGGGGTACCAGCTGTAGTAGTGCACGGTGGCGACCAGATTGCTGTCGCGCAGTGCGCCGATCGTGGTGGACAGGTCGTCCATGAGGGGCTGGGAGGGGGTGCCGGCCTGTGTGGGCAGGACCAGCAGGCGGTCGGTGTTCCCGCCGCCCGAAGAGCGGACGATCTTGTGGAAGGAGGTGTTCAGCTCGTTCAGGAGCTGGGTCTTCTGCGCGTCCGTGGCGTTGTCGAAGACCGGCTCGTTGACGCTCTCGAAGAGGAGCATGCGCGGCTCGTCCCGGAACGTCGAGGAGATCTGGGTCCAGGTGGCGTTGAAGCGAGCGAGCACGTTGTCGTGGTCGGTGGGCATCTTCGATATCCACTGCCACGAGTCGTGGTGGACGTTGAGCACGACGTACAGGCCGTCGGCCAGCGCCCAGTCGACCACCTGCTTGACGCGGCTCATGTACGTGGCGTCGATGGTGTAGGGGGCGGTGGCGGACTTTGGTGGTCGGTCCAGGTCACCGGGATGCGGACGCTGCGGTAGCCCTGCGCCCGGAGGGTGTCGAACAGGTCTTTGGCGACCTTCGGGTTGCCCCAGGACGTCTCGTCGGGAATGGCGTCCAGGGTGTTGCCCAGGTTCCAGCTGGGCTCCATCGCGGCGACGGCGTCCGTGGCCGACGCCGGAACGAGCACCTTCTTCGGGCGGCCTCGGCGGCAGGAGTGGTGAGCGCGGTGCCGAGGGTCAACCCGATGGCGGCGACCAGTGCGAGCAGCAGGGTCGTCAGGCGCCTTGCTGCGCCGCCAGGACGGCGCGGGGCTTTGTGCGGCTCTCTCATGTCCCTTGTGCCTTTCTGAATGGTTGGGGGCGCTCCGCCTGCGGGACGTGCGTACAGGCGGAAAACAAGGGGAGTGGGGGATGGGGGAGCGG
>NZ_LLZG01000232.1 GCF_001509475.1 Streptomyces regalis
GCCGGGCGGTGAGTGGTGGCCGGGCTGTGTGTGGTGGCCGGGGGGCGACGGCACGTCGGGACCGCTCGCCGCCGGTGACACCGGTCCGGCGGGCGGCGGTGACGGGGGGGGCGGGGGCGCGCCCGGGGGCAGTTCGTGGCCGCCGGAGCCGGCCGGCGCCGAGCCGTTCATGACGATGGTCGGGTTGTCGTCCGGCCGTACGGGCACGGCGGACAGGTCGTATCCGCACGCACCGCAGAAACGGTCACCCGACTCGAGCGGCCATGCGCAGCTCGGACACTTCGACAGAGCGGCCTGCTGGGGCATCTGCGACATCAACTACACCCACGTCCGGGGGCGGTAACGATTGGCACGTTCCACCAGGTCGATCCTCTCCTCGCCGCCCCGTGCGAGCCGGGCCAGTGTGCGGTACGAACGCTCCAGTCCGAAACGCAGTCCCCGCTCGTCCAGGCCGCTGCCGAGCAGCGTCCGTCCTCCGGTGGCGGCGGGGTGGCGGCGGGAGGGGCGGAACCCTGGCCACCGGAGAGTATCCAGTCCAGGGCGCAGCCGAGGACTTCCGCCGACAACTGCTCCCGGCGCGCCGGGTCCAAGCCGTACGCGTCCAGCGCCTCGACCTGGCCCGCGGCCGCGGTCAGGTCGTCCAGGAACGGTACGTCAGCGGCGACAGTCGTGCGTCCCCGCAGCCGGGCGCGGACGGCCGCCACGCGTGCGGCCGTGTAGTGAATGGAGCTTTCCGGAACCGACTCCAGGGTCCGTACGGCGCTGCTGCGGTCGCCGGCCGCGAGCTGGACGCGGGCGAGACCGAACGCGGAGCTCACATGGCTCGGGTCGGTCGACCACACCAGCCGGTAGTACTCGGCGGCGTTGTCCAGCTGGCCCAGCACCTCCGCGCACAGGCCGAGGGCCAGCTTGGGGGCGGGCTCGCCGGGGAAGGCGTCGTAGATCGCGTCGAAGGCGAGCGCGGCGCCCTCGTGGTCGCCTGTGACGAGGGCGGCCACGCCGCGGTACCAGACGACCCGCCAGTCGTCGGGCCGCTCGTCCTCCAGCTTCAGCAGGGCCTCGTGCGCGGTGCCTGCGTCACCGTTCTCCAGCCACGCCCGCACCTGCCGCAGCCGCGTCTCGGTGGACGGCGCCGAAGCGGCGGCGAGGGCGCCGAGCAGCTCGGCCGGCGCGGTGGTCATCAGGCCCGCGAGGAAACCGGCGTTGGGGTCGGAGGGATCGACCCGGGGGACGGGAAGCGCGAGGGCGGCGACGGCGGCGTCGACGACCTTGACGATGCCGGCGGACACAGCAGGCGGGTGGGCCGCGGGGAGGGAGAGCTGCTCCTGGGTGCGCTTCTGGGTCCGCACGACCCGCGCACCCAACCGCGACACTTCGCTGTCCAGTTTCGGGAACAACTCCGTGTCCGTGACCCGTACCTCGGGGCCGAACAGGGTCGACAGCGACGGCCGCGCCCGACCCGTCTGCAGGGACACGACCTCGCGCAGGACGCCGGTCAGTTGCTCCGTCATCTCCTGCGCGGAGGCGAAGCGGCGGGCCGGGTCGGGGTCGGTGGCGCGGACCAGGAGGCGGTAGAAGGACTCGTACTGGCGGAAGACCTCGATGTTGTCGGGGTCGGGCAGGGAGTCGACGTAGACGTTCGTGTAGCCCTGGAAGTCGAAGGCCAGGACGGCCAGGGTGCGCGCGACGGTGTAGAGGTCGGACGCCACCGACGGGCCGACCTCCGCGACCTCCGGTGCCTGGTAGCCCACCGTGCCGTAGATGGCCGACTCGTCGTCGTCCATCCTGCGCACCGCGCCCATGTCGATCAGCTTGAGCTGGTCCTCGGTCTGGATGGCGTTGTCGACCTTGAAGTCGCAGTACAGGAGGTTGCGGCTGTGCAGGTGGCTGAGGGCCTCCAGCGCCTCGATGCCGTACGCACACGCCTGCTCGACGGGGAGCGGGTCACGCTTGCCCGTCTCCGTACGGCGCGAATTCGCGATCTCCTTCAGGGACTTGCCCCCGACGTACTCCATGACGATGTAGCCGTCGAGCGAGCCCGTGCGCTGGTCCAGGTGCTCGACGAAGTTGTAGATCCGCACGATGTTGGCGTGCTCGATCTCCGCGAGGAAACGCCGCTCGGAGATCGCCGCCGCCATCGCGTCCTGGTCACCGGTGTCGAGCAGGCCCTTGAGCACCACCCACCGGTCGGAGACGGCGCGGTCCACGGCGAGGTAGATCCAGCCGAGGCCGCCGTGCGCCAGGCAGCCGGCCACCTCGTACTGGCCGTGCACGATGTCGCCGGACTTCAGCTTCGGGACGAAGGAGTACGGGTGGCCGCACTTCGTGCAGAAGCCCTCCGTACGGCCCGGGCGGTCGCCGCGGGCCCGGCCCACGGGTGCGCCGCAGTCCGAGCGGGAGCAGAACCGCTTGCGCTCGGGCACCTCCGGGTTCTCCAGCACCATCGCGCGCGGGTCGGGCCGCGGCACGTCCGGGACCTGGACCAGGCCGACGCCGAGCCGGCCGCGGCCGCTGGAGCCCGCGGTGGAGCCGGAGCTGCGCACCGACACCGAGCGGCCCGTGGAACGGCCCGACAGCGCGCGCGACAGCCGCCCCGACACCGAGCGCCGGGACTTCGACGACTGCGACGACGTACGGGAACTGCCGCGGCTGGTGGAGCGGGAGCTGCCGCTGCCCGCCGAGCCGCGCGAGCTCTTGCCGCCGGCCGTCATGCCGGTGGGCGGCGAGCCGACCGTGCCGGTCGCCGAGACGACCGGGGCGAGGCCGCAGGTGTCGCAGTACAGCTCGCCGCCGCCCACGTCCTCGTACGTCCCGCCGCAGTCCGGTCGCTGGCAGGTCTGCTGTGCCTGACTCATGACGACGACTCCCCCCTGTTCCCCCTGCCCCTCATGATCCCGGCCCCCTGCGGTCCTCGGGCCCCCGCGGCCCCGGCACGCGCGGACTGCCGAGCAGTTCGGCGGCCGCCTGCTGGTAGCGCAGGACCGCCTGTTCGGCGACGCGCAGGTCGCAGGGCGCGCTCCACAGCATGCGGCGGGCCGCGTCGTACCGCTCGATGAGGAACGGGTCCTCCGCGAGGCCGTGCCGGGCCACCTTCGCCTTGTACGCGTCGAGGCGGCCGCGCAGCTCGGCGCGGACCGCCAGGGGCGCGGTGACCGCGGTCAACGACTCGCGGGCGCGCAGCAGTTCGTCCTCCGCCTTCTGCTCCAGGGACTCCAGGAGCGGCGACAGGCGGTGCCACTGGGCATGTCTGCGGTACTCGGCGGCCGTCGCCAGCTGCTCCTGCAGCGCGGTCGGCGGGCCGCTGACGACCGGCACCTCCGTGGCGGCGATCTTCGCCAGCACCTCGCCGCGCGCGGTGCGGGCCTCGGCGAGCGTACGGTCCGCGCGGGACAGCACGTCACGCAGCTTGACCAGACGCTGCTCGGCATCCTGACGGACCGTCAGTACAGCGTCGATCTCCCGCCGTACGTCCTCCAGGGCGCGCGCCTCCCGGTCGTAGACCGTGGTGTCCGGCTTGCCGCCGCCGGGTGCCGAACTCCCTTGGGTGGGGACCCAGTACGCGAGCGGGTCGGACACCACCTGGGCGCGCAGGTGGGTGAGCGTGCGCGTGATGCGCTCCAGGTCGTCGCCCGCCGGGTGCTCGCCGGGGCGTACGCCCACGGAGTGCGCGAGCCGGCGGGTGCGCTGGAGTTCCGCGGCCAGTAGATCGATGCGGGCGGGCAGCGCCGACCAGACCGCGTCGGCGGCGACGACCATGTCCAGCGATGTCGCGTACAGCTCGTTCATCCGGTCGACCAGGGTGACGAGCGTGAACTGTTCGCTGAGCTTGCCCGAACCGCCGTGCAGCGTCGGTGCGTTGGCCGCTGCGGCCGCCGAGCCCGCCACGGTCACGGACTCGCCGCGCAGCAGTTCCGTCAGCTCCACCAGGTCCTCGCGGCTGGACCAGCGGCGGCGGGAGCGGATCTCGCGGGCGGCGCGCAACGCGTCCGTGTACGCGTCGAAATACGCCCACAGCAGGGTGATCGACGCCTCCGCGGCCGTCCAGCGCTCCTTGGTGATGCCCGTGAGCTCGGCGCCCTCGAGAAGTCTGCGGCCCGCGTGGTCCTGCAGGGCGAGGAGCGAGGTCTCGATCGCCTCGTGCTCCGCGCCGAGCCGCGCCAGCGCACGGTCCACCTCGTCCCGGTCCATCACCGGCCCGGCGGGGTCCGTGACGCCCATCGATCACCTCTCGCTGCGTTGTGTGCCGTCAGTTGGTCTTCGTCAGTCTTGTGAGTCTTCGTCAGTCTTCGTGATCTGTCGTTCGTCGGGTGACGGTCTGCTGATGGTTGGTTGATGGTCGGTCACTTGTACCGGGCTTCGGGAGGGGTCGCCGACGCCGACTTCTTGTCGCCCTGGTCCATGGTCGGGTGCAGCCACTTCTCGTACGACGCCTCCCAGCCGCCGTCCTTGATGTAGTTCTCCAGGGTCCGGTTGACCTGGCGTACCAGATCGTCGGTGCCCAGTTTCATCGCCACGCCGTAGTACTCGTCGGTGAACAGGCCGCCCTTCAGTTCCACCGTGGGGTCCTGTGCGGCCTGACTCGCGGCGAGCGCGCCGTCGGTCACGACCGCGTCGACCTCGCCGAGCTGCAACTTCACCAGGCAGTCGAGCTGGTTGGGGACGGTTGTGGTGATGTCTGCGGAGGCGGGGAGGTCGCCGTTCTTCCTGCCGGCTTCCAGGTTGTCGTACGCGGTGGAGCCGTCCGCCGAGCACACCTTCTTGTCGGCCAGGCTCTTGTTGTATCCGGTGATCTTCGAGGTCTTGGGGGCCAGGACCTGCTGGCCGGTCACGAAGTAGGGCGCGGAGAAGGCGACTTGCTCGATGCGGGCGCAGTTGATCGTCATGGTGCGGACCACCATGTCGACCTCGCCCTTCTGGATGGCCTCGATACGCCGGCTGGTCGGGATGGCCTTGAACTGCACCGCGTCGCGGTCGCCGAGAATGTCCTGGGCGATCCGGTGGACCAGGTCGATGTCGAATCCCTCCAGCTCACCGGAGGGGTTGTTCGGGTCGAGGTAACCCCAGCGGTAGCTGTTGGTGTCGACGCCGACGATCAGGCGCCGGTCCTTGCGGGCCTTGATGGCGTCGACGGTCGGGCTCTTCCCGTCGCCGCCGGACGGCGACAGGCTCTTGTCCTGCGGCTTCTCGCAGTCCTCGGCGCGCACCTGAGTACTGTGGGCGACGCCCCGGCCCCCGATGGCCGTACCGCCGTCCCCGACGTGCGTCTGGGACAGGGGCAGCAGCAGCGCGAAGGCCACCGCCAGGGCGCAGACGAGCGCCATCGCGCCGACCCCGCCCCAGCCGCGCAGGCCGGCCCGCAGACGCCGCCACGGGCTGCCCGCACCCCGGAGGCGAACCGAGTCGTCGCGTGCGTTCATCGTCCTGCCCCCTTTCACCGGTACTCCGACAGCCTGCGACCGATGCCGAGCACCGCGCCGGCCGCGCCCAGGACCGCGAGGACCGCGGCGCCGGTCGGGAGGCCGGTCAGCGAGTCACGGCCGTCGCTCGCGGCCTGCTTGAACTCTGTCTGCTCGTGCTCGAGTGCCGTCGCCAGGGCCTTGTCCACGTTGTCGAAGCACACGCTCGTCGGCTCCTTCGCGGCGCCGATGACGCGGTCGCGGGCGGCCTGGTAGTTACCCGAGTTGTTGTCGTCGCGGGCGAGGCCGTGGCGGTCCTTCCAGACCTTCATGAAGCCGTTCGCGTCCTGCACGGGCTTCGTCCCCGCCGTGTCGTCGGCGAGGTCCTCCGCCCGGACGAGCGCCTTGCCGAGCTGTTCGATCTCCTGGTCGTAGCCCCACTCGTACGCGTCCACCACCGTGCCGTCGTCGAGCGTCCTGGTGTCCGCGCCGCGGCGGACCAGGTTCAGGTTCTCGTCGCTGCGGGCGGTCAGGGAGGCGATGCGGGCCTCGTGCAGCACGTTCAGCGAGCGGACGCCGTGGTCGTAGGAGTCGTTCAGGCCGGCGCGCGCGACGGTGTGGCCCACGGCCAGCCACAGCAGGACCACGGTGGAGGCGGCCGTGGCAATGACGAGGCCGTGGTTCAGGACCCGGTTGGTGCGCTGGTAGTTGCGGCGCTGGGCCCAGGCGAGGCCGGCCAGGGCGAGGATGCCGAGGCCGGCCGCGGCCCAGGGGAACGACTTCGCGTCCGCGTAGTCGTCGCGCAGGCGCTGGTTCTCCGTCTGGTGGAGCTTCTCGGCGGCCGGCAGCATCTTCTTCTGCATCATCTCGTTCGCCGCGCGCAGATAGGCGCCGCCCACGGGATAGCCCTGGCGGTTGTTGGCCCTCGCCGTCTCGACCAGGCCCTTGTACTCCGGGAGGAGCTCGCTGAGTTCGGCGATGGTGTCCGCCGAGGTGGAGCCCGGTTCGGAGTTGGCGGCGGCGGTGACGAGTTTGCTGGCGGCCCTGCGGATGTCCCGCTCGTAGCCCTCGCGCATGGCGGGCTTTTCCTGCAGACCCGCGAGGTAACCGCTGGCCGCCGCGGTGTTGGCATCCGCCAGCGAGCGGTAGATGTCGGCGGCGTCCGAGGTCAGGGGCTGGCTTCGGTGGAGGACGTCGTCGGCGGCGCTCGTCCGCTCGGTCATCTGCCAGGCGGCCACCGCGCCGAAGGCGACGACGAGGAGGGCGAGGAGGGCGCCGATGATCCGCAGACGGCCGGGCTCGGTGGTGGCGGCCGCGCGGAGCTGGTCGAGGCCCTCGGCGAAGGCGGTGCGGCGGGGTCCTGCGGCCGGTGGTGCGGGGGCGGGCGTGGGGGGCCGGCCGGGCTGTGGCGGTACGGACGGCATGGTGGGTGCGCCGGGTGCCGGGTCGTATCCCGGTGGTGGTGCCGTGCTGCTCTTCGGCGTCTGTGTCACTGCTGACCTCCCCCGTGGTCATCCGTCGCCGCAAGTATCGCTGCCGGGACCGACATCCGCACCGGGCTTCGCTGGATCTTGATCGGATCGCAGCGCGGACGCGGAGGTTCCGGCACACCGAAATGCGCCCCGCACCACCCCCTGCCCATGAACACGCCGGGAGAATCTGTTCGGTTCCAGGTTCAGGGTTCGCTGGGGGTTGCAAGCCCCCGGCAGCCCCAGCGGCCTCCAGTGGCCCTCACGACTCGAAGTACCGGCGGAGCCGGGTATGCACCTCCGCAGCGGCCCCCACCGCGTCCAGCCCCAGCAACGCCGCCCCCAGTACCGGACTCGCCGTGACCACCCCCGGTACCGCCTTGGGAGCCCGGGACGTGAGCAAGTCCCGGATGCCGTCGATCAGTTGGGGGTGGCGTGCCGCCAGGACGCCCCCGCCCAACAGCACCGGCGTCTCCTCCTCCAGCAGGTCCAGCCGGGTCAGGGCGACCGTGGCCATCGTCACCACCTCGTCGGCCAGGCGGTCGACGATCCCGCGGGCGATCGGGTCGCCGGCCGTGGCCGTGGAGAAGAGGACCGGGGTCAGCTCGTGGCGGCGGACGGGGGCGATGTGTTCGAGGTGCAGGGCCTCGATCAGGGCGTACATCGTCGGCAGGCCGAAGTGGGCGGGGAGGGTGTGCGTCAACGCCGTAGGCACTCCGCGGCCGTCCTCCGCCCGGGCCGCGTGCCACAGGGCCTCCTCCGACAGACCCCAGCCGCCGCCCCAGTCGCCGGAGATACGGCCCAGCGCGGGGAAGCGGGCGGTACGGCCGTCGGGGCGCATGCCCACGCAGTTGATGCCGGCGCCGCACACGACGGCCACACCGCGGGGTTCCGTCACGCCCGCCCGGAGGATGGCGAAGGTGTCGTTGCGGACCTCGACGGACGTGCCCCACGCGCGCGCGTGCAGCGCGGCCGCCAGTCCCTCCTCCTCCACCGGGAAGTCGGCGTTCGCCAGGCAGGCCGAGACGTGCTCGACGCCGGTGACGCCTGCCGCGGCGAAGGCCTCCTGCACTGCTTCGGCGAGGGTGTCCATCGCCGGCTCCACGCCTACCGCCGGTGGGCGGAATCCGCCTCCGCGGGCCGTGGCCAGGACGGTTCCGTCGGCCGCCACGACCGCCACGTCGGTCTTGCTGTTGCCCGCGTCTACGGCGAGGACACGTGCGGTCATGCCCACGCGAGGTGCTCCCGGTTGTGTGCGATCAGTCGGTCGGTGAGTTTCTCCGCGTACTCGTACTGGCCGATCAGGGGGTGGGAGAGCAGGGCCTTGAAGACTCGGGTGCGGCCGCCGTGCAGGGCTGCTTCCAGGGCCAGGTCCTCATAGGCCGTCACCTGGGCCATCAGGCCCGCGTACAGGGGATCCGGGGGTGGGATCGGGAGAGGGGCTGCGCCCCTCGTTCCCACCCCGGCCTGCACCTCGATCACCGCATCGTCGGGGAGGAAAGGAAGCGTGCCCTTGTTGTAGGTGTTGACCACCTGGTACGGGTTGCCGGCGCCGTTCAGCAAGGCGGCCGCCAGGTCCACCGCGGCCTCCGAGTAGTACGCGCCGCCCCTTTTGGAGAGTAGTTCCGGCTTCTCGTCGAGGGCGGGGTCGGCGTAGAGGGTGAGCAACCTCCTTTCCATTTCCGCCACCTCCGCGGCGCGCGACGGTTTGGTGCGCAGTTCCCGCACCACCTCGTCGTGGGCGTAGTAGTAGCGCAGGTAGTACGACGGCACCACGCCCAGGCGGTCCAGGAGGGGGCGGGGGAGGTGCAGGTCGGCGGCGATGGTGTCGCCGTGGTCGGCCAGCAGTTTCGGCAGGACGTCCTCGCCCTCGGGGCCGCCCAGGCGTACCCCGGTCTCCCAGGTGAGGTGGTTGAGGCCGACGTGGTCGAGGTGGACGTCGGCGGGGGTCACGCCGAGCATGGCCGCGAACTTGCGCTGGAAGCCGATCGCCACGTTGCACAGGCCGACCGCCTTGTGTCCCGCCTGGAGCAGGGCCCGGGTCACGATGCCGACCGGGTTGGTGAAGTCGATGATCCAGGCGGTGGGGTTGGTGCGGCGGACCCGTTCCGCGATGTCCAGGACCACCGGGACGGTACGCAGGGCCTTCGCCAGGCCGCCGGCGCCCGTCGTCTCCTGGCCCACGCAGCCGCAGTCCAGGGGCCAGGTCTCGTCCTGCTCGCGGGCCGCCTGGCCGCCCACACGGAGTTGCAGGAGGACCGCGTCCGCGCCGTCCACCGCCGCGTCCAGGTCTGTCGTGGTGGTGATCGTGCCGTGGTGACCCTGACGTTCGAAGATACGGCGGGCCAGGCCACCCACCAGTTCCAGACGGTCCGTCGCCGGGTCCATCAGGACCAGTTCCTCTATCGGCAGGGTGTCCCTGAGGCGGGCGAAGCCGTCGATGAGTTCGGGGGTGTAGGTCGAGCCTCCGCCGACCACGGTGAGTTTCACTGGTTCAACCCTTTACTCCGGTGAGTGTGACGCCCTCTACGAACGCCTTCTGGGCGAAGAAGAACACGAGGATCACGGGGGCCATCACGAGAACCGTGGCGGCCATGGTGAGGTTCCAGTCGGTGTGGTGTGCCCCCTTGAACGACTCCAGGCCGTAGGAGAGGGTCCAGGCGCCCGGGTTCTCGGACGCGTAGATCTGGGGGCCGAAGTAGTCGTTCCACGCGTAGAAGAACTGGAAGAGGGCCACAGCGGCTATGCCCGGTTTCGCCATGGGGAGGACGACCCGCAGGAGTGTGCGGAGTTCGCCGCAGCCGTCGACCCTCGCCGCGTCCAGGTACTCGTTCGGGATCGTCATCAGGAACTGGCGCAGGAGGAAGATCGAGAACGCGTCTCCGAACGCCATCGGGATGATCAGCGGCCACAGGGTCCCCGAGAGGTCCAGCTGCTTCGCCCAGAACAGGTACATCGGGATGATGATCACTTGCGGCGGCAGCATCATCATCGAGATGACCAGCATCAGGGACAGGTTGCGGCCACGGAAGCGGAACTTGGCGAGCGCGTACGCCACCGGGACGGACGACACGACGGTGAGGACGGTGCCCAGACCCGCGTAGATCAGGGTGTTCTTCCACCAGGTCAGGAAGCCGGGTGTGTCGAAGACCTTGGTGTAGTTGCCCCACTCCCAGGTGTCCGGGACCAGGTCGCGGGTGAGCGCCTGCTGGTCGCTCATCAGTGAGGTCAGGACGACGAACACGAACGGCAGCGTGAAGAAGAGCGCGGCCGCGACGCCGAGCGAATGGATCGCTATCCATTCCAGGAGCGCCCTGCGGCGGGCCGTGCGCTCCGCGACTGTCGGGGTTCCCAACTGAACTGGTTTGTCCAGCACTTGGGTCATGGTCCGTCACCTGCCTGGATCAGTCCGCCCCGGCGCCGCATCAACAGCGTGGTGAACGCCATGGCGAGGGCGAACAGCACCAGCGCGACCACACAGGCGGAGCCGTAGTCGAAGCGCTGGAAGCCGAGGTTGTAGACGAGTTGGGGGAGCGTCAGGGTCGACTTGTCCGGGTAGCCCGGCTCGAACTGCTGGCCGGAGCCGCCGATGATGCCGGAGGCGACCTTCCCGGCCACCAGCGGCTGTGTGTAGTACTGCATCGTCTGGATCACGCCCGTGACGACGGCGAACATCACGATCGGCGAGATGTTCGGCAGCGTGACGAAACGGAATCGCTGCCAGGCCGACGTTCCGTCCAGCTCCGCGGCCTCGTACTGCTCCTTCGGTACGTCGAGCAGCGCGGCCATGAAGATGACCATGAGGTCGCCCACGCCCCACAACGCCAGCGCGGTGAGGGCCGGCTTGGACCAGGCGGGGTCCGTGAACCAGCCGGGTGTCGGCAGACCCATGCCGTCGAGGACCGAGTTGACCGGGCCGGTGCCGGGGTTGAGGAGGAAGACGAAGGCCAGCGTCGCGGCGACCGGCGGGGCGAGGTACGGCAGGTAGAAGAGGGTGCGGAAGACGCCGGCCCCGGTCCTGATCTTCGTGATCAGCAGGCCGACGCCGAGTCCGAACACCACCCGGCAGGTCACCATCACCAGCACCAGCCACAGCGTGTTGCGCAGGGCCGGCCAGAACAGCGGGTAGTCCTCGAAGACGTAGGCCCAGTTGCCCAGGCCGCGGAAGACCGGTGTGCCGAAGCCGTCGTACTTCATCAGCGAGAAGTACACGGTGGACACCAGCGGATAGGCGAAGAAGACGCCGAACCCGATGAGCCACGGTGACAGGAAGGCCACCGTCCGAAGCGCCGACCTGCGGCGCTTCGCCCGGAGAGTATGGAGAGCGCGCGTGGACATCGGGCGCTACTTCGCCTGTTCGATGTCGGTGTCGATCTGCTCGGCGGTCTTCTCCAGACCGGCCTTCAGGTCCTTCACCTTGCCCGACTCGTACTGGTAGCCGAAGTCCTGCAGCGTCGTCTGGTACGTCGAGCCGTTGACGGAGGCCGGCGGCGTGTTCGACTCCGGGTTCTGGGCGATGTCCAGGAACGTCTTGAAGCCGGGGTCCACCGTCAGGTCGGGCGACTTCAGCGCGGCGAACGTGGAGGGCACGTTGTGGATGGCGTTGGCGAAGGAGACGACGGCCTCGGTGTCGGTCGTCAGGTACTTCACCAGCTCCCAGGCCGCGTTCTGCTTCTCGCTCTGCGGGGCGATGCCGATGATCGTGCCGGAGAGGAAGCCCTTGCCGTACTCGTCGGCCTCGTCGTCCGCGACCGGCATCGGGGCGGTGCCGATCTCGAAGTCGACGCCGGCGTCCTTCGCCATGCCCAGGCGCCACTCGCCGTCGAGCTGCATGGCCACCTGGCCGGTCTGGAAGGGGTGCTTGGCGCCCCACTCGTCACCGAAGGTGTTGCGGTACTTCTCCAGCTTCGCAAAGCCACCGAGGTCGTCGACGAGCTTCTTCTGGTACGTGAACATCTCGGCGAAGGCCGGGTCCTTGGCGATGCTGGACTTGCCGTCGGCGTCGAAGTAGGCGTGGTCCCACTGGGACATGTAGTGGTCCACGACCGTCTCGTAGCCGTGGTACGTCGGCATGAAGCCGAGCTGCTCGTAGCTGTCGCCCTTGGTCTTGGTCAGCTTCTTGGCGACCTTCGCGAACTCCGACCAGGTCTTCGGCGGGGACTTGATGCCCGCCTTTTCGAAGGCGTCCTTGTTGTAGTAGAGGCCGTAGGCGTCGCCCAGCAGGGGCAGGGCGCAGCGGGTGCCCTCGAACTGGGTGTAGTCCAGCATCGGCTTCGGGATGATCTTGTCGAGGTCCAGCTTCGACTTCTCGATGAACGGCTTCAGGTCGAGGAAGGCGCCCGAGGAGCAGAACTTGCCGACGTTGGAGGTCGTGAACGACGACACCACGTCCGGACCGCTGGAACCGCCCGCGCGCAGCGCCTGGTTGAGCTTGTCGTCGTTGATGTTGCCGACGACCTTCACGGTGATGTTGGGGTGGGCCTTCTCGAAGCGGTCGACGTTCTCCTGGATCGCCTTGGCCTCGGCGGGCGCGCTCCAGCCGTGCCAGAAGGTGATCGTCGTCTTGGCGTCGGGGTCGTCGGTGGCACCAGACGACGAACTGTCTGCCTGGCCGGTGCAGGCCGTGGCGAGGAGGGCCAGGGAGGCGGTGGCGGCGAGAGCGGCGGCCGCCTTGCGGGACGGTGAGGATATGACGTTCCAGGACTTTCCGGGCATGGCAAGGTCTCCCAGGGCGGGACGGGGTGGGTGAGTGAAGGCGGGGGGTGAGTTAAAGGGGCTGAGTCAACGAGCCGGCTTGAGGAGCCGGGGTCAAGGAGCCGGGTTGAGGAGTTGAGCCGCGGAGAGGGCGGGGTGCTCAGCGTGCGGTGTCGAAGACCTCGTCGCGCGTGGTCGCGAGCGCGCTCTCCAACGCGCCCCGCAACACGGGGTGTTCACGGATGGCGCCGACGACGAGCCGGGGCCGTGACGCGGCCAGCTCCTCCAACTCGGCCTGGACGAGAGCGCGCAGCACCTCGCCGCCGGCGGTGAGGGAGGCGCCGCTGAGGACGACCAGTTCGGGGTCGAGGACGGAGACCAAGGAGGCGAGACCGGTTGCGAGCCGGGTCGCGTAGGTCTCCAGGAGGAGCCGGCCCAGGACGGTGTCCTCCCCGGCGGCCCGTGCGACGAGGGCGGCGGCGGCCTCGGCGTACGGCCCGGACGGGATGTTCGCGATACCGAGTTCGCTCGCGAGCTGGGGGATCGCCTGCGAACCGGCCAGTTCCTGGTAGCCGCCACTGTTGGCTTTGGTTACCTGGCGGACCAGGGGTGCGCCCGGAACCGGCAGGAAACCTACCTCGCCCGCGCCGCCGGTCCAGCCGCGATGCAGCCGGCCGCCGAGGACCAGGGCGGCGCCGAGGCCCCCTTCGTTCCACAGCAGCACGAAGTCCTCGTGGCCGCGGGCCGCGCCGAGCCGCTGCTCGGCCACCGCCACGAGGTTGACGTCGTTCTCGTACTCGACCGGCATCGGCAGGGCGGCGGCGACTTCGTCGAGCAGCGCGGGGGTGTGCCAGCCGGGGAGGTGGGAGGCGTAGCGCAGGCGGCCCGTGTTGGGGTCGAAGGCGCCGGGGGTGCCGATGACGAGCCGGTGCACGTCGTCACGGGTGAGCCCTGCCGCCTTCACCGCGCCGTCGAGGGCGTCGGTGACCTGCCGGACGACGGGTTGGGTCGGCCGCCTGCCGGGGGTGGGCAGTTCGTACGACCCCACCGTGCGGCCCGTGATGTCGGCGACGGCGGCGAGGATGCGTTCGGGGGTGACATCGAGCCCCGCGGCGTACGCGGCGGCCGGATTGACCTCGTACAGCTGGGCGTTGGGGCCGGGTCGGCCCTCCGTGGTGCCGGTCGCCAGGACGAGGCCGGCGGCTTCGAGGCGGGCCAGCAGCTGGGACGCGGTCGGCTTGGAGAGGCCGGTGAGCTTGCCGATCCGCGTGCGGGACAGTGGCCCGTGCTCCAGGAGGAGGTCCAGGGCGGCACGGTCGTTCATGGCGCGCAGGACGCGCGGGGTGCCCGGCGTACCGGCGGTTCCTGCCATGGGATCGACACCTGCCTTTCGGCTGACCAGCTTCTCAGCGATCTATTGCGGAAGTCCATCCAGGATCACTGTTAGGAAAGTTTCCTATCGGGTTATCCAGGAAGGTAGACCCGAGAGGAAGGTGGCGTCAAGAGAGGTCTATACCAGGCAACCTAGTCGTTACCCGGTGGTGGTGGTGCTGTGCTGCGGTGCGTGCTCGTGCCGGGGGAGCAGGAGCGGGGTCGCCAGCAGCAGGACGCCCGCGAGGGCGATGGCGGTGCGTGGGCCGGTCAGTGCCGCCAGCAGGCCCCACAGCGCCGTCATGGCCGCGGTCGTCGTCCGGCCTGTGATCTGCCATGCCGACAAGGTGCGGGTGATCCGGTCCGGCGGGGTCCGGTCGAGGCGGGTGGTGGCGAGCACCGGGGTGAAGACGGCCGAGCAGGTGATCAGGCCGAACTCGACGACCATGACGAGGAGAAGGCCGGACGTGCCCGGGCCGACGAAGGCCAGTCCGACGGACCAGCAGGCACGCAGGGTGCCGGCGGTGAGCAGGACCCGGTGCCTGCCGTGGCGGGCGACCAGGCGGCGCGACAGGCGGGAGCCCAGCAGGCCGCCCAGGCACGGGACGGCGAAGGCGAGGCCGTACTGCCAGGGGGCGAAGCCGAGTTGGCCGAGCATGAGGACGGCGAGCACCGGGGCGGGCGCCATGATCAGGGCGTTGACCAGGACCGTGTTGAGGAACAGCGGGCGCAGGGTGGGGTGGGCGAGGAGATGCCGCCAGCCCGCCGCGAGGTCGGCGGCCCGCAGTCTGCCCGCCCGCGCAGCCGACGGTGCGTCAGGGGGGAACTGTTGCCTTTCCTTACCGCTCTGCCGCCCTTCCTCCCCGCACTGTTGCCTTTCCTTACCGCCGATCGCCCGGATCCCCAGCGCCGACAGCAGATAGCTGGCCGCATCCGCCAGCACCGTCGCCATCGGGCCGAACACGCCGATCGCCACCCCGCCCAGTGGTGGGCCGAGCGCGGTGGCCGTCCATGTCGTGGCCTCGAAGCGGCCGTTCGCCACGAGGAGGTCCTCCGGCGGCACGAGGGACTTCAGATACGCCCCGCTCGCCGCGGTGAACGTGATGTCCGCCGCGGCCACCACCACCGAAACCACCAGCAGCTGGCCGAGGCTGAGCCCGTCCAGCGCGAAGGCGGCGGGGATGCTCAGCAGCGCCGCGCACCGGACCAGGTCCGCCGCGATCATCACCGGCCGCTTCCGGCGCAGCTCCACCCACGCCCCGAGCGGCACCGCCATCGCCGCCCCCACCGCGAGCCCCGAGGCCGCCAGCAGCGCCACCTCGGTCGACCCGGCGTGCAGCACGACGACCGCGATGATCGGCAACGCGTCGAAGGCGAGCCGGGTCCCGAACGTACTGACCCCGTAAGCCGCCCACAGCCACCCGAACCCCCGCCCCAGCGACCGACCGCCCGCCATCCCACCCCAACCTTCTGTTGACCGACGCCATCAAAGCGGGCGGCGAACCGCGGATCAAACAACCATCGGGCTCACACAGCCACAACCGATCGTTGTGCTCCTGCTCTTCCTGTGCCTCATGCCCCTCCTGTGCCTCCTGTGCCTCCTGTGCCTCGTGCCTCCTGTGCCTCCTGTGCCTCCTGCGCCTCCTACGATGACGTCGTGGACCTCGACGCCGTGCGCACCTTCGTCGCCGCAGCGGACGCGGGCCGGTTCCAGGACGCCGCCGCGACGCTGTCGATCACCCAGCAGGCCGTCTCCAAACGCATCGCCGTGCTGGAGAAGCGCCTCGGGGTACGGCTGTTCACCCGCACCGCGCGCGGGGCGCGGCTCACCATCGACGGCCAGGCCTTCCTGCCGCACGCCCGCACCCTCCTCCAGGCCGAGGAACGGGCCATCGCCTCCGTACGCCCCGGCAGCCGTGCCCTGCGCGTCGACGTGATCGGCCGACGGCTCGCCCCGGCGGTCCTGCTGCGCGGCTTTCACCGCGCCAACCCCGACACCGAACTCGACGTCGTCACCCTCTTCGACGCCGACGCGGCCGTCGCCGCCCTCCGAGCCGGCACGATCGACGCAACGTTCCGCGCCGTGACCGGGCCCGCCCGGCAACTGCCCGACGGCATCGAGGCGGCCCGGGTGTACGACGAGCCGGTGCAGCTCCTGACCGGGCCGCGGCACGAACTCGCCGCTGCCCGCTCGGTGACACCCGCTCGACTCGCCGGTCAACGGATCTGGATGCCCGGCATCGTCGAGGGCACCGAATGGGCCGCCTACTACGACGCCCTCGCGGCCGAGTTCGGGCTCACCATCGAGGCGACCGGCCCCGACTTCGGCACCGCGCCGCTGGTCGACACGATCGCCGACTCCGCCGTACTGGCGACCTTCGTCGGCGAGGACACCCGTCTGGTCTGGCCCGCCGACCAGGACCTGCGCCGCATCCCGCTGCGCGACCCGGCCCCGGTCTACCCGCACTCCCTGCTGTGGCGCGCCGACAACCCGCACCCCACTCTCACGGCTCTTCGCGCCCACCTTGCCGCGACCCGGACCGAGTGCCCGGAGACGGAGACCTGGACGCCCGCATGGGCGCGGTGACCGGTTCCGGCGGTGGCGTGATCGGCCGCGGCCAGGCGGCGCGGATGACGCGTGACCGTCGCCGTGCACTGCTCGCCCTCGCCTCGCTCGCCGTGATCGTCGCGGGCGTGTCCTTCGTGTTCTGGGCGACACGGCCCGTGCCGCACGGCGAGTGCCTGGTCGCCTTCTCCCGGGTCACCACCATCGGCAGCAAGCCGCTGACCGGGCGTGAGCTGGACGAGCTCGCCCAGCGGGAGTACGAGAAGGCGATCGCCGAGGGGCGGTGCGAGGCGCCCTGGCCGCGGTGGCGGGGTTGGCTCGACTGAGGGAGGCGCGGCTACTTCGTCACGCTCGGCGGCGTCAGCGGAGTGGCGTTCTGTGCCTGCGGTGAGGACGTGTTGGAGTACGCCGACGGCGCCGCCATGCCCGCCGTCGGGTCGGTCGCGGCCGCCTCCTCCGTCGTCAGGGGAGTGTGGCCGACGATCCGGATGTCGGCGGCGTCGAAGGCGCGCTTGATGCGCCAGCGCAGCTCGCGTTCCACCGTCAGGGACTTGCCGGGCATCGTCTTCGCGGACACCCGTACGACCATGGAGTCCAGCAGCACGCTGTCCAGGCCGAGGACCTCGATCGGGCTCCAGAGGAGCTCGTTCCAGGGCTCCTCCTTGCTCATCTTCTCGGCGACCTCGTCAATGGTGCGCTTGACCTTGTCCAGGTCCTCGGAGGAGCGGACCGTGACGTCCACGCCGGCCGTCGACCAGCCCTGCGAGCGGTTGCCGATGCGCTTGACCTCGCCGTTGCGGACGTACCAGATCTCGCCGTTGTCGCCGCGCAGCTTGGTCACGCGCAGGCCGACCTCGATGACCTCGCCGGAGGCGACGCCCGCGTCGACCGAGTCGCCGACGCCGTACTGGTCCTCCAGGATCATGAAGACGCCGGAGAGGAAGTCGGTGACCAGGTTGCGGGCGCCGAAGCCGATCGCCACGCCCGCCACACCGGCGGAGGCCAGCAGCGGGGCCAGGTTGATGTCGAACGTGGAGAGGATCATCAGGGCCGCGGTGCCCATGATCAGGAAGCTCGCCACCGAGCGCAGGACCGAGCCGATCGCCTGCGAGCGCTGACGGCGGCGCTCGACATTGACCAGCAGGCCGCCGAGGGCCGTGCCGTCCACCGCCTGGGCGGTGCGGTTCATCCGGTCGATGAGCTTGGTGATCGCCCGCCGGATCGCCACTCTCAGCACCGCTGCGATCACCAGGATCAGCAGGACCTTCAGACCTATCGCGAGCCAGGTCGACCAGTTCTGCTCGACCCAGCTCGCGGCCTGGGTCGCGCTCTCGTGGGCGTCCTGGATCGAGGGAACCGCCGGGGGCGTCGTCTCCGACGGGGACGGCGAGGGGGTCGAACCGGCGGCCAGTAGGACGGCGGGCAAGGACACGGCTGGTACCTCCAGTGCAGCGGCCCGCCCCACCGGCAGATGGTCAAGGTCACGAAAAGGTCACCAGCAGGGCAGGTTCACCACACTATCGGGGCATCGTGTGTGGATCGGCGCCATGTTCGAGGGAGGAACCGTGCCCACCTGGGGATGAACTGGTGGGATGAACAGTTCGTCATCCTGGGGATGAATCAGATGTGGTCGAAAACACTCCCAGCCCGTTACCGGGACATGGTGGCGCTTTCACCAGGCAAGAGGGGAGACTGACTACAGATCGTCCCGGCGCGAGCCACGCGCCGCCGACGCCCAAGGAGGCATCCGTGCCGCATGTCCTGGTCCTCAACGCGTCGTACGAGCCTCTCGGCGTCGTACCGCTCCGCCGCGCGCTCGTCCTCGTCCTCGAGAACAAGGCCGTATGCCTCGAGGAGTCCGGCGCCTTCATGCACAGCGCAACCGTCACAGTCCCCGCACCCAGCGTGGTCCGGCTCAAGCGATTCGTCCGGGTTCCCTATCGGGGGCCCGTTCCTCTTACCCGCAGGGCGCTCTTCGCGCGCGACGGGGGCCGGTGCATGTACTGCGGTGGCGTCGCAACCAGCGTCGACCACGTCATCCCGCGCAGCCGCGGGGGCAAGCACGTCTGGGACAACGTGGTGGCCTCGTGCCGCCGCTGCAACCACGTGAAGGCCGACCGACACCTCTTCGAGATCGGCTGGCGGCTACGCCACAAACCTGCTCCACCCACCGGTCTCGCCTGGCGCATCATCGGCACCGGGCATAGGGACCCGCGCTGGCTGCCGTACTTGCAGCCGTTCGGCGCGGAGGACGCCATGGCCCGGATCGACGGCATTTCCGCCTGACGACCCGGGCCTTCGCATACCCGGCGTGCCATGCGTACGGCATCCGGCCCCGAGGGTCCCCCGTACCCCGGGGCCGGACGGTCGCGCGGCCGCCGGGCCGTTCTCACACGTACCGGCTCACACGTACCGCCTCACACGTACCGCCTCACACGTACCGCCTCACACGTACCGCAGCTCCGCCGGCCGCACCGAGCGGTGCAGCAGGGGCAGTGACGTGGCCGAGGCCAGCAGGCAGGTGGCATACACGGCCACCGGGACCAGCACCGGCACCAGTGGAATCGCCCCGACGGCGTCGTCGATCATCGTGGCCCAGCCCACGTAGATCGCCGTGCCGCCGGCGCCCGCCAGCAGGAGCGCCGGTGCGAGCGGCAGCGCGGTCTCCAGGAGCAGCGCCCGGCCGAGCACGCTCTGCGGCACCCCTGCCGCGGCCTGCGCAGCCAGTCCCCGGCGCCGGGTGGCCAGCGCCTCGGCGGTGCCCACGGCCAGGGCCGACAGGGTCAGCGCCAGGGCGATCAGGATCGCGGCGCCGCTGAGGTCGAGGCCGGTGGTGTAGTACGACCTGTTCTCGGCCAGGTACTCGGTGTTGTTCACCACCTGCAACAGCACCGTGCGGATGCCGGCGAAGGCTGTGCCCACGACCGTCACCAGCAGCACCGCCGCATGCGTACGGGCCGCCGCCCACGGGTCGTCCCGCAGCCGCTCCGCCGCGATCAGCAGCGCCGGGCGCTGGGCGCGGGTGGCGAGCACGGCGCCCAGCCGCCGGGACGACCAGCCCGCCAGCCACACCGCCGAGACGCCGATCAGCAGGCTGATGGCGAACACCAGCAGGGGGGCGAGGGCCATGTCGAGGGAATTGTGGAAGAACAGGGGATCGCCGAGGAACGCGATCAGGCCGATCCCCACCGCCATCACCGCCAGAAGCACGGTCACCGCCAGGAACGCCCGCCCAGGCCCCCGCGTCGGCCGCACCCGCCGTACCCAGCCCAGCGGCGAGGCCACCACCCGCCGCAGCGACAGCGCGCTCACGGTCGCGCCCAGCACCGGGACGGCCACGGCGACCAGGGCGATGCCCAGCCACGCCAGGGGCTCGGGGTCCTGCCACACGCGCAGCAGGAGCAGTACGGAGAAGACCGTGGCCACCGCCGATCCGACCAGGCAGGCCAGCCCCGCCTCCAGAGCGGCGATCCGCCTGACCTGACGGGGCGCGGCCCCCGCGAGCCGCAGCGCGGCAAGGCGCCGGTCGCGGTGCACCGCCCCCACCCGGGCGCACTGCCCGAGGAACCCGAGCACCGGCACCAGCAGCATCAACAGGGCGATGATCACGCCCTGCCGGTCGCTGGGCTGGTCGAGGAGCCCGGAGCCGAAGGACACCGAGTACTGCCCCCTGATCGAGATGATCGTGGCGACCGCCAGCCCGATGCCGGTCGCGAGCGCCGCCCCGAGCGCCGTGAGCGTGATCCGCCACCACTCGCGCCGGTCGGATCCCCGGGTGAGCAGCCAGGCCAGTCGGAGGTCGGCTCTCATGCCGCCACCTCCAGCGGCGTCACAGCCCCGTCGGCCAGCCGCACCTCGCGGTCCGCGTACGCCGCCACCTGGGCGTCGTGGGTGATCAGCAGCACCGCGGTGCCCGACTCGCGGGCCGTGTGCGTCAGGGCCGTCATCACCTGCTCGCTCGCCAGCGAGTCCAGCGCCCCGGTCGGCTCGTCCGCGAAGACGATCTTCGGGCCGGTGACCAGCGCCCGGGCCAGGGCCGCCCGCTGGGCCTGGCCGCCGCTCATCTCGCCGGGCCGCAACTCCTCCTGCCCGCGCACCCCGAACCGCTCCAGCCACTCACCGGCCTTCGCCTGCGCCTCCTGCCTGCGCGCACCGGCGAGCAGTAGCGGCAGCGCCACGTTGTCCAGGGCCGTCAGCTCCGGGATCAGCTGCCCGAACTGGAAGACCACGCCGAACTCGGTACGCCGCAACTCGCTCAACCGCTGCTCGGGCAACTGGTCCAGCCGCTCCCCGCCGTACGTCACCGAGCCGGTGTCCGGGCGGACGATGCCGGCCAGGCAGTGCAGCAGCGTGGACTTCCCGCTGCCGCTGGCGCCGGTGACGGCGAGGATCTCGCCCGCCCTCAGCTCGACGGAGGCGCCGCGCAGGGCCTCGGTCCTGCCGTGTGCCTTGACGAGGTCACGGGCCGCCAGAAGCGGCACCGTGCTCCGTCCTGTGTTGCTCATGCTGCGTCGACCTCCGCGGTCAAAGTGGTGAGCCGGGCCGCCGTGGTCGTCATCCAGCGGAGGTCGGCGTCGAGGTGGTTGAGGGCGTAGTCCGCCGAGAGGACGGTCGCGAGATCGGTGCCCTGTGCGGTCTTGACCGCCGTGAGCTCCCGCATCCGTTCCATGTGGGCGGCACGCTGGGCGCGCAGATAGGCCTCGGGGTCGCCGCCGGACAGGATCGACACGACGACCTTGGCGAAGATGTCGTTCGTCACGAACGGCGCGGGCGGCGCGATCTCCCCGGCCCACTTGGCCAGTTCGCGCGCTCCGTCGTCCGTCGAGCGGTACGTGGTGCGTTCCGGGCCGCCGTCCGAGTCGGTGCCGTCGACCTCGGCGAGGCCGTCGCGGGCCAGGCGCTGCAAGGTCGTATAGACCTGCCCGTAGGCCAGCGGGCGGGCCTGCGGGAAGCGTTCGTCGTGGCGTCGCTTGAGGTCGTAGCCATGGCTCGGCCCCGTGGCGAGCAGCCCCAAAAGGATGTGGCGGGTGCTCATGCCGATCATTATGTACTGAGTACATGTACTGAGTGAATAGTGATCAGTAAATTAATCCGACAGGGAGGGTGTGTGGAGCAGAATGTGCGGCACGGAATGTGACGCGAGGCATGTTGTTCGCTTCCGGACGTCTGTCCCCGCGCCTGGTGGGTAGGGCTGCGGTAACCCGCACGCCGTACTAGAAGAGGAGGCCCCGTGCCCACAGCATCGGCCCTGTCCAAACCCGAGGCGCCCAGCGAGCCCGAGATGTACGAAGGCGTCTTCACCGAACCGGAGATGCCCGACTGCGTCTTCAGCGCCGAGGGCGCCTACGCCGAGACCCCCCTCACCAGCGAACCGCCCCTCCCCGATGTCGAGCCCCTCACCAGCGAGCCGCCGCTCGCCGACGCCGCGCCGCTGACCAGTGAGGCGGCGACCTGGGACATGGGTATGGACACCGGTATGGACATGGACATGGACTTTCCGAGGTCGTAGATGACAGCAGAGCGGTCGGCCGAAACCCCTGCTGGGGGGCCTGGGGGGCCTAGGGGGCCTGGGGGACCTGAAGGTCTTGAGGGCCCCGAGGATCTGCCCTCCCATGACCTGGCCCGCCTCGCCGAGCTGTACGGCGTCGCCACCTCCTACCAGCCCTCCGCCGACCGTACGGTCACGGCCCCCGCCGCCGCGCTCACCCTCGCCCTGACCGCCCTCGACGTCGACACGACCACACCCGGGGCCGTCGCTGCCGCGCTCACCGCGCGGGAGCGGGAGCTGCGCGAGCGGCTGCTGCCGCCGACGGTGGTGTGCTGGAGCGGGGCCGACCCCGAGGCGCCGGCCACGCTGCCGTCGCTGCCGGCCGGTACCCGGCTGCACATCGAGACCGAACAGGGCGAGACCCGCACTGCCGTCGACCAACTCCCGCCCGGCGTCCACCACTTGACCGTGACCGCCCCCGACGGCCGTACGGTGACCAGCCACCTGGTCGTCGCCCCACCTCGCCTGCCTACGCCCCCCGGACGCTCGTACGGCCTCCTCGTCCAGCTGTACTCCCTCCTCTCCCGCCGCTCCTGGGGCATGGGCGACCTCGGCGACCTCGGCGAACTCGCCGCCTGGGCCGGACGGGCGCTCGGCGCCGGATTCGTGCAGGTCAACCCGCTGCACGCGGCCGTACCGGGAGCGCCGACCGACCCTTCCCCCTACCGCCCCTCCTCCCGCCGCTTCCCCGACCCGGTGCACCTGCGGGTCGAGGACGTGCCCGAGTTCGCGTACGTCGAGGACCGCGAGCGGGTGCGAGGGCTGCTGGAGCGGGCCGGGCGGCTGCGGGAAGCGGTGCTGGAGAAGGGGGAGTTGATCGACCGGGACGCGGTGTGGGAGGCGAAGCGGGAGGCGCTGGAGCTGGTGCGGGAGGTGCCGCTCGGGCCGGGGCGACGGGCCGCGTACGTCGACTTCCTCGCGCAGGAGGGGCAGGCGCTGGAGGACCACGCCACGTGGTGCGCGCTGGCTGAGGTGCACGGCTCGGACTGGCTCCGGTGGCCGGAGGGGCTACGGGATCCGCGGTCGCCGGAAACCGCCCGCGCGCGGGGCGAACTGATGGACCGGGTCGACTTCCAGTGCCGTCTCGCCTGGCTCACCGACGGCCAGCTGACCGCCGCCCAGCGGGTCGCGCGGGAAGCGGGGATGGGAGTCGGGATCGTGCACGACCTCGCGGTCGGCGTGCACCCGGGGGGCGCGGACGCCTGGGCGCAGCAGGAGTACTTCGCCGCCGGGATGTCGGTGGGCGCCCCGCCGGACGCCTTCAATGCCCGCGGCCAGGACTGGGGACTGCCGCCCTGGCGACCGGACCGGCTGGCCGAGTCCGGGTACGAGCCGTACCGCCGGCTGCTCAGGGCGCTCTTCCGCTACGCGGGCGCGCTGCGGATCGACCACGTCATGGGGCTGTTCCGGCTGTGGTGGGTGCCGCAGGGGCATGCGCCGACGGAGGGGACGTACGTCCGTTACGACGCCGAGGCCATGCTCGCGATCCTGGTGCTGGAGGCCTCCCGGGCCGGGGCGGTGGTGATCGGGGAGGACCTCGGCACGGTGGAGCCGGGTGTGCGGGAGACGCTGCGCGCGCGGGGCGTGCTCGGCACCTCGGTGCTGTGGTTCGAGCGGGACTGGGACGGCGACGGCCGTCCGCTGCCGCCGGACTCCTGGCGCGCCGACTGCCTCGCCACCGCCACCACCCACGACCTGCCGCCCACCGCGGCCCGCCTCACCGGCGAACACGTCCAACTCCGCGACAGCCTCGGCCTGTTGACCCGCCCGCTGGAGCAGGAGCGGGCGGAGGCGTCGGCGGACACGGGCGAGTGGCTGGAGCTGCTCTCCCGGCTCGGCCTGCTGCGGGGCACGCACGGCGGGCACTGCACCTCGGAGGAGGAGGCCGAGATCCAGGCCGTCCACCGCTTCCTGCTGCGCACCCCGGCCCGCATGGTCGGCATCTGGCTCCCGGACGGCGTGGGCGACCGCCGCCCGCAGAACCTGCCGGGGACCTGGGACCAGTACCCGAACTGGCGGCTGCCGATCGCGGACGCGGAGGGCAGAGCGGTGACCTTGGAGGAACTGGCGGCGTCGGCCCGGGTACGGGCGCTGGTGGAGGTGCTGCGGGGCGAGGCGGTCCGGCGGGGGTGACGCCCGGGCGGACCGCGTCTCATGCGGCATTCGGCACCCCGGGCGCGCGGCCCTTCCCGTCGTTCGATACTTTTGGCCCCGTGGACAAGAAGAACGCCCTGCGCGCCGGCGCCCTGGCTGCCGGTACGACGCTGATGATGCTGCTCATGTCGTCCCCCGCGCTCGCGCTTGCGCGTGACGACGGCGACGACCCCGGTCAGGGCCTGAGCGTCATGGAGACGCTGGGCCAGTTCGTCTTGGCCCCGATCGTGCTGTTCGCGGTCGTGGCGGGCCTCGTGATGGTCCTGGACCGCTCTTCGGACCGTCAGCCGAAGGCGAAGGCCAAGGCGAAGGCCTGATCGGCCTCATTGGTCTGACCCGTCTGGCCTGTCTGCTGTCTGACCTGCCTGGTCTGCTTGATCAGGACTTTTCCGTCCGGTCACAGCTTCCCCGAGGGCGCCGACCCCGTCGCACGTACGCGCATCCGCCGTACGTGGGCGAGGCCGGCGCCCTCGGTGTGTTCTTCGCCGTAGGCGGCGCTCACGCCGGGTGCGGCGCGGTCAGATACCGCTGCACCGTGGGCGCCAGCCATGCCACGACCTCCTCGCGGGCCAGCGCCACGGCGGGCGGGAACCGCAGGACGTAGCGCGTGAGTGCCAGCCCGAGCAGTTGCGACGACGCCAGTGCGGCCCGCGCCGGGGCCTGCTCGGGGTCGGGGCACACCTGGCGGGCGAGGGGCAGCAACTGGTCCCCGAAGATGCCCCGCATGCGCTCGGCCCCGGCCTGATTGGTCGCGCCGACGCGGAGCAGGGCCGTGAGGACCTCGTTCTCCTCCCACATGGCCAGGAAGTGCGTGACGAGCGCCCGGCCGACCTCGGCCCGGGGGAACGACGCCGGGTCCGGCAGTTTCAGATCTACGGCGACGGCCGCCGCGAACAGGCCCTCCTTGTTGCCGTAGTAGCGCATCACCATCGACGGATCGATGTTCGCGTCCTTGGCGATGGCGCGGATGGTGGCGCGCTCGTAACCGTCGGCCGCGAAGCGCTCGCGGGCCGCGTCGAGGATCGCCGTGCGCGTGGCCTCGGAGCGGCGCGCGGGGGTGGGGGGCTTGCTCTGTGTCATGCCAACAAGCGTAGGTCAACGCGTGTGGGCCAACAAGCGTGTGCCAACGTATGTGTGCCAGCGAGTGCCTGCCGGCGAGCGCGTGCCAACAAATGTAGGCCCACAAGCGTTGACGCCCCGCGTCGGGCGACCCTATGCTTGCCAACAAGCGTTGACCAACAGACGTTGGCCAACGAGTGTTGGCAACCAGGAGGGCCACCATGAACGGCACCGGCACCCACACCAACTCCCCCCACCCCGTGCTCGTCGTCGGCTCCGGCCCCACCGGTCTCCTCCTGGCCGGTGACCTCGCCGCCGCCGGCGTTCCCGTCACCCTCGTCGAGAAGCGCCCCCACAAGATCAGCAACCTCTCCCGCGCCTTCGGCGTCCACGCCCGCACCCTGGAACAGCTCGATGCCCGCGGTCTGGCCGACGACTTGCTCGCCACCGGCAGCACCATCACCGAGCTGCGTCTCTTCCGCCGCCTCTCCCTCGATCTCGGCACGCTGCCGTCCCGCTTCCCGTTCCTGCTCATCACCCCGCAGTACGAGGTCGAGCGGCTGCTGGAGCGGCGGGCGCGGGAGCTCGGTGTCGAGTTCCTCTTCGAGAGCGAGGTCGTGGGGCTGCGGCAGGACGACAGCGGGGTCGACCTCGACGTGCGCGGTCCGGACGGGGCGGTCGTCACCCGTCGCGCGGCCTACGTCGTCGGCGCGGACGGTCACCGCAGCGCCGTACGCGACGCCGTCGGCCTGTCCTTCCCCGGCGTCTCCGTCATCAAGTCCCTGTTCCTGGCGGACGTTCGGCTCGCCGAGCAGCCCGAGAGTGTGCTCACCGTCAACGGCGCGGGCGACGCCTTCGCGATGATCGCCTCCTTCGGCGACGGCTGGTACCGCGTCATGGGCTGGAACCGCCGCCACGAGGTCGCCGACGACGCCCCGCTCGACCTCGACGAGGTCAAGGAGGTCACCCGCCGCGCCCTGGGCACCGACTACGGCATGCACGACGCCCGCTGGCTCTCCCGCTTCCACAGCGACGAGCGGCAGGCGCCGCAGTACCGGGTCGGGCGGGTCTTCCTCGCCGGCGACGCCGCCCACGTGCACTCACCGGCCGGCGGGCAGGGCATGAACACCGGCCTGCAGGACGCGGCCAACCTCGGCTGGAAGCTCGCCGCCGTCGTCAAGGGCCGGGCGCCCGAGGGCCTCCTGGACACCTACCAGGCCGAGCGCCACCCGGTCGGCAAGGCCGTCCTGCGCAGCAGCGGCGGGCTGGTCCGGCTGGCGCGGGCACAGAACCCGGCGCTGCGTGCCGTACGCGCCCTCGTCTCCGCCTTCGTCAACGCGGCCCGGCCCGCCCAGGCGAAGGCACTGGCCCAGATCTCGGGCATCGGCTACCAGTACCCCGCCCCGCGTGGTTCCCACCGCCTGGTCGGCACCCGCGTCCCGGACGTGGCTCTGGAGAGCGGCCGCCTTTACGAGGCCCTGCGCGGCGGACGGTTCGTGCTGATCACCCCGAAGGCGGCCGACGTGTCCGAGGACCAGGGCCCCCGCAAGGACCGGCTGTCCGTGGAGCGCTGGGCGAGCGACCGCCGTACGACCGTGCTGGTGCGGCCCGATGGATACGTGGCCTGGGCGGCGGACGCCACGGGCGCCACGGACGCGCGGGCGATCGAGGCGGCAATCGCCGCGCACGTGGGGTGAGCGGAGCCCCGGCTACCGGGAATCGGGCGTCCCTGCGAGCAACTCCCGCAACAGGTCGGCCAGTCGGTCGGCCTGTTCGTCGTCGAGGGTGGACAGGGCCTCCGTCTGAACGGCCAGGCCCGCGCCGACCGCCTCGTCGATGATGGTCAACCCCTTGTCGGTGAGGGTGACTTGCAGGCCGCGGCGGTCGTGCGGGTCGGGGGAGCGGCGCAGCAGGCCGGCCCGTTCCAGTTTGTCGAGCCGGCCGGTCATGCCGCCGGTGGTGAGCATGAGCGTCGCCGAGAGCTGGCGGGGCGAGAGCGTGTACGGCTCACCGGAGCGGCGCAGGGTCGCCAGGACGTCGAACTCGCCGCGCGAGATGCCGTAGGGCGCGTACGCCTTCTCCATGCGGTCGCCCATCGTGCGCGAGAGGCGGTAGATCCGCCCGAAGACCTCCATCGCCTTGGTGTCGAGGTCGGGCCGCACGGTCGCCCACTGGTCGATGATCGCGTCGACGGGGTCCTTGCGCTGGGGGCGTTCGCTCATGCGTCGAGTATCGGCGGTCCGATGCTGGCCTGCAAGAAAGTGGCTTGACGGAAAGTGACTTAGCGCTAAGCTACTTTCCATTGACCTACTTCGAAGGGTGCGTCCTATGGCCGCCAGCCGCGTCGGCGGTGTCTCTCCCGCCCTGATACTCCTCACCGCCCTCGCGCCCATCTCCTGGGGCACGACCTACGCGGTCACCACCGAGTTCCTGCCGGCCGACCGGCCCCTGTTCACCGGCCTGATGCGCGCTCTCCCCGCCGGTCTGCTGCTGCTCGCCCTCGCCCGTGTGCTGCCGCGGGGCGCCTGGTGGTGGAAGTCGGCGGTGCTGGGCGCGCTGAACATCGGGGCCTTCTTCCCCCTCCTCTTCCTCTCCGCGTACCGGTTGCCCGGGGGTATGGCCGCCGTCGTCGGCTCGGTCGGTCCGCTGTTCGTCGTGGGTCTCTCTGCGCTGTTCCTGGGGCAACGGCCGACGGTGCGGAACGTGCTCACCGGGGTCGCGGCGGCCTTCGGCGTCAGCCTGGTGGTGCTGAAGGCGGCCGGTGCGCTCGACCTCGTCGGCCTGCTGGCGGCCCTGGCCTCGACGGCGTCCATGTCCACCGGCACCGTGCTGACCAAGCGGTGGGGGCGCCCCGAGGGCGTCGGCCCGCTCGCCCTCACCAGCTGGCAGTTGACGGCCGGTGGCCTGCTCATCGCGCCCCTCGCCCTCCTCGTCGAGGGCGCCCCGCCCGCGTTCGACGGCCGGGCGGTCGGCGGCTACCTCTATCTGGCGCTGGCGAACACGGCGGTCGCGTACTGGCTCTGGTTCCGCGGCATCGGCCGCCTCAGTGCCACGCAGGTCACCTTCCTCGGCCCACTGTCCCCGCTGACCGCCGCCGTGGTCGGCTGGGCGGCGCTGGGGCAGGCGCTGTCCCCGCTCCAACTGGCGGGCATGACGCTCGCGTTCGGGGCGACGGTCGTGGGGCAGATCGGGGTGACCGGCACTGGTGCGGGGTCGGCTGCCGGACGCCGATCATTCAGTTCTTCTGAAAAGAAGCATCAAAAAGATTCGATGGACGTGACAGGTCCGGCGCTGCAACGGTAGATCGAGCCCGATCACCGATCACCGATCACCGATCGCCGATCGCCGTCCAGCGAAAGGACCTCCGTGACCGTCGTCCTCCCCAGGACCGCCACCACCCCGACCCACCTCCCCAGGGCGACCGTCCTCGGCATCGCCCTCGCCGCCCTCGCCACGGTCGTCTGGTCGGGCAGCTTCGTCACCTCCCGCGCGCTGCACGACAGCGTGCCGCCGGTGCAGCAGGCGTTCTGGAGATGGCTGGTGGCGCTGGCCGCGGTGGCTCCCTTCGGCGCCCGGCAGGCATGGCGGCAACGGGAGTTGATCCGCCGCCACCTCGGGTTCGTGCTGCTTGCCTCTCTCCTCGGCGTCACCGCCTACAACACCCTGGTCAACCATGCCGGGTTGACCACGCCCGCCGCCAACATGGGCATGATCATGGCTGCTTCGCCGGTCCTGATGGCCGTGTTCGAACGGGCCGCGGGGATACGGCTGGGCGCGCGCCGGGTGGCGGGACTGCTGACGGCCTGTGCGGGCGTCGTGCTGCTGATCGGGGGTGGCGCGGGCGGGGCCGGGTTCGCGGCAGGGGACCTGTGGATGGTGGCCGCTGCCTGCTGCTTCGCGTCGTACAGCGGTCTGCTGCGGCGCAAGCCGGCCGAACTGGGCGGTGCGGCCTTCCTGTTCACCACGTTCGTGCTGGGCACGGTCCTGCTGTTGCCCGCGCAGGGGGTCAGCCTTGCGGTGCAGGGCGGCTTCGAGCCGACGCCCGGGACGGTCCTGCCGATCGTCTACGTGGGCGTCGCCTCCTCCGCCGTCGCCTTCTTCGCCTGGAACAAGGCGATCGCGCTGGTCGGCCCGAGCCGTGCCGGTGTCGTCTACTACCTCCAGCCGGTGTGCGTGTCCCTGCTGTCCTGGGCGGTGCTCGGCGAGGCGACCGGCTGGACGCAGGTGGGGTGCATGGCGCTGATCCTCGGCGGAGTCGTCCTGGGGGCGGGGGCGCGTCGGTGACGTAGGTTGCCGCCATGGTCGACTGGGACATCCGGAAGCTGCAGATCCTGCGGACGTTGGGGGAGCGGGGGACCGTGACGGCGACGGCCGAGGCGCTGCGGATGACGCCGTCCGCCGTGTCGCAGCAGCTGACGAACCTCGCCAAGCAGGTGGGGGTGCCGTTGCTGGAGGCGCACGGGCGGCGGGTGCGGCTGACGGATGCGGCGCGGCTCGTGCTGCGGCACGCCGAGGCCGTGTTCGAGCAACTGGAGCGGGCGGACGCGGAGTTGGCGGCGTACGTGCACGGCGAGGTCGGGGAGGTGCGGGTCGCGGCGTTCTCCACCGCCGTACCCGCCCTTGTCGTACCCGCCGTGCGGGCGCTGCGGACCGCGCATCCCGGGGTGACCCTGCGGGTGCGGGAGGCGGAGGCCGGGGAGGCGTACGAGCTGCTGGCCGCCGGGGACGTCGACCTCGCCCTGTCCCTCGCCGCGCAGGCCCCGACGGCCGCCGACCCCCGCTTCACCCGCGTCCCGCTGCTCGCCGACCCCCTCGACGTCGCCCTGCCCCGCGACCACCCGCTCGCCGCCGCGGAGGGGCTGCGGCTCGCCGATCTCGCGGGGGAGCCATGGATCTTCGGCGGCAGCGGGCCCTGGTCGGACATCACCCGCGGGGCCTGCGAGGCGGCCGGGTTCAGCCCCGTCCAGGGGCACTCGGCGGCCGGGTGGACGGCGATCCTGGCGATGGTGGAGGCGGGGATGGGGGTGGCGTTGGTGCCGCGGATGGCTGCGGTGGCCAGGGGCGGGGTCGTGATGCGGGAGCTGGGTGCGCAGCGGCCGGTTCGGCATGTGGTGGCAGCCGTACGCAAGGGCGGGGCGGATTCACCGGCGGTGGGGAGGGCACTCGACGCTCTGCGGAGTGCTGCCGCCGCGTAGTCGGGGTCACTCCGGCATGAACTCGTACTGAAGTTCGTAGAGGTGGCCTGCCTTGACCATGACCGTGACTTCGACGGAACGCTCGTCGTCGCTGTACACGACGCGCAGCGTACGGAGAACCGGCAGGTCACTGGGCAGGTTCAAGGCCTGGTACTGCTCTTGGGTGGGAACTCTGGCGGAGACTCGGTCCACGCTGAGACGCGGAGGATGTCCGAGTTCGGCGAGGAGGGCTGGAGTGCCGCCCCTGATCTTCCGCTTGTCCATGATGGCGGTCCCTCGGGCAAGGGCCAAGGGGTAGTAGGACTTGACCAGCTCGACGGGTTCCCCGTCGATGGAGAGAAGCTGGTGCCGCAGCAGAGCCGTCTCGCTCTCGGCGAGATCCAAGGCGGATGAGACATCGGCAGGGGGACGGACCTCCGCCACGTCCAGCAGGGTGCTGTGAGCCTGGGTTCCGCGCTTCGCGGCTTCGGTCAGCCAGCGGTAGGGCTGTCCCGGCCGGGCCGGAGCCATGAACGCGGCGGGGCGCATGGTCCGCTGCCGGTGCTCGCGCACAGTGACCGCGGCTCCGGCGCGGCCGATGACGAGCCGCTCGTCCTTGAGGACCTGGAGTGCTTTCTGAATGGTGGCGTTGGAGGCGTCGAATCTCGCCTTGAGCTGAGCAGTGGAGGGCAGCTTGGCGCCCGGCGCCAGGTCGCCGCTCATGATCTCGTCCCGGAGGTCGGCGGCGATCCGCTCGTGGAGCGAACGCGGGTCCGAGGCGTCGCTGTCGGTGGTGGGCACAGTCATCCGATCTTGATTTCGTAACGCAGCCGCTGCCGATGAGCCGGCATGACCATCACGTCGACCTGTATGGGCTTGTCATCGGTGTCCAGTGTGACCCTGCTCAGCCGTAGGACCGGCTCGTCCGCGCTCATGCGCAAAGTCTCGCGCTCCTCGTCGCTGGGCATCCGAGCCGTGACATCCTCACGCACTCGTGCGCCGACGTGCCCGAGTTCGGCGAGGAACGTCACGGCACCACCGGGGATCTTCCCCTTCTCGGCGAGACGGGTGCCATGGGCGATGCTCAGCGGGTAGTACGTGTCCGTCAACTCGCATGGGGCGCCGTCCAGTTGAATGACCCTTCGGCGCACGACAACCGATTCCCCCGCCTGCAGGCCGAGAAGTGTGGCGACCTCCTCCGGAGCGGGCACCTCGCCGGCGAAGGCGATGCGCTGGCTGCCCTTGCCTCCATGGGCGGCGGCCTCGGCGCCCCACGCGTCGGGTTGCCCCTTCTCTTTTGGTGTCAGATACGGCATCGAGGTGCTGACCCAAGCGCTGTCACTCACGGTGTCCTCCTGCGGAGCGGGATTTCGACCTTGCCGCTTTACACGTTAAGCGACTCGCACAGGTGCCCGCTTCCCGGACCTTCCTTTCTGGGCATTTCTTTCCGCTTTTCGCGAATAGTGGTACGGTGTCTCTGATCGTACCCCACACGAACAGGCGGTGATTCGCATGCCCTTGTCGCGGCAAAGGCGATTCCCTCGCGCCCGCAGCTCCGTCGGCGCCGCACGTGCCTTCGCCCTCCAAACGCTCATGGAGTGGGGCTGCACCGATCGGCATGACGATGTGCGGCTCTGTGTCTCGGAGCTGGCAACGAACGCGTTACTGCACGGCGTCCCGCCAGGGCGTGAGTTCTGTCTGACGGTCATCACCGAAGGCTCGCTGGTCCGCGTCGAGGTCCGGGACAGCGGGGGCGGGCGCCCGGAGGCGGCGCAGAAGCGAGCTGACGACTGCGGAGGCTGGGGGCTTCGTCTCGTGACCGCTCTCGCCGACGACTTCGGCGTAACCGCGCACAGCCCCGGAAAGACCGTTTGGTCTGAGTTCAAGATTGCCGGCGCAAGGATCGAGGAGCCTCAGGATGGAAGCATCTGAACGCGCCCAGCTCGACGCCTACTTCGGACGAATCGCCTGTCGTTTCGCTCTGGCGACCGATCATCCGGTCGCGCTCCTGATCACACACCTGTTACCCGAGCGACCCGCCTTCGTACGGGGCGTGGCTGCGGTGACGGATCTGCGGGCGGTGCTGCCCAAGCCCAAGTCCGTGCATGTCGAGGCACTGCGCGAGATCGAGGGCAGCGGGTACGTGTGCGACAAACTGTCGCGTGAGTTGTTCGCCGATCCTGATCGCGCGGTGGGATATGTCGAGGCGCGCGCCGCAGGCCGCGCTGTCGTGCTGCTCGATGTGGGCGGTTACTTCTCCCCGTCGCTGGAGACGCTGTGCGACCGTTTCTCCGGGCGGATCCTCGGCGTGGTCGAGGACACCGAGAACGGCCACCGGCGCTATGCAGCCCTCGACAAACTTCCCTGTCCGGTCATGTCGGTGGCACGCTCACCCCTCAAGGACCCAGAGGACTTCCTTGTGGGGCAGTCGGTCGTGTTCTCGACCGAGGCGCTCATGCGCAGCCGGGGCGACATCTTGCACGGCCGAACGGCGCTCGTCATCGGATTCGGCAAGCTGGGGTCGAGTATCTCCCGCCTGCTGCACGCCAAAGGGGTACGTGTCACGGTTTACGACACCGATCCTGTCCGCCGCACACAGGCGCTCTCCCAGGGCTTCGCGGTGGCGCGTGCACTCGCGGAAGGGCTTGAGGGTGCGGGGCTCGTCCTGTGCGCCACGGGCGCGCTCTCGCTGCGTGGTGAGGACTTCGGGCGGTTGCGCAACGGCGCATACGTCGCCACGGTGACGAGCAGCGAGGATGAGCTCGAACTCGAAGGTCTGCCGGACGTGTACGAGCGCGCCCATGTTGGCCCGCACATCACCCGCTACCTGACGACCGGCCACTACTTTTACCTCCTGAACGGAGGAAACGCCGTCAACTTTCTGCACGGCGCCAGCGTGGGACCGTTCATCTTCCTCGTACAGGCCGAGATACTCGCCGCTTCCGGCGTACTCGCCCGCGGCGGACTCGGCCCCGGCATGCATGAGATGGGCCCGGTGGACCGCGCTGCCATCGCCGAGACCTGGCTCGACTACTTCAACCGGTGAGGAGACACCCATGGCCATCACGGCCGACCACATCCGCAAGACCCTCGACGACTACCTCGACGTCCATCCGCACGACAAAGGGCGGCTCGTCACTCTTCTCGAACTCCTCGACGCCTCCGCCGACCTGGCCAGCCGTAAGGAGTTCCGGGGTCACGTCACTTCCGGGGCGGTCCTCGCCGACCCCGCAGGCCGCGTGCTGCATGTCAAGCATCTCGCGCTGAACTGCTGGCTCCTGCCCGGCGGCCACCTTGAGGCGGACGACGTCAATCTCCTCGCCGCCGCACAGCGGGAGTTGTCCGAGGAGACCGGCATTCCGGCCGCCGTCGTCATGCCGGCCGGGCATCGTCCTGTACACATTGACGCCCACCACATCCCGGCCAACCCGACCAAGGGCGAACCGGACCACCAGCACTTCGACTTCCGATACCTCTTCCACACCTCTGCCGACGTGGTTGAACTGCAGACCGAGGAAGTCACCGCCGCGGCTTGGCGCCACGCCAACACCATCGAGAACGAAACGCTGCGCAGCCGAGTACTCGAGGCGCTGCGCTGACGTGAGTCCTGCGGCTCCTGAGCACATGACAGGGCGCCCGGCACAGCAGCACCGGGCGCCCTGTCGGCGTACGTACGACGACCGTTACTGCTCCGCCGCCGCGTCCGCCGCCTGCGCCTTCAGCGCCCGCTCCACGCCCGCGCGGGACTCGGAGACCAGGCGTCGCAGGGCCGCGTTCGGCTCCGCGGAGGACAGCCAGGTGTCCGTCTTGTGCAAGGTCTCGTCGGAGACCTGGAGCGTCGGGTAGAGACCCACCGCGATCTGCTGGGCGATCTCATGGGAACGGGCGTCCCAGATGTCCTTGACCACCTCGAAGAACTTGTCCGTGTAGGGGGCCAGGAGTTCACGCTGGTCGGTCTGGACGAAGCCCGAGATCACCGCTTCCTGGAGGGCGTTCGGGAGCTTGTCGGAGTCGATGACCGACGACCAGGCCTCGGCCTTGGCCTCGGGGGTCGGGCGGGCGGCGCGGGCCGTGGCGGCGTGGCGCTCGCCGGCCGCCGTCTTGTCCCGCTCGTACTCGCCCGCGATCTCCGTCTCGTCGAAGCGGCCCACGGCCGCCAGGCGCTCCACGAACGCCCAGCGCAGCTCCGTGTCGACGGCCAGGCCCTCGATCGCCTGCGAGCCGTCCAGCAGGGCCTCCAGCAGGTCCAGCTGCTCCGGCGTACGGGCCGTCGCCGCGAACGCCCGCGCCCACGCCAGCTGGTGGTCGCTGCCCGCATCGGCGGAACGCAGATGGGCCAGCGTGGCGTCCGTCCAACGGGTCAGCAGGGCCTCGCGGGCCGCCGGGTCGGCGTACAGCTCGATCGCCAGCTTCACCTGGCGCTGCAGCGACTGCACGACACCGATGTCGGACTCCTTGCCGATGCCCGACAGGACCAGCGAGAGGTAGTCACGGGTGGCGAGCTCCGCGTCACGGGTCATGTCCCAGGACGACGCCCAGCACAGGGCGCGGGGCAGCGAGGCCTCGAAGTCGCCGAGGTGCTGCGTCACGAACGCCAGCGACTCCTCGTCCAGGCGGACCTTGGCGTACGACAGGTCGTCGTCGTTGAGGAGGACCACGTCCGGGCGGCGGGTGCCCGCCAGCTGCGGTACGGCGGTCAGCTCGCCGTCCACGTCCAGCTCGATGCGCTCGTCGCGCAGCAGCTTGCCCGTCGCGTCGTCGAGGTTGTACAGGCCGACCGCGATGCGGTGCGGGCGCAGCGTCGGCTCACCCTTCGCACCCGTCGGCAGCGCGGGGGCCTCTTGGCGGATCGCGAAGGACGTGATCACACCGGCGCCGTCCTTTTGGTCTGTCTCGATCACGGGGCGCAGGATGTTGATGCCCGCCGTCTCCAGCCACTGCTTCGACCACGTCTTCAGGTCGCGGCCGGAGGTCTCCTCCAGGGCGCCCAGCAGGTCGGACAGGCGCGTGTTGCCGAACGCGTGGCGCTTGAAGTACGCCTGGACACCCTGGAAGAACTCGTCCATGCCGACGTAGGCGACGAGCTGCTTGAGGACGGAGGCGCCCTTGGCGTAGGTGATGCCGTCGAAGTTGACGAGCACGTCGTCCAGGTCGCGGATCTCGGCCATGATCGGGTGGGTGGACGGCAGCTGGTCCTGGCGGTACGCCCACGTCTTCATCTGGTTCGCGAAGGTGGTCCACGAGTGCGGCCAGCGCGACTCGGGCGAGTACGCCTGGCAGGCGATGGAGGTGTAGGTGGCGAACGACTCGTTCAGCCACAGGTCGTTCCACCACTCCATGGTGACCAGGTCGCCGAACCACATGTGGGCCAGCTCGTGCAGGATGGTCTCCGCGCGCGTCTCGTACGCCGCGCTCGTCACCTTGGAGCGGAAGACGTACTGGTCGCGGATGGTCACCGCGCCCGCGTTCTCCATCGCGCCCGCGTTGAACTCCGGCACGAACAGCTGGTCGTACTTCTTGAACGGGTACGCGTAGTCGAACTTCTCCTGGAACCAGTCGAAGCCCTGCCGGGTCACCTCGAAGATCGCGTCCGAGTCGAGGTACTCGGCGAGCGAGGGCCGGCAGTAGATGCCGAGCGGGACGGACTGCCCGTCCTTCTCGTAGACGCTGTGCACGGAGTGGTACGGGCCGACGATGAGCGCCGTGATGTACGTCGAGATGCGCGGCGTCGGCTCGAAGGTCCAGACGCTGTCCTTGGGCTCCGGCGTGGGCGAGTTGGAAATGACGGTCCAGCCCTCCGGCGCCTTCACGGTGAACTGGAAGGTGGCCTTCAGGTCGGGCTGCTCGAAGGACGCGAAGACACGGCGGGCGTCCGGGACCTCGAACTGGGTGTAGAGGTAGGCCTGCTGGTCGACCGGGTCGACGAAGCGGTGCAGGCCCTCGCCCGTGTTGGTGTACGCGCAGTCGGCGACGACCCGCAGGACGTTGCGTCCCTCCAGCAGGCCCGGCAGGGCGATCCGGGAGTCCTTGAAGACCTCGTCCGGGTCGAGCGAGTCGCCGTTCAGGGTCACCTCGTGGACGGTCGGGGCCACGAGGTCGATGAAGGAGTCGGCGCTGTTCTCGGCGACGTCGAAGCGCACCGTGGTCACGGACCGGTAGGTGCCGCCCTCCTGCGCGCCGGAGAGGTCGAGATCGATCTCGTACGAGTCAACGGTGAGCAGCTTCGCCCGCTGCTGTGCCTCATCGCGAGTCAGGTTTGTGCCAGGCACGCGGTCATCTCCTCGATATGTGTGGGTTGCGCCATCCTTCCACGGGACCTGCACGGAGCGCGATGTCCGTTTACCGCCGGTGGGCGGGGCGGACGCGCGTGAGTCTGGGGACATGACGACCTATCGCGCACGCCCCATCGATCCGGCGACCCTGAAGGAGCTTCGCTCTGCTGACGACGCGGGACGCCGGACGGTTCCCGTGACCGACGAGGAGGGCGGGTCACCCCTGCGCTGCTGCCTGCGCCGCAGCGCGCCCGGCGAGCGGATCGCCCTCGTCTCGTACGCTCCCCTGCGCCGCTGGGCGGCCGAGAACGGCGTCGATCCAGGGGCGTACGACGAGCAGGGGCCCGTCTTCATCCACGCGGAGGAGTGCGCGGGGCCGCAGTTGCAGAGCCTGCCCTTCGTGAACGCCCACCGCGTGCTCCGCCGGTATTCGGCCGAAGGGCACATCCTCGGCGGACAGCTGGTCGAGGGCGCGGACGGATCGGCCAGGGCCCTCCACAACGCGTTCGACGACCCGGCCGTGGCGTTCGTCCACGTCCGGGCCGTCGAGTACGGATGCTTCCTCTACGAAGTCCGCAGGGCCTGAGGGGTGTTGCCTAGCCCTTCAGCTCCGCCGCCACCAACTCCGCGATCTGCACCGCGTTCAGCGCAGCCCCCTTGCGGAGGTTGTCGTTGGAGAGGAAGAGGGCGAGGCCGTGCTCGACGGTCTCGTCGGTGCGGATGCGGCCGACGTACGACGGGTCCTGGCCGGCTGCCTGGAGGGGGGTCGGGACGTCGGTGAGGGCCACGCCGGGGGCGCCGGCGAGCAGTTCCTTGGCGCGCTCCACGCTGATCGGGCGGGCGAAGCGGGCGTTGACCTGGAGGGAGTGGCCGGAGAAGACCGGGACGCGGACGCAGGTACCGGAGACCTTCAGCTCGGGGATCTCCAGGATCTTGCGGGACTCGTGGCGGAGCTTCTGCTCCTCGTCGGTCTCGTTCAGGCCGTCGTCGACGATCGAGCCGGCCAGCGGCAGGACGTTGTACGCGATCGGGGCGACGTACTTGTTCGGCTCGGGGAACTCCGCCGCCGAGCCGTCGTGGGTCAGCTTGGGCGCGTCGTCGCCGACCTTCTTGACCTGCTCGAACAGCTCGTCCACGCCGGCCAGACCCGAGCCGGACACCGCCTGGTACGTGGCGACGACCAGCGCCTGAAGCCCGGCCTCCGCGTGCAGCGGCTTCAGGACCGGCATCGCGGCCATCGTCGTGCAGTTCGGGTTGGCGATGATGCCCTTGGGGCGGTCGGTGATCGCGTGCGGGTTCACCTCGGAGACCACGAGGGGTACCTCGGGGTCGCGGCGCCAGGCCGAGGAGTTGTCGATCACGACGGCGCCCTGGGCGGCGACCTTCGGGGCCAGGGCCTTCGAGGTCGAGCCGCCCGCGGAGAACAGGACGATGTCCAGGCCGGAGTAGTCGGCCGTGGCCGCGTCCTCCACCGTCACGCCGTCCAGGACCGTCCCCGCCGAGCGGGCCGAGGCGAACAGGCGCAGCTCGGTGAGCGGGAAGGCACGCTCCGCGAGGATCCTGCGCATGACCGTGCCGACCTGCCCGGTGGCTCCGACGATTCCGACCCTCACGGCGACTCCCTTACCCGTTCTTGAATGTCTGCGGCCTTTCCATCATGCGGCCGACCCGGGTCCGCCTGTCCAATTCTTTGCGTTCCATGCCCGAGGGCCGGGACACTCCGCCCCGTCCGGCGGTACCGGAACTCCCGTGCGCACCCACCCTGAGCTGCAGAAATTAGCCCTACGAGGCCCTCGTTCCGCAAGCTGTGCTGCGCCCGCGCGGCGGTGTGACGTACGCCTCGCAGAAACTTCCGGCGACCCGGGCGAACGTTTCCGTGCGCTGCGGCGTCGTAGGAGAAACGCGGTGAGGGGGGTGGCTTGTGCTGCGCAGAAAGGCCCGCCGTGTCCAGGAGGACGATCACAGAGATCCTCTGGACGCGGCCCAGGAGCGTCGGGTGCGGGCGGTGCTCGCGCTGGGCGGGGTGCCGCAGGCGGACCTGCTGGACGGGGTACAGCAGGTACGCCTGCGGCTGCTGGAGCGGGCCGCGAACGGGCAGGAGGCACCGCGGGACGTCTCGGCGTGGGCGGCAGTCGTCGCCTCCAACCTCGCCATGGACTGGCACCGGGCCAAGAAGCGCCAGGAGCGGATCGGTGAGCGGCTCGCCTCCTTGCGCCAGCTCGAGCACCCCTCCGGCGAGGACACCAGCCTGCTCTCCCTCGCCGTCGCCCAGGGCCTGGACGAGCTGCCGGACGCCCAGCGCCAGGTCCTCGTCCTGCGCTTCTACGCCGACCTGCCGGTGCGCGGGATCGCCGAGGAGCTCGGCATCCCGGAGGGCACGGTCAAGAGCAGGTTGCACACGGCGGTACGGGCCCTGCGCGCCCGCCTGCACGAGGACGAGGTGGTGTGACGTGACCGCCGAGAACGAAAGCCGCAACGGTCGCGACGGTTACGACGGCCGTACCGGCGCCGACGCGCTGCTGGCCGCGATCACCGGCGAACCGCTGCCGGACGACGCGCGTGCGGACGCCGCCTTCATGGCCGAGCACCGGTCGGCTGCCGCCGATGTGGCGCTGCTGCGGGAGCAGTTGGGCCTCATCGGGCAGGCGCTCACCGAGCCGCCGGCCGAGGCCAAGGCCCCCGAGCCTGTGCCCCTACGACGCCCTTCCCGCGTACGGCGCCGTGCGTTCACCTTGGCCTTCGGCACCCTCGCCGTGGCTGCCGTCGCGTCCGTGGTGGCCGGCCTGGGCTGGCTGGTGTCGCAAGGCGGGGACGGCCTTGCCTCGGGAGGCAGCGCCGACGAGGCGAGCTCCAAGCAGGCCGGCGCCGACTTCGGCAGCCCCCGCTACCTCGCCTGCGCGCGCCTGGTCGTCGAGGGAGACGTCACCGCCGTGGTGCCGGTGCCCGGGACGGCGCAGGAGCGGATCACTCTGCGGGTGACCCGCTTCTACCAGCCGGACAAGAGCGACGACGAGGAGGTGACCTTCGCGATGGAGGAGGGCGTCGTCCACCAGGGCGAACACGTCCTGGTCGGCGTCCCGCAGCATGCGGCGGCACCGGACCTCTGGGCCGTCGGCGAGAAGGACATCGCCGTCGAACGGGCCTGGATCACCGCCTCGCTGTCCGAGGCCCGCAAGCTCACCTGCGAATGACGAAGGGCGGGCGCCCGCACGGACGCCCGCCCCATGGTCGTACCAGGGATTACGGCGTGACCTTCTCGATCTTCACGTTGCCCAGGCCCGCGACCGTGCCGCGCGCGTTCAGCAGCCGGACCTGGCCGAAGAACTCCCGGCCCTCAGGCGCCGCCGCCTGCGCGGTGACGCTGCCCGCGACGGTGGCCGAGTCGCCCGTGCCGAGCTTCACCGGCGACTCGTCGACCGTGACGGTGCCGAGCGAGGCGGAGAAGAACACGTCCAGGTAGTCGTACGCCGTCGAGCCGGCCGGCACCGCGTAGCCGATGACCTCGATGGTGTACGTCCCGGCGGCCGGGTTCGCGACCTTGACCGCCTCCTCCGAGTCACCGTCGGCGGAGCTGCCGACCTCGGTGCCGGCCGCGTCGCGGACGACCAGGTCGAGGTCCGTGGCGGCGTCGGAGACGTTGCCGATGGAGACGTCGAGCGACGTGGCGCCCGCGGGCACCTCGACCGTGGTGGTCTGCGTGGCGCCCTCGGCGATGGTCGGACGCGCCGTCTTCGACGAGCCGAGCGGGCCGCCGGCCAGCTTGCCGTCGATGGCGGCGTAGCTGTTGGTCACCTTCCAGGAGGCGGTGGCCGGGGTGCCGACCTTGGCCTCGGGGACGGTCACGGTCTCCGGGTCGAAGGCCGCGCCCAGGACGGTGACGTCCAGCTTGAACGGGTTGTCGAGCAGCGGCGACGTACGGCGCGACTCGACCTCGATCTCCCAGACGCCGGGCTGCGGGTCGGCGTAGGAACGCACGTCCGGCTTGCAGCCGTTGCCGCCGAGGTAGTTGTTGTAGCAGTTCGGGGTGCTCGTGGTGTCGGCCGGAACGCCGTACGGGTGGATGGCGATGAACCGGGTCTGGCTCTTGTCCTTCAGCCCGCCGATCGCCACCTCGAGCGACTTCGCGCCCTCGGGGACGGTCACGAAGTACGACTTGGTGCTGTTGCGCTGCACCGAACCGGACGCCGAGTAGGTGTACTTCAGCGGCGCCGTGACCACGACCGTGTTGAGGACCTGCTTGTCGATGCCCTCGGTGCGCGGGTCGTCGACCTCCAGGATCGCGCTCTTGATGCCGGCCGAGTACGGCTTGGCGGCGACCTGGACGGTGACCGGCTTGTTCAGGCCGAGGCTGATCTCGTCGGAGCCGACGATCCGGAAGGTGTCCCCGGCGTTGTTCTCGAAGTGCAGCTCGTGCCGGATCGCCTTGTCCGCGCCGGACGTACGCGTGATCGTGACGTCGTACGTCTTCTTCTGCCCGGCCTTGAGGCCGCCCTCGCGGTCGTAGACGCCCGTGCCGAAGCCCGGGGTCTTCAGGAACTGGTCGATCGCGGTGTCGACCGGGGCCTTGACCACGTAGTTATTGGGCTCAGCCTCGTGGGCGGTGGCGCCGTCACGGATCGAGTCCCAGGCGTCCTCGATGTTGATGAGGCCGGCACCCTCCTCGTACGCCTGAACACCCTTGATGTGGTCGGCGGTCGAGGTGAGAGCCGTGCGCAGCTTGGCCGGCGTCAGGGCGATGCCCTTCTGCTTGGCGGCGCTCAGCAGCAGCGCGGACGCGCCCGCCGCCTGCGGGGACGCCATCGACGTGCCCTGGAGCATGCCGTAGCCGGCCGGGAGCGAGTAGCCGGCCTCGGCGACCGGGGCGCCCGGCAGCCAGGTCTGGATGGTGTTGATGGCGGCGCCCGGGGCGACCAGGGTCGGGGTGAAGCCGCCGTCCTCACGCGGGCCGCGCGAGGAGAACGGCATCATCGCGTACGGCTTCTGCACGAGGGAGCCGTAGTTGGCGGCCCAGGTCTCCTTGGAGACGCTCGCGCCGACCGAGATGACCTTGTTGGACAGGGCCGGGTCGCCGATGGTGTTGGCGCCGGGGCCGGAGTTGCCGGCGGAGATGACGAGCTGGACGCCGTAGGTGTCGATGAGCCGCGTGTACAGCTCGGCGCGCGCGTTGTTGCCGTCGTTCAGCGCCGGGAGGCCGCCGATGGACATGTTGACGATGTCGACGCCGCGGTTGACGACGAGGTCGATCATGCCCTCGGTGAGCGCGACGTTGGTGCAGCCGCCGGTCCAGGTGCAGGCACGGGAGGAGACGAGCTTCGCGCCCGGCGCCTGGCCGTTCATCTTCCCGCCGAACAGGCCGTTGGCGGCGGTGATGCCGGCGACGTGCGTGCCGTGCTCGGACTCGATGACACCGACGTTGACGTAGTCGGCCTTGTCACCGGCCGCGTTGTAGACGACGTCCTTGCGGATCTCGACGACGAACGGCTGACGCTCGGCGACATCGGTCGCCGGGTTGTCGGTACCGAAGTATCCGACCTGGAAGCCGTCCTTGTACGGCTTCATCGCCTCGTCGTCGGTGAAGTCGTTGTTGTTGTTCAGGTCGACCCGGACGGTTCCGGCGGTCGCGTCGTAGAGGATTCCCCAGACGTCGGTGGTGTCGCCGTCGCGGTTGGCGTCGCCCTTGGCGTCACCGCCGGTGGTGGCCGCCTCGCGGAACAGGTTGAACTGGTAACCGCCCACGGGAGCCTGCCAGGTGGCGCCCGCGATGGTGAAGGTCGGGCCGGTGACCGGGTTGTTCATCCGCCGCCAGGTGGCGTCCTGGTCGTTGACGGGGTCGGTCGCGGTGACCCAGTCGATGATCTTCCGCTCGCCGGTGGTGGTCTTCTGCAGCGCGGGATGCGCCAGGTCCACACCGCTGTCGAGGATGCCGATGGTGATGCCGCGGCCGTCCGCCTTCGGGTGGTCCTCCACGAAGTCCACGGCGCCCGTCTCGAAGGACGGGTTGTACGGGTTCTCGGCCGGGGTCTTCTTGCCCGGGCCGGAGTACGAGGTCGCCGCGGCCGTCGACTTCTTCGTGTCGACGGCGGGGTCGTCCAGGGGGATCTCCTCGCGCAGGTCGATGCCGTGCACCGAGGAGAGCTTCGCGGCGGCGGCGATGGCCGAGTCGGCCTTGCCGGTGGGGACGGTGGCCCGGACGTAGCCGAGCTTGTCGTAGGTGCGGCCCACAGAGCCGACCGCGTCCAGCTGCTCGGCGACCTTCTCGGTCTGGCCGGGCGCGGTCGCGATCATCATCGTGACGTTCTTGTCGCCGTCGGCCTTGGCCTCGGCGAGCAGATCGGCGTCGTCCGAACCGAGCTTGTCATGCGCGGACTTGACGCTCGGGTCCGTCGCGGCGGGCGCGGGGTCCGCGGCCATGGCCATGGGTATCGGCCCGGCTGCGGAGAGCGCGGCGACGAGACCGGCGGCCACGGCTATGCGGGCCGCGCGTCTCGCGCCCGGTTTCGGTTCGCGCTGGGGGGTGAGGGTCATCGGCATCCCTTGTTGGTAAAGGAGCATGAGGCGTCCGGTATGCGACCCCGGACGACCGCACAGCCTTACGCAAGGGAAGGATGTTTGGGAAGAGTTGACCGAATCGAAACAGAGGGATGGGGGAAACCCCCTATGCAATTGGGGCGTGCAGCGTGAAAGGGGTAAGTCGCCCGCAAGCCGAATAATCGCCTGCCTGATGCGGCCCCAGCCGTTTAACGTCCGTACGTGCAGAAGAACTTGAGGGTGGCGGCCTACGCCATTTGCGTACGTGACGGGCAACTCCTCCTCGCGCGGTCCCCGGCGCCCGGCGGCGGCTTCGAGTGGGTCCTGCCCGGCGGCGGCATGGAGCACGGCGAGGATCCCTACGACACGGTCGTGCGGGAGGTGGAGGAGGAGACCGGCTACCTCGTCGAGCCGACCGGCCTGCTCGGCATGGACTCCGTCCACCGCCTCATCCCGGGCCGCCGCCTCCGCCCGGCCGTGGACCACCAGGGCCTGGGGCTGGTCTACGAGGCCCGGATCACCGGCGGCGAACTGCGTTACGAGACGAACGGCTCCACGGACATGGCGGCCTGGCATCCGCTCGACACTGTGCCCGACCTGACCCTGGTCCCCATGGTCGTGAAGGGGCTGGCGCTGTGGCGTGAGCGCCCGGCGACGGGACGGGTACCCCGGAAAATGAACACTGAGTGACCGCGTCCCGGCCGTTGAAGGAGCGGCCGTGGACGCGGAAGGTAGTCCAAGATCCACGTACGGTGATCGGCGCTGCCCGTTGCCGTCATGTTCATGCGCAGGTCATCCCCGGTGCCAACGATCCACAGTGAGCGGGAGGTTCGCTTCGGCGACCACCCGCGACCACTGCCGACGCGTTCGCACTCGGGGAGATCGCGCCATGTCGCGCATACGCTCTGTCGCCAGCTCCGCGCTGGGGATCCACCGCCGTTCCCTGCTCGCCGCCACCGGAGCGGTGACCCTCTCCGCCGGCGTCGGCTACGCCCTGCGGCCCACCGACAGCCAGGCCGTCACCACCACGAGCCCCGCGGGCGCACCGGGCGCCGACGCGGGCAACGCCGCCGCCGAGGCACCCGTCGGTGCCTCCCGCAAGCTGCCGGTCGCGCTCGCGCCGTACACCCGCGGCACCACCCTCACCTCGGTCGCCGCCCCGCGCGGCACCTCCGGCTACCGCCGGCTCGGCCACGGTCCCGGCTGGAAGCGGGTCGTCCGCGAGAACCTGGCGGCGGCCAAGTCGGGGCGCGAGAGGCGGCGTACGGCGCTCGCCGCCTTCGTCCAGCTCACCGACCTGCACCTGATCGACGCCCAGCACCCGCTGCGCCTTGAGTACCTGCGCTCGACCGACGTGCACGCCTGGCGGCCGCAGGAGGCGCTGACCGTGCCGGGCGCCGTCGCGCTCGTCGAGCGGATCAACGCGCTGCGGGGCGCCCCCGTCACCGGGGCCCCGTTCCACTTCGCCATGACCACCGGCGACAACACGGACAACAACGCCAAGTCCGAGCTGGAGTGGTTCCTGACGGTGATGAGCGGCGGCCGCGTCACCCCGAACACCGGTGACCCGCGCAGTTACGAGGGCGTCCAGAACAGCGGCCTGAAGCAGTACTGGCAGGCCGACGACAGCGTCCGCGACGCCGACAAGCAGCTCGGCTTCCCGCACATCGACGGCTTCCTCGCCGCCGCGATCCGCGAACTGCGCAGCCCCGGCCTGAACATCCCCTGGTACTCGACGGTCGGCAACCACGACGCGATGCCGCTCGGCACCTACGCCTCGCATGCCGACTCCTACCTCACCGACCTCGCCGTCGGCGGCAAGAAGCTGATGAACGTGTCGGCGGCCGACGCCAAGAAGCTCCAGGACTCCCTCAAGCAGGACAAGGACCCGAGGGGCACCGTCTTCAAGGACTTCCTCAAGGCCCACGCCCGCTCGATGCGCTCGGTCACGCCGGACGAGAGCCGGGCCCCGTTCACGCCCAGGGAGTATCTGCAGGCCCACCTGAACCCGGCGTTCCGGGGCCTCGGCCCGGTCGGCCACGGCTACTCGACGGCCAACCTGGACGCGAACACCCAGTACTACAGCTTCCGCATCGCCGACGACGTCATCGGCATCAGCCTCGACACCACCGACGCGGGCGGCCACTACGAAGGGTCCATCGGGGCGGCCCAGTTCAACTGGCTGGACCGCACGCTGCGCGACAACAAGGACTCGTACGCGATCATCTTCAGCCATCACACCAGCGAGACGATGGACAACCTGCGCCGCGACCCGGCCCGCCCGAACGAGCGGCGCGTGGGCGGCGCCGAGGTCGTCGAGCTCCTGGCCCGTCATCGCAACGTCCTGGCCTGGGTGAACGGCCACATCCACAAGAACGTCATCACCCCGCGCACCGGCTCCGGCGGCGGCTCCTTCTGGGAGATCTCCACCGCCTCCCACGTCGACTTCCCCCAACTCGCCCGGATCATCGAGGTGGCGGACAACAAGGACGGCACGATCTCGCTCTTCACCACCCTGATCGAGTCCTCGGCCCCGCACGCCACGGACTTCACGGACCTCTCCCAGACGGGCCTGGCCGCCCTCTACCGCGAGCTGTCCTTCAACGCACCGGGGGCGCGGACAACGCTGGCGGGCGACCGCAGGGACCGCAACACGGAGCTGGTGCTGAAGAAGGGCTGACCGCAAGCTGAGCTGCGGCGCAGAAAAGGTCGGTAATCGAGAGGACTCGGACATGAAGCGCCGTGTTCATCCGTACGTAACGTCCGTACCGCCTCATATCGGCTAACCCGCACTTCACGGGGGATGGCTTGATATGTGTGCAAGGCGGGTGATCGTGTGCGCGCGGAACACGGACTGCGTGTGCTGTCGGTCTACGACGGCTTCTTCTCCGGCGGAGCCCGGATCGTTCACAGCGATGTGGTGCTGGGGCTCATGGAGGGCGGCCAGCACCACCGGGTGCTGAGCATTCACGGCGAGGTGCACCGGGAGGCCACCCGGCAGCGGATGGAGGACGACGCCTGCTACCGGTCACTGACCGCGGCGGGGGCGGGCGTCACCTCGCTGGGCCGCGTCCAGGGAGGTGGTCGGATACCGGCCACCTTCAACGGGCCGGAGCTGGCCGAGACCGCGCGGGCCATGGCCGGGGCCGACGTGATCCTCTCCCTCAAGGAGCAGCCGCTGGCCCTCCTCAACCAGGCGGGCCTGCCGCGCCGCCCGGTCGTGGTCTGTCTGCACCGCTCGGACCCGGAGAACCAGGGCTCGTCCCTGGCCGACCTCAAGGCCGCCGTCGCCGACGGCACGGTGGCCGCCTGTGTCTGCTGCGCGGAGTCGACGCGGGCCGCGTACGAGGCGGCCGGCATCCCGTCCGACCTGCTCCACGTGATCCCGAACGGCGTGGACCTGCTCCGCTTCCGCCCCGACCCGGCCCGTCGGCTGGCCCTGCGCACGGACCTCGGCATCGACCACCCGGCGCCGGTGGTGGTCTACGCCGCCCGCTACGACGCGATGAAGAACGTCCCCCTCTTCCTGCGGGCCGCCGCGGCCTGGCTGCGCCGCACCCCGAACGGTCACGTCCTGATGTGCGGCGCCGGCATGACGGCGGCCAACTCGGAGCTCGACGCCGACATCCGGGCCGCGCTCGGGCACAGGCACGACAGGCGCCGCCTGCACCTCCTCGGCGTCCGGCGCGACATGGAGACCGTCTACGCCGGTGCCGACGTCGTCGCCCTCACCTCGACCTGGGGCGAGGCGGCGCCCCTGTGCCTGATCGAGGGCATGATGTGCGGGGCCGTGCCCGTGACCACCGACGTCGGCGACAGCGCGGCGATCGTGGCCGGGCGCGGAATCGTCACGGCACCGCACCCCGAGGTGATCGCCCGCGCCTGGACGACCGCGGTCGTCGACCGCGCCGCCTACGCCCCGGCCCTGGCCGCGAGCCGCGAGCTCTTCAGCCGCACCCGCATGATCGCCTCCTACGCGGCCCTCATCGACCGTCTGCACGCGGGGTCGGCGCGTCCTGCCCTGCAGGAGCCGCACTGACGGGAGCCGCACTGACGGGGGTCGCCGGACCGCCGCCGAGCCCTCGCGGCATCAGGCCCCCACACTCCTCGATCGCCCCGCGGAGATGCCGTACCGCTTCGCGCACCGCGCCGTCCGCGAGGTTGCCGTAACCGAGGACCAGGCCGTGGTCGGCGTGGTCCTCGGTGGCGTGGTAGGCGGTGAGGCCGGCGATGCGCAGTGACCGGGCGGCTGCCGCGGTGACCACGGCTGCGGTGTCCACGGTGGGCGGCAGGCGGAGGATGAGGTGGAGGCCGGCCGCGATGCCGGAGACCGGGGCACCGGGCAGCTGGTCGGCGAGGGCTTGGACGAGTGCGTCGCGGCGGTTGCGGTACCGCTTCCGGCAGGCGCGGAGATGGCGGTCGTACGCACCCGACTCCAGCAGTTCGGCGAAGGCGAGCTGGTCGAGCGTCGGGGGCTGGGTCGCCGTCTGGTCGGACCGGTGCAGGTACCGGGTCCAGCGGGGCGGTGCCACGAGCCACCCGATGCCGAGCGCCGGGGACAGTATCTTGCTGAGCGACTTGAACAGGACCACGCGAGACGGGTCCATTCCTTGCAGTGCCGCGACCGGACGACGGTCGTAGCGGAACTCCGCGTCGTAGTCGTCCTCCAGTACGACGCCGTCCACCTGGCGAGCCCACCGCAGCAGGGCGGCGCGCCGCTCGGGGGCGAGCACGCTGCCCAGCGGGAACTGGTGCGCCGGGCTCGTCAGCACGGCCCGAAGGCCGGCGTGTCCGGCGAGTTCGTCGACGCGCAGACCCCCGCCGTCCGTGCGCACGGGCACCGGGTCCAGACCGGCGGCGCGGATCACCTCGCGCAGCCGCGTCCAGCCCGGTTCCTCACAGCCGACCGCGGTGATGCCGTCGGTGCGCAGGGCGTGGCAGACGCGCCGTACTCCGTCGGTCACGCTCGTGCACACCATCACGTCCTCCGGGGGCGCCACGACGCCGCGGGAGCGGCCCAGGTACGCGACGAGCGTGCGCCTCAGCCGGAGGTGACCGCCGGGCGGCGGGTAGCCGAACTCCGTGAACGCCGTGGTGGTCACCTGTGCCCGTACGGCCTCGGCCCACCGGCGGCGCGGAAACGCGCGCAGGTCCGGCAGACCCGGCCCGAGGTCGAAGCGAGCCTCGGGAGCCTGGCGCGGTGCGCGGCGCCCCGAGCCGGCGTCCAGGGCGTTCGTCCAGCGCACCCGGGTGGCTGAGCCGGTCTGCGCCTCCAGATATCCCTCGGCGATGAGCTGGCTGTACGCCTCGGTGACCGCCCAGCGCGAACAGCCGAGGTCGCCGGCGAGCTGCCGACTGGGCGGCAGGGCGGTGCCGACCTCGATCCGCCCGTCCCTGATCGCCGTACGCAGCGCCCGCTTCACCCGCTCGTGCAGCGGACTGTCACCGGGCTGCCCCAGCTGAAGCAGAAGGTCGCCCGCCAAATTGGTCTGTGATTCCCGCATGCCATTGGACGGTATCAGCGAGCCATTGCTGGCTACCTTCGATACATCGACACATCGACGCGTGCGTGTATGTGAAGGAGGCCGTCGTGGCTACAGTGAGGCGCTCGGTGCCGATCCAGGACCAACACCAGTTGTTCCGCGGCGTGTTCGAGGACTGGCAGACCAGGGCCGGCGCCCTGTCGGCCCTGCCGGACGCACCGGTCGTGCCGGACGACACGCGGCAGGGGCAGACCACGTGGCGTCGGCTGCGGACCCATTTCGCACGGACTGCGGGAGCCCGCCGGGCCGTTGCCATCGACGACATGGAGCTGGTGCTGCAGAAGGGCTGAATACGCCTCAACTGCCGTACGGTGCCTCAACCTTCGACGTATGTCTCTGGTCTGTCCCCTCGATTCGATCGAGCCGAGTGCTGCATGGGGGAAGACAGATGACCGTACGAACGACGACGACGGCGGCGATGACGGTGGTGGCGCTGTCGATGGCTTTGGCGGGACCGGCGGTAGCGGCGCCGGCCGGCAGGGGCGACGGCCACGAGGCCACCCGCCGGGCTTTGCAGGCGGCCGTTGCCGACGGTGTGCCCGGGGTGACGGCGGCGGTGCAGGACGGTCGCCGTGGCTGGTCGGCGACGGCGGGCGTGGGTGACCTGGAGACAGGGAAGCCGCGCTCGCCGCAGGACCGTTACCGGGTCGCGAGCATCACCAAGACCTTCGTGGCGACGGTGCTGCTCCAGCTGGAGGCGGAAGGGCGGCTGTCGCTGGACGACACGGTGGAGGAGTGGCTGCCGGGAGTGGTCCGGGGCAACGGCCACGACGGCAGCCGCATCACCCTGCGCCAACTCCTCAACCACACCAGTGGCATCTACGACTACCTGACGGACCCGACCTTCCAGCAGACGTACATGGCGGCGGAAGGCTTCCTGGAACACCGCTACGACCAGAAGGAGCCCGAGTACTTCATCGCCATCGCCATGACCCACGAGCCGCATTTCCCGCCGGGCACTTCGTGGAGGTACTCCAACACCAACTACGCGCTGGCCGGCCGGGTGATCGAGAAGGCGACCGGCAACAGTTACGGCGACGAGATCCGCCACCGCATCATCGACCCCCTGCACCTGACGGCCACGTCGGTCCCCGGCACCCGGGTCACCCTTCCCCGGCCCAGCAGCCGCGCCTACTCCAAGCTGGCCAGGACGGCGACGGGCCCGACGTACGACGTCACCGAACTGAACCCCCGGCTGGCCTACGGCTCGGGCGAGATGATCTCCAGCTCGGCCGACCTGAACCGCTTCTATACGTCCCTGCTCCGCGGCAGGCTGCTCCCGCCCGAGCAGCTGAAGGAGATGAAGACGACGGTCAGCTCCAGGGGCACCAACGGCTACGGCCTGGGCCTCGTCGAACGCAAGCTCAGCTGCGGCGTCCACGTCTGGGGCCACGACGGCGGCATCCACGGCTCGAACTCGGATGCGGTGACGACGGAGGACGGGCGCCACGCCCTGGCGTTCAACTTCAACGGGGACTGGTCGGGGGACAGCGACGCGGTGGTGGAGGCGGAGTTCTGCGGCAGGTGACCGTCGTGCGCCGCGCGCCGATTGTCTTGATCCGGCTCAACCGGCGTGCGGCGCCTCAACCTTGGCAGACAACCCGGAGTCTCCCTCCCTGATCACGCTCCACATGAGCGGCAACAGCGATGACCAGGGGGAACAAGACATGACCGTACGGACGACCCGCACGACGGCGGTGGCGGCGACGGCAGTGGCATTGTCAGTGGCCCTCGCGGCCCCCGCGCTGGCGGCGACGCCCGCCGAAGCCGGCCACGACGCGACCCGCAAGGCCATCGAGGCCGCGGTGGACGCGGGCGTGCCCGGAGTGACGGCGACCGCGCAGGACGGCCGGAGCACCTGGTCGGCGACGGCAGGCGTCGGCAACCTCAAGTCGGGCAAGCCGCGTTCGGCGCAGGACCGCTACCGGGTGGGCAGCATCACCAAGACCTTCGTGGCGACGGTGCTGCTCCAGCTGGAGGCGGAGGGCAGGCTGTCGCTGGACGACACGGTGGAAGAGTGGCTGCCCGGCCTGGTGCAGGGCAACGGCCATGACGGCAGCCGGATCACTCTGCGCCAACTCCTCAACCACACCAGCGGCATCTTCAACTACACGGCGGACGAGGACTTCGGTCGCACGTACTTCCTCAAGGACGGCTTCTTCGAGCACCGCTACGACACGAAGAAGCCCGGGGAACTGGTCGCGCTCGCCATGACCCACAAGCCGGACTTCGAGCCGGGAACGTCCTGGAACTACTCCAACACCAACTTCGTGCTCGCCGGAATGGTGATCGAGAAGGCCACGGGCCGCCCGTACGGCGACGCGATCCGCGACCGCATCATCAAGCCCCTGCACCTGACCGCCACATCGATCCCCGGCACCCGCGTGACGGTGTGGCAGCCCAGCAGCCGGGCCTACTCCAAGCTGGCCGAGACGGCGACGGGCCCGACGTACGACGTCACGAAGATCAACCCGTCCATCGCCTACGCGGCCGGCGAGATGATCTCGAACTCCACCGACCTCAACCGCTTCTACACGGCCCTCCTGCGCGGCAAGCTCCTCCCGCGCGAGCAACTGACCGAGATGACCACGACCGAGCCCGTCAACGAGGCCATCGGCTACGGCCTCGGCCTGATGAAGACCGAGCTGAGCTGCGGCGTCACCGTCTGGGGCCACGGTGGCGGCATCCACGGCTCCATATCCGAGGCGGTCACGACGAAGGACGGCAGCCGGTCCCTGGCCTTCAACCTCAACGGTGACTGGTCGGGGGACACGGGGGCGGTGATCGAGGCGGAGTTCTGCGGGAAGAAGCCGGCGAAGGCCGGTGACCGAGCGGGCTCGGACACGAAGCACCGAGTTGATGCGGGAGTGAGGTTCGCACCGCCCCGTATCGGCTGACCGACATCAGGCCGCACAGCTCGCCATCGGGCGGCGCGTGAGCAACGGCGGCCGCTACCGCCACTACCCGATCGTGGGCGGCGCACTGGCCACGGCGGGTGCCCTGGCTCTGCTCACGCTCGATGTCGGCACGACCGCGGGTGCGGCCTCGGTTTATCGGCGGCTCGCTCGGCGTCGCGGTCCTCGGCTCCGTCTACGCGAACCGTCTCACCGCCACCGCCACCGTCACAGATCGGCTCGGCGTCGAGGGGAAGCGGTTGACGGGCGGGGAGCTCACGCCCGCGCGCCGGGCAGTGCCGCTGCGGGGCACTGCCCAGCGAACCAAGCCGCCGACGACATGAGGAGGGGCCGCCCGGACTGTCCGGCCCGGCGGCCCCTCCTCTCCCCTCCTGGTGCTGCCTTCCCGGTCCGTCACTGCCGGGGCAGCACCACGACATACGCGGCCGGATCGCGGTCCGCCGCCGCCATCAGGGCCGTACGGACCACCGCCGCCTGCTGCTCCATCGCGTCCCGGAGCTTCTTCGGGGTGATGTACACGACCGTGATGCCCAGGCGCTCCAAGTGCTCGCGCTTGCGGGCGTATTCGGACCACAGCGCGTCGTCGTCCTGCCGTTGGCCTTGGCGGGGCGCGCGGGTGTCCAGCTCGACCGCCACCGCCTGCTCCGGCCAGTACGCGTCCAGGCCGCCGAGGTGAGGGCCGCCGGGCAGGCGCAGGTCGACGTTCCAGACGGGGTCGGGGAGGGCGTAGTCGCGGACCATCTCGTACAGGCGGTCCTCCGCGATGGCGCGGCCCTCGGCGAGCAGGGAGTCCACCGCGTCCACCACGTGCGGGCGGGACAGGAGCTTCGCCTGGTTCAACTCCCGTACCACCGATGCCGGTTCGCAGTGGCTGCCGCGGACGGCTTCCGTCAGCAGCCGGCGTACGGCGCTCGCGTCCGTCAGTTCGGCCACCGCGTCGGCCAGGGCGCGCGGGACCGGGGCCACCGGGAGGCCTGTCACCTGCTGCGGGGTGGGGAGCGCGGAGGTGCGCAGGATGCGGGCGCAGCCCGTGGAGCGCAGCCGGCGCATCCGGGGGACCAGGACGTCGATCTGGTCCAGCGCGGTGAGCGGCGGCGTGGCGGAGAAGCCGTGCAGGGTCAGCGCCGCGAGGCCCGTGATCACCGCGTCGGGGTAGGCGGGGGCGTGTCCCTCGCCGGCGTTCGGCTGGGACGGCACCCCCGGCGACCGTTCCCGCGCCGCGTACATCAGCACCGCGTGCAGGCGCTCCTCGCTGGTCGGCGGGCCGGGGTGGAGCAGGAAGACGCCGGGGAGGAACTGCTGCCAGGGGCCGCCGGGGCGGCACTGGTCGTTCATCTCGGCGGGCGAGATGCCGTGCGACTTCAGCTGTGCGGTCGTCATGACACGGCGGTGCACCTCGGAGAGGTGACGCAGGGGGCGGGGGGAGAGCGGGGGGAGCGGGGCGTTGTGGTTCATGACCCGGAGGTTCCCGCGTCTCGTCCGCCCTTTAACCGCTGTTACACGCCCGTCGACAAAAACGGACAACCCGGCACTAAAGGACGGGTGTTCGGATGCCGAGTAGGCACGGAAAACCCCTGGTCCGTTCGGGTTGGACCAGGGGTTACGGCTGCTATTGCCTGAATTCCGTAACGGTCACGGAGGGCCGTGATCGTTGGCCAAAGGTCTTATGCGGTTGACGCCGCCGCGTCGCACGCCTGCCCCCGCAGCCCCCGCGCCAGGTCGTCCCGCGCCTCCAGCACCAGCCGCCGCAGCGCCGGCGCCGCGTCCTCGTGGGCCGCGAGCCACGTGTCCGTCGCGTCCAGCGTGGCCTGCGACTGCTGGAGCCCCGGGAACAGGCCCTGGACCACGTCCATGCCGATCTGGATCGACCGCTCGGCCCACACCCGCTCGATCGCCGCGAAGTACTTGTCGGCGTACGGCGCGAGCAGCTCCCGCTGCGACGGCTGGGTGAAGCCCGCGATGGTCGCCGCGACCAGCGCGTTGGACAGCGCGTCGGACTCGACGACCTGCGCCCAGGCCTGCGCCTTCACCGCCGCCGACGGCCGGGCGGCGAGGCAGCGGACCTGGTGACGCTTGCCGGAGGCGGTATCGTCGCGGGCCAGTTCGGCGGCCAGCATCGACTCGTCCGCCACGCCGTGCTCGGCCAGCGGCCCCAGGAACGCCCAGCGCAGCTCCTGGTCGACGTCCAGCCCCTCGATCTTCTCCGTGCCCTCCAGCAGCCCCCGCAGCAGCCCCAGGTCCTCCGACTCCGACGCCACCGACGCGAAGAACCGCGCCCACGCCAGCTGTTGCTCGCTGCCCGGCGCGGCGGCCCGCAGCTCCCGCAGCGCGCCCTCGGCGAGCAGCTGTCCGCCGGTCGGCCGCCACTCGGGCATCACATAGTTGACCAGCGACGAGCTCGCCCACGCGTGCAGCATCTGCAGCACGCCGATGTCGGATTCGCGCCCCGCGAACCGCAGCACCAGGCCCACGAAGTCCCGCGCCGGCAGCAGCGCGTCCCGCGTCATGTTCCACAGCGCCGACCAGCACAGGGCGCGGGCCAGCGGGTCGGTCAGCGAGCCCAGGTGCTCCCGCAGCGTCGCCAGTGACGTCTCGTCGAAGCGGGTCTTGCAGTACGTCAGGTCGTCGTCGTTGACCAGCACCAGCTCCGGCGCCTCGACGCCCGTCAGCTCCGCCACGACCGTCCGCGGACCGGCGACGTCCACCTCGGCCTGCGCGTACCGCTCCAGCGAGCCACCGGTGCCGCGCCGGTACAGGCCCACCGCAACGCGATGCGGACGCAGCTCGGGGTGGTCCGCCGGGGCAATAGCAGCCGCTTCCTGGAGCACCGCCAGCTCGTCGATCCGGCCCTCCGCGTCCAGCAGCACCTGCGGAGTCAGCGAGTTCACACCCGCCGTCTGCAGCCAGGAACGCGCCCACGCGCCCATGTCCCGCCCGCTGGTCTCCTCCAGCACCGACAGCAGGTCATCGAGGCGCGTGTTGCCGTACGCGTGCCGCTTGAAGTAGCGCCGCGCGCCCTCCAGGAACGCGTCCTGGCCGACGTACGCCACGAGCTGCTTCAGGACGGACGCACCCTTGGCGTAGGTGATGCCGTCGAAGTTGAGCTTCGCGTCCTGCAGGTCGCGGATGTCCGCCGTGATCGGGTGCGTGGAGGGCAGCTGGTCCGCGCGGTACGCCCACGCCTTGCGGCGGTTGGCGAAGGTGATCCAGGCGTCCTTGAAGCGGGTCGCGCCCACGTTCGCGAAGGTGCCCATGAAGTCCGCGAAGGACTCCTTCAGCCACAGGTCGTCCCACCACACCATGGTGACCAGGTCGCCGAACCACATGTGCGCCATCTCGTGCAGGACGACGTTCGCCCGGCCCTCGTACGACGCCCGCGTCACCTTCCCGCGGAAGATGTACTCCTCCCGGAACGTCACCATCCCCGGGTTCTCCATCGCGCCGAGGTTGTACTCGGGCACGAACGCCTGGTCGTACTTCCCGAAGGGGTACGGGTAGTCGAAGTGCTCGTGGAAGAAGTCCAGGCCCTGCTTGGTGACCAGGAAGATGTCGTCGGCGTCGAAATACGGGGCCAGGCCCTTGCGGCACATGGCGCCGAGGGGGATCTGAAGCGTCGTGCCGTCGGCGAAGGTGCGGGAGTAGGAGTCCGTGACGTAGTGGTACGGGCCCGCCACGACACAGGTGATGTAGGTCGAGATCGGCTTGGTCTCGGCGAACTGCCAGATCCCGTCCGTCAGTTCACCGAGGCCGTTGCTCCACACCGTCCACTCCTCCGGCGCCCGCACCTCGAAGCGGAACGGGGCCTTGAGGTCCGGCTGCTCGAAGTTCGCGAAGACACGGCGGGAGTCGGCCGGCTCGTACTGGGTGTAGAGGTAGACCTCGCCGTCCTCGGGGTCGACGAAGCGGTGCAGGCCCTCGCCGGTGCGGGAGTAGGCGCACTGGGCGTCGACGACGAGTTCGTTGTCGGCGGCGAGGTCCTCCAGGGTGATCCGCGAGCCGTCGAAGACCTCGCTCGGATCCAGATCCTTGCCGTTGAGGGAGACGGCCGTCACACTCGGCGCGATCAGATCCGCGAAGCTGGTGGCGCCGGGCTCGGCGCAGCGGAAGCGGATCGTGGTGACCGAGCGGAAGGTGCGCGGGCCCTCGCCGTCGCCGCCCGCGTCACCGATGGCGGAACGCACGTCGAGGGATACGTCGTACCCGTCAACGGCCAGCAGGGCGGCCCGCTCCCGGGCCTCGTCACGGGACAGATTCTCACCGGGCACGGGTGCCACTCCCTCGGGTGGTGTTCAGTATGCGGACAGCCCTGATCCTGCCATGCGCTCCTGACCCGCGGCACCGGGGAATGGCCGGGCGAGCAGTGGTGTTCCCCCAGACGTTGCGCGGACCCACGCCTGCCTCATGAGGAGAGACATGTCTGAGAAGACCCCCGTCGACTTCTGGTTCGATCCGCTGTGCCCCTGGGCCTGGATGACCTCGCGCTGGGTGCTGGAGGTGGAGAAGGTCCGCGACATAGAGGTGCGCTGGCATCTGATGAGCCTGGCCGTCCTCAACGAGGACAAGCTCGACGAACTGCCCGAGCAGTACCGCGAACTGCTCGAGACCAAGGCGTGGGGCCCTGTCCGGGTCGTCATCGCGGCACAGGAGGAGCACGGCGCCGAGGTGCTCGGCGACCTCTACACCGCGCTCGGCACCCGCTTCCACAACAAGGATGAGGGCTCCGGCAAGGAGACCGTCGCCGCCGCCCTGAAGGACGTCGGCCTGCCGGACTCCCTCATGGAGCACTGGGACGGCACCGCCTACGAGCCGCAGCTGCGCGCCTCCCACAAGGAGGGCATCGACAAGGTCGGCCAGGAGGTCGGCACCCCGGTCATCGCCGTCCCCGGCGCCGACGGCGAGCAGATCGCCTTCTTCGGCCCGGTCGTCACCCCCGCCCCCAAGGGCGAGGACGCCGCGAAGCTGTGGGACGGCACCCTCGCCGTGGCCTCCGTGCCGGGCTTCTACGAGATCAAGCGCACCCGGACCAAGGGGCCGGACTTCAGCAACCTGTAGAGGGGTCATGCCGGTTCGGTGGCGGTGGCCTGGATCTTCAACTCCTCCGGGAGCAGGCCGCCGTCGCGCTGCTTGTGCCATGGCTGGTACCACCGGCAGCCCTCGCCGGTGCAGCGCCACAGGTCTCCACGGTCCGCCTCGACCGCTTCCAGTTCCTTGGGGGTGAGCGGCCTGAACACCTGCGTGCCGCTGCCGTGACATGTCGGGCAGTGCTTGTCCCGGAAAAACATCAGCCCCTCCTCGCCATCACCGCCAGATCGGGGAAGTCGGTCACCACCGCGTCGACCCCCATCCCGTAGTACAGCGCGTACTCCGCGAACGCGTCCCCGAAATCGTTCGCTCCGCTACCGCGCCGCAGGTCCGCCGGCAAAAACTGGTTCTCCGCCCGGAAGGTGTACGGCCCCACACGCAGCCCCGCCGCATGGGCGTCCGCGAGGACCGGGGTGCCGACCAGCGACGACTTGTCCGGCCCGATCCAGTCCGCGTACCCGGCGATCCGCGCCAGCCCCGCCGGCGTCATCATGTCCTTGTACGTCGTCGGATCACCGGCCAGGACGAGGTCGTAGGGCCCACCCGTCGTCCCCAGCGCCTGCCACAGCGGCACCCCCAGCCGCTCCGCCGCGATCCGTTTCAGGCTCGTCGGCTCGAAGGACTGCACGACGCACTCGCGCCGGCCGAGGCGGCACCGGCGGATCACCTCCGCCAGCTTCGGCTCCAGGGGCAGACCCAGCCCGCGGAAGTACGTCGGGTGCTTGGTCTCCGGGAAGACGGCGATCGTGCGGCCGTACGCCTTCGACAGCCTGCGCGCCAGGTCGACCACCTCCTGGAAGGTGAGCACCTCCTCACGGCCGTCGAACACGGTGTTGCGGTTGCGGACCAGCGGCAGGCGCTCCACCGCCCGCAGCGTCTTCAGCTCCGCCAGCGTGAAGTCCTCCGTGAACCAGCCGGTCACCGACCGCCCGTCCACCGTCTTCGTCGTACGGCGGTCCGCGAACTCCGGGTGGGACGCCACGTCCGTCGTCTGCGAGATCTCGTTCTCGTGCCGGACGACGAGTACATGGTCCTTGGTCGGCACCAGGTCCGGCTCTATCCAGTCGGCGCCGGTCTGCACGGCGTACGTGTACGAGGCCGCCGTGTGCTCCGGGCGCCAGCCGGCGGCGCCGCGATGGCCGATGACGAGCGGCCGCCCCGGTGGGCGGGAGCCGGCGGCCGCCGCAGCCGTCGCGGGTACGGCCGCGGCCGCCGTGGTGCCGGCGGCCGCGAGCAGCAGGGATCTACGTTTCGGATGCATACAACTCCCTTTCCTCGTACGGCTCTCAGGCGCGTGCCCGGCCGCGCGCCTCTGCCAGCCGGGTCAGATGCTCCTCATAGCCCTTCGTGTAGTACGCCGCCCGGCCCCCGTCCGGCTCGACGACCGCCGTCGGCCGCGTCCACGCCTCCGCGTCCAGCGCCACTCCGTACCGCTCCGCCGCCGCCAGCACCGCGCCCCGCGCGCCCACCTCGCCCTCGACGACCCGGAGCGGCCGCCCGATGACGTCGGCGAGCAGCCGCATCCAGGCCGGGCTGCGCGTACCGCCGCCGCACACGGCCAGCGTCCCGGTGAGCCCCGCCGCCTGAAGACAGTGCCGGGCCGCGTAGCCGATGCCCTCGCAGGTCGCCCGGACCAGGTCGGCGCGGGTCGACTCCAGGGACACGCCGGTCAGTTCGGCGCGCAGACGGGGTTCGACGAAGGGGGCGCGTTCGCCGGAGGGCGCGAAGTACGGGAGTACCCGCACGCCGTTCGCGCCGGGCGGGGTCTCGGCCAGCAGCCCGTCGACCTCCTCGTGCCGGACGCCGGTCGTCGACAGCACCCAGTCCAGCGCCGCCGTCCCGACCATCGCGGGCATCGCGCGCAGCCAGTGACCCGGGCGGTCGGTATTGATGTACAGGCCGGCCGGCTCACCGGTCAGGTCGAGGTCGGTCGTCGCGACCAGGCTGGCCAAGCAGGTGCCGACGATGAGGAGACCGTCCCCGGGAGACGTCACCCCCGCGCCGAGCGCGCAGGCCGGCAGATCGTACGGCCCGTTCGCGATCCGCGTCCCGGCCGGCAGCCCCTCGCCGCGCGTCCGCGCCGTCGCGACCGGATCGCTGACAGGGGCGAGGAGGCCGCGCCGGTGCGTCAGCCCGAGCAGCTCCACGACCCGGTTGTCGTACGTCCGCGTCCGCGGGTCCAGGAACGGCATCGACGCGTCCGACACATCCGTCGTCGGCCCCGCCCCCGTCAGCCGCTGGAACACCATGTCCTTGCAGTACAGGGCCGCCCTCGCGGCATCCAGCGCCTTCGGCTCATGGCCGTCCAGCCACGCCAGCAGCGGCCCCGGACACCCCGGGAACATCGCGCTTCCCGTCCGCCGGAACACCGTCTCGAACGTGCCGTCCGCCAGCCAGCGGTCGACGAGTTCATGCGCCCGCCCGTCCATCCAGGAGGCAGCGGGCCGCACCGGCCGCCCCTCCGAGTCGACCAGCCACACACCGTCGCCCTGCCCGGTGAGCCCGGCGAGCTCGATCGGCTCCGGCGCGCGGGAGGTCACTTCTTCCAGTACGGCGACGACCGCCCCGTACAACTCGTCCATGTCCTGCTCGACGACCCCGCCGTGCAGGGCGAGCCCCACGGGGCGGGCAGCGACGGCCAGTTCACGGCCCTCGGCGCCGAACGCGGCGGCTTTCACCGTGGACGTGCCCACATCGATACCGACGTACATTCCCACCCACCTCTTTCGGCTCGGTCGGCTCAGGTCAGGCAATGCGCGAGCGGCTCCCCCCGCGCCCAACGCCCCACCTCCGCCGCCGCGATCGCCGCCGCCTTCTCGGCCACGGCCCGGCTCGCCCCGCCCAGATGGGGAGTGAGGACGACACGGTCGCCGAGGCCGTACAGGCGGGAACCGGGCGGCACCGGCTCCGTCTCGTACGTGTCCAGGGCCGCCGCCGACACCTGCCCGCTCTCCAGCGCGTCGCACAGCGCCCCCTCGTCCAGCAGTGGTCCGCGCGCCACGTTCACCACGACCGCGCCGGGCGGCAGCAGCGCCAGCTCACGGGCGCCGATCAGGCCGCGGGTCTCGGTGGTGAGACGGGCGTGCAGGGTGATCACCCGGGACTGGCGCAGGAGTTGGTCCAGCGTCGGCACGCGCAGGCCGTGGATCTCGTGGTGGTGGACGTACGGGTCGTAGACCATCACCCGCGCACCGAACGCGCACAGCACGCGCGCGACCCTGCTGCCCACCGCCCCGTAGCCCACCAGTCCGACCGGCAGGTCCTCCAGCTCCAGGCCGCTGTGCTCGTACGTGTAGTACGTCGCCCCCTCCCAACTGCCCTTCCGGGCAAGGAGGTCATGGGCCTGCGGGATCCGGCGCAGGGCCGCCAGCATCAGGCCGACGGTGAATTCGGCGGTGGCGGCGGCGTTGCGGCCGGGGGCGTAACACACCCGGACGTCGTGCCGCTTGGCCGCGTCCAGGTTGACGTTCACCGGGCCGCCCCGGCAGACGACGACCAGGCGGAGGTCCGGGCAGGCGTCGAGGACACGTTCCGTGACGGGACCCATCTGGGTGACCAGCACCTGCGCACCCGCGAGCGCGTCGATCAGCTCGTCCTCGGCGTCGCTCGCCTCCGTCACCTCGGCCACCGGGCCGAAGGGGGCGAGAGGCCAGCCGAGTGTCAATTCGGCGACGTCGCAGGTGAGTTGGTGACCGAGTGCATCGGTGATGAGCGACGGCAGGATGAAGTGGTCGCCGGCGGCCACCACGCGCACGCTGTTCCCGTTGGTCATCGGAGGGAGTCTCCCGTCTCGGCGTCGAAGACATGGGTGAGGTGGGTCTCGGCGGTGACATGGACACGGTCGTCGTGGGCGAGGCGTACGTCGGGGTCGGTGAGGACGACGAGGGGGCTTTCGACGCCGTCGAGGGCGAGAGTGGCGATGCCTGACTCCAGCAGGGGTTCGTGGGCCAGGACGCGGGCGGGGAGGCCGTCGTCGCCGGTCAGGGCCAGGTCCTCGGGGCGGATCCCGACCACCACCTCCCGGCCGGCCGGCACCGGCACCGGCAGCGCGACCCGCGCCGCGTCGGACAGGCGAGCGTGACCGTCGCCGTCCGCGACGCCGGGCAGGAGGTTGATCGCGGGCTCGCCGACGAAGTCCGCGACGAAGACGTTGGCCGGGCTGTCGTAGATCTCGTACGGGGTGCCGAGCTGCTGGATGACGCCGTCCTTCATCACGGCGATCCGGTCGGCGAGGGAGAGGGCCTCCTCCTGGTCGTGGGTGACCAGGATGGTCGTATGGCCCAAGTCCTTCTGAATGCGCTTGAGTTCGCGGCGGGTCGTGTCGCGCTGGGCCGCATCCAGGTGGGACAGGGGCTCGTCCAGGAGCAGGACGTCCGGTTCGCGGATCAGGGCGCGGGCCAGGGACACGCGCTGTTTCTGGCCGCTGGAGAGGCCGGCCGGGCGGGCGTCCAGGATGGCGGTGAGGTCGACGCGCTCGGCGATCTCCTTGACCTTGTGGTCGACGTCACCCCGTTCGGCCCGTCTGCGTGCCTTCAGGCCGAACGCCAGGTTCTCCGCCACCGTCAGCGGTGGGTAGAGGGCGTAGTTCTCGAACGCGACCCCGATGTTGCGCTGCTGGGCCGGGCGCGCGATCACCGACGAACCGTCCACCAGGATGTCCCCGCCGGTCACCGTCTCCAGCCCGGCGATCATCCGCAGGGTGGTCGACTTTCCGCAGCCCGACGGGCCGAGGAGGCCGAGCAGCTCGCCGGAGCGCAGGGTCAGGTCGATGCCCCGTACGGCGTCCACCGACGGGCGGCCCCGCGCCGAATAGGTCTTGCGCAGATCACGTAGCTCCAGCTCGGTCATCGCTGCCCTTCGTCGAGCAAACCTCATAACGGACCTTGTGCTCGTCCAGGTCCCGCAGCGCCTCCGCCGACGCCCCGTCGTCCACGAGGAGCAGGTCGAAGCGGGAGAGGGGGACCACCCGGTGCAGGGCGACCCTGGCGAGCTTGGTGTGGTCTATCAACAGGACGTTGCGGGCGGCCGCGTCGAGCATGGCCCGCTTCACCGACACGATGTGCTGCTCCTGGTGGTAGGCGTAACCCCCGCGCACGGCCGACGTCGACGCGAAGCAGACGTCCACGCGCAGCTGCTCTATCGCCTCCACGCAGGACACGCCGAGGAAGGAGGAGTGCAGCGGGTCGTAGTCGCCGCCGAGGGCCATCAGGTGGATGCCGCGCTGGTCGGACAGCAGGTTGATCGCTTCCAGGAAATTGGTGACGACCGTCAGCGGGGTCACCTCGCCGTGCCGCAGCCTGCGGGCTATCTCCAGCGTGGAGGTGGAGTCGTCCAGCATGATCGCCATGCCGGGCTCGATCAGCTTCAGTGCGCGGTCGGCGACGGCGGCCTTCTCCGCGCGCATGGTCTTCAGCCGGTACTGCACGTTCGACTCGAAGACACCGGACGGCTGGGCCGTCACTCCGCCCCTGAACTTCCTTACGATGCCCTGCCGTTCGAGCTCGTCGAGGTCCCGGTGGATGGTCATCAGGCTCACCCCGAAGCGCTCGGCGAGGTCGGCGGCCGTCGCCGAGCCGTCGGCGAGGACCCGCTCGGCCATGGCGGCCTGGCGGGCCGCGGGGCCCTGCTGTGGGCCGCCACCGCTGCTGTTGCTGCTGCTCATCACGCGCTCTTCTCGATCCGTCGTCCTGGACGCTCCGGCCGGTCGGCCTCGAACAGCAGCAGGTTCTCAGGCCGGACCGACAGCCGTACCGGATCGTCGGGCCGCAGCCCCGTCGTGTCGGGGCGCGGGGCGACCAGCGACACCTGCTGCTCGCCCAGCCGGACGGTGACCTCGACCGACCGGCCGAGCACCTCGGTGACATAGACGGTGCCGGTGAGCTCATGACCGGGGCCGCGCAGGGTGATGTCCCGGGGCCGCAGCCCGATCAGCACGTCGGTGCCGGGAGCCGCCTGCGCACCGACCGACAGCTCGACCTTCCCGTCCGCCGAACGGAACCCCCCGTCCTGCGTCACCACTCCCGGCAGCAGATTGATCCGCGGCCGTCCGAAAGCCCGCGCGACCTCGGTGTCGCAGGGCCGGTACCAGATCTCCTCCCGCGTCCCCGTCTGCACGATCCGCCCGTCCCGGATGACGCCGATCCGGTCGCCGAGCGCCAGCGCCTCGACGGAGTCATGGGTGACGTAGAGGGTCGTCGTGTGCTGCACGGCCCCGATCGCCTTCAGTTCCGCCCGCATCTGCTGGCGCAGCTTGGCGTCCAGGTGGGAGAGGGGCTCGTCTAGGAGGAAGGCGCGGGCTGGGCGGACCAGGACCCGGCCGAGGGCGACGCGTTGCCGCTGGCCGTTGGACAGCCGGCCGACCGGGCGGTCCAACAGGGCGGAGATGCCGAGGAGTTCGGCGATCTCGCCGATCCGCTCCCGGGCCTGCGCGGCGGGGAGGCGGTGGCGCGGGGAGCGGAGCGGCGAGGCGAGGTTGTCGTAGGCCGACTTGTGCGGGTAGAGGGCGTAGCTCTCGAAGCACATCGCGACGCCACGGTCGTACGGCTCGACGCCCCGCATGTCCTTGCCGCCCAGTTCGACGGTGCCGGAGTCGGGGAGTTCGAGGCCGGCGACGGTCTTCAGCGTCGTCGTCTTCCCGGCCCCCGACGGGCCGAGCAGACAGAAGAACTCGCCTTCCCGGACCTCCAGGTCGAGCCCGTCCAGGGCCGTGGTCTTCCCGTACGTCTTCCGGATCCCGCGCAGCGCGACGGCCGTGCTCATGACTTCACCGCCCCGAACGACAGCCCCCGCACCAGATACCGCTGGATCGTCAGCGCGAGCAGCAGCGGCGGTACGACGGAGACGAGCGCGGCGGCGGCCGTGAGGTTGTACTTGGGCCGGTCCCCGCCGAGGAAGGACAGCGCGCCCACGGTCACGGTCTGGGCCTCGTTGGAGGTGAGGATGAGGGGGAAGACGAAGTTGTTCCAGGCGAAGATGAAGGCCAGCAGCGACACGGCCGCGATGCCCGGCTTGACCAGCGGGATCGCCACCTTGAAGAACGCCTGCTTGCGCGTGTAGCCGTCCAGCAGCGCCGCCTGCTCCAGCTCGGGCGTCAGATCGGCGAAGTACGACCGCATGATCCACACGATCAGCGGCAGCGTGACGAGCTGGAGCACCCACACCATGCCGACGTACGTGTCGAACAGCCCGAGCTTCTGGTACAGCACGAACAGCGGGATGATCACGGTGAGTTCGGGTGCGAACCGGAACGACAGCAGCGTGAACATCAGGTTCTCGGAGCCCTTGAACCGCCAGCGCGCCGAGGCGTACGCCGCCGGAAGGCCGACGAGGAGCGACAGGGCCACCGCGCCCAGCGACACGACCAGGCTGTTGACGAAGAACCGCACGAACGGGATGCCCTCGCTGTCACCGAGGACCGTGCGGTAGCCGTCGAGGGTGGGGGAGAAGGAGAAGTAGGTGGAGAAGAGCTGGTTGGCCGGCTTCAGCGAGAGGATCACCATCCAGGCGATCGGGAACAGCGCGAAGACGAAGTAGAGGATGAGGGCGGCGTCCGCCAGCCACCCGAGCAGGCGCTTCTTCGAGGTCGTTCGGCTCACTTGGCAGCCACCTCCGCCGCCTTCCGCTGGATCTTCCCCAGGTGCTTCACCAGCACCATCGCGGCGAGATACACCACGGCCCACAGCACGATCGTGTAGCTGATCCCGAACGAGTACCGCTGGAAGCGGATCGCCTCCAGATACGCCCGGATCTGCAGGACGACGGTCGAGTCGCCTGGCCCGCCCTCCGTCAGGGCGTAGATGATGTCGAACACCTTCAGCGAGTCCATGAACCGGAAGATCACCGCGACCAGGACGTACGGCCACAGCATCGGCAGCGTCAGCCGCCGGAACGTGTACCACCAGCCCGCCCCGTCGACGGCCGCCGCCTCGAAGGGGGAGGTGGGCAGCGACCGCAGCCCGGCCAGCGCGAGGATCGCCACGAACGGCGTGTACACCCACACGTCCACGGCGATGGACGACAGCAGCGCGCCGGTCGGGGTGTCCGTCCACTGGACTCCGCCAAGCCCGAAGGGTCTCAGCAGGTAGTTGATCACCCCGACCGACGGCTGGAGCATCAGCTTCCAGATGATCGCCGCGATCACCGGCGCGATCATCAGCGGCAGGATGAGGATCTTCTCCAGCACCCGCCCGACGATCGTCGACCGGTGCAGCAGCAGGGCGACGGCGACTCCGAGGAGGGTCTCGACGGCGGCGGCTCCGACCGCGTACAGAACCGTCACCCACGCTGAGTTCCAGAAGGCCTCCTGCGTGAAGACGGTCTCGTAGTTCTCGAACCGCACCATGTCCGGCTGCGGCTTGCTCGCCGAGAAGTCGAACAACGTGTAGTAGAGGCCGAGCCCGAAGGGGTAGAGGATCCCGCAGGTCAGCAGCAGCGCGGGGACGATCAGGACGTACGGGCGCAGGGCGAGCCGCCATCCCATCGCGCTAGCCCACCTTGTCGGCGAGGTCGCCCGCCAGCCCGTCGAGCACCGACCCCGCGCCCTGGCCGCCGTAGATCTCCTGGAGGGCGGCGGCCCAGCTCGTGGTCGCGTCGAAGAACTGCGCCTGCGGGGTGAACTGGATCTTCGTCTGGTCGACGACGGTCTCGAAGGTCTCGATGAAGCCGGGCAGGTGCCTCATCTTGTCCTGGTAGGCGCCGGCGTCGGCGATCGACTTCCGCACCGGGTCGATGTGGTTGTGCGTGATCGCACTCTTGAGCAGGTGCTCCTTGCCGGTCGCCCACTGCAGGAACAGCCAACTGGCGCTCTTCTTCTTGCTCTTGGCGTTCATGCCGAGCGACCAGATCCACATGTTGGTGGCGAGGGACCCGTCCGGTCCCTTGGGCCCCGGATGGAAGGCGATCTTCCCGGAGGCGGGACTGGCGCCCTCGACGGCCTGGAAGTACGCGGCCGTGTCGGCGTCGAACAGCATCCCGGCCTTCTTCGCGCCGAGGTCGCTGGAGCACTGGTACCAGGTGTACGACGTCCAGGACGGCGGCCCACCCTGCTTGACCATGCCGGCCCAGTCCTCGGTGAAGGCGACGGCCTCCGGGGTGTTCATGGCGGGTGTGAGCTTCCCGCCCTCGACTGTGAAGTCCTTGAGCCCGTTGCGGGCGTACATGGTCATGAAGCCCGGGTGGATGGTCGCCCAGCTCCTCGACCCGCGTACGGCGATCCCGTACATGCCGTCGAAACCGGCACCGGGGGCTTTGCGCTTGATGGTCCCTGCGATGTCGCGCAGCTCGTCGAAGGTCTCTGCGGGCTTCAGCCCGAGCCGCTTGAAGACGTCTGTGTTGTAGGCGACGACGTTGGTCTCCCAGCCCCACGGCAGCGCGTACTGCCCGCCCTGCCCGAGCGGCGCGCCCGCCTTCAGGGACCACTGGTCGGCCTGGAGGAGGTTCGGGAAGAAGTCGGCCTGGTCCCATTCGGCGCCGGTCGCCGAGGAGTTGCGCATCCAGGGCCCGAGGTCTTCCAGCCACCCAGGCGGCCCGTACTGCCAGACCATGTACGCGCCGAGCATGAACACGTCGTACGAGGCACGCCCGCTGGACAGGTCCACGGTGAGCTTGTCGAAGTAGTTGTCCTCGGGGAAGACGTCGTACTCGACCTTGATGCCGGTCTTCTCGGTGAAGGACTTCAGGTCGGCGATCAGCGCGTCCGTGTACGGGTGCTTGTTGAGCAGCGCCTTGACGGTCGTGCCCTTCTCCCGCTTCCAGTCGAAGGAGCCGGTGACGTCGTCCGCGGCCGAACCGTCGCTCTTGTTGTCGTCACCGCCGAATCCGGCCCCGCAGGCCGCGAGCAGCGGGGTCGCGGCGGCCGCGGCGGTCAGGGCGAGGAAGCGGCGGCGATCGTGCACGTGCATGTCCATCCGTGACCTCCACGTGGGGTTCGGCCATCCGGGTGCTGGTGGTGCTGCGTCATCCCGGGGACTGCGACATCAGCGGCTCCGCCGCGGGCCCCCGGACCCCCAGCAGAAAAGCGGGTTGGCAGGGAGGGCGGCGCGAAGATCGCGCAGCGAACCGGGTTAACGCGGCGAGTCGACTCGTTAACAGAGGGTGGAACGGCGGAAGTTGGGCGTCAATCCCTCGCGCAGGGGAAAATCTCAGTGCAGAGTGAGAAGTTCACGGATCCAGATGTTCGGGAGGCCCGGATGGCGGACGAGCAGGAGGCGTGGCTCGGGATCGACCTGGGGACCCAGAGTGTCCGGGTCCTGCTGGTCACCGGGGACGGCACCGTCCTGGGCAGCGGTTCGGCCCCGCTCGCCGGGCGGCGGGACGGGGTGCGGCACGAGCAGGATCCGGGGGAGTGGTGGGAGGGGCTGTGCATGGCGTCCCGGGCCGCACTGCGGGGACATTCCCGGGTACGGGTCGGGGCGCTCGCGGTGTGCGGGACGTCCGGGACCGTGCTGCTGACGGACGGGGCGGGGCGGCCGATGAGCCCCGCGCTGATGTACGACGACCGGCGCGCCGCGCAGGAGGCGGCGCGGGCGCGGGCGGCGGGGCTCGCGGTGCAGGACACCTGGGCGCTGCCGAAGGCGCTGTGGCTGACCGAGACCTACGGCCAGGGCCGGATCACCCACCAGCCGGACCTGATCGTCTCTCTCCTCACCGGCGAACTCCCCCCGGCCGACTCCAGCCACGCCCTCAAGACCGGCTACGACCTGGAGCGCGACGCCTGGCCGACCGGACTGCCTCAACTCGGGCTCCCGGAGCGGGCGTTCCCTGACGTCGTACGTCCCGGCGCGCGCCTCGGTGAGGTGTCCTCGACCGCCGCCGAAGCGACCGGCATCCCTGCCGGCACCCCCGTCATCGCCGGGATGACCGACGGCTGCGCGGCCCAGATCGCCTCCGCCGCCCTGCGTCCCGGCTCCTGGAACTCGGTGCTCGGCACCACACTGGTCCTCAAGGGCGCGTCCCCGACGCCGGTCCGGGACGCGACCGGCGTGGTCTACAACCACCGTGCGCCGGACGGGAGTTGGCTGCCCGGCGGCGCCTCGAGCGTGGGCGCGGGCGTGCTCACGGCGGCGTTCCCGGGCGCCGACGCGGCGGCCATGGACGCGTCGGCCGCCGCGCACGAACCGGCCGGCGCGATCACCTACCCCCTGGTGTCCCCCGGCGAGCGCTTCCCGTTCCTCGCCCCCGACGCCTCCGCGCTCGTCCTGGGCGAACCGGAGTCGGATGCGGACCGGTGGGCCTCGCTCCTCCAGGGCGTCGCCTTCACGGAACGCCTGTGCCTGGACTACCTGCACTACCTGGGCGCCCCCCTCGACGGCCCCCTCACCTTCACGGGCGGCGCCGCCCGCAGCCCGTACTGGAACCAACTGCGCGCCGACATCCTGGGCCGCCCGGCCCGCGTCCCGCAGCAGACGGAACCGGCCCTGGGCATGGCGGCGCTGGCGGCGTACGGCGCGAGCGCGACACCCGATCTCCAGGCGGCCGCGGAAGGCATGGTCCGCATCGGCACGACCGTCGCCCCCCGCCCCGACCGCACCACCCGCTACGCCGAACCGTACGCCCGCCTCATCGACGCCCTGACGGCCCGAGGCTGGCTCCCACCCCCGGTCGCGGCGCACGCACACGCCCGCCTGGACATGGATACTTCGGCTTCATGAGCACGAGCACGAGCACGAGCACGGATACGACGCTGCTGCTGGCCCGCCACGGACAGACCGTCTGGCACGCCGAGAACCGTTACGCCGGCGTGAGCGACGTGCCCCTCACCGACACGGGCGGCGCCCAGGCCGAGGCCCTCGGCCGCTGGGCCGCCGCGCACCCGGTCGACGCGATCTGGACCTCGCCCCTCTCCCGCGCCGTCGCCACCGCCGACCCCGCCTGCCGCGCCCTCGGCCTCACCCCGCACCGCGAACCCGGCCTGCGCGAATGCGACTTCGGCGTGCTGGAGGGCCGTACGCTCGCGGAGTTCGCGGCCGAGAACCCGGCGGCCGCGGAGGCCTTCCGCACCGACCCGGTGGCCCATCCGTTCCCGGCGGCGGAGGACCCCGCCACCGCCGCCGACCGCGGAGCAGCCGCCCTGCGCCGCATCGCCGCGGCGCACCCCGGCGAACGCGTCCTCGTCGTCGCCCACAACACTCTCCTCCGCCTCGTGCTGTGCACCCTGCTGTCGATCCCGCCCGGGGAGTACCGCCGAGTTTTCCCGCGGTTGCGCAACGCGGCGATCAGCGAACTCCTCGTAAGAACCGACGGATCCGCCGCCCTTCTCTCCCTCAATGTGCCGTGTGAGCCGGATGTCCCGTAGCGCCGTGTGCCCATGACGCAGGACCGGCAACGGGAAGCCCCCGCGAGTCACGTCCTCGCGGGGGCTTCCTTCATTCCGCCTGCCGTTCGTGAAGGGTGAGAAGACGATCACGAGGCAGGACGACTCAGGGGAGCAGGGGGCAGGGGGTCAGGGGGCGAGCAGTAGTACGTCCGTCCGGGACTTGGCGGCCTCGTAACGCCGGGCCACGTCCTGCCAGTTGACGACGGCCCACATGGCGTCGATGAAGTCGACCTTCTGGTTCCGGTACTGGAGGTAGAAGGCGTGCTCCCAGGCGTCGAACACGAGGATCGGCGTGGCGCCCTGGCCGACGTTGCCCTGGTGGTCGTAGACCTGCTCGACGATCAGCCGCCCGCTCAGCGGCTCGTACGCCAGCACACCCCAGCCCGAACCCTGCGTGGTCGCCGCCGCCTTGGACAGCTGTGCCTTGAAGCCCGCGAACGACCCGAAGGACTCGGCGATGGCGTCCGCCAGCTCGCCCACCCCGTCGGCGGCCAGGGGCTCGCCGCCCCCGTTCCCCGTCATGTTCTGCCAATAGATCGAGTGCAGGATGTGCCCGGACAGATGGAACGCCAGGTTCTTCTCCAGGCCGTTGACCGACCCCCACTGCTCCTTGTCCCGAGCCTCGGCGAGCTGCTCCAGCGTGTCGTTGGCGCCCTTCACATAGGCCGCGTGGTGCTTGTCGTGGTGCAGCTCGATGATCTCGGGGCTGATCACGGGCGCGAGCGCGGAGTAGTCGTAGGGCAGTTCCGGGAGCGTGTAGACGGGCATGAAGGGTCCCCTCAGATCCTCTTATTGCAAGTAGCTTGCAACTGCACGCTAGCAGCAAGAGGGGTGGGGGTGGGCGTCCGGGGTGGCAAATGGGGTGTGCGCCGCCGGGTGGGCGCGATCTACTATCGATACTCGTAGGGAGGGGTGTCATGGGTCCCGAGATCGCCGAACTCGCCCGCACGGCGGGCACGACGGTGGTGGCGCTGATGGCCGGTCAGGCCTGGGAGTCCGCCCGTGACGGCGTGGTCGCCCTCTGGCAGCGCTTCCAGCCCGCCCGTGCGGAGGCGGTCGGCGGCGAACTCGAAGCGACCCGCGACGACCTGCTCCTCGCCCGCCAGTCGGGCGACACCGACACCGAGGCCGAACTGACCGCCGAGTGGCAGGCGCGGGTCCGCCGACTGCTGATCGCGCAGCCCGAGGTCGCCGACGAACTGCGCCGCATACTGGCAGAGTTGAGTCCTGCGCTCCCGCAGCGGCAGCCTTCGGTGGAGATCCGGCTGAACGCGGAGGTCTCCGGTAGCGGCCGCGTCTACCAGGCCGGCCGCGACCAGCACATCACGGAGCGATGAACGAACTCGGCGCCCGCGCCTCGGGGCAGGGCCGGATCTTCCAGACGACCGGCGACCAGCACATCCAGGAGCACCACCACCACTACGACCCGGGCGCCGGACCACTCTTCGGGGGCACGCGGCCTGCGAGCCCCGCCGGCCCCGACTCCGTGCGGATGCCGCTGGTGGGCCGCCCGCCCGGCATTCTTCGCAACCGCGAGGAACTGCGCGAACTGCTGGCCGCCGCCGTGGCCGGACCCGGCGGCGACGCCCACGTCGTGCACGGCATGGGCGGCTGCGGCAAGACGGCACTGGCGTACTGGCTGTTCACCGAGGCCGTCCGCAGCCATGGCCGGGTCGGCCTGTGGGTCAACGCCTCCGAACGGATGTCCCTGCGCGCCGGAATGCTGGCCGTCGCGGGCGACCGGGGCGCCTCGGCGGGGGAGCTGGCGGCAGCGGCGACGGGACAGCGAGCGGCGGCGGACCTGGTGTGGCACTACCTCGACCACTCCTGCGACCCCTGGCTGCTGGTCCTCGACAACGCCGACGACCCGGGCGTACTGGAGGACGGAGCCTGGCTGCGCACGAGCCCGCGTGGCACGGTCCTGATCACCACCCGCCACGCCGGCTCCCCGCTGTGGCGCGGGCCCGGCGTCTCCCGGCACGCCCTCGGCGTCCTCCCCCTCGACGACGCGGCCCAGGTCCTGTGCGACCTGGCGCCCGACACCGGGGACCTGGACTCCGCGCGCAAGGTCGCCGAACGCCTCGGCCGCCTCCCGCTGGCGCTCACCCTGGCCGGTTCCCATCTCGCCCACCAGCTACTGGAGTCGTGGTCCATGGACGAGTACGACCGCAAGCTGGCGGAGGAGTCGACGGCCATAGTGGACCGGGGTACGGCCGGACACGGCGGCAACCAGTCCCGTCATCTGGTGGGCCGCACCTGGCAGTTGTCCCTGGACACGCTGACGGAACAGGGCCTGCCGGAGGCCACGACGCTGCTACGACTGCTCTCGCTGCTGGCCGCGGACCCGGTCCCCCTGGAGGTGCTGGCACCGGTGGCCCGGGCAGCGGTGGCCATCGAGGGGCTCGAACCGGCGCGCGTGGAACCGGCACTACGGGGACTGCTCGACCACTCCCTGGCCGAACTGGTCGTCGTCGCCGACGCGGTCCGCTGCGTCCGCGCACACGGCGTACTGCTGGACAGCGTCGCGGCCGGGATCCCGCGGGGGCAGCGGCCGGCGCTGGCGGAGGCGGCGGCCGGGTTGCTGGAGGCGGCACTGCCGGAAACGGCCGAGAACCGAACCCGGCTCACACTGCTGGCCCCGCACACCGTGGCCCTGCTGAAGGCGGAACCTGGAGAACGCACCGCCGCACTGGCGGTGCGGGTGGTCCGCGCCGTCCACGAGGCGGGGGACGGACCGGCCACCCTGGCCCTGGCCTGCGACGTCGTACGCGTGACGGACACCGCGCTCGGCGCCCTGCATCCGGTGACGCTGGACGCCCAGGACGCACAGGCCAAGGCGCTGACGCGGATGGGCCGTTGGGCCGAGTCGGCGGAGCTGTTCAGCACGGTCATCGAACGCCGCGAACAGACCCTCGGCCCCGATCACCCGGACACGCTGCGCAGTTACCGATACTTCCGGCAACCGCTGGCCCTCCTCAGCCGCATGGAGGAGGCCGAACATTTCCTGTGCCGGGCACTGGACGGGCAGCGGCGCCTGCTGGGGGAGAACTCACCCGAGACGCTGGACACCTGGACGAGCCTGCTGGAGCTGCTGAGCGCGACAGGCCGGGAGCGCGAGCTGGAGACCGAGGCCGCAGCGCTCATCGACGCGTGCGAGCGCGAGCTGCCGGCGGGGCACCCCACGACGGCGGTGGCCCGTCACTCCTACGCCGACAGCCTGCGTGAGCTGGGACGGCACGCGGAAGCGGATCCCCTGACCGGCAGTGTGCTGGCCGACCACATCCGGAATCACGGCCCCGATCACCCGCTGACCCTCACCGCCCTGTGCCTGAAAGCCCGGGTCGCCCATGGCCTGGGACGGTTCGACGAGGCCGTCGGGACGCTCAAGGAGGTCATCGAACGCCGAGAGCGGGTGCTCGGTCCCGAGCACCCGCTCGTCGTGGAGAACCACGAGTGGCTCACGGCCTGGCAGGCCGAAGCGGAAAGCTGATCAGCCCTTCGCCGCCCGCGCCCGCTGCCACGCGTACCCCACCCCCGCCAGCACCACCGTCATCCCCCCGGTCGAATACAGCTGCACCCGCGTATCCGCCTCCCGAGCCATCAGCACAAAGATCGCCGCCATCCCCGCCAGCGCCACCCACGTCAACACCGGAAACGCCCACATCCGCACGACCAGCTTCTCCGGCGTCTCCCGCTCCAGCCGCCGCCGCAGCCGCAGCTGGGAGACGGCGATGAAGATCCAGACGACGAGGATCACCGCGCCGATCATGTTCAGCAGCCAGGGGAAGACGTCGTCCGGCCGCCAGTAGCTCAGCACCACGCACACGAAGCCGAACACCGACGACGCGAGGACGGCGATCCGCGGGACGCCGCCCGACACGCGGCCCAGTGCCGCAGGTCCCTGCCCGCGCTGGACGAGGGAGTACGCGATGCGTGAGGAGCCGTAGATGTTGGCGTTCATGGCACTCAGCAGCGCGACCAGCACCACGACGTTCATCACCTGGCCGGCGCCGGGGATGCCGAGGTGGTCGAGGGTGGCGACGTACGGGCCCTTGTCGACGATCTCCTTGGAGTCCCAGGGGACGAGGGTGACGACGACCGCCATCGAGCCGATGTAGAAGAGGGCGATGCGCCACATGGCCGTACGGACCGCGCTGGCCACGCCGCTGACCGGGTTCTCCGACTCGGCGGCGGCGATGGTGACCGTCTCCATGCCGCCGTAGGCGAAGACCGAGGCGAGCAGGCCGATGATCAGGCCCTCGGTGCCGTGCGGGAGGAAGCCGCCCTCACCGGTGAGATGCGCGGTGCCCGGCGCGTCCGTGCCCGGCAGGACGCCGGCGATCGCCAGCCCGCCCAGGACGAGGAACAGGCTGATCGCGCCGACCTTCAGCGCCGCGAACCAGAACTCGAACTCGCCGAAGTTCTTCACGGCGGCCAGGTTCGCGCCGCAGAAGACGACCATGAACAGGGCCACCCACGCCCACTCGGGCGTATGCGGCAGCCAGGTCGTGACGATCTTCGCGGCGCCGATGCCCTCCAGGCCCACGGCTGTGCAGAGCAGGACCCAGAAGGACCAGCCGGCCGTGAAGCCCGCCCAGGGTCCGATCGCCCGTTCGGCGTGCGCAGAGAAGGAGCCCGACGACGGGTACGCGGCCGACATCTCGCCGAGCATCCGCATCACCAGCATCACGAGGAGGCCGGAGATGACGTAGGCGACGACGATCGAAGGGCCGGCGGCGGCGATACCGGCGCCGGAGCCGACGAACAGGCCCGCGCCGATGACACCGCCGAGGGCGATCATCGACAGGTGGCGCTGCTTGAGGCCGTGGTTCAGACCGGGGGAGACGCCGTCCGCCTGCGGGGGCGTCTGGGTGGAGGTGCTGTGCATGGGCGCGGCTCGTCCAATGCGTGAGAGGGCGTGAGAGGGCAAAAACGCCCACAGTCTGGGCAGCCTCTCCGCTCACAAGGAGAGACTGCCCAGTATGCGGACACTCGCCGCACTGTGCGTGAACCGACGGTTACGCGACGACCGGCGTGTAGCTGGTTCTCGGACCAGCGGCGGCAAAGGATGTTCTGGCGAGTTGTGAACAGGCGGCCGCGCCGGGTGAATCCGACCAGGCCACTAGGATTCGTTTGGCGAGATCCAACAGTCCGGTCGGCAACCGGTGAAGTGAGCGAAACGTCACTGCCTCAGTGACCGGTATCACGCCGTACCCGGTGTAACCGGCACCCTTTGTTCAGAGCCCACCAAGCCTTCGCTCCACCCTTTGTCGAGCGCCGACGGAGATCGGCGTGAGCCCCCCGGGTTAGCGTCACGGTGTCCCAACCTGCCCACTCACCCGCGGAGTCCCCATGAGCACCGCTGCCGCCACCGCCCGTCCCGGAGAGGTCCTCGCCGACCTGCTCCCCGCCTCCCGCGTCCGGGATGCGGCCCTCGTTCTCGGCGGCGCCGCGTTCACGGGCCTCGCAGCCCAGATCTCCGTGCCCGTGCCGGGCTCCCCGGTGCCGGTGACCGGCCAGACCCTCGCGGTGCTGCTCGTGGGCACGGCCCTCGGCGCCGGCCGCGGCTTCCTCTCCCTCGCGCTGTACGCCCTCGCGGGCATCGCGGGCGTGCCGTGGTTCGCGGACGGCACCTCCGGCGCCGCGGCCCCGTCCTTCGGCTACATCCTCGGCATGATCCTCGCCTCCACCGTCGTCGGCGCCCTGGCCCGCCGCGGCGCCGACCGCACCGCGCTGCGCACGGCGGGCGCGATGCTGCTGGGCGAGGCGATCATCTACGCCATCGGCGTCCCCTACCTGGCTCTGGCCGTCGACCTGTCGGCGTCCGACGCGATCGCGCTCGGCCTCACCCCGTTCCTGATCGGCGACGCCCTGAAGGCAGCCCTGGCGATGGGCGCGCTGCCCACCGCCTGGAAGCTGATCAACCGCTGACGCCGTGGTTCCTGTGATGCCGTAGTTCCTGCGGAAGAGGCTCGCCGGGTCGCGCTGCGACTTCAACCCGGTGAGCCTCTTTCGCGTTTCGCGGTCCGGATACGGCTCAGTTCGCCTCTCGCCTCGGCCGCCGCAACTGGGACCACCACAACCCGGCCGCCCCCGCCGCGATCAGCGTCGCGCCGGCCGCGCCCAACGGCAGGACGTCACGGCCGAGTCCGGTCTTGGGCAGCTCGTCGGCGCCCGGTGCGACCGGCTTGTTGTCGGTGCCGAGGAGTAGCGGGGTGGCCGGGGCGTCGGGCGAGGGGTTCGTCGTACCGAACGGCACCGGGCCCTGCTGCCAGTACGTCTTCTTGCCGTCACCGGTCTGGACGGGAAGGCAGATCTTCCCGGCCTTGCTCAGGTCGTACGTCGCGTCGACGGCGTACGACTTCGACTCACCGGCCGGGAGATTGTCGATGGGGCAGCTGAAACCACTGTTCGAGCCCTCCGGAAGACCGCTCTTCTCGATCGCCGAGCAGCCCTCGACATTCTTGACCGTCAGGCCGTCGAAACCGACGACCAAAAGCCTGATCTTTCCGCTGTCCTCGGTCCCTTCGTTCTTCACCGTGGCGGTGATTTCGGTCTCTTGCGAACTGTTGTCCACCGAGATTTTTTCGGGCAGCAGAGTGGTCAGCTTGCCCCCTGCCGGCGCCTCGTCGATGACCTTTCCCCCCTTGTTGCTTCCGGGTCCCTGGTCGTCCGCGCCGGCAGTGGCGGAAAGGATCAGCACTGCCGAGAAAGATGCTGCGACCAGCGATCCCGCGATGGCCGTCGTGTGACGAGAACTCATGTTCGTCCCCCTTGCCTGCGCCTGAATTCGCAGTACTTGAAGAGCTACCACAAGATTTCTCCGCACTATGCTGGTACGGCGTGAAGTGTGACCATTGTGTTTCAGTCGGGGATGTCCGAGGCGCGGCGGAGGGGGTGCAGCGGATTGCCGGGGAATACGGGAAACACGAGAAACGGTGGGCTTCCGGGTTTACTGGTGACGGGGCGCTACCGATTGGTCGAGAGTATCGGCCAGGGGGGAATGGGGCGCGTGTGGCGAGCAGTCGACGAAATGCTCGATCGCCTGGTCGCCGTGAAGGAAATGCGCATCGACGGCCTCGACCCGGAGGACACACGCACGCGCCGTGAACGCACCCTGCGCGAGGCGCGGGCGACGGCGAGGATCGACCACCCCAACGTCGTACGGGTCTACGACGTGGTCGACGAGGGCGAACGCCTGTGGATCGTCATGGAGTTGGTGGCCGGCCGCTCCCTGGAACGCACCATGGCGGAAGACGGCCCGTTGGGCCCGTGCGAGACGGCCCGGATCGGCCTGGGTCTGGTGGCGGCACTGCGCCAGGTCCACGCCCGAGGCGTGCTCCACCGGGACATCAAGCCGGGCAACGTCCTGGTGGAGTCGGAAGTGGCGCGCGGACGGGGCCGGGTGGTCCTGACCGACTTCGGTATCGCGGCGATCCAGGACGCGAAGGCCCTCACCATGGTCGGCATGCTGGTCGGCTCCCCCGACTACATGGCCCCCGAGCGCATCTCCGGCCGCCCCCAGGGCCCCCCGTCCGACGTCTGGTCCCTGGGCGCCACCCTGAGCGCGGCCCTCGCCGGCCGCTCCCCCTTCACCCGCGACACGACCCTGGCAACCCTGCACGCGGTCCTGTACGAGGAGCCCAAACTCCCCCCGAACGCAGGCCCGTTGCGGGGCATCCTTGCGGCCCTGCTGGAGAAGGACCCGTCCATCCGCCCCGGCCTCGACGACCTGGAGACGGCACTGCAGCCGGTGGCGTTTCCGGCGCCCACACCGACGATGCCGGTGGTCGGGGGAGGGGCGCCCCGAGAGGGCGCGGCACGGACTGAGGCTGATCCGGGGCGCTTGGGTGCGGAGACCGGGGGTCCTGCGAATGGTTCGGCGCCCGAGCCCAAGCCCGAGCCCGAACCCGAGGCATCGGGCGCTTCCGTGCCGGAAGTCGGGTCGCCGAGTGGTCCGACGGGCGGGCGCGTGGATGCCCAAGGCGCCGAACCGGTCCCTGACTCCGACTCCGAGTCCGAGTCCGAGTCCGAGTCCGACTCCGAGTCCGACTCCGAGTCCGATGCCGTACGTCGGCCTGAACCGTCACTGCGCCCCGAGCCCGAAGCCACAGGCGGGCCCCACCCCGACCGCCCCGCGCCCGAGCCGGACC